>CAYPZD010000005.1:0-83791 GCA_964415055.1 uncultured Verrucomicrobiota bacterium | reverse complement strand
GATGATTGTTTGCGGGGTTGGACGCGGTTGCCACCTTCTGGCGAAGGCGGCTACTTTAGGACGAAGGCGGTTGCTTGGTGGTGATAGGTGCCGGGTTCAGGGTTGTTAGAGTTTGCGGAGGTGGAAACCGCCGTCGACATTGATGACTTCTCCGGTGCTGAATGGAAGGTAGTCCTGGGCAATGGCGGTGATGGTTTTTCCGATGTCCGAGGGTTGTCCCCAGCGCGGCATGGGCGTCAGGCCTTCGGCGATGAGTTTGTCGTATTTCGCCTGTACGGGTGCGGTCATGTCGGAGGCGATGATGCCGGGGCATAATTCATAGACCCGTATACCATGTTCGGCGAGTCGTACGGCAAATAGTTTGGTCATCATGCCGAGTGCGGCTTTGGCCATGCAGTAATCTGCCCGGTTGACCGATACGGTGTAGGCGCTGATGGATGAGATGCTCACAATTTTGGGAGATTCAATGGCGCCGGCTTCGCAGAGTTCAATCATCCAGTTTGCCGCTTGTTGGCTCAGAAAGAAGGGACCCTTCAAATTGACCGCCATCAGTTGGTCGAAGTTCTCTTCCTTCGCCTCCAATATATCAGCTCTGCCAATGGAAGTGATGCCCGCATTGTTGACCATTAAGTCCAATCGACCAAAGGTTTGTCGACATTCGTTCATGAGGTGATTTCGGTCGTCCGGATTCCCCACATTGGCTTTGACGGCGATGGCTCGAATCGAATGCCCAGCCTCACTCGCTACGGATTCACAGTCCTTCGCGGTGGCGAGCGCGGCTTCTTGATTGCCCGCATAATTGATGACCAGATCATATCCGATTCGGGCCAATTCCAGACTGATTCCACGGCCGATACCTCGAGATGCTCCAGTGATGATTGCGCATTGATTGCTCATTGGGCTCATTATGGACAAAGGTTGCTGGATGGGTCAATGGGGCTTGGAGGATTCTCATGACGTTTTGTTTTGGATCATGCTTTTCCCGGGAATATGGTAATTTTACGAAACTTTTTTGATTTTTGAGTGTCTATGGGCATGGATTAACCGGTTTCGGGAGCGATTCTGATCAATTGGCAAATGGTGACAATTTGATTTCCAAGTTCTTCAAATGCCGGTATCCTGAGACGGCGGTTGGATATGAGCGAAAAAGGCGAAATAACTTTCCGGGGCATAGCTGCGTCCGGAGGAGTCTGCCGGGGACGAGTTTTTGTCTTCGGTACGCGGCAGCTTCATATCCCGCATCGAACCCTGTCCGAATCAGATGTGGCGCATGAATTGAAGCGCCTGGAGCAGGCTCTCGTCACGACCCGCAAGCAACTCAAGGATATGCATCAAAGCTTGCGGGAAAGGGTGGGATCACACGATGCCGATATTTTCGAAGCTCATTTGCTCGTGCTGGATGATCCTGCACTCATTGGTGAAGCGACGAAATCCGTCCAGAATGATCTGGTCAACGTCGAGCACGCCTACCATCAGGTTTCTGAAAAATACGCCCAGGCTTTCGAAAGCATGGAGGATGAATATCTGCGGGAGCGTGCTGTGGATCTGCGCGATGTCTCGCACCGGCTTCTCAACAATCTGATGGGGCACGATGACCCTGATCACCTCTATGCCTTGAGCGAACCCAGCATTGTCGTTGGGCATGACCTGACCCCGAGCACCACCGCCATGCTGGATCGAAACATGGTGCTGGGCTTTGCCACGGATGTGGGAAGCAAAACGTCTCACACGGCGATCCTCGCACGGGCCTTGAACATTCCGGCCGTGGTCGGGCTCCATGACATCAGCAAGCGTTTGGAGAACGACCAGACCGTGCTGCTCGATGGCCATAGCGGTCAGGTGATCCTGAATCCAAGCGATCAAACCTTATTCGAGTATGGCCATGTCATTCGGCGACACGAAGACAATGAGGCTCGTCTTTCAAAACTCAGCGAGTTGCCTGCCGTGACGCTTGACGGATTTCAGATCGCACTGGAAGCCAACCTGGACCAACCTTCAGAAGCGGGAGATGTCGCCAGGTTTGGAGCGGATGGTGTTGGTTTGTTTCGGTCCGAATATGTTTTTTTGAACCGATCCACTTGGCCTGATGAACCATTGCAGACGGGTATTTATTCTGAGGTTGCAGAAAAAGTTTCACCGAAACCGGTCGTGATCCGTACGTTGGACCTGGGAGCGGACAAACTTTCCGGATTAACCCAATCCGGTGTGGAATCGAACCCGGCTCTTGGCTGGCGGGCCATTCGGTATTGTCTGGATAACGAGGAGATTTTCAAAACACAGCTTCGCGCCATATTGCGTGCCAGTGCCAAGGGCAATGTCCGTGTGATGTTTCCCATGATCACCAGCATGAGTGAATTGGATCGCTCACTCGAACTTCTGGACATCTGTAAAGAAGAATTGAACGGTGAAGGAGTGGCGTTCGATGCCGGGATCGAAACAGGCATCATGATCGAAACCCCTTCCGCCGTGATGGTGGCCGATGCCTTGGCTTCGAAGGTACAGTTTTTCAGCATTGGGACGAATGACCTCATTCAATACGGCCTGGCGGTTGATCGGACCAATGACCGCATTGCCCACCTTTACGAACCGACTCATCCCAGTATCATGCGCTCGATCAAACACACAGCCGATGCGGCTCATGCGGCCGGGATCCGGGTTGGTGTGTGCGGTGAGATGGCTGGGGAACCGGACTTGGTTCCATTGTTGCTGGGCTTGGGTGTGGATGAACTGAGCGCTTCTGCTCCCCTGGTGCCATCCGTCAAGTATCTGATCCGCCGGATGAAAAAAAGCGAAGCCAAAACCCTGGCGGATCAAGTGATCTCCATGCGTTATAGCCATGAAATCCTTGAAGCATCCAAGAGTTTGGTGCAGCGTGTGGCACCTGAGATGACACCTGATCAGTCCTAAGGTAGAACATTGTTTCATGAAATTGATTGTATTAGCAGCCGGATACGCCACCCGACTTTATCCCCTGACACTAACCCGTCCCAAACCGCTTCTGGAAGTGGCTGGGCGTCCCATGGTGGAACATGTGCTGGGGCATTTGAGGGATGTGCCCGAATTAAGTGAAATCATTGTTGTCTCGAACGAAAAGTTTCACGGTCATTTCGAAACCTGGGCCAAATCCTACCAAACGACCCATCCATCCATTCCGGTTACGGTCATTAACGATGGTTCGACAGACGAAAACAATCGTCTGGGAGCAATCGGAGATTTGGTTTACACCCTGAAATCCGCCGAGATTGATGAAGATATCATTGTGGTCGCGGGCGACAACCTGTTCAGTCAAAGCGTCAAATCCTTTGGGGAATTTTGCTTGGAAAAACAAGCGCCAGTGTTGGGGGTGTATGATGTCGGGCGCCTGGAGGATACCAAGAAATACAGCGAAGTACATATGAATGCCGGAGGGCAAATTTCTTCCTTCGAAGAGAAACCTGAAGAACCGCATTCCACCTTGATCGGTATAGCGCTTTATTACTATCCAAAAGCGGTTCTTCCTGTCATACGGCAATATGTTGAAGATGGTCACAACGCGGATCAACCCGGTCGTATGATCCAGTGGCTCTATCCAAGAATGCCAGTGTACACCTGGACCTTGCCTGGATTGTGGTATGACATTGGTTCCAAGGAAACCCTCGAGGAAGCCAATCGGATTTTTTCCGAGTTCTAAGGGGACGTCATCGACAGTACAAGCCGGGTCTCTTATTCTGAGGCCATGAAATGGCTATTTCCCCAGGTTTCATTTTTTTGGATAGGGTGTTTTCTATCCAAGTCGTTTTTGATTGTTTCCCATGCCGATCATCTGTCTTTGCAGGTGGATGATGCCAGGTTGAATCAAATCCGGATGATAGAAACTGCCGGGGACGCCTGGACCTTTGAGACGACCGGAGAGGATCCTTACCTTTTTCTTAAGCCCTTTCCCCGTGCTGCAAATGATCCTAAAAATGTGGTGCTCTCATTTGATTACTTTTGTCCCGATGGCATTTCCGAATTGGAAATCTTTTTCGGACCCCCGATACGAGCGGGTGACTCATTGACGGCAGGTAGCATGATGAAGTCGGAGTCCTGGATTCCGTTTTCGGTGCATCTCAGCGAACAGTCAGGACGACGATGGAGCTCGGCCAAGAATCAGCTGCGTCTGGACTTCGGACGCAAACCGGGTGTGCGAATGGGGATCCGTCACGTGAAATTGCGTCCGCCGAATGCGGACGAAGCGCAGGCGGTAGAGGCGGCTGCATTGGAAAGGGCCGTTAAGGTCGGCAAAGCTAAATCAATCAAGACGTATTATCGACAGGCTTATCCCACATCCATTGAATCCATTTCAACGGATCATCAGACAATCACATTACACATTCCGCAACATCCCATGTTGTCTTCCGGTGCGAGGTTGATTGAGATACCCCTCGAATGGCAGCCTGGCGAGCCGGTTGATCCGCTGTCGGTGATTGCGTTCAAGAAAACCGTTTCGTCGGGAGCCATTGTTCAGACACTGCCAAGATGGAAGAATGATCGGGATCGAATTACCTCACGCTGGGCCGTTGCTTTGCCGGATGATCCTTCCGGCTGGCGTTTGCAATCATTACCGCAATACATCACCCAACTCGATGAAGCGTCCGAACATGCGCTCGATCAAAAAACGGCTCGATCCCTCAAAGGCATGGGAGGGGTCTGGGCCAATGAGATTCTGGATGAACTGGTGGACCTTGGCGTTCGGCATATCACGGACAACATGATGATCTCGCAGATGCTGAGTCCCACCAAACGGGCAGGGTGGGAGGAAACGCACTATCAAGGGACGACTTGGTGGGTGAATCCCGGGTTCATTTCCCAACATGATCGTTTAATTCGATTCGCCACCGAACACGACATGGTCGTGTCGGCCATTATTCTGGTAGGTTTTGGGGATTCCGGATTTGCCGGGCAAATCATGCACCCTGAGGCCGAAAGGGCAGGACACTACGCCATGCCTAATTTCAGCAGTCGTGAAGGCGTTCTTGCATATGGCGCCGCGATGGATTTTTTGACGCGTCGTTATGCCCAACCCGGTGATCCGTATGGCAGGGTGTCGAACTGGATCATGCATAATGAAATCGATTACGGCTGGGTATGGACAAATATGGGCAAGCAGCCGCTGGAGGTTTACATGGATGTTTATGTGCGATCCATGCGTTTGACCCACCTGTTGGCGCGGCGTTACAACCCGCATGCGCGCGTTTTCATTTCATTGACGCATCACTGGAATGCTGAGCCCGATCCTTCGTGGAAAACATATGCCCCACGACGCATGCTGGATTGGCTTGCCCAAACATCCAGGCTCGAAGGAGATTTCGAGTGGGGGCTGGCTTATCACCCTTACCCGCAAAGTTTGTGGCAACCGCAAGCGTGGAACGATACGCTGCCAACCTTCGATTTCGAAACCCCATTGATTACACCCAAAAACCTGGAGGTGTTGGATGCCTACATGCGCCAACCTCACATGTTGTATGGAGGTGAAAAGGTGCGTGGAGTCATCTTGTCCGAACAGGGGTTTCACACACCCATCGAATCAGACATGGCACAATCCATTCAGGCCGCCGCTTTTGTTTATACATGGCACAAAATCCGGCCGCTTCAGTGCATCGAGGCTTTTCATAATCATCGTTGGGTGGATCATCCTCATGAGGGTGGTCTGTTGCTTGGGCTAAGGTCACTGCCATCGAAAGAACATCCCTATGGCGTCCGAAAGAAAGCTTGGGAAACGTTCCAAAAGCTGGAGACATCCGCGGAACTGAAAGCCACTCAATTCGCCAAGGAGATCATTGGCGTCCATTCTTTCGAAGAGATTCCGTGGAAACGCGCAATCCCTTGATCCATGGGTCATATCGCCATCTGCCTCAGGATTCCCAAAGATCCGTTGGCCGATTCATGGCGATACGTTGTTTGCTGTCGGCTAGCGATGATAGTACTCGCCTAAAGCTTCGGTGAAAATGGCGTCCGAAACCAAGTCCGGATCCAGATTGTCTGATGGAAGTTCTTCTTCGTTGATGGCAACCACTTCCACATCCTCGTCCAGTTTGCCCTGCAGTACCTCACAAAAATCGTCCAAATCAAAATCCTGTGGTAGGTCTCCACCGCACATGGAGGGAGTGACGTAATAAAGTTTTCTCATGGTAACCTTGATGGTTTGTTGTATTTACCCTTCCGCCCATCTGAGTGATACAAATGCACCGCCACAGCGAAACCATCCCCTGGTTCCAAGGGCCGTTGACATGATAGCCCTTTGGAACCGGGGTTACAATGAAGAGTCGATGAGAATTTAAGAAATATCCTGAGGACTTTCAGGGCTTGGTTCCTTCAAGTGTGCCCCGACTTGATCCCCTGCAATCATGGCATCCCGAATCTGGCTGGCCAGGTCGTTCATGTGTCCGGGAGAATGCGGAATCATGATGGTGTTGGTGCGGGACTGATGTCCCAGGTCTTTCAATGTGTCGAAGTATTGTGTCATCAGGACCAGATTCATGACATCCGTGGCGGAAGCGGATCGAATGGTCTTTTGAAATTCATCCACCGATTCGCGCAGGCCTTCCACGATGGCCCTGCGTTGATCGGCGATTCCTTTTCCGGACAAAGCTTTGCTTTCGGCTTCCGCCTCGGCGGCTTTGACCATCAGGATTTTTTCAGCTTCCCCTTTTTCGGTGGCGGCTACCCTCAAGCGCGTGGCGGCGTTGATTTCGTTCATGGCCGCTTTTACTTTCGGGTCGGGATCGATGTCGGTGACCAAAGCTTTCAGGATCCCGTAACCGAAGTCGTCCATGACCTGTTGAAGTTCATTTTTGACAACGTCCGCGATTTCATCTTTCTTCTCAAAAACATCGTCCAGCCGAATGCGGGGTACGCGGGCACGCACGACATCGAACACAAATGATTTGATCTGTTTTTCCGGGTTTTCGAGTCGGTAAAACGCTTCGTATATCTTCTCGGGCAGGACGAAGTATTGGACCGATACAAGCACTTTGACGAATACATTGTCCTCGGTTTTGGTTTCTACCTCCACGTCCAATTGTCGGACGCGCAGGTTGACATGCCCGGCCACCCGTTCGAGGAACGGTATCAGGAGGTTCAAACCGGGTTTCGCAAAGCGGGTGTATTTTCCAAAACGTGTGACAATGGCCGCCGTCTGTTGTTTGACTGTAAAGAATGGTAATATCATAGCTGTGGTTTCTTGTTAAAGGTTCCACAGTAATTTGAACCAATGTAGACAGTCTTCAATTACAATTCGGACATGGGTATGGAACAGCCTGGATGTCCGATCCTTTGGAAAAGGTTTCTTAGCCGTAATCACTCAATTAGGAATCCGCACCACCGCAGACGCGACATCTCGTAGATCCCGCGTCTGCGGTGGTACGGATAAACTGCATAGACACGGCTTAGGGATTTTCGAGGGGCTGCCCGGAATTGTTGAATTCCAGGGTGGAAGTGGATCGGTCACGGAGGTTTCGGATTCTTAGTTCTTTCAGATACCATTGTCCGTCGATCTTTTCCACGTCGTTCACTTCGAATATTTTGATTTTGTCATTGGAAATATCGAATGCTTCCGCATAGACGACACCGCCATATTCGGAGGAAATCCATGAACGAACCTTGTAGTACCCCTTTTCAGATTGAGTGGGGCGGGCGCTTTCAAGCACCTTGCAGGCGACGCCTTTTCGCATGGTGATTCGGGAAGGCACGATGCGTTGGTCGGGCCAGTGCAGAAAATCCAGGCCCAGGTCCGCCGCCCAGAAGTCACTGCCGCCAACGGGTCGCATCACCTGATCCTTCACCAAAGGTTGATAGTCTTCGTTGCTGATTGGGAGCGATTTGGAATTTGCCAGTTGATAACTTGGGGATTCCCCGTTGCGATGTCGGATCATGAGCCATTCGCTATCACTTTGATCATCGGATCCTACCGAGAACAGATCATTCCAACCTTTTTCCGTTTGGATGGATTGTTTCTGGACTTGTCGTTCGACACGTTCTCCCCCGCGCTTTCTGATTTTAAGCGTGGCCGTGATATCTCCGGGAATGCCTATCTGAAGTCCGCGCAATTCAGCGGCAAGGGATTGTCCTTCTTGAATAGGGTCGGCATGTACACCCTTTTCAGGCAGGAGTAAGAGGGCGGCACACACCAGCGCGAGACTCGGCATTATTGCTTTCATGATACAGCAGCAGGTTAAATTATTTCTTCCGAACCGGTTTTGCCTTGAACAGCACCGGCAACATTTCTTCGACGTGGCGTACCCAGTGGATGTTCAATTTCTTTCGAATCTCGGGCGGAGCTTCCACCCAATCCTTTTTATTCGCTTCAGGAAGAATAATGTCTCGCATGCCGCTGCGCGCTGCTGCCAGAAGTTTTTCTTTGATGCCACCCACCGGCAGGACCCGACCTCTGAGACTGATTTCTCCGGTCATGGCGAGTCGGGATGAAAGTGGTTTGCCGAAAAACAATGATGCGAGCGCCGCAAAAATGGCGATACCCGCACTTGGGCCATCTTTAGGTGTGGCTCCCGCCGGAACGTGGATATGGATATCCAAGCCATCCATGGGTGGCAACTTCAGTTTCATCTGATCCGCCTGCGACCTTAGGTGCGTCAGGGCAGCCTGGGCGCTTTCCTTCATCACATCACCCAATGAACCGGTAAGAATCAGTTTACCTTTTCCGGGCAATGAGGTGGCTTCCAGAAACAAAATCTCTCCACCACTCGGTGTCCAGGCCAAACCGACTGAAATCCCGCAATCGTCAATGGTTTCGTGATCGGGCGCAGGATGTTTGGGCAGCCCGAGTTGTTTTTCAATCCAGGCTTCGTCAACTGTCGTGTGCTTTTTGGTTTCCTTGGATTCCAATTGTTCCCGGGCTGCTTTGCGCAGGACCGATGCGACGGTTCGCTCCAGCTGCCTTACTCCGGCTTCTCTCGTGTAGAGTTCGATGAGATGCCGGATGCTCTTGGTTGGGAGCTTGAATTGGCCGGGCTTCATCCCGTGATCTTCCAGTTGTCTTGGCAACAGGTGGCGGCGGGTGATTTGGATTTTTTCCGCGGTTGTGTAGCTGGGCAATTCAATGACTTCCAGGCGATCCCGCAGCGCAGGATGCACGGGATCCAGCCAGTTGGCGGTGGTGATGAAAAGGATTTCGCTCAGGTCAAAGGGAACTTCGAGGTAGTGATCGCTGAAATGCTTGTTCTGTTGCGGATCCAGGACTTCCAGCAGGGCAGAAGCAGGATCACCGCGGAAATCCGAACCAAGCTTGTCGATTTCGTCCAGGAGAATCACCGGATTCCTTGCATTCAGCCGTTTCAAGGTCTGCAGTATTCTACCCGGCATGGAGCCAACGTAGGTTCGGCGGTGTCCCCGGATCTCTGCTTCATCCCGAACGCCACCCAGCGCGATGCGCGCAAAAGGACGGCCCAGTGATTCAGCCATGCTGCGGCCCAGGGATGTCTTACCTACACCCGGTGGCCCTACGAGGCAAAGGATCGGTCCCCGGATATCCCTTTGTAGCTTCATGACGGCCAGGTGCTCGAGCAACCTGTCTTTGACTTGTGCAAGGCCGAAATGTTCCTTGTCCAGAATCCGGGAAGCCTCCGCCAAATCCAAATGATGTTCGACGGATCTGTTCCAGGGAAGAGAGGCCAGCCACTCCACATAGTGCCTGGAAACGGTGTATTCCGGGAGTGAGGCTGGGATGGATTTGAGTCGTTCAAGTTCCTTCAGAGCGATCTGCCTCGTTTCAGGGGGCATGCCACTGGAATCAATCTCTTCCCGCAATGTACTGATTTCCTTGGACGCAGGATCCTCTTCGCCCAGCTCGCGTTGAATGACTCTGAGCTGTTCTTTCAGGTAAAAAGTACGCTGACTCTTCGAAATGGAGGAATTTGTTTCTTTCTGGATGCGCGCACCGATGGATTGGAGTTCGAGTTCGCGCTGGAGCAGGGGAAGGAGGGTTTTCAACCGCTCCGCGACAATGTGTGTTTCCAGCAGTTGCTGGTGTTCCACGAGTTCCAGATTGAGATTGGCTCCGATCAGGTCCGAAAGCTTTTCGGGATCTTCCGTGTTCAGGATGCTGGATTTGATCTGATCCCCCATGGTCGGGGAATGCTTGAGAACTTCCTGAAACAGCTTTTTGGCGGTTCGGGCCAGGGATTTCGCCTCTTCCGTAATCACCTTGGGTTCGTGGAGGTGTTCCACCCGGGCCTGCAAGTAAGGGCTGGTTTTTTCATAGCCCAATATCCGGATGCGTTTGAGACCTTCGATCAGGATCCTGATATGTTGGTTGGGCTGTTTGACCATCTTTTGGATGCGCGCCAGACAGCCGAACCCGTATAAATCCTTTGGTTCCGGGTCGTCCACAGGTGATGTTTGCAGCACGAGCCCTATCAGGCGATCTCCAGATCCGGATACCGCCGCGTCAATCAATTCCGAACTCGCAGTCGATTCGATCAGCAATGGCGCGACCATGCCGGGGAAAATGACGATGTCGGATAAGCCAAGAATAGGCAGTTGGTCTGGAAGTGAGGGAGGTGGTTGATCCTTAGGTGAACCCCCTTTTTTGGAGGAAGCCTTGATCTTGAGAATATCGATGATGTCTTGATCCAAATGCATGCCTTCACAAGGCAGGAAGAAAATACGACGACTCCCTCGCCAATCGTTGAACGAACCTAGCCGATGTGAAACAACTTTGACGAGTGAAAAGTCCACTAATCTTTTCGCTCCATTGAAAAGGTTTCACTCTTCCTGAAGAAACAAAATGTAAATTTTTCCAAGTCAGACTTTGCACAAGTGATCTGAGCCGTATAATGCGTCCCTCTGAGGACGTATGATGAAGGATACTGATGATTTAAGGATTCAATCGCTGCACCCGCTTTTGTCGCCTGCGATTTTGCTGGAAGAAATCCCTATGACGGAAAAGGCCGCCACGACCGTTTCCGAAGCACGATGGGAGGCCGAGCAGATTATTCGCGGCCAAAGCGATCGGTTGCTGGTGATTGCCGGACCCTGTTCCATCCACGATACAGGCGCTGCTCTGGAATATGCTCAAAAACTGGCTGAAGTCAGAGAGCGTTACAAGGAGGATTTGAGTATCTTCATGCGTGTGTATTTTGAAAAACCCCGCACCACGGTAGGCTGGAAGGGATTGGTCAATGACCCGGACATTGACAATAGTTTTCGTATCAACAAAGGACTGCGCCAGGCCAGGAAACTGCTTCAGGAATTGGCGGATATGGGGCTTCCCTCCGCAACTGAATTTCTCGATACCATTGTTCCGCAATTTATTGCGGATCTGATCGCCTGGGGCGCCATTGGGGCTCGCACTACGGAAAGTCAGGTGCATCGTGAGTTGGCTTCGGGCTTGTCCATGCCGGTTGGCTTTAAAAATGGCACCGACGGCAATGTTCAGATCGCCATCGATGCAGTGAGCGCTTCGCGTCAACCACATCATTTTCTTTCGGTGACCAAACAGGGGATTGCAGCCATTGTGCAAACCAAAGGCAATGATTCATGTCACTTAATCCTGCGTGGATCCAAGGTGGGACCTAATTTTGATGCCGACAGTGTGGGAACTGTTTGTGAAGCCCTCAAAAAGAGTCACTTGCACCCCAGTGTGATGGTGGATTGCAGTCATGGCAACTCTTCCAAGGACCACAAGAAGCAGCCCATCGCTGCGCAAAGCGTGGCGGATCAAATCGCCAGTGGATCCGAGGCAGTGTCCGGTGTGATGCTGGAAAGCCATCTTGTGGAAGGGAATCAGTCTTATAAACCGGATGGTTCAGCTGTCTATGGAAAGAGCATCACCGACGCCTGTATGTCCTGGGAACAGACGGAACCCGTCTTGGAGACCTTGGCGAAAGCGGTCCAAAAGCGGCGGGGTTGAATGATCTGGTAGATTCCCGATGATGTTGGGATCCAAGTCCGTCTGGGAGTGTAAGCGATTCGGATGTGAGGTGACCGGATACTGAGGGCTTTCCCAAGCGGGCGGCAACTGAGTTGATGGATGCCGCGAGGTGACGCGTCGGGGATCCACGCAGTCGCGGGATTCTACCCAAGGTAGACTGCAAAGTAGATCGGACCGGCCGCCTGCGAGCGGCAGCGATGCGGAGTTGGGGTGATCGGATATTCCAGGCTTCCCCAAATGGGCTTTAATGGATGGTTGGGGATACCTCAAGGGGTGCGCGCCGAGACGCCACGCTCTACCTTTTTAGATGGTATTGATTTTGGCGAAGCCTCCTGTGCTGCCGAGTCGGGCCAGGGGGTTGACGGCTTCGGCTGAAACTTGGGGGATGGGGGAATCCGGGCTTAGTTTGGCGACTTGATCGTCCAGATAGATGCTGTGTATTTCACCCAGGACCAATCCCTGAGGTCCGTTGCCCACCGGGATAATCTCATGTTTTTCACAATAAAAGGCAATGGGCGCTCTTTTGAGTCGCGGTAGGGGGGAGCCTTCAAAATCAGCCAGTTCCAGATGGCAATGTTCGATCTCGGATTCTCCATGGTCAAGGGGTTCTGCGGATTTCAAGACGGTGTCCACATCCTCTACCATGGGAATCTGAACGACGAAATGTGATCTTTCCTCGATATTTCGCCAGGTGTCTTTCTTGGATCCATCCCGCTTTAATCCAACCGACAGGGACAGTATGGGCGGATTGCTGGAGACGGCGCTGAAGTATGAGAACGGCGCCAGGTTTAGTTTACCGTTACCATGATCGCTGATAACCCATGCGATGGGGCGGGGGATGACCGTTTGAGTCATGGTGTGGTAAATCTCACTGGAACTTAATTTGGCGAAATCAATGATCATTGCTTTGGTTTTATCGTGTCAAGGTAGCTGAATTCAGGGCACAAAAAAGCCCTTTGGTTTGACCCAAAGGGCTTGTGAAATTTGTTTTCAATCAATCTTACTCTTCGCCTTTTGCTGGTGAGATGAAGAAATTGAATGGTGCTGGTGTTGATTGCACAACATTTACCTCCGGAGTTGGTGTCGCCGGTGGCGTTGGGATGGTATCCTTTTTAGTTGGGGGGATCACCACTGCTGTGCCTGTGTTGCTATTGAACATTTGATTGCCTCCGACGCGGACACTGCGGACGACTCCATCGCGGGTGTAAACGAATACACTGGAACCGGAGATGATGTTGATGTCTTCCGGAGCGCTGATGAAGAAGCTAGCTGGGCCTTCAGTTGCATCGATGCCTACGACACCGGATGGAACTTTGATCTCGTATTTGGAGAGAGGCGAGGAGAATTTGTTCACTGCACCGGTCAAAGAACCGTCTCTCAAATCGAGTTGAACATCAATGATGGTTCCACCGCCGCTGCGCTCAAAATTCAAGCGTTCGAGCACCAAAGAAGAACCACCTTGCACTTCGATGGAACCTGCAGCGCCGAGGCTCAGGGTAATGGCTGAATCCGGGGTTGTGGTAATGGTTGCGCCGGGTGCAATTTCAGCACCTTCTTCAAGGGCTTGAGCGCCATTACCGTTATCAAACGATCCCCCACCTTTGACACCGGTGACGGTGGCGTTACCTGTTTCCCCGTAGGCGGACGTGTAAAAACCCAGTGTGAGCAGCGCGACCGCTGTCAGAAGGAGTTTCGATTGGATACCAGTCTTGTTCATCATAAATGCTCCTAAATATCGATGTGAATTCAAACTTATCGATTTCACACCAGCTTGCAAATCTTTTGGTTAATGTCAATCACAATCCACTTCCCCCTGCGATTTTCCTCGAGGTTCTAAAAGTGGAGTTTTTTACTGCGCCTCAGACAGTAGTGCATCCATGGAGCTGGTTCAAGCTTAGATTACAATTTAAGTTGAGTTGATGGGATGAGTGAACTTGGGCTTCTTCGCCTCACTTCAGGTGTTTGTCGGCGAAATTCATATATTGTTCCCAATCAAAGTCGGTCACATCATGCTTGCCTGTGCGTATATGATATCGGATTGTATCCCCTGCAGGTTGATTGGTTTCCGGCATTTCCTGAGCTGAGATACCTTTTTTTCCCAACAAGCGATAAACCGAATCGGCATGTAAGCCGGACAGGAACTCTCCCTTGGGATCCGCCCAACGGTCTTCCTCTGCGCTGGCTATATACACCGGTCGGGGAGCCATCAGGGCGATCAAAAAGTGCTGGTCAAATGGCAAAAGCTGTTCCCGGTCATTATAGTAGGTGAAATTGTCGCAAAACCAGTGCGGGAAGGAAGAGTTGATGCGTCGAACCGTCTCTCCGACAGCGCGTTTGCTGAGTGCGGCGCCTCCGCAGCCCGAGTTGTTGGATATGACCAGCGCAAAGCGTTCATCGTTGGCGCCTGCCCATAGGGAAGTCTTACCCAGTCGGGAATGCCCCAAAACGGATACCTTGTTGGCGGCGACACCCGGATCGGTTTCGAGGTAGTCCATGATGCGGCTCAACCCCCATGCCCATGCGGCGATGGAACCCCATTGGTGGGATTCAGGCGACTTTTGGGATTCCCGGTAAAACAGGGGGTGAACCCCATTTTGCCAGCCATCATCAAAGTCCGGGTCAATGTCTCCGTAATAGGCGGTGACCACTCCGTAGCCACGCTTGAGTATTTTATCAACCGGCCAGCGACTGGAGCCGGAGCCTCTGGAGGCTTCGGTAGCCTGGTGGTCCACGATACCTTTTTGTGGATTGCTGCGCATCCATGCTGTGGAAAGGGTGATGTCCGGATCATTCTGAATGGAATGATTACCGGCAAAGTTGAGTCCCAGAAACACTGGCGAAGGTTTTGCCGCTTTCAGTGGGAGATAGATCAGGACACTTATGTCCACTCCTTCGGTATCCGCTGTTCCTTTCAGATGGACCGTGACCTCCTTGCGACGGGCCAATCCGTCCAATGCGTCGACCGAATCGGATTCCACCGTGAACCGGATGTTTTCCGGGCGACCAGGCGCCTCTCCAAACATTTCTTTTGTCAGTAAAGACAGGATTTCCGGACGTCGGATGCCTTTCCACGCGGATGGGGTGGTGACCTGGGTGCCGTTCTGTGTGGTCAAAGGATCTGGTAAAGTGAAGCGGGGCACTTTGGCCTCATCGTAGTTGATTACCAAAGGCTGTGCCTTCAAAACCGCCACTGTGGAAAACAGTAGGCATCCTGCCAAGACTCCTCTCTGGAGTAGCTGAATGGATTGCATAACGCCATGACAATAAAAAACGCCCCACATGGAAGCAAGGAATCAATCTCGTGTCGTTATCATGAAATGCAATAGGTATTACGGGGCTTGTTGCCGGATTGGGGGCAACTTGGAAGCGAATGAGGAGTTTTGGAGAAAGTGTTTGCAATGCTGAAAGAAATTGCATTGAATTGCAAAAGAATGGTATAAGCATTGCGTGCGGCGTATTGTGAGAGAATTGGAATCAATTGAGAGAAACATGATGAAAACAAAGAATTCAGTTACGAATTTGCTATGCATCTTGCTAATATCTTTTGGCTATGTTGGATACGCACAAAACTCGAAACCATCCTATGAGTGGATTGGTTCTTACAAAGAAACTTTACTGATTGGGAGTAAAGGGTTCTTACCGTGGGGATCTGTAGATTGGAGGACAGACTATGTGAGGTCAGATGAGACGTTTGGCCCAGGAGGCTCATGCAAATCCGAAGCAATGAAAACGACTTTCTATCCATCCCACATGGTTCAATCCTACGGTATTAAATCATCAGTATGGAAAACTCGAGAACGGCATGATGGAACATACTGGTCCGAGTCTTGGGATTATGACGTTCATGGGCGAAAAAAGAATTACAAGCGACAGGAAGGTTATAAATTTTTTTCTGCGGAAGTGCCATCTTGCGAAGGAGACTGCGAATTGGAATTGGCACCATTATGCAAACTGAAGTTCACTGAATACCCAAAACTCTTTGTTACGGCTTCAGGTTCACAGGTGGGAAGTCAAAAATGGGATTTTGTCTTTCACATGACGACAAATGACGGGGGTACCCATGCATGCACCAAAGAGTCCACCTAACCGGACCAAACAGCACTGATACGGTATATACTTGTACATCCTTTTTTTGGTCGGGATATGATTGTTACGACAGAGTCGAAGTATTCAAGCATTGATAGGCGGAGGATCTTATGAACAAAAATAAAAGGGCATTAATTGGCTGCCTTTTCTTGGCTATTGTCTTTTGGATTTTCCAGGTAAGCCAGAGGCGTTCCGGGATGTCGGAGTTCAATGCAGTTGAGCAACATAGTGATGATGAAGTGGGTTTGGGGATTCGTAACGTTGCTCCTGTCGGGGACAAAGCCAAAAGCTTATCGGATATGAGTCAAAAGAAGCACTTCTACGATCCGGAAACCACGCTTGACCGGTTTTCCTTCCTCTCTTCTGACGGAGTCAAGTTGGCTTGGGTTTTGGCGCCATTCCAGCCGACAGCTGAGGAATTCCAGATATTGGCCCGTCATGAAGCCGAAATGGCCGGGTTGAGCGAAGTGGTGAGTGAGTAAGCGTTTTTCACTGTAAAAGGAAGGGCGCTATACATGGATGGTGTTTCCAAATTGAAACGAAAATTGAAACAAAGTTTGGGCAGTGATCGGTTTGCCGATTACGAGTATAAGCTATCCACAGACACCGGCTATCCCACATCGTGGCGCGTTCTCACTGTTAATGGTTTTGGCGAAGATCGTATTACGGAAATGCAGGAGCTGGCCAATGAATATACACGAACCATACATGGCACCGAATTGAATCCCCAAAAAGCCATTGAGGGATGGAAACCGCCGGAAGATTCCATACTTGTCAAAGAGGCGTTTCGCCAACGCATTCTTGCGGAGTTCGGTGAACAGGTGCTTTTTGACATCATGAACTTGAGCGGGATGGGGTTGTTTAATGGGATTGAGTCAGATCCAATGCATGACCTCGCAACGTATCGGGCAGCTGGATATAGGGAGGCTTGGGAAGATGAGGATGTCAAAGCCCGCATGAAATCCCTGTATAAGTCAACCTTTGCTTCGGATGAACTCAACGCTACGGAACCCTTGCCTTCGAGAGAGAAACTGGAAGCCCTGGCGAATCGTGAAAGGAACTTCCAGCTCGAGTTTGGTCAGCAGGTGGCGGAGACGCTTGCTGGAGATAAAGGGGCGCGCCCGTCCTCAACCATGCCTTGATGGTCGGCTTTGGCCTTTGCTTATTCGTGGAGACTGGGGGTGAGATAGCATTTTTGGCAGATACAAAGGTCCCCTTTCTTGAAATGGTATCGAGGGGGTGTTAGAAGTCATGAAACGTTTAGATTTCATGCCATCCATGTTTACCAATATTCCGCGATGGGGATCCCGATTTTTGATCCTGGGAACATTCCTCATGCTCCTTCCGGTATGGGGCCAAACCGAATTACCGGCTCCTGTGATTGCCAGCGGTCCAAGTCCGGAAGCCACCGAAGCTGCCGCCAATCTTAGTGTGGCGGAAGGGTTCGAATTGGAGATTTATGCTTCGGAGCCTTTGCTGGCCAATCCTGTCAGTCTGGATTTCGATGAATTCGGACGTTGCTACGTGGTGGAGTCGCATCGTCGTCGCACATCGGTCTACGACATCCGGCGCTTTCCGGATTGGTTGGACGCTGATTTTTCTTTCCAGACAGTGAAGGATCGTTCGGACTTTTTCAAAAAGAACCTTTCGGCAGGGAATCCGTCCATTCCCAAGTCTTACATCATCGATCGAAACAAGGACGGTGTGTTCGACTGGAAAGATCTGGAGGTGGAATCCGAGCGCATTGTTTTGTTGGAGGATACAGATGGGGATGGGGTGGCGGAGTCTTCCAAGGTATTTGCCGACGGATTCAATTCGTTGGTGTCCGGAGTGGCGGCGGGCGTTTTGGCCCGGGGTGACCGGGTGTGGTTTACCTGTATTCCGGATCTCTGGCAGATGCGGGACACCAACCGGGATGGTTACGCAGATCAGCGCAGTCAGCTGCATCACGGATTCGGGGTGCACATTGCTTTTGGAGGTCACGACATGCACGGCCTGATCATGGGGCCTGATGGGCGCTTATACTTTTCCATTGCAGATCGGGGAGCTCATGTGGAAAAGGGCGGGACAACATTGGTTGATGTGCCACATACCGGAGCCGTTTTCCGATGTAAACCCGATGGATCCGAACTGGAAGTCTTTGCCATGGGTTTGCGTAATCCACAGGAGCTTGCCTTCGATGCGCATGGTAACTTATGGACAGTCGATAACAACGGGGATGGGGGAGACAAGGCCAGGCTGGTTTACCTGGTGGAAGGGGCTGACAGTGGGTGGCGGATCGGTTGGCAATGGTTGCCCAATATGGGGCCCTGGAAATCGGAACATCTATGGGAAACCCGTGAAACCAACGAGGGGAATCATCTGATCCCTCCCATTGCATATGTCGGACACGGGCCCGCCGGGTTTGCTTATTACCCGGGAACGGGACTGCCGGAACGATTCAGAAACCATTTCTTCCTGTCAGATTTCCCGGGTGGGATTCGTTATTTCACCGTGGCTCCCGACGGTGCGGGTTTCCAGACACTCCATGGTGAAGAGTATCTCGAGAGCAATTCCAGAGATTTCATGGATGGCAAACTTCTCTGGGGCTTGTCTCCGGTGGACATCACCTTTGGTCCCAAACCGGGTGTCTATGTGGCTGATTGGATCCAGGGTTGGGAGAAAACAGACAAAGGCCGCATCTTCCGGGTGCAGGCAAAAGGAACCCGTGCATCCGTTCTCAATGAAGTGAACACGCTCCTTGGTGGCGGGCTTAAGGAAAAGTCGATCAAAGAACTCGGACCCTTGCTTTCGCACCAGGACATGCGGGTGCGTCAGGAGGCGCAGTTTGAACTGGTGCGCCGCTACGAACCGCCCGCTTCCTCCGTGGTCAAAGTGCTGAGTGGCGCATTCAATGTCAGCGCCATGGACGAGTTGACCCGTGTGGCGAACGAAGGAAAAAACCAGCTGGGGCGGATTCATGCCATATGGGGTTTGGGGCAGTTGGTTTCCAAGGATCGGGATACCGCCAAGTTGCTCGTGCAATTG
Source organism: uncultured Verrucomicrobiota bacterium (assembly GCA_964415055.1). GTDB lineage: Bacteria > Verrucomicrobiota > Verrucomicrobiia > Limisphaerales > AAA164-E04 > AAA164-E04. Next base: position 64,770 of record CAYPZD010000005.1, on the reverse strand, counting down.
CTGAATGATCCCGATGAGGAGGTCGTGACTCAGGTGGCCAAAGTTCTGGGAGATCGTGGAGTGGTGGGATATTACAATGATTACCTCGATTTGATGAATCATGAGAATGCACGCGTAAAGTTTTTTGGGATCAAGTGGCTTTGGAAAACGCTTCAAGCAGGATTTCAGGAAGTTCAACACAGCGAAGAAACCAAGACCCTGGTCAACCTGCGTCAATGTGAACCGATCTACAACGTGCTGGCCAACAATAAAGATCAGGACCTGTATGTGCGTCATGCCTGTGTGATGGCTCTATACTACATCAACGATCTTGCCGGTTTGGTGGAAGCTGCAGGGCATCCCGATGATTCAGTGCGCATGGGAGCCGTTTTGGCATTGCGGCGTCTGGAACGTCCTGAAATTTCCGTGTTCCTCAAGGATGCCAATACTGCCGTGGTGACAGAGGTGGCTCGGGCGATCAACGATGCGCCGATCGATGGAGCGCAGCAGCAGTTGGCTCAACTGATTCAGCGTTCCAATTTGCCGGACGCCGCCGTGCGGCGGGCGATCAATGCACAATACCGCTTGGGGCAAACGGAGAATGCCGCCTACCTGATTTCACTGGCGCAGGATCAGGCGGCCAAGGAATCCCTTCGCTCCATCGCTCTATCGCATCTTGCCAAGTGGGCCAATCCTCCCAAGCGCGATCTCATCACCGGTCTATGGCGTCCTTTGTCGGAAAGAGATCCTCGTTCGGCAGCCGTACCGTTTCGACTCGCTTTGAGCAAGCTTATCAAGGAAGCACCTGATTCGGTCAAACAGGCATGCATCGATGCCATGGTGGCGCTTCAGATTCAGGGTGAAGATACCTTGCTGATTCATCTCTTGAACGCGCAGGATGTGTCTGATCCGGTCAAAGTGGATGCTGTTGAGGCGTTGGTGAAACTGGAAAGCCCCCGTTTGGCTGAGGCTTTGAAAATTGCGCGGGCCAGCTCGTCTGATGCCGTTCATGCGGCTGCGGTGCGTCATCAATCTTTGTTAAAACCTGAAGAAGCGGTTCAGTTGTTGAAAATCGACCTGGAACATTCATCCACTCCGGTCCGTCAGGCAGCCATCGAAGGGTTGGCCAAATTGAAAACACCCGAGGCAGTCAGTTTGTTGAGTGCCTTGTTGGATCGTTTGATTGATGGAACCCTGCCCGAGGCTTTGGGTCTTGATGTCATGGAAGCGATTCTGTCCGCGAGACAGGATTCTCTGACCGCCCGACTCAAAGAATACGAAAGTAATCTGCCCAATGATGATTCGTTGGCCTCTTACAGGACCACCTTGCAAGGTGGAAACGCCAGACTCGGCAAGGCCATTTTTGAAGAGCGGCAGGAGTTGGGTTGCATGCGTTGCCACGCAGTTGGCAGCAGGGGGGGCAATGTGGGGCCCAAGTTGAAGGATGCCTCCAAAAAACTGTCACGGGAGCATTTGCTGGAATCCATGGTCGATCCGAATCGGCGCATTGCCGAAGGATACGATTCCGTGATGATCGATCTCAAGGATGGTGAAAGTGTCAGCGGTGTTTTGAAATCTGAAAACGAATCCCAGTTGGTATTGCAGTCGGCGGATGGTGCCGTTCATACCGTTTCAAAATCCGACATCGACAGCCGCCGATCAACCCTTTCGCCGATGCCCGAGGGATTGGTCGGGATGCTGACCAAACGTGAACTGAGGGATTTGATCGAATATCTTGCTCAACCATGACCGTAGGAACCAAATCCGCTGAGAAAACGTTCGACCGGTTTTATTGGGAAAAGAAACTGCATGCCGAAGGGGCAAAGGCTCTGGCAGGAATTGACGAAGCCGGGAGAGGTCCTTTGGCGGGGCCGGTGGTTGCTGCAGCGGTTGCCTTGCCTTCTTCATGGTTTGATTCCGAACTACCGGAAACGCTGAGTGGCATCAACGATTCCAAAAAACTGTCCCCAAGGAAACGAGCCTTGTTGTTTGATGCGATCCGTCAACATCCTGAAATCCGTTTTGGACTGGCACAAGTTGAGGCTGAGGAAATCGATGCCATCAACATCTTAAAGGCCACCCATCGCGCCATGGCCCTGGCGGTGGAAGCCTTGAAAGGGTTCGAAGCCGATCATGTACTGGTGGACGGATTGGCGGTGCAAGGTTTGCCGGTCCCACACACGCCGATTGTGAAAGGCGATGCCAAAAGTTTTTCCATTGCCGCTGCGAGCATTCTGGCCAAGGAGCATCGGGATCGCTTGATGATGGATTGGGATGCCCGGTTCCCCGCATACGGTTTTGCCAGGCATAAAGGCTATGGTACCCCTCAACATCGGTCCGCCATTCTGGAATTCGGTCCCTGTGCCTTGCATCGCCTTAGTTTCCTTGGCAATTTGCAGCAACAATCATTGTTTCCATGGAACGATTGATCCAGCGCCTGCAAGGCCTTTTCAGTTCTGATACCACTCCGGATCATTTGCGAAAAGGATCGCAGGGTGAAAAAGCCGCCGAACGGTTTCTACGCCGTCGTGGATACAAATTGCTTGCGCGTAATTTTGCCTCCAAACGCGGTGAAATCGATCTGATATTTCGCGATCGGGATTGCATGGTTTTTGTGGAAGTCAAAACCCGGTCCGGCGAGACCTGGTCCCGGCCGGCGGCTGCGGTCGACGCCGACAAAAGAAAGAAGATTTGTAAAACCGCTTTGGACTATCTGAAAAAGCTCCACTTCCCCCGCTGCAAAATTCAGTTTGATATCGTGGAAGTGTTGTTGGACGACGAGGAGCAGGTGGGCGAAGTGCGTCATCTTCCCAATGCATTTCCAATGACCGAACCGTTGCGTTATCATGGTTGACGACTATGCCTGAATTACCCGAAGTAGAGACCTTGCGTCAACATCTGGACAGTGTGGCCAGGGGGTTTTGTGTTCAAAACGTCTCGATCAAGAAACCCCGCATCGTTCGGCCTGAGTCTGCGAGGGTTTTCAAACGTCAACTTACCGGTCAAACGATTCATCACATCGACCGGCGAGGCAAATTCCTATTGATTCATTTGAACCATGGATCGCCCTTCAAACCCCTGGTCATCCATTTGGGGATGAGTGGTCGTTTGTTTTTCAGGCATGGATTTGACGCTGTTCAGGGTATTCCGCATTTGGCAGTGGCGCTTGAAGGGAAGGATAGAGTGCTGTGTTATGTGGATGTTCGCTCATTTGGTCGTTGGACTTTTGATACCTCATCTATTGATCGAATGGGACCGGAACCATTGGATACTGATGCCTTTCACGCAGACTATCTGCAGCAGATATGCCATGGTCGATCGATCAAAATCAAAGATTTGCTGATGCATCAGGAACGCGTGGCGGGTTTGGGGAACATCTATGTCAATGAAGTCTTGTTCTTGTCACGTTTGCATCCTTCACGCCAGGTAAAATCCATTCCCAAGCGCGGATTAGCCACTTTATGCCGGGCTATTCGCAAGACCTTGTCCGAAGCAATACAACTCGGGACCACCTCCAAACTCGATTGGGAAGGCTCCGGGCATGGGGATGGTTTTTTCTACTTTGGTCGCTCGGGTCAGGCCGACCCAGACATGACAGAGCGGTTTCATGTTTATGATCGCGAAGGTCAGCCCTGTTCGAAATGCGCGTCTCCGATCCTGCGAATGGTGATCTCACAGCGGGGGACGTATTACTGTCCCAAATGTCAGTTACTCTGACGTCTCCTTATCTTTGGCTTGTATGGGAGAACTGGAAGGGTGGGTGCCCAGTTGGCGGATGCCATCCCAGACATAGAGAACACCGGATGCACCGGTGCAAAATCCAGCACCATAGAAAAGATAGATGATCCAGTGAGGCGGCAGTTTTGCCAAGACCAGAAGGATGATGAGCATTTGGAGCGCTGTTGCCAATTTGCCGATCAGCCTTGGTCGGACCTGAATTTTTCCGAAGGTGTAATGAAGGAGGATCAAGCCCAATACCAGCAATACATCCCGGCTGAAAATAAGGGCCGTCAACCATATGGGAATGCTGGGGAGGTAAGGATCGTTGTCCAGACTCAGCACAATAAACCCGGAGATGAGCAGCAATTTATCGGCGAGGGGATCCAGAACGGTGCCCAGTTCGCTGATTTGATTGTATTTCCTTGCGATGAATCCATCGATTGCATCACTCAGAGATGCCAAGCCAAATAACCCGAGAGCCGCATACCGCATCCATTCATTTCCCCCATGGACGTAGTAGAGCACGGCCACGATAAAGACCGGAACGATCAGGATACGGAGGATGGTAATTTGGTTGGCAACGGTCATTTCAACCCGGGGGCCATTCCAGGGGACGTCCCCCTAAAATATGGCAATGGAGGTGTGGAACGGTTTCTCCACCATCTCTGCCATTGTTGATCACCAGTCGAAATCCGTTTTCAAGTTTGAGTTGTCGGGCGACCTCTCCAGCCTTCAGGAGCAGATATCCCAATAGCAATTGATCTTCCTCTTGAGCTTCGCCAACTCGGGGGATGGGCTTTTTGGGAATGATCAGGACGTGGGTGGGAGCTTGTGGATTGATGTCCCGGAAGGCCAGCACGGAATCGTCTTCATAGACAATGTCCGCCGGTATCTCGCGGGCAATGATTTTTTCAAACAAGGTCGCACTCATGACATTTGATGGGGTTAAGCGTGAACGATGAGGGAGGATCCGGCGTTTGCCTTGCGATCGAAACACTCCCGAATGAAGTCGACCATTTGGTCATGGAGCTGCTGGCACCTGCGACTCCAACGTCGGGCGCCCAGATGGGCCTTGACGCAATTGCGTGTGCCGTGAATCCAGAGGACTCCCACTGGTTCCTGTTCCAAGCGCTGGGATAATTCCTCGCGCAGCCGCTGAAAAAGCATCAGATCAAATCCAAGTTCCTGCCTGCCCAGCCAATCTGCCAGATCCGCTTTACGGACAGGATTGGGTGGACGGGAATTTTTGGGAAGCGCGACTTTAAACCCAAATCCTTGCAACACTTCCTCTAGGACATGAGCAAACTCATGGAATGGTACGCTTTCTTTTCCCTGTTCATCCCTGAGGTAGAGCATGACTGCGTCGCAAATATTTTGCAGAATTTCGGGGTCCATCCAGGAAGCTTCTTCACCCAGCAATTCAACCGTCAGAAGTTCGACGGAACACGGCAAGGCCTTTCCGTCTTCCAGTTCCACCATCACACAATCTGGATTAAGCTGAATCATAGGGTTGTTTCCAGTTTTCTGACTTCTTGAACGAATTCGGTCGCATCCGTAAACCGACGATAAACGCTGGCAAACCTGACGTAGGCGACTTCATCCGCCACACGCAGGCCATTCATGACACGTTCCCCGATCACCATGCTGGGTACTTCGCGCTCGTATTCATCCAGCACACTGTTGTAAATGCGGTCAATAAGCTCGTGCACAACTTGTTGACTCACAGGTCGTTTTTCGCAAGCGCGGTGTAGGCCTGCCCCCAATTTGTCCTTACAGAAAAGTTCCCGGCGACCATCGCGTTTGATCACCATCAGCATTTCCCGCTCGATTTCCTCGTAGGTCGTGAATCGATGGCCACACTCCAAGCACTCACGGCGACGGCGAATGACCGCTCCCTCTTTTGAGGAGCGTGAGTCGACTACTTTGTCATCGATGCAACTGCATTTGGGGCACTTCATTCGTTAACCACATCAAAATGTATGGGCAAGAATTTAGCATACCAAATGTTGTGTCGTCAAGTGTTGGAACTTATTTAAGGAGACGGTGGGTGTCGTCTCAGCCATAGGACTATTCGTAGCTGGATTTTGCTTGCTGAATGGAGATTTCCGGCTTTTGAACAAAAGAAAGTTTGATTTCTGATGACGGAAAAATATGATCTCACCTGATTCCAGAAATCCAAAAATATACACTTATCATGATGAATTCCATGAAACGTATTCTCCCCGCCATACTCGTGGCCGGGCTCTCAGTTGGCGTGTTGAACACAGGGTTGGCTCAGGTGAAGAAAGGTAAAACCCGTCCGTTGACCACCGAACAATTGATGTCGGCAATCGTTAAACCTCACATGGGGGAACTCAAAAAGGGTCTGATTGATTCCAAGCCTTCATCCGATGAGGATTGGGAAAAACTCGCTTTGAGTGCCGCCCTCCTGAATGAATCCAGCTACACGATGATGGAGGACGGTCGTTGCCCCGACAGTATTTGGGCTGACGCCTGCACCAAAGACCTTCGTGAGGGTAGCGCTGCCGCCGCTGCCGCCATCGAAAAGAAAGATATCGAAGGTGCCCTGGCCGGATTCAAGAAACTGGGTGCTTCCTGCAAAGCCTGCCACTCGGAGCATAAACCAAAACACTGATCTTTTTCTCCTTCAAGAGCCCATGCCTCGTGCATGGGCTTTTTTTGTGTATGAACCGTATAGCTCCTTTCTTTTCCTCCAACTGGGATGTCTGATATGAGCTCAAACACTGACTTTTACGTGAGGAGCAATCCCCAACAGTTTCTTGACCCTTACCCATTTTGGCACTAAATCATTGTTAAGGATCACAGGATTTTGCCGGAAATAACAGGAGGTATCCGGTTTGAGCAACCTGCATCAACCCATCCAACTGACATGAACAAGAACAGGCATTCACTGGTCCCAAAGGATTCTCTTTGGCTCTTCACACTCATTCTTTTCACCTTTGGTCTTGCTCCTTTAAAAAGCATTTCTCAGGAAGCTGCCGAGGAGATACCGACTCCCGTCGAACTTCAACAATGGGAAACAGGCAGTATACTCGGGGCTGCGTTGGCGCCTGACGGCAGGTCTTTTATTACCTTCGGTGAAGGGTTTGTCATTCACTGGGATGCGGCAACCGGAGAGCGTATTCGAACCTTTGGTGAGACGGGTGTGACCTATACCCATGGTGTGTTCACTCCGGATGGCAATTGGATGGCCATTGCTGGCGATGATCATGATGTCTGGTTATGGTCCGGGGTTGCGGACTTTTCATTGGGCAAGTTCACGGAGCAAAAGGATGTGATCAATGGTCTGGATTTTTCGGATGACAGCCTCAGGTTGGCCAGTGTGAGCGCGGATCATAAGGTGGTGATTTGGAATATGGAGAGCGGTCTGGAGGACATTAGTTTTACAGGAGGGGTCACACCTCCCTCCGATGTTCGGTTTTCCCACGGTCGTGATAAATTATTAACCGGTAATGGTAATATCACTTTTTTGTGGGATGCTGCGAATGGCGCACCTTTGGGGGGATTTGCCCAGACCAAAAATGTTGAAGGACTGGATTTCTCACCGGATGATTCCCACTTTGCGGTGATCAATGATTTTGGCGAAGTCTTCTTGCATGACACTAACAACCCTGCGCCCATCTATCAGATCGATTCCCGGCTGAAAGGGGTATGGGATCTCGAGTGGATTCCCGGTACGGATTGGTATGCCACAGCCGGTGTCGACCGGAAAATCACCATTCGCACTCAGGACAGCGCGACCGATATTCGTGTCGCTGAAGGGCATTTATCTCCCATCATCAGTTTGGATGTCAGTCAGGATGCCAGTAGAATACTCAGTGCCGACACATCAGGCAGAGTGATCCTTTGGCGCATCGGCGAACAAGCCGAAGCTCCTTTGCCAGCACCTCGCTTGATGGTTGCCGGTGATGACATTTTGGTTGAGAACCTGGTGGCCGGGACCACGTTGTACATCCAGCAAGACAATGAACTGACCTTTTCAGACCCGGCAATCAAAGGTCCGTTCAATATTCAAGAGTCGACATTCCGGCTGTCCGACGTACTCGTGGGCGACAAGCAGGCTTTCCCGATCCAGTTTTACAGGGCTTTGGTCAGCAAGGAATCGCCTTCCGAAATACCCGACGCACATTTCATTGGCCGACTACGGTTGGACGATGGATCGCTCAGCAATGTAAGTAATTCGACCTGGCTTATATCCGGTCAGACCTACCCGGTGCAGAGTTCCACGGTGGAAGTGCCAAACCTGTTCCCGGGCGATCATGACGTCAAAGTGTTCCATCACCCGGAGAATCGTTGGGATACTTCAGAATTTTGGGCTGAGTTGACCATTTCATTGGATTCAGGGAACAATGATTGGTCGATTCGTCGAAATCAGCCTTTTATTCTCGATACGGAATTGATTCATCCTGTTACCGGTTCAGCTGTATTGGAGTTGGAGCAGAACGACCCTTTTCAGGTTCGCTCCCGAGTTAAGAATCCATCCGGAGAAGCCAAAGAGGTTCGGGTTTGGTACGTGTATGCGACCGATCCTGCCGGCGGTAAGGTTCAAGGGCCTGCTCAAGTGGCCACTGCGACCCTTGCTGCGGGAGAAACCATGGAGATTGAGTGGAATCAGACATTTTCAGATGTAGGCCAGTATCATGATGCCGTCATGGTTGAAACCCTGGGGGACGATTGGCAGACTACGGGAAGCACGGATTGGCGTTTAAATGGGTTGAACATCCGCACCAAGACACCCGGAGAATTTGCCAATGTGTCTCCAGGCAACAATGCCGCATACTTTACCAATCAGTTGCTGGAGCAATTGGATTGGACCGCCTCTACTCCAGTAACCAGCTACGATGTTTATTTGGATAAGGATAATCCAACTCCAACAACGAAAGTTGCGTCCGGGCTAACGGAACCCAATTGGGCTGTTGATGTGCCTCTGACGGAAGGGATTTGGTACTGGAAAGTTGTTGCCCGCAATGATGATGCTTCCAGAGAAGGTGCCGTTTGGCGATTTAATGTATTAACACCCACTACGGAACCTGATCCTCTTCAGCCAGGCAATCCCATCTTCATTTCCGGACAGGAAATGACCTTATTGCCTATCAAGGAAGGGACTTTTGTGATGGGGAGTCCGGTTACCGAATTGGATCGCACCGCCAATGAGGGGCCATTAACCACAGTGACCATCAATGATCATTATTGGTTGGGGCAGACCGAAGTAACCATTGACCAATTTCGTCAATACCTGCTCGACGGGGGGGACAAGACGGGGGTGAACTTTTCGGCGGCTGACTGTCCGATCAATGATGATGCCCAGTTTTCGTTGAGGGGAAATGCGTTTGGTTCAGACGGCCAACAACCCATGGTGCACATCAATTGGTCTGCGGCTGTCGCTTATTGTGAATGGTTAACCCGGCAGGCGAACGGTCAGGAATTGTTGATGTAAGGTTATGTATGCGCTTTACCGACCGAGGCTCAATGGGAATATGCTTGCCGGGCCCAGCCATCCGAGTTGCCCGGAACTGCTTTTTATTACGGTGAAGATCTGAGTTACACCAAGTTGGGTGATTATGCCTGGTACGTTGTGAACAGCGCGGCCAGGAGCCAACCCGTTGCTCAAAAACTTCCCAATAATTGGGGGTTACATGATATGAGTGGTAATGTTTGGGAGTGGTGTTCGGATTGGTATGCGGATCAATATCCGGGCGGCACAATAGTTGACCCCAGTGGACCTCTCAATGGCACCGAACGTGTTTTGCGGGGTGGCAGTTACCTCTTTGACGCCAGAAACAGTCGTTCCGCTTATCGATTCAGACAGTCGCCCCTGGAAGCTGGAAGTGATCGTGGTTTTCGCGTAGCGGTGCGCAAGATGGCCGAATGAGCACCCGGCATCTTTCTGATCCCAATTTGCTTTTTAGCTGTGAAACGGATCGTGCTTCGGGTATGCCGGATGCATGTTGGCACGACGTGTGATTCCATGCCTGGATGTGCATGATGGTAAAGTAACCCGCGGAGTGCAGTTTGGCCGTGCTGAAGCGGGTGAGCTGCGCAATGTGGGGGACCCGGTCGAACTGGCGCTCCGATACAATGACCAGGGAGCGGATGAGATGGTGTTTTTTGACATCACCGCCAGCGCCCATGCCCGAGCGTCCATGGTGGATGTCATCGAGCGTGCTGCCGACTGCTGTTTCATGCCTTTGACCGTGGGTGGGGGGATTCGCACCCTGGAAGACATGTCCGTGATGCTGAAAGCGGGGGCCGACAAGGTCAGTATCAATTCCGCTGCCATCTCAAATCCTGAACTGATTGGACAGGGTGCTCAAAAATTTGGAAGCCAGTGCATTGTGGTGTCCATCGATGCCAAAAAAGTGGGCGATGATCGATGGGATGTGTTCTCGCACGGCGGTCGCAAAAACACGGGCCTGGATGCCGTTGAATGGGCCTGTCGCGCCGTCGAGCTTGGGGCGGGTGAGATTGTGCTCAACAGTATTGATGCGGACGGCACCAAAGCGGGCTATGACTTGGCGATTACCCGGAGAATCAGTGAATCCACTTCGGTTCCCATTGTGGCCAGTGGCGGCGCGGGCAATTTGGAGCACATGGCGGAAGTGCTCGAACAGGGCAAAGCCGATGCGGTGCTCGCTGCCAGTATCTTCCATTTTGGGGAATACACAGTGGGAGATGTAAAGACCTTCCTCGGCGCCAAAGGAATCCCGGTGCGCATCACACCTGCCATGGCTTGAGAGCCCTGGATTCTTGTCCAAGCTCTTAATCCAATTCCAAGGTCTTTTTCATGAAGGCAGGCCGGTCGGTTGTGATACCGTTCACTCCCGCTTCCAGCATGCGTTTTGCGTCTGATGGGTCGTTCACCGTGTAAACATGCACTTCGAGTCCTTTGGATTTGGCCGATTCGACAAACCGACGATCCACGGGACCTCCATGATGAACATCCACTCCATCCACTTTGGCGTCGATGGCCCGTTGAAGGACCTCTTCCGGTTGTGGCTCCCACTTGCGTGTCTCCTTGTTCTGTTTGAACCCCGATAACCAGAAACACGAGCAATCCGGAAACCGCTCTTTGGTCAGGCGAATGGTGTCCCAGTCGAAAGCGATGAAAACGGTTTGTTCCGCTGAAAGCCCGGAGTTGCGCACGACCTTTTCCAGATGAGGCAGCACCGTGCTGGGACATTTGATCTCAATGAAGATACGCTTGCCTGTGGGGATGTGAGCCAGGATGTCCTTGAGCAGGGGGATCCGGGTGCCCTGATACTTTTCCGATTTCCAAGTGCCGACATCAAGTGGCTTCAGGTCCTCATAGTTGACATCGGCAACCTTCATGTCGGTGCCTGCCGTCCGGCCCGTGGTTTTGTCATGCAGGACAATGACCTGATTGTCCTTGGTGAGGTGGATATCCACTTCCGTGGCATCGGCACGTTCTTTCCAGGCCAGCAGGACTGAGGGCAAGGTGTTTTCAGGGGCTGCGTGGGACGCGCCTCGGTGAGCGACGATCGAGGGGGTTGCTGCATCCAATTTGGTCGGCATGATGGTATAGACAAATAGGGTGAACAAAGCTCCGGACACCCTTACGGATGAAAACGAGTTTCGAAAGTAACGCGGGAGGTGTTGAGTATTCATCATTCGATCTGCTTGGTTTGTGTCCTCCGATTTATCGCGGTCCTTTCCAATAAGTTCAATCAAATAACCGTGAATGTACGGTGACGATTCTTCGTCGATTCAAATGATTCTCACCATATTTTTTGAAACGAGTCTCGATTTGTGTTAGGTTAGTCCCTTTGAACAGTTCCGGTTTTTCAACGGTTTACAAATGATTCCAATCCTATTGGCAGAAGGGCAGGTAGAATTCCTGTATGTATGGAGCGAGGCGCGCCCGGAAGGCAAGGCGATCATCATCGTGCTTGTCCTGTTTTCCATTTTCGCCTGGTCCGTCATGGCGGCCAAATCGATGCAGATCCGTCGTGCACGAAAGCTGAATCGTCTGTTTGATCAGGAGTTCAGGCAACAAAAGAGCCTGATGGATATTTTCAAGCGAAACATCCAGGTTGATGGGTGTCCGCTCTATACGATTTATGCCATGGGGAATCGTGAATTATCCGATTGTCAGCGGCATCACAAAGAAAAGGGAGGGAAAGACGAAGACATGATCTCTCTCAAATCCATGGAACACGTCAAACGTGCCCTGGAACGGGGAGTGGCTCAGGAATCACTCCGGTTGGAGTCGGGTTTGATTCTGCTGGCGATCGCGGTGAGCGGTGCTCCTTTTCTTGGTTTGCTGGGGACGGTGTGGGGGGTGATGAGCGTGTTCGCCAGCGTGGCAAGTCAACAAAATGCGCAGTTGACCACCATTGCGCCCGGTGTGGCCGGGGCTTTGGTCACGACGGTTGCCGGCCTGCTGGTCGCGATTCCGTCGATGTTCGGTTACAACTGGTTGGTCCATAATATCAGGGTGCTCAGCGTGGAAATGGATAATTTCGCCCAGGAGCTCGCTTCCAAAATGGAGACTGAATACATCCCTGACGAATGATAACAGGAATCACTAACCCGCCGCAATGGGAGGAAACAGCAACACCGGGCACATACAATGTGGCAAATGCAGTGCCCAGAACGAAGCGAACCGGAATAAATGCCGGTCGTGTGGCGGTCATTTGCATCTCATTTGCCGGAAGTGTCGTCAGAAGTTCGCGCGCTTCCTGGACCTGTGTCCGACATGTGGCGAAAACAACCATCACCATCGGGATGTATCCAAGGAAACATTTTTACAGAAACTGTGGCGCAAAGTGCCCCAGTTGATCTTTTATCTGATCCTGCTGGCACTTTTGTACTTCGTGTTCACTTCATTTTAACAAACGTTTTTAAGGCCTAAATACGACATGCGACGATACACACAAAAAACGGCACTCGTGACGCTCAGCGACATCAACATCACGCCGCTGCTTGATCTTGCCTTTGTGCTGTTGATTATTTTCATGATCACGACGCCGTTGATGGAGCAGGGACTCCAGTTGCAGCTCCCCAAAGGGCAGGTCGCCGATCACGCGCCCGAGAAACGGGATCTTAAGACCGTGGAGGTGGATCCGGCGGGCAATTACTTCATAGAAACCCAGCCTGTTTCCATGGAAGCGCTTCAGGCCGATCTGGCCCGGTCCTTCGGGGAGAATCCCAACTTGGTGCTTGTCATCCGGGGGGATATGAAAGCAGCTTGGGAGCATATTTACAAAGTGCTCGACCAAGCCAAAGGACTGGGATTGCACAATATATATTTCAAAAACGAATTGAGCCAATAACCATGAGTCGACTCAACAAACAGTGCATCTTTGCTTCGGCAGGACTTCATCTGATCCTGCTGGTGGCGCTTGTATTTGGCGCCGGATTCCTTCCGACAAAGCCAATCAAGCAGGACATCGAGCCGTTCCACATGATGCCGTCGTCAGTGATTGAATCGTTGTTCGATGATCCGGCCGATGTTCAAGGAGAGCCCCAGCTCGAACCCGAACCTGTTGCGGAACCCGTTCAACCTCCAGCCGAGCTTGAACAACCTGAACCCGAACCCGTCAAACAACCCGAGCCTGAGCCTGAGCCTGAGCCGGTTGTCATCCCTGAACCCGTGAAACCGGAGCCGGTCAAACCCGAGCCCAAACCGGAACCGGTCAAGCAGCCCAGGAAGGAACTGCCCAAAGAAAACACGATTTCGAAAAAGGAAGAGCCCAAGAAACCCAAAAAACCGGTTATCAAGATCAGTACCGTCATCAAAAAGAACACCGCGAAGCCCGCTGTGAATACTCCGCCTGTTAAAAAGGTGAATCCCGCACCCCCCCGGCGCAGTCCGGCGGCCGACTTTGACCCAAGCAGAATTGAGCGCGTGGGTCGAGGCAGTCAATTCAAAGGAGTCACCACGGTATTAGGCAGTGCTCTGGGTAATTACGGACTTAAAGTGCAGGCTGCATATGATCGGCGGTGGACACAGTCAGAAAACCTTTCCAATCGCAATGCAACGGTTCAGGTCCGTGTGGTGGTGGGGACCGATGGTTCCATTGTTTCCGCCAAAGTAGTCAAAAAATCCGGAGTGGCTTCTTTGGATCAATCCATTGGGCGGTTGCTGGATCGCGTGACCCGCATTCCGGATGCCCCGCCGGCAGGCGCATCACTTTCCGACCGAACATTCACCATTAACTTTAACATCAACTGATACTCAATCTCTTCCCATGTTTTTCCGACCCTATCATGCTACAAACCCATTAGCACGCATTCAGGCAGGTGTTGTCTGGTCGCTCCTGGCCTGTTTCATCCTGGGGCTTACGGCTCAGCCCGATCCCCTGAATATTGATCGTTCCCGCAAAGGCGAGAAAATCCCCATCAGCTTGAGTGGGTTTACCAGCACGACAACAAGCATCCTCCGGTATGATTTGGAAATCCAGGGATTCATCGTTGTGCCGGCCAGTGAGGCGACGTTCCAATTATTGGGATCCAGTGGCCGGGCCAAACTCGAAGGACGGCTTAAGGATTCAGGTAGCAGTCGGAATTTGTTTTTTCGCGGCTATGACGCCGGTGATGAACGCAATCGGGCGCACAGTTTATCAAATGATGTGGTCAAAACAGTGCTTGGAACCGATGGTATCGGGCATACGCGCATCGCCTTTCGTGGGAAAGTGAACGGACATTGGGAAATTTTTGTTTCGGATTTTGATGGCTACAACGCCCGTATGGTGACCAATGACCGGTCCAATGTGGCCGCTCCAACCTGGATTCCGGGGGAACTGGGCCTCTATTATACATCCTACAAAGTGGGGAGCCCCAACATCGTATCCCATGACTTGAGATCAGGAAATCGCGCGCGCATCACCCGCAATACAGGTCTCAACACCAGTGCTGCCCTGTCGCCCGATGGTCGAAAACTGGCCATGATCCTCAGCAAAGCCGGGAGTCCCGACCTTTATGTCGCCCGCAAGGATGGTTCGGGGGTGGTTCGTCTGACGACTTCGCGTGAAGAAGAAGCTTGTCCGACCTGGTCTCACGACGGGCAGTCGATTTGTTTCACCTCATCCGCCCGGGGCGGCGTTCGTCTTTATACCATACCTGCCACCGGGGGAACAGCGCGTCGAGTGAGCACCGGATCGATCGGCGGAAGTATTACCGAAGCGGATTGGTCACCTGATGGAAAGTGGATTGCTTTCACATCGGTGATTGGAGGGAGAGGAACCATTTGTGTGGTGGAATCTTCCGGTGGCGAAGCAACCCCGTTGTTTGCCGGGGAAGATCCCTGTTGGGCTCCAAATTCGCGTAATCTAGTCTTTATGCGTGAGAAAAACCGCCGGAAGACATTGTCTTTGCTTGACGTTCCAACGAAACGCGTCAAGGATATTCGACAAACCGCCGGAGAGCAATCACAGCCCAGTTGGGCGCGCTGAGGCGTCAATTTTTAACCTTAATCAATACCCGAAGAAGAACATGAATTTACCGACCGTATTCATCCGACTCACTCTGGCGGTCACCTTGGCCGTGATTGCCGTTGGCTGCAAAAAGACCAAGCCAGGCCTGACCCCCATACCCATATCAGGAACATCAGGAACCGGGATTGATGATGGCCCTGCCGGGGACATGATGACCAGTCCCAATAATGGATTGGGCGGCGGGAATCGCTTTGATAATAATAATTTCAGTCAAGGCACTGAGTTTGAGGACGGAGATGGTCATACCCTTCCGGAGAATCTGAGTGATTTCGCGGACAAAGCGGAAACACGACTTGAAACTTCGACCGTCTATTTCGATTTCGATCGTTACAACGTCAACGCCAGCGAGTTGCCTAAAATCATCACCGTGGCGAACATCCTCAAGGACACACCCGCCGCGAAGCTTCGCATCGAAGGACATTGTGATGAGCGTGGCACCGAGGAGTACAATCGCACCTTGGGCGAGCGCCGGGCCTTGTCCGTGCGGGATGTTCTGGTCAAGGAAGGCATTGCTTCCTCCAGAATCACGACTGAAAGCTGGGGTGAAGACAAGCCTGCTGTCGATGGTGATACCGAGTCAGCTTATTCGAAAAACCGACGCGGCGAATTCGTCCTGCTTCAGTAACTTACAAATGTCGTACCCAAAAGCCGGTTGATTGCTGGTTTGATCATGTTACTTTGATCTTGCTTTGCTCATTTTCAATCGGGATGATTTAACGAATTGTTTCATATGTTGTATCTTCATTCTCAATTTGCGTTGATTGGCGGTCTTCAGGGTCCTGAAGTGATCCTTCTGCTCGTCGTCATTCTCATTTTCTTCGGCGCCAAAAAATTGCCAGAGCTGGCCAAGGGGCTTGGTCAGGGAATTAAAGAATTCAAAAAGGCCACCAAGGACGTCCAACAAGACCTCCACCAGGCCATGGAAGAGGATTCCGTTGCTTCGGCGCCTCCTCGCAAGGCTGCCGAACCGGCACCTATTCCCCAGGAATCTGAAACAGGCGAAGGCAGCGCAGCTCCCGGTAAGGAAGAAGCCGCCGATACGTCCAAGGCCTGAAGCCGCGGTTCTCGTACCCGATTGACCCCACATGAGCGAAGAAGAGCCTCGTCCCAACGATGAGCTCGTCGTGGATCAGGAATGGGATGAGGCAGAAGGTGGCGGCCCGGTTAAAACCTTCCTGGAACATCTCGAAGATCTACGATGGACTCTGATCAAGTGCATGGTCGCCGTCATTGTCAGCATGGTGGTGTGTTTTTCCATGCTGGACAACATCATCGCGATCCTCAAAGCACCGCTGGAACAAGCTGAAATCCAAAAGTTGAACAGCAATCATCTTGTAGGATTGACTTTAGGGGATACCCGGATAGCGAATATTTCCATTCTTTCACTCACCAATACCATTCAAATCGAAAACCTGGATGAAGTGCACAGCTTGAAGCTTGTTCCTATTCAGGAAGATGATCGAATACTCCTCAGTCTGGAGCCCAGCACGGAGAACCCTCTCAACGCTCTGCGCGATCGTCTGAAAAACTACAAGCCCGTCGATGGATTTCTGGTTGCATTCCATTTGATGCTTTATGGAGGATTGGTGATTTCGGCTCCATTTGTCTTCTTTTTTCTGGGACAGTTCATCCTCCCTGCGCTCAGGATCCACGAGAAGAAATTCCTTTACCAGACGACCGGATTCGGTGTCGGTTTGTTTATTCTGGGAATACTTTTCTGCTACTTTGTCATGATGAAAATTGCCATTCTTGCACTGGTACAATTTTCAAACTGGCTTGGATTTTCTGCAGACGAATGGAATGCCCGCGACTACATGACCTTTGTGATCAAATTCATGTTGGCCATGGGTTTGAGTTTTCAGTTGCCGGTGGTGTTATTGACCTTGGTTAAAATCGGATTCCTGGATTATAAGAAACTCAATACCTTCCGACCCTATTGGGTGATCGCCAATTTGACCATTTGTGCGTTTTTGACGCCGACAGGTGATCCGTTTACCCTGATTTTGATGGCATTACCGTTGCACTTGCTTTATGAGTTGAGTGTGTTGATTTCGCGTGTTTGGGCGCGCAGGGATGAGCGAAAACAGGCCGAGGAGGCATAGTTCCTGCTCATATATTTGAAATTTCGAACGAAAACCGACGGATAAAAGTCCAAAATAAACGAAAAAACCTTTACAAGCTTGGAGTGATGATTAGTCTCTCCGCAACCAAAGTCTTAATTATGATGCGTATTTCAAAGTCCATTTTGTTGGCAGGTGTAGCTGCTGTGGTTTTGGCAACCGGATGTGCCGGTCCTGAGCAGAAGCTCGGCCGTGGCATGAGAAACGTGACCGAATTTGCCCGTCTTGGGGAAATGCGTCACTCCATGGAGCAAACCGCTCTCTGGGAAGGTCCCGAGCAATCCTATACCACCGGGTTCATCCGTGGTTTCAACCAGTCCGTGAAGCGCACGGCTGTGGGGATTTACGAAATCGTCACTTTCCCAATCCCAAGCTACGATCCCGTCGGAGTGAAGGACGAAGTCATTTACCCGGAAAACTACACTCCCAGCCTGGTGTCGGACTCCACATACGCAGCTGACAGCGATCTCGGCTTCAGCGGTGGTGACATGCTCCCGATCGTTGGAAGTCGTTTCCGTGTTTTCGACTATTGATCAACCATTTACTTTCATCGAAAGGCGCCAGCTTGAATGTTGGCGCCTTTTTTGTTGAATCACCCCACTTTTTTCATGCTCCAAAAACAATCACCCTGCAAAGTCAATCTACTGCTCAACATTCTGGGCAAGCGTGAGGATGGTTTCCATGAACTGGAAACGGTGATGTTCCCAGTGCCCCTCTGTGATTTACTGACGTTTGATCCTTCCGGGGAAAGGGGCATTCATTTGACGATTGGCGGAGCGGATCTCAGTCCGGGATCCGACAACCTGATCACCCGGGCGGCGAGGGGCTTTTATGAAAAAGCCGATCTGGAACCGACCGTATCCATTCACCTCGACAAGCGGATTCCAATGGAGGCGGGATTGGGGGGCGGCAGCGGCAATGCCGGTGTCACCTTGAACGCCTTGAATGAGATGACAGGAAAACCCCTCAACGCTGAAACGCTCCAGGAAATCGCAGCTACTCTCGGGTCAGATGTGCCGTTCTTCCTCCAAAACAATCCTGCCCTTGCGGATGGAAGGGGGGAAAAGGTCGTCTCGCTTCCACCCTTTCCAGCCTTGAAAAACAAAGGATTGTTTCTGGTGAAACCTGGATTTGGAGTATCCACCGGATGGGCATATCAAAGTCTGCAGCGGTTCCCCGATTTGTTGAACGGCCAACCCGGCAAAGGCAAACGATTGGTCGAAGCCTTGCAAGGTTCTGATCTTGCCTCAGCTTCCGATCTGTTTTTCAACAGTCTGGAAGGTCCGGTTCTCGAGAAGTATCCTCTCCTCGAGATTTTCCAGACAACCCTCCGCAAACTTGGGGCCGAAGTGAGTTTGATGTCCGGAAGCGGCTCCACCACCTTCGCCCTTTTCCCGAGCCGATCTGCCGCCGAACAGGCCGCCGAGGCTTTTGTCGCCGAACTGGGCGATGCCCATTGGACTCAGGTGGTGGAATTGCCTTGAACAAGGTGCCGGGGTTTAAAAGACCACGGTCACCGTGTTTGAGCTCAGCTCACCGGTCGAGCTACGTACCTCGTAGTCTACGAAGAAGCTGCCCTTAAGATTTGTGACGTCTGTATAGCTCGTTCCGCCTGGATTGTGGCTGACGCTTGCAATGTTGACGAAACTCCCACCATCCACACTCCTCCAGATGCCTACGCTTGTCACTTCCGAACCTCCCGACCAAGTCAAGTCGACCTGCGCTTTCCCTTTCCTTTTGTATCCGTTGGCGGAAAGAACCATGGCATCCGGCGTGGTGGCCGTCGCCGTATTGGATGCGACTGTGAAGCTGGCGGTGTAGGCTTCGACTTGATAGGTATAGGTGGTGTCAGGAGAGGCTGTTCGGTCCAGGTAGCTGATGGCATCCACGGGGGCGGTGTCGATGCCGGTGAAATCGATTCCGTTCACGGAGCGTCGTATGTGAAATCCTCGTTCATTATTTGAGAGATCATCCCAGTTCAATTGGATTTCACTGGCCGATACGGCATAGGCGATCAGATTGGCAGGCGCAGCGGGCGGGGTATCATTGGGGTCCAGATCTGTTCGCAGATACACCGCATCGATATGCACTGAATCGAGCGATCGGTTTCCCTGGGTATGGTCCGTATCCACGACACGGATGAGCATGTCGGTTGGATCGCTGCTTGGAAGCAAAGCGGAATAGAGTGTGTCCGGACTGCTCCCGGAGGGAATTGTCAGCAAGGAAGACCAGTTGGCCCCGGCATCGGTGGAAAATTCAAAGGCAAACTCGTCGTTTTCGTCATTGGCCGGCGCCCAGGCATTGACGAACAGTGTAATGGCCACACCACCGCGCACATTGGGGAAATTCCATTGATGCTCCAGAAACGAACGGCGTTTACTGGGTTTGCCACCTGATTCCTGTTCGGTGATAATTTGGAACAGGCCGTCCGGGCTATGTGTCGAGGTGTAAGTTCCTGAAACCGTTCCTGAAACCGCTATGTCTTGAGCGGCCAATGTATCAGCAAAAGCGGGTGCAGCCAGTGTCGTGGCAGATACGATGCTGGAAACTGATTCACCCCATGCATTGATGGCTGCCACCTGGTAGGAATAATCGGTGGATGGACTGAGTCCGTTGTCTCCATACCCGGTGCTATCCATTGGCAAAGTGGCAATCGTTGTCCAAATACCCGATCCGGTCGGACTGCGATGGACGCGGTACTCGGTCTCATCGATGGCGTTGTCGGACCAGGAAAGGGTGATGCTTGAGTCGGAAGTGGGTGTCGCTGTCAATCCGGTCGGAGCAGCAGGCGGAGGTGGTGGTGGCAGGGTGGTGGCCGAATCGACATTGGAAAAATCCGAGGAACCTGCTCCGTTGACGGCATAGATTCGATACCAATAGGTGGTATTCGGTGTAAGTCCGGTATCGGTATGATTGACCGAGTCGGATGCCAATGATGTGATTTGGGTAAAGTCAATTCCGTTCACAGAGCGTTCAACCCGATAGCCTGTTTCATCCAGTGCCTGGTCGATCCAGGATAATTGAATTTGATCATGCGAAATGGAAACGGCAGACAATCCCGTTGGAGTAGCTGGAGGATCCGTCGGCGCCCCCACAATGGAAAATGAAAAGGTCATGCTGCTCCCTGCGGTACTAATGTTGTAAATTCGGTTGTCGGTTTGAACGAACACGTTTCCCTGGTAGGCATCCGTATTGGGGAAGGGGCCGGTCAGCGGATCGTTGGACACCGTGATCTCGTTGTTACCTCCTGCATGCCAGGTGTCGTAGGCGTCACCGCGGTTGTTTCCTTTCTCCAGGTTGTAATTGCCATCGGCCTGTAGCAGTGCCACGCGATAGTGCGAACCGGTCCAGCCGCCATTCGAAGGGTATCCTTCACTGTTGTGCGAGGATTGTTCATCGATGTGCCATATGGCCAGTCCACCCTGCGGCATCGCTCCATCAAACCCGACCGGTTGACGGTTTTCGATCAAGAGATATTCCTGTGACGGATATCCCAGGTCAATGCGATACGCCGCCGAAGATGTTTCAGCCTGTTGGATCGTATAGGTCCCCGCGGTATCAATCACCGTTGGGCTCAACCAACCGAGTTGTACTTTGCTCCAGGGGCACATGTGAGGGGGATACTTTTGTGAACCATCAAATCCCCAGGAGTTTGCCATCAATCCAAAGGATCCGATTCCATTCCCGGGACTGCTGTCGGTATCGTAAAGATCGGGAAGCCCGAGAAAATGCCCGGTCTCATGGGCGATCACTCCCACGCGGCCAATGCTGGATCCACTGGTGCCCCATACTGCCGGGCTGATGTGGTAGGCTCCGACAGTGACGCCTTCGTTGCTGGTCCAGCCGCCTGAAATCGACCATTTGTGAGACCACATCCGGTCGGTATAATAGGTACCAAAAGCATCGGTGCCTCCCCATTCGGCTCCGTATCCCGAGTGGAGGAATGTGATGCAGTCGATCACCCCGTTGCTGTCCGCATCGAACTCACTGAAATTGATGAACTGATCCACCTTGGTCAGAGCGTCCCGAATCGCGTCATGTGTCAGTGAGGTCAAACCACTTTGTCCATTGGCGTAGTATTGTTCGGTCTGATCGGAAGTCACCCATTCGGCCACAGTGGATTCGATGGAAAGGGCTCCGTAAGAATTTTCCAGATACACGTCCTTCAAACTCCCTGTCGGAGCAAGTGTCGGGTGAGGTCCCGCGTTGTTCATGAGCACATCGACATCCGCCGAAGTCGGTAAAGTGCGGGAGGTGTGATCCGCCCAACGAATAAGCACAACAAGGTTTTTCAACACACCACCACTCGCTGCCGCCACGCTGGAGGCCGAGGTTCCGCCATCCTGCTGATTTCCGGGAGCCGCCGATGGCCAGCCCAGGTTCTGTGCACGTTCATTGCGTACACGCTTGGAAGGCAGTTCTCCCGGCTTGAGACCATTGGCGGCTGGGTTGTCAATGCCTGCCAGTAATCCGCTGGAGACCAGGCGGCCCGTGGCTTGATCACGACGCCCGTAGACATACCAGTCCCGATCTTTGATGACCGTATATCCATTTAAATCTTCCTCATGATGAAACCATTCGTCACCACGTATGCGCAATCCAACGGGAGTGCCGTCGGGTTGTTGAATAGTGTAGGTGTTTGGATTCGCGTCAATAGCCCATGTCTGGCTTGCCTTGCAGAAAAGCAGGCAAACGCATAACAACACGGACCCAAGTTGGTGTTGGATCGCTCGATTCATTTTTGGTTCTATCTTCTTGTGGTTGACTTGGAACTCAAATCGACAAGGTCACCGTTCAATCCCTTTTACAAAAGTGAAAAAACAGCACGACCTCCTGATTTCGAGTTCCATGAATAAGTCATTTAGGTTATCGGCATGATTTGCAAAGCGTAAAGTTTTTTCTGTCGGATTTTCGTTTTTTTTGTGGTTTTTCAAAAGCTTGAGAAATGACCGAATCGAAGTGATTCAATTTGAATGGTGTCGTGGGCGCATTCTGGTTAGGCTTGGGTGCGTTCAATACCTCCATGGGAAACCAGAAACCATTCAAATCCATGTTGTTCCTGCTCGTGCTGCTGACTGGCATGATTGGGGTGGCTTTCTATTGGTTCAATCAGGATTCGGTGGATGTCATTCCCTTACCTGTGGTTAAACCTCTGGCTCCGCATGTGTCACTGGAATGGGAATCTAAGGAGCTTCCGTCCGGAGCGCGGGATCAACGCCCGGAGGATCATCCAGGTTACACCCTTGCCATTCAGCGTTGCACACGGTGCCATCTCCTTCCTTCACCTTCCCAGGTGCCCAGAAATACTTGGCCTTTTGTGCTGACCTGGATGTCGAATTATCTGGGTTACACCAATATCTATGGACCGTTTCAAAACAATGTGGATAGTGCGTTGATGCCTTCCGAACCCGTCATGGGGGAAAGCGACCTGCGAACTTTGTCGGAATATTTTCTAGTGTTCGCACCTGATGAAGTCCAGGGGGGGCAGGTTCCGGGTCTTGCTGATCCTGTTCCTTTGGCACAGTTCCGGCCTGCAAAACCGCCTATGGATCTGCCTGCTGATGAGTTGATCACTTTGACTCATTGGGATGCCGGTCAACAAAATTTCTACATAGGCAGGGGAGCATATCACGCGTTGCAGGTGTTCGATCGAACAGGGCGTTTGATGCTGAACAAATCGTGTGACTCAGAGCCGGTTGGGGTGGAGGCGTTGGACAATGGTTTTCGCCTGAGCTTGCTGGGTGATTTTCTGGAAGACAAGGAACGTGGTCAGGTCATGGATGTCACCGTGTCCGATAACGATCAACTCCAATCCAAAATCCTCGTGGAAGGATACCATCGTCTCACTCAAACACTTTCGGTTGATTTGAATCAGGATGGGCACGAGGATCTGCTGTTGGTGGGTTTTGGGGCCGGGGTTTTGGGAAGAGTTTCCATCTTTTGGGGAAACGAGTCGGGACGTTTCGAATCCGAAACCGTTCTCCTGGATGTGGCGGGCGCTCTGAATGCCAAGGTGCATGACATGGACGGGGACGGACGCCTGGATGTGTTGATCCTCACCGCTCAGCAATATCAGGAATTACTCTGGTTTCGACAGGATGCCAACGGATCCTTTTCCAGGGAAGTGCTGATCAAGCAATTCGCGGGGTACGGTTACAATCAGTTTGATCTCGTTGATTGGGACAAGGACGGACGGATGGATCTCCTCATGGTGAACGGAAACAACATGGAAATCAAAAATGCTCCGTTAAAGCCCTACCATGGTATCCGGATTCTGCTCCGCAAAGGAGAAGGACTGGAGTTTGAGGAACGACATTTTTACCCCATGCACGGTGCGATCAAAGCGGTGGCGGAGGATTTTGATTTGGATGGTGATATGGATCTGGCGGCCATTGCCTTTTATCCAGACTGGTCCTTGGACAATCCTCAGACCTTCGTCTACCTGGAGAACAAGGGAGCACAAGGATTGCAAGCTTCGGTTCCAACTCAAGAACATTGGGGGCGGTGGATGACCATGGATACGGGTGATTTCAACCGGGACGGATTTCCCGATATCCTTCTCGGTGGAGCTTACGTGAAACACGGAGTGCATTCGGATTATCAGGAGCAGTATCAACAACTGCCCCATCCTTCCCTGATGATCATGGAGAACCTCAGGGGCGATCAGGCAAATTCGAAGCCTTGATGCGTATCGATTTGGGAAGATCCGCCCAGGGGTATTGCTGTGTTTTTCCCCCGGGCCAGCGAATGAACAGCACTTTCGGTTCTGAAGATCCAGCCAATAAACCAATGGGCTGATTCTGCGCCAACCAGCCACTTCCGGCTGTTATTTCATGGATGGGGCCGGATGTTCCGTCGGTGTATTGGAATTGATATTGGACTCCGATGCCCTGTGGATTTTCTTTGGATGCCTCAAAATTGATAGCTGTTCCTTCAGGTGTGTTGGAATGGTTGAGATAGAGTTTGGTGGCGTTTTCATTTTGGGTGATGAGAACGTCCATTCGATGATCCTGATTCAAATCGCCGAGAGCAATCGCCCGCATGTCTCCCCGGATGTCGATGCCGGTTTCCCGGATGCCTGAAACGGAAAATGTGCCATCCCCATTTCCCAACAACACCCGGCATGATCCTGAAGTTTGTTGAGGAAAACCGGGACGCGTGTGGGAAGTGTTTTGCCCAAGAATCAAGTCCACATGACCATCCATATCCAGGTCGCCTGATTGAAATCCATACACGGGAGCCTGCTGAGCCACGGTGGGCAAGGGGATGTGATGAAAGTTCCCGCCGCCTTGATTTAGAAACACCATGGATTCAAGTGTTGTGGCTGCCATTATTTGTGTGTTAGCCATTTTATCGCCCAACAATTCTTCGACAGAGCGGTTGCCATAGTCTTTGAACCCACTTAAGCCCGAGAAAAGAAACGGCAACGCCTGACCGACTTCGGCCAGAGACCGAAGGGGAGCCAATGTGCCATCCGGATGATATTCCGTTTCCAACAAATCAAAACGACCGGGGCGCGTCCAGGCTCCGTAATACATTTTGAGTGGTTGCTGCGCTGTGGCTTTCCACGGACTGTTGAGTCCCCAGTTGCCGACGACGATGTCGAGCAAACCATTCCCGTCAAAATCCCCTGTGGTAACTCCTTTCCATAGCCCGGTCATATCAGCAAAGCCCCAATCCTTGGTTCGCTCCACCAGTTTTCCATTTGCATTTTCAAAGACATGAACCGGTCCCCATTCGCTGGTGACGATCAATTCCGGATAACCATCAGCCGTCAGATCACTCCACACGGCGCTTTGTGGCAATGCGATGGATTGCACGGCAGATGTGTTAGCCTCATCAATCATCCAGCCGCCCTGGGTTTGTCGTACCATCAGCGAGGGGTGGGAGGTGGGATAATTGCCACTGACCGCATGACCCCCGATAAAAACACTCAATCCTCCCTCGCCTGAAAGCGCGCCTGCTGCCATTGGTCCCGCGCCGAACATGCGATTTGAATACAGGCTGCGATGTTGTCCTTTCAGATTGTGCTCGGTGAGGGCGGGCCGATCCTGACTTTCGTATCCGTTTAGTCCCATCAACAGGTGTGTGCTGTTCGGTGCGATCGGCAAGGCCAACATGCCGGATGCATCATTCCACAAGTTGATGTTCAGATCGGTGGAAGTAAAGGTGCCGTCCGGTTGTGCTTGAAAGACGATCGGTTTGTGCGTGTGTTCTGCTCCGATCACGATGTCAGGTCGACCGTCGGAATTCAGATCGGAGCATACCAAACTGGGTCCCTGAAAACTTAAGGACCAGGGCAGCAAAGGTTGTTTCAATTGATCATTGGATGGGGAAACCTCCGCACGGTGCCTGAGTTTTTCGGATGCGTCGACAAACATGGGCGCGATGTCCGGTTTTGATTTGGAACTGGAGCTTGGTTGTTGGTGCGGCGTCTCCACACGTTGAATCAGATAGCGGTGGTTGGATTGAATATTCGGTATGCTTGTTTTGGAACCGTCGCGCCAAATGATTTTCAAAACCTTTTTTGCATCCTGCGGTGCGATTGCAAAAACAATGTCCGTCGTGCTTCCCGATAAGTAACGGCCTCCACCAATGACTTCACGCGATTGTTGGGGCATGGAGCTTTGGTCCAATACAAGTTGGGTTCCGATGGCTTGATGGTTGGATGCCCGATCCGTCAAACGAATCAGCACACGTGGTTGGGTGGAATCGTTGCGGTAAAGTTCTGCGGGTGCGTTGAGGTTGTTCACAACCAGGTCCAAATCCCCATCTCCATCCAGATCCCCGGTGGCGAACCCCTGATGAACACCGGAATGATGCGTTCCCCATTGATCGGTCATTTCTTCGAAAAAGCCGTCGCCTCGATTGCGAAAGGATACGATGGGCATGTCGAGCTTTGGATAAAGTCGAATGTGTTCCATCATTTCCTGTGTAAATGCCTTTTGTCGGGCGTCTTCGTTTTGATATCTGTCCCAGTCATGCTGACGGGATTGAATCTGGCGAAGTGTATCCATGTCCTGCATATCATGCGGATAACCCGCCGAAATCAACACGTCCTGGTATCCATCCAAATCGACATCCATGAAAACAGGACACCACGACCAATCCGAAGCTTGTAAACCAGCAAAATGTGCGAGTTCTGAAAAACGCCCATTCTCTCTTTGAATCAAGAGCGTGTTCCAGTTTTCCTGACGATAGGGTCCATTGAGCGAGGGGATGTTTGCGACCATGTTGACCGCAGGTTGTTGGCTCTTTCGACGCGCCGGATCCCGACTGAGCATGTCCACCACCAACAAGTCCAGATCTCCGTCAGCGTCTACATCGGCTCCATCAATTCCCATACTGCTTGCTGATGTAACAGGAAACGCATCGGCCGGAGCTGCGTCGAATCCGCCCTGTCCGTCGTTGATCCAGATGCGGTCAGGTGTCCAGTAATCATTGCAAACATACAGATCGGGGTGGCCATCATGGTTGAAATCTCTAAACATCGCGGACAAGCCCCAGTCCTTTGGCGCGTCGGAGAGGGGGTGTCCGTCGATCCTGAATGTTCCATCTGTCCAACTGACAGCGCTCATCTTCCCTTTTCCATCATTCAAATAAAGCTGATCCGGTTCACCGTATTCATGGAGTTGTCCCTGGTGGACAAACACCCGATCCCGCAGATCCTCTGGCGGCAGGATTTTTCCTCCAACACGTGTGATCGGAACGCGCGCGCGGTCGCGGATGTCGTCTGAACGATTGTTGGTCACGTAAAGATCAAGCGTGCCATTGCCGTCCACATCGGCCAGCGCCATGCTGGTTGCGGCATAGGTGGTTTGCGTGCCGGCGTGATCCGTGCTGTCGGTGAATTGAAATGCTCCTTCGTTGAGCCAAACCTTTACCCCCAATCCAACCGTGCTGATCAGAAGATCCAGCTGTCCATCTCCATTGAGATCCACCATAACCGCGCCACGACTCGGAACTCCCGGACTGGCCATCGATTCCGGAATGTTGACGCGATTAAATTTCAAATCACCCAGGTTGCGATAAAAATGGTTGGGGGAATCGATCCCGCAAAAAAACAAATCCGGCAAGCCGTCTCCATCAACATCCCCGACTGCCACGCCCGATCCATTAAAGAGCACTCGATTGGCCGCACCTCTTCGCTCATCCAGATCGTTGCTAAAAGTAAGTCCAGTGTGCTCGGGTGTTCTGAGAGTGAATCCTACGGATGCGTCTTGTTGAATCTTGAGTGATTCTATCTGGATCTCAATGGAATCTGGTGGGGATGTTTCCTGTGATTTTAAGTCCATGCCAACCCACAACCATCCCCATGCAACGGCAAACACGTGCCAGCTACCTTTGGTCGTTCGCCAAAGATTTGATGCAGATGGATAACGAAATGGTTCAATACGACAAATCATGGCATTGATCGGCACATTTTCTGCTCGCATTTATAGCAAAACAACGATTGATAAACAACATGAACAAGGCATCCGAATATCTTCAGTCAGCGGACTCCGTGGAATCGCTCGAAATCACACACCTGGTGGACCTGATGATCAGCGATGCCATCGAATCCGGCGCCAGTGACATCCATATCGAACCCTGGGACGCCAGTCTGGTTGTGCGGATAAGGTTGAACGGGGTGTTGCAGGAGTTGTTGCATTTGCCGGTCGATCTCATGGAGAAGGTCGGAGGCCGGCTCAAAGTCATGGCCAATCTGGTCAGTTACGAAATGGACCGCCCCCAGGAAGGCCATGCACAGACAGGGCAGGAGATGGGGGGTGTTGAACTTCGGATGTCTTTCTTTCCTGTGGTTCGGGGGAATCATCAGGGGGGCGTGTTGCGTGGGGAGAAAATCGTCATCCGCATCTTTGATCCCAATCGACGCAGCTTCAATCTGGACGACCTCGGATTCGAAGCATCCACCTTGGACACCATGAAACAACTGCTGTCCAAACCCAGCGGCATGATCCTCCTTACCGGCCCGACCGGATCTGGCAAGACTACCGCCATTTACGCGGCGTTGACGCACCTGGTTGAAAAACACGGGCCCGCCATCAGCATCAGCACGGTGGAAGATCCGGTGGAATACAACCTGCCCATGATCAGTCAGGCCCAAATCCACCATGCCAAGGAATTCACTTACCCTGTCGCTCTGCGATCCCTGATGCGACAGGATCCACAGGTCATCATGGTCGGCGAAATCCGCGACGCGGAAACGGCCAACATCGCGGTGCAGGCCGGACTCACCGGGCACCTGGTCATCAGCACCATTCACAGCGGCAGCACTGCCGGGGTCTTTGCGCGCATGATCAACATGAAGATCGAACCCTTTCTGCTGGCATCCAGCGTGATTGGCGTCCTTGGACTTCGTCTCATCCGAACCACCTGTCCCTACTGTGCCCAACCCTACCAACCCGAAGCTTCCTATCAAAAACTGATACCCGACGCGTTCCGGGAAGAAGCCAGCCTGCGTAATGGAGGAGGATGCGAACATTGCGCGGGAACCGGATTCAGCGGACAAGCCTCCGTCACCGAAATGCTCGAAGTCGATGAAACCATGCGTGAAGCCATCATGGGCAAACTCCCCACCCGCAAACTCCAGGACATAGCCATCGAACGAGGCATGAAAACCCTCTGGCAAGCCGGCATCGAGCGCGTCATCCGCGGCGAAACCCCCCTGGAAGAAATCATTCGCTCCATCCCAACCGATAAGTGATCTCGCACGAAGACACAAAGCCACGAAGTAATTAAAGGGAACTCATTATTTTTATCAAAACCTGATTCTTTGTGGCTTGGTGGCTTCGTGTGAGACAAAATGCAAAACCGCTTCCCTAACACCTGACAATCGGTTCAAAAAGTGACATAAGTCTGAAAAACCGACATTAAGAATCGAAAATGCGACAAGTTTTTATATATTTTAGAACTTGCCTGTAGCAAGTGATTTAGCATTTAAGTAAAATTGTATCAAAAAGTCACTTTTTCCATTGACACCATTCTGCAGCAGTATTACTGCTTGGTGATTGCTTTACCGTATCTCGGGTCCTGCCTGAATAGCCCGACACAAGGTGATCAAGCCACCAGGTTCCAGCAACTGGAACATACGGACAAAACGGAGCAATGAATCAATTTCAATCAACGTACTCTGCTGTGCAGAACTACGCCAGCGGAGCTGTGATCTGATCAAATTTAAAAACGAAAAAGAAAGGAACAAAATGAAACAAATCATCCAATCAAAAAAGCTCACCGCGATGGTGGCCGTCTCACTGTTGGCCACTGTTACTCTTTATTCAGCAGCACCCGCTGCTCTGGTGGCTGCTGCCAGTTGGATACGGGGTACGGGCAGTGTGGCTGGCTATGCATGGAGTATCGTAAGCGGCGTGGGAACGGTCGTCACCTATGGTCAATTGTATAACGAAATCTTTGCACCTCAAAACAAAGAATCCAAAATTGCAGCGAGACCATCTTTGGAAACATATGCCTCGAAGAGTTTCAGTGGTGTTTACAGTGGGACCGCTTGGGGTGGATACAATCCGATATCCGAAGATTCACCAGAGTTTTCTTACGGTTACTTAGGGGGTTGGGATACTGGGAACTATTCCATCACTGAATTCGATTATCAGTGGGTCGAATGGAATAGTGAGGATCAAGAGTATTCAGTCAATCCTGATAGAACAATGTATGTTAAATTGCCCATGTGGGTGTCTGATTGGCAATCCATTGTGGCCTCCGATGATGCCGCTCAAATGAATGATTGGTGGACCAGGCTTAATGGTGGAGACACGTGGTCAAAACCTGGATTCTGGATTCGCCAAGCGAAGTCCATCATTCATGAGTACCCAGAAGTGAAGCTAGAATCCAGGGTGTTTAATCCGTCTACGTCAGAGTCCGTTGTTGATGGCGAATTGCTTCAAGACGCAGCTGATAATGGTTATGATTACTCTGCTACTGTGAGCTTTCAGCGTCAGGGTCTCGTGTGGGTTTGGGACCGTGCCGGAATCTATGGGAGTTGGCAGGGAAAAACGCCGTGGATACAAGATTCTGATACCTGGCCCAATGTGCCTGGTTATGAATACGCATCGACTTCAATGAATATTTGTGATCCGCATGAACGAGTAAGGAGTGAACGGATTCAAGGTGGGATCGATATTTGGTGGCATGAAAATTATGAAGAAGTCAGGGCTCACATTATGATGGTCCCAATTGAGTATTTAGACGCCAATGGGAATATTACCGATGCAAGTAAGGTGGAATCAATTGAAGAAAACGACATTCAACAAAACATTGAATGGGTGAGCAGATTTACGAGACTGTAAAATTAAAACGGAGTGATTTAAGAAGTAATGGACATACTATGAAGGCACGTACAATAAGAAAATCAGTCTTTTTAGCATTGATGTTAATTGTTATTATAGGACTTACTTTGAATATAATAAACCGAAGGAATATTGATTTAGGAATCGTTGAAACCGAAAATAGAGACGGCCAACAGCAACTTACAGGTAAAATAGAAAAGACTACAAATACTGAAGCAATAGATGTCCATCATACACACTTCCGGTCTACCCTTGGCGAAGAGGATAGTATGGCAGAAGCAAAACGGCGAGCCCAATGGGAAGCCAATTTCCCCTGGGTAAAAACATATGATCCTGATATCAGGTTTGACACACGTAGGCATTTCACTGTTAGAACTAAGAATGCCGGCGAATCAACACACCGAATGTCGGCAACCGATCGTGTGACTGGAAGCAATCATTACATTCTCAAGAATTTTTTTGAGGATGAACTGAGGTATTCGTCTCAATTTGAGAAATTCTACAATATTCTCAATGAACACGGAAGGGGGCATAACCCAGCTGAGGCTGCAGGTGTTTTTTGGGCATTACGTCGTTACTACCATACAGCATTTGAAAACAGCCCTGATGAAAGGATCGATGATGTGGGTATTGAAGCTGGATTAACCGTTTTTGGAGACAGAACTTACCGTGAAGCTTCAGAAACGCAGTTGGATAACTTGAAAGGAAGGTTGATGGGGTGGGAATGGATGGATCAAAGGTTTTTTGGAGAAGCCGGGCAAGTAGAATTGATGGGGCTGATTGAGAGGCTCACTACGGAGATTGATGACCTTGGTGAATTGCCGGTGAATGTCATGCCTTATGGTGGAGTGTCCGGAATGGCTGATAATAGCGCCGAAGCTCAAGGTTTGTTGACTGGCGAAGAGGAATTGTTAGTACCTTACGTTGGGTGGAACGAGCAAAGTGAAAATTATCATGGAACACAGAATCGTCAATTTCAGGCCAGCTATGAACAAGGTGACCCATCTCTCAAAGCAGCCGCCCCTGAATTGTTTCCACCTGTTGAAGTCAAAAATGGTCAGTTGGTTGACAAGGATGGAGATCCTGTCAAATGGTCCGAAAGCATGGGTTTGACTCTTATCAACGAACGTGGAGAGCGTGTGCCGGCCATTGTCGAAGAGGATGGAAGTGTTTCGTTACCTACCCCCGAGGAAGTTGAAGTCATGCGTCAAAGCGGCGAAGTGCAACCAGCCACGGTGGGAGAGGTTGCTCCAATCATCCAGAGTATCCTAAAAGCGAACCAAAGATCCCAATAAGGACTTCCGAAACCACAGCCATTCGATATTGAAACGATTCCATAAAAACCAACATTCATGAAGAAACAAAAACCCATCTTGATTCTTTTGGGAGCCATGGCTCTTGGAAGTTTGGCTTTTATCTTTTTTCTTACGACAGGTGTTACGGAAGATCAGCGGAGACATCCTGGTCCCAGCTCAGGCGACTGGATCATACGTCACTGGGTGGGAAATATATTAGTAAACATCTCACCCCGTTTCGCCCAAACCGTTGACTACCATTTCTCCCGTGTGGAATACATCCTAACACCCGGTAAACGACGCGCGAAAGCCCTGAAGATAGTAAAAGAAGAATCGGAAAAGTGGAAAAGGGAATTTCCATGGTACCCAGTGAGGGATTCGGTAAACATGTCGTCAGATATGAAGGCGCTTCCATCGATCGTCCTCTATAATGACACGTTTCTGGAACGGTTCTTTGAGGATGAGATCAGGCTGACTTTGCCCTTCAAACAGTTCTATACCATTCTCAGTGAGCATGACCGCGGGCATGATCCGGTTTTGGTGGCGCTTTGCTTTCGGGATTTTCGGTTGTTTCATCATGCTGTTCGCGAAAAAAAATCCAAGGGACCCAGGGTGAGTGAAAACCTGGGGATCCAAAAGGTGCTGTTTCCGGATGTGAAGTGGGATGAGCAGGTGAATAAAACCTTCACCGCCCTGCGTGATCGTTTGCAGGATTGGAAATGGTTTCATCCCGAGTTCGCAACTGCCGCGGGAAAAGCCAATGCCAATGGCCTGATTCACCGGTTGTTTTACAATATGAAGGGCATGGAGGATTTGCCGCTGGAGATGATGAATTACGGAACAAGCACTCCGGGCAGCATGAATCCGGTAAAAAAAATTCGGATGCGAGAGCAGGGACCGTTGGTTCCATATGCCGAGTGGTATGGTAAGTATCGAACCTCCCAGCATGACTTAGTGGTTCCAAATTGGTGAACGTTTATGAACATCGAATTGAAACTGTAACATAATTAGTCCTTTCACCGTTGGAAGTGGTTCAACAAAACTCCGTGTCTCGGCGTCTCGAGTCCCGTGCGCCGGGACGGGCGTGATCAATGAATCCACCCGGGCATTCCGAATTTACGAATCCACCAGAGCGTGAACACCAGTCCGATTGTTGTTCCAATGATAAAACCGATCAGGGTGTATTTGAAAGTTCCCGACCAGAAGGGTGGTTTTTGTCGGACGTTTCCTTGGAGTTGCATCAGGTATTCCCGTCCTTTGGTGGTGATGTGGCAGCTTTCGATGAAGTAGGGGCGCTTGCCATCACTGAGGATGGTTCCCATCAGGTAGCCTTGGTCGATGAGGTCGTGGTAGAGGGAGACATCGTGCACGTTTTCTCCGGCAATCAGTTCCTGGGGCAAACCATTTTCACTGGCTGCCATTTCGAGAACTTCGATGATCGGAATGCGTGCGTCTCTTTGCATGATCAAAAAGGGGGCGTCCCGGTGGACGCCCCCATGGTGTTTTGCGATTGTGGTCAGAGTGTTTTCAAATAGGCCAACACATCAGCCAGGGCCTGGGCATCCATGCCGAGTTGTTCGCCGCTTAACATCAGTGAGCGCCGCAGTCCGCGGATGGATTCCACTTTGTCTTTCGGAATCATTTGCATGACCCCTCCCTGACATTGGACGATGACGGGATCGGATCGGGAGAGCACTCTTCCGTGAACGATTTCTTCATCTTTTGTGGTGATGACGGAACCTTCGTAGCCGTGGGAAATTTCCGCCGAAGGATCGATGATCGCTCGCAGAACGACTTCAGACGTTTGTGCCCGCGCGAATGCGGTGATGTCCGGTCCATAGTCGATGCCGTTTTCGCCTACCTTGTGACACATATAGCAGGCTGTTGTCAGCAGTTTACCTTTTTCCGCATCGCCTTTGAGTTTAAGGATGTCTTCGATGGACGGGAGCTGGGACGCGGGCGCTTCGGGGATTTGCATGGGCACGACCTGGACCTTTGCCGGATCGTAAATGTTATTTTCCTTCAATGCCGCGTCCAGATTGTAATCAACCCAGAGGCTTCCTTTGCGGTTCAGCAACCACCAGACCGCATGGGCTTTCACCATGCCGGTTGTTTTGGCCGCCGCTTCCACGATACCATCGACGGCCTCTTTGCTGCCGTTGTATGCCAGGGCGACCAACGCTGCCTTACGGTCTGCTTCGCTCAATTGATCGGAAAGGGCCCGGGCGGTGAATGCTTTGGAGGATTGTTCCGGATGCAAACGCCAGGCGATGTTGGCGAAGGCCTGGGACCAGTTGGTGGCGTCCTGACTACCGAGTTCGGACAACAGGACATCGTAGAGTTTGCTTTCCTTGTTGGTCGCGCCGGTGCCGAGTGCTTCGAGGTAGTAACGGTCCGAACCATCATATCCTTTGGCCACTTCCACCAGCACGTCCTTGGCGCGAGCAAATGGAATGTCACGCATTGCCAGAGCCACTTCGCGGCGGACGGCAGGGGATGGATCCTTGGCCATGCGTTTTGAAAGGCGGATCAGGCCCTTGTTTTGTCGACGTAATGCCCGGTAGGCAACGACACGCATTTGTTCGTCGTCACTCTTGAGTTGACGCCTTACTTGACGAAGTCCGGCTTCTCCCATTTCACTTAGTACCCACACGGCGCGCGCCCGGAAATAGGGGTTGCCTTTTTTTAGAAGAGTCGACACTTCGTTGACATAGAATTCACCTGACTCACGCAATTTGGATGCGGCAATAGCTCGGACATTGATGGCAGGGCTCAACAAAGCGCTTGCGTGGGCCGCGCTGTTATCGATGTCGTATTTGGGGACCTTGGGTTTGAACCCTTTCGGCGCCACACGATAAATCGCTCCGGAAAGAGTGTCATCCAAATCGCCATGCCCACCAACACGCGCATCATACCAGTCGGTGACATACACTGCGCCGTCGGGTCCGATGGCCACGTCGGATGGGCGGAACAAGGTTTTCTTTTCACGGGTCATGTTGCGGCCGCCACCAGTGAAATCTGCTCCGGAGAACTCTTCATCACTGTTGGTGGTCAAGAAATTGAATCGTTCCAACTTGAATCCGGCTCCCTGATTGGTTGGGAGATATCCGAAGACCGTGTTACGGGCTGGTTCGCAGGACAGCAGCATGCCTTGATATGATTTGCCGAGTGAACCGTTCTCGTAATAGGCAATCCCTGTGGGTGCCCCGCCGCCATACACATCTCCGGGAGGCATGGTGCCGGGGTCTTCCTGACGCCATTCCGCGATAGGGGTCGTTTGGCCGGGACGTCGGTCAGCTCCCCAGGAACGTTTGCCGTCGAAGCTGCTGAAACCGGCGTTGCCGTATTCCATCAGAAAGGCCGTGCGCGCGGCGGGTGGATCATCGTTGTCGTTCTGAAACACATCCCCGAAAGAGGTGACCGTTTGTTCGTAGCTGTTGCGGTAATTGTGTCCGATGATGTTCACCCAACTTCCATCGGGATTCATGCGGGCGGTGAAGGCGCCGATGTAGACGTGACCGTCATCGCTCCTCTGACCTGCCACTTCCTGCATCATATAGGCGCTGCCCATGCGGAAGGTGCGACCGGATCGATCAGTGAAGACGGAGCCGCAGTTGCCGGCGTTAAAATACCATTGGCCATCGGGTCCGACCGTGACGGAGTGCAGGCTGTGATCGTGGACGCGTCCATTGAATCCTGTGAGCAGCACTTCACGTTTGTCGACTTCGGGATTGAATTTGAGATCACGGTCCACATCGGTGTAAACGATCATGTCGGGCGTCATGGAGACAACCACCTTGTTGTCGATGACGGCGATCCCCATGGGGCAGCGCAGGAATTCTTCCTGGACGAAAGCCCATTCCTTGTCCGCCTGTCCGTCTCCGTCCGTGTCTTCCAGCACCACAACGCGGTCTCCTTCGGGTTTGCGGTCGTAGTGGCGGCGATAGTTCACCCCTTCGGTGACCCAGATACGGCCATCTTTGTCGATGTCCATATTGGCCGGGTTGTAGAGCATGGGGGATTGAGCCCACAGCGTGACTTCCAGTTCCTCCAGAGTATGGAACAACTCCAGGGGGACGACTTCATGCTGGGCCAGGCTTGCGAGGCTGGTAAAGCCGATGGCGCAGCCCAGTCCGAGTAGTTTTTTATTCATGGTTCTTTTCTTCATTGCTAAAGGTGTTACCAGTCCACGACCGATCCGTCGCGTTCGTCGTAGGTTTCAGGATTGCGCCAGTCATGACCGAGTTTGTCCTGAATGGCGTCTTCATCCAGCTCAATACCAAGGCCTGGTGCGGTGGGGACTTTGACATAGCCTTTTTCCACTTTGAAAGGTTGTTTCAAATAGCCTTCACCCAGGCTGACTTGTTCCTGGCAGAGGAAGTTGGGCACTGACGCCGCTACCTGCAATCCGGCGGCCAGCGAAATCGGACCGAGCGGATTGTGCGGTGCTATGGATGCGTAATAGGCCTCGGCCATCCCGGCGATCAAGCGTGTTTCGAGGATGCCGCCCGCGTGACAGAGATCGGGTTGCAGGATGCTGGCGGCGCCTTTCTCCAGAATTTCGCGGAATCCCCATTTGGTGAAGATGCGTTCGCCGGTGGCGATAGGCAAGTGCGTGCCGCGTGCGATGTCCGCCATGATATCCACGTTTTGGCACTGGACAGGTTCCTCGATGAACAGAGGTTGGTATGGTTCCAATACCTTGATGAGAAGCTTGGCGTTCTGTGGCGAAATGGCGCCGTGAAAATCGATCCCGATGTCCACATCCTTGCCGCCCGCCTCGCGAATCCTGGCAAAAGTTTCTCCCGCCATTTCGATGTCTGCTTGTGAAGCGACCACTCCCAGTTCGTTGCGAGAGTATACCCCGGTTTTGAAAGCGGTGAATCCTTCCGCCTTTCGGGCCTTGATGCGTTCGGGATCGTTGCCGACGTGTGCGTAAACCCTGACTCGATCCCGGGTGGGGCCTCCCAGCAATTCATACACGGGGACGCCGAGCGCCTTGCCCTTGATATCCCACAATGCCTGTTCGATACCGCTGAGGGCACTGGTCAGGACCGGGCCGCCCCGATAGAAAGTGTGACGGTAGAGAGCCTGCCAATGATGCACCACATGACGCGGGTCTTTGCCGATGAGGTAAGGTTCCATTTCGGATACCGCTGCGGCGCATGTTTTGGCGCGGCCTTCGGTGATCGGTTCACCCAGACCAATGATGCCGGCATCGGTGTGGATCTTCAGGAACAACCAGCGGGGTTGAATGAGAAAAGTTTCGAGTCGGGTGATGCGAATTTCCGGTTTGAAGGTGCTCCATTCCCGGGCGTGAGGCGAAACAAAACCCGGGTAGGGTTGATCTCCGGTTTTTTCCGCTCCGATGGTCTGCTGAATGCCTGCGCCGGCGAATCCTGCCGCAGCAAACAGTTGTCCGATGAATGCGCGTCGACGCACGGGCGAAAGGTTTTCAAAGGTAGTATTCTTTTTCATACGAAATTCCTTTTCGTTCTGGATGTCCGATTCGGGATGCCATGATTGAATCGAACCGCAACCGAATATCCAAGCATAAAGAGCAGGCAATACGGATGCAGTTTCATCGATGGAATGAATGTTTCCCATACAGTTATCGATCCATACCGCTTGCCAAAAGTGTTCGCGCGAGCTGATTCGCTGGGACTTCTGGTTTTCCCTCACGGTAGGGACTCGCTGCCGCGAGTCCGCGAACGTGTAACAAGCATCTCACCACACCATGTCATATTGAACGCGTCAGAGTTGGACAAAATCCAGTCCTTCAGATAGAAGAGCAACGGTTTGATAAACCGTGGAAGATGCAGTTGCCGGATTCGGTTCCCAATATCCTTCGTTGGTGCGAGTCCTTGAGGTTCTTTCAATATCAAGGTTGAGTGAACTAAATGACCTATCAAGCATTAACTAAAAAGATGGTTCGGTTTCAAGGCGTGGAGGAATCCACCATGATGGGAACGCATTGCCTGCGCTACAAAGGTGATTTTTTTACCATGTGGTTTGATAAGGCGAATTCCCTCATCGTTAAGCTTCCTGCCGAGCGCGTGACCGAGCTGATCGAATTGGGGGAGGGAAATCCGTTCAACTTTACCAGGAAACAGTTCAAAGAGTGGGTGTTGATTCCTGCGGGCCGGTCCGGAGATTTTGAAAAATTGGCACGTGAGGCCTTGAAATTCGCCCGGAGCAAAAAGTGACGCAACGCGTTGCGTTGAGAGGAAGTTGAGAAAAATGAAACATCATATTGTTCGTTATTCGTGTGTTTTTTTGTTCGGGCTGGTCTTGGAATTAAATGCTGCCGGGACTGATCATTTGGTTGAGCAACTGGAATCCGTATCAGAGGCCGAAACCAAAATCTATCAGTTGAAAACATCGCAGGGGAGAGGCATGGATTGTCTTAAGGTGTTTCAAATGATGGGTTCGGCCCACGATGGTATTTATTATGGCTTGTATCATAGGCTCGAAAAGGGTGTGTTTCATGTTCGCCTGGCAAAATCCAATGACCTTCAAATTTGGCATGATCTGATTGTGTTGGATGAGCATGCCTCACAGCCCACCATTTATGTGGGCGATGATGGGAGATTATTGGTTGCTTATGAGAAGGATGCTCCAAATTCCTGTTGGATTCGTTTGCGTTCCTATGGAGACATCACGTACTTTGAGGAGGGCAAATTCTCCAGAGAATATGATATCCAACGATCGCTTGCGCCCACAGCGGAGGGGACACCCAGTTTCGAATCGGTGACCATGGGGCAGGGTGGTGTGGATGATTCTGAGATTCGGTTAAGGTTTCATTACTTCAAGAATGTGCGGGTGGATCAGCTTGCGTTCGGAACGTTGAAGGGTTTTAAATCATGGAAATCCGAGTCATCAGACAAGATCAATCAGGCGCTCATAGCGAATGGCTGGCAAGGGAACTTGGGAGATCGCGATCGGTTCAATTGGAACGATCAGGCATTTTATCTTCAAGAAACGCAAGGCAAGCGCGGTGATTGGAGTTCCTGGAGAATCAACTTGTGTGATGCACATGGGATGCCTATCCGCACTTTACAATTTCAGACTGACCGGCAATCCACGTCATTTGCCAATCCGAATGCTACATGGGTAATGGATGCCATGCATCAGAGACAGTTAGTGGTGACATTGTTTCTTCCATCTGAAGGAAACCATTCGACTGAAGCTGGGACCTTGCTTTATGTCGTGCGGCCCTGATATTCAATATGGTCCTATGGAAACATCTGTTTGTCATATGGCATTTGTGCGTGACCCGGACGGAAATTCCGTCGGTATTCATCGCAGGAAGGAAATCAGTGAGGCATGACTAAAGTGCTGCATTCCGGCTTTTTCAAAGAACTCAGAATGCGGCTGTGTAATGTCTTGCGTGTAGATGATTCGATGTGAGCAACCATGAAAAATTTTGTCATAGCAATGTTCGGATTGTTGGGTGTGACCGTAGCGGCGAATCTTGTCGCAGGGTCAGACACATCCAAGAAACCTAATTTCATCATTTTGTTCATTGATGACCTAGGCTACGGTGATCTCGGTTGCTTTGGATCTGGAAAGATACAAACGCCCAACATCGACCGCATGGCGGCTGAAGGGATGCGATTTACCAACTTTTATGCCCAGACGGTTTGCGGTCCTTCTCGAGCCGCGCTGATGACCGGGTGTTATCCTCTGAGGGTTGCCAAGAAGAGGAATAATCAAACTGAAATTCATCCGATGTTGCATGAGCAGGAAATCACCATTGCCGAAATACTCAAACAACAGGGTTATGCCACCGCTTGCTTTGGGAAATGGGATCTTGCCGGGCATCGACAAAGGGGATACGAACAGGACCTCCTTCCGACTCGGCAGGGATTTGATTATTTCTTCGGAACACCAACCAGCAATGATTCCATTGTCAATCTGGTGCGAAATGAGGAAGTAATCGAAGAAAAAGCGGACATGGCAAATCTGACGCAGCGCTACACGGATGAAGCGTTGAATTTTATTCGAAAGCATCATGCCGAACCTTTTTTTGTTTATGTTCCCCACACCATGCCGCATATACGATTGGCAGCATCCGATGCATTCAATGGTCAATCTCCTCGTGGGCTTTACGGGGATGTGGTGGAGGAAATCGATTTCCAGACCGGACGCATCATCGAAGTCATCAAGGAATTGGGGATTGTTGAAAATACTTACATTGTTTTTACCAGTGACAATGGTCCTTGGTATTTGGATCGTCATCCAAAACTGAGCCTTCAAAAAGATTCAGGAGGTTCGCATGGAGGCGATGCCGCTCCTCTGCGCGGACACAAGACTTCCGCTTGGGAAGGAGGAGTTCGAGTGCCATGCGTCATGTGGGCACCCGGTCGTATTCCTGCCGGAACGGTTTGTTCGGAAATGGCAACGACGATGGATATGCTCCCGACCTTTGCCGCCCTGGCAGGTGGAGTGGTTCCACGCGATCGAGTCATTGATGGTCATGATATTGTTGATTTGATGCACGGAGAGCCGACAACAAACTCACCAACGGATCGATTCTATTATTATGTTCACACCCAATTGATGGCAGTGCGCTTTGGAAACTGGAAACTCCATTTGCCTCAAAAGGTGCACACAATGAAGAGGTGGGATGTGTTCCAAAAGGAATCCGAACTCATCGAGGTTTCGAGCCCAATGCTTTTTGATCTGAAAAAGGACATCGGTGAGCAAGTGAACCTGGCAGATCAGTATCCTGAAAAAGTCGAGGAACTGACCAGGATCGCCGATAAGGCGCGGCAAGATATTGGCGATTATGATCGGGTCGGCGGGAATGCGCGATTTTATGATCCGGAGCCAAGAAGATCCGACATAGCTCAGTGGGTGAAATGAGGTGGTGTTGTTTTGACGGGATGAGCAGCTCCGAAAATCAAGATCCAGGTGATTTACCGGATGCTTTCTTTGCCGCCCAGATGACACAGCTCAGATCAAGGTTACTTTACAGTCACAGAGGCTCCTTGCCTTTTTTGCGAACATGATATCAAACGTGCAGATTTGGTCGTGATCTAGTGAAGCTGCGAGGTGCATGGCATCTGCAAAATCCAATCCACTCTCATGCCAGGTGATGGCTTGTGAAACGGTCATAGCGTTGGTGAGCCGGACATTTGATAGGCCAAACAACTTTCGAAAAGCGGTGCATATTTGTTTTGAATGAATTGAATATGCGTATCTCAACACCCATTCTGTTTCCAAAACCACTGTGTCTGAAATGAAAATGTTACTCGATTCAAAAAGTTTTCGGGCCTTTCGATATTGGGCGGGATCGTCTCCAGTCAACAAACGAACCAATATGTTTGTATCAACAGATTTCATTTGTTCGCAGATGCCACACCTTTCCTGATAGCTTGTTCCATTTCTTTCAGGGTTTTGGCTGGTCCGTCATATTTCAAGCATGCCATCACTTCCGATAACGTCGTTTCGGCAAAGGGTACTTTTGGTTTCAACAGAATGCCATCTCCGGTATCAATCACACTCAATTCCAAGCCTGATTTCCAACGATGATTGGTTCGTAGTCGTTTTGGAATGATCACTTGTCCTTTGCTTGAAAGTTTTGTTGTTTCCATATTGGTAAGATTTAAGTAAGACGATAATGCTGCTTGAAGGTAAAGTCAAGTTGAACGCGCACCATCATGTGCCATATACTGATTGCGAAAAATGTTCGCGTGTAAGGGCCTGCTGATGATTCTTTTTCTCACGCCGTCCAGTTGAATCGGGACTAGAGACGAAACAACACTTCGGTTTTACCAACAGTCGGGATTTGAGGCTGGAGTGAAGACCGGGTTCATCGCGAAGCCAAATGGTTGAATTATTTTGACAGGATGAACAGGATGGATTTTGGTCCATGTAGGGTGATTTTTGCAGAAATAGCAGACAAATTGACTGCCAGGGAAGACCTGTGGATCATTCCATTCCAGATCGGGTGTTGTTTGACAGTGATCACTGTTGGCTCGGCTTTAACAAAGCTGCGAGCTGGTTGGGTGGGGGTAGGGATCGCATTGTTGTTTGGCATCTTCATGGCAGGCGATACCAGTATGGATGAGCATATTCAGCGCGAGTTGGGGAAATCCTACCTTATTCAGCGTAAGCTTTCAGTTTTCATACCTTTTTTTATGACTTCGATAGCTTTATTTCTGGTTTGGATCTTTTCGAGGAGAATCAAGTCAGCCAACCAGTGAGGGAAATCTTTGTATTCGACTGGATCTACATTGTGTCTACTGTGGGTGTATGAAAACCAAAATCTGTAAATGGGGCAACAGCTTGGCAGTAAGAATTCCAAATGTCCTCGCCACCCAAGTAGCCTTCTCAGAGGGAAGTGAGATTGAAATGTCTGCCGAACAAAACAGATTGGTAATTCAACCAAAAAAGAGTTTCAATTTGACTGATATGCTTGAGGGAGTAACTCCAGAGAATCTCCATCAAGAAATCGATACCGGATCTGCACGGGGGAAAGAAGTATGGTGAAAAAGCGGTATGTGCCAGAACGCGGTGATCTCGCTTGGTTGGATATGCAAACTCAAGCCGGGCAAAAACAGGCGGGCCGTAGGCCGGTGCTGGTAATGTCGCCAAAAGCTTACAATGAGAAGGTTGGATTGGCGCTTATTTGTCCGATTACGAGTAAGGAAAAAGGTTATCCATTCGAAGTGAGAGTGTCCCACCGAGATATTGCAGGAGTTGTTTTATCTGATCAGATCAAAAATCTGGATTGGAATGTGCGAAGAATTGAATTTGTCGGTAGGATTCATTCGTCGACACCTCATGAAGTACGCGACAAGTTAAAAGTCCTTCTCGAATTTTAATGCTTTTTGAGCAGCCTTCACTGCTTCGTGATTTTCCAAAGGTATTCCTGGGTCCTAATGAGGAGAGTGTTATCCAATACGGCAGGTGACGCAAGGGTGCGCTCTTCGAGGTCGTTTTCGGCAATCACAGTAAAGGTTTTGGTATTGGCTTCTATGATGGTGACTTTTCCGGATTCACTGATCCAGTAGATGTTGTTTCCAACTGCAACTGGTGAGGAGCTGTAGTTGCCGCGTACCCGCTCACTCCAATATACCTCTCCGGTATCAGGATTTGCACAAGTCAAAATGCCATTGTCTGAGATAAAGTAGAGTCCGCCGTTCACAGCGATCATGGATGGGGTATGTGGCGCAGATTTATTGGTTTCCCAGGAGATATGTGTATCAGTCAAATCGCCGGTTTCTTCGGTGAGCCGGATGGCTAGCAGATTGGGCTTATTATATCCGGTGCCGATGAAGAGTTTGTTGTTGTGCAAGATGGGGCGGGGGATGACGGAGTATCCTTCTCCGTACCGGACTTGCCAGATCAGGTTTCCGTCCTTGACTGCATAAGCTCCCACCATGCCGCTGCCCGGGCTAATGATTTGTTTTTGATGGTTGACCTCCACAACCAAAGGGGTGGAAAAGGAAAACTTTTTGGAGGCACTGGAGTGTCTGGTGGTCTTCCAGGCAATGTCCCCGGTGTCGGCATTGAGAGCGTAGACTGCCGGGTCACTGTTTCCGTCCACGCTGAACACAAGGAGCCCCTCGACCAGGGCGGGGGAACCACCGTTTCCGTGGACCGGTTTGTAGTCGATCACTTTTTGCCAGAGGATGGTTCCGGTTTCCAGGTCCAGTGCGCAGGTTCCTAAATGACCGAAGTGTGCATAGATCTTGCCGTCAGCGAGTATTGGAGTGCAGCTTGCGTGGCTGTTTTTGGAGTGGCGTTGTTTGACGATATCTGCCGAGGGTGCAAAGACCTGCTTTTCCCAATTCAATGATCCATCGCTGAGTTTGAATGAGGCAACGTGAAGGGTCAGTTGGTCGCCTTCTTCCTTGGAGCCCGCCAGGATGATGCTCTCATGGGAAACAACGGGGGATGCCCAGCCCGCGAGGCCTGTTTCGATCTTCCAATCAAGGTTCTTGGTGTTGCTCCATTGGGTGGGCACATTGTTGGCGGAGGAATGACCTTGTTTGCCCGGTCCGCGAAATTCAGGCCAGAGGTAGTCTTCTGCCTGGGTGTTCCAGGTAAGTGAAGCGGCACCCAGTGCCAATGCGAAGGTCAGAGTTTTTGTGGTGTTGGAGAATGACTTCATGTTTGTTTGCTTCTGTTCGTCTTACTTTCCGAGAAAGGATTCCCATTCATCCTGTTTGAAACCGATGACTCCTTCATTTCCCTGAATCACAAACGGGCGTTTGATGAGGTTTCCGTTTGCCGCCAAAAGCTCCAATGCTTCTTCATTCGTCAGAGTTGGAAGTCGATCTTTCATGTTCATGGATTTGTAATCCCCGCCTGAAGTGTTGAACATGCGCTTGAGTTCACCGTTCAGGGCTTTGAGCATCCTCTTCAATTCAGCCATGCTCGGGGGCTGTTCGCGAATGGCGATGCGTTCATATGAGACGCCTTGTTCATCCA
Source organism: uncultured Verrucomicrobiota bacterium (assembly GCA_964415055.1). Lineage (GTDB taxonomy): Bacteria > Verrucomicrobiota > Verrucomicrobiia > Limisphaerales > AAA164-E04 > AAA164-E04. Next base: position 20,431 of record CAYPZD010000005.1, on the reverse strand, counting down.
GATACTTCAATGCTTTTCGGCAGGTGCCGCAGTTTTTGTATTCGTAAACTCGGATTGGTTTCATGTGATTCGGTAATAGGTTTACGGATTTGACTGCATGCGGTCGAGCGCTTTGTTGATTTCTCCGATGACACGGTCCTTGCCCAGGATTTCCATCAGGTGATAGAGACTGGGGCCGTTTGTTTTGCCGGTGCATGCCAGGCGAACCGGGGGTATTAACGCGCCGACTTTTACCCCGAGTTCCTTGGCGGTGGATTTGAAGGTAGCCTGGATATGCTCGGCGGTGAATGTTTCCAGTGCTGCAAAGGCGTCTTTCAGGCTTGAAATCGGACCATGATTTTCCGGGACCAATTGCTTGGCACTGATTTCGGCATCCCATTCAACGTCTTCCGGGTTCTGGAAATAAAATCCGGCGTATTCCTTGATCTCCGATACTTGTTTGAGTTTTCCAACCGTCGTGCCGATGGCTGCGTTCACATAATCGGATGAAAAATCTCCCACCTCAATGCCACTCTGTTTCAGGGCGTTCACTGCCAGGGATCGGTATGTCTCTTCATTCAGTTCCGGCAGGTACTGTCCGTTCAGTGATACCAGTTTCTCCATGTCGAACCGGGCATTGTGACGGAGGATCTGGGGAAGATCGAAAAGGTCTATCACTTCCTGGAGTGTCATTTTTTGCCGGTCATCCTTGGGCGACCACCCCAGCAGGCACAGGTAGTTGATCACTGCATCGGCTACAAAACCTTCTTCCATGTATGTGGTCATGGATGCGCCACGATCCCGTTTGCTCATCTTGGAACCGTCGCCATTCAGGATCAGAGGGATGTGCGCATACTTGGGACATTCGGCTCCCAGTGCTTTGAAAAGCTGGATGTGTTTGGATGTGTTGGACAGGTGATCTTCTCCCCGGATCACATGTGTGATGCCCATTTCCAGATCATCAATGACGTTGACGAGATGGAAAACAGGCTTGCCATCGGATCGCACAATGACGAAATCCGGATCGGCTTCTTCCCGGTCGGTGAGCTTGCGGTTGACATCTCCGCAGACCAGATCCGGAATGATAACCGGATCGCGTGTCATGCGGAATTTGATGGCGCCATCCTGTTCATATGCTTTGTCGGCTGCCAATAGCTTGTCGATGTAGGATTGGTATATATCTCTTCGTTGTGATTGGAAATACGGGCCGCGGTCTCCCTTTGGCGCGGCGGATGCATCACCTGTTGTGGGACCTTCATCCCAATCCAGTCCCAACCACCGCATGCTGGAAAGAATGACGTCCACTGCCTCCTGCGTATTGCGTGCATCGTCGGTGTCTTCGATGCGCAACACAAAGGTTCCGCCGGTGTGTCGGGCGTATAACCAGTTAAACAATGCCGTGCGGGCGCCTCCGATATGGAGGTATCCGGTCGGGCTCGGGGCAAATCGAACGCGTATGCTCATGGGGATGTGATACGGATTGGTGCTCAAGTTGACAAGTCGCGTTTGTCCTGACGCCCCTGTAATTCTTCCAGAATGAGAACCAAGCGATCCAATAGGGGTGTTGGGCTGGATGCCTCCCTGGCCTGGCGAAGCGGTTCCCGGAACAGACTGTCCATTTCGAGAGGGTAGCCTTTTTCGTAATCGATCAGTGTGGAGGCTTTGTATGGTCCCATGGTGCGTGTGCGGGAGATGAGTTGGTCGGCTAATCCCGCGTCGATCTCATATCCTATCTTCCCAGCCGCCGATCGCACTTCATCCATCAGTTGCTTGACACGTGATTCCCATTTTGGGGCACTCAGAAGCGAGTTGGCATCGAGGCATTGTTCGATGGGGAGGTCTTTTAATTTTGATGTGTCGGATTCGAATCCGGCGTGTCCCAGCAGTCCGGCCACACCAAGTCCATTGAAGGGGATGTTCCACATGAGTTTCTCCCAATGCGCCTGGGGAAGTTTGTCGGTGGATTTGCAGGGGATTCCTGCTTGGTTGAAAGCTTCCACCAGCTTGAGAGTTCTTTCGATGGCGGGACCGGTCCATTCACCCAGCACAATGAGGCCGTGATCCATGTGGCGGATATGACCCGGACTGATTCGGTTCAGGCAGACAAAGCACAAGCCTCCTAAAATCTGCTTCGGTGGAAACAGGTGAGTCAGGGCTGCTTCGTTTCCGAGTCCGTTTTGAAGTGTGAGGATCAGTGTGTCGGTTCCAACCAAGGGGGGGATCAGTTTGGGGAACTGATCATTTGCCGTTGTTTTGAGCCCGATGAGAACAAGGTCGCAGGGGCCGATGTCCGACGGGTTTTGATGGGCGTGGGGGTGGATCGTAAAATCGCCATTGGGACTTTCAATATGGACACCTTGTTCTTTGACCTGATGAAAGTCTGAACGCAGCAGGAAATGTGTTTCATGGTCCTCCCTGCAAAGCAGGCCGCCATAATAACTCCCCAAGGCTCCACATCCGACGACTCCAATCTTCATATCCAAGGTTGTGACATGAACTGTCTGTCACAAAAAGAAAAAAGGCGCTTCGATGTATCGAAGCGCCTTTTTTGAGTAAAAGGTCTCGCTGTGAGAAGAATGATTATTTCTTCTTCTTGGCGGGGATTACGGCGTCTTTGCAGGCTTTCGCCACGCGGAATTTTACGACTTTTTTGGCAGGGATTTTGATTGCTTCCCCTGTTTGAGGGTTACGACCGGTACGAGCCTTGCGTGCGACCAGAACCAATTTTCCGATTCCAGGAATGGTGAATCCATCTTTGGCGCCCTTGTAAGCAAGTTCTGCCAATTGGTCTAGAATTTCAGTTGCGGTTTTCTTGGTCACACCGTTTTTTTCGGCGATGGTTGTCGCGAGCTGTGACTTGGTCAATGGTTTTGCCATATATCTGTTGTTTGTTTGTTTTAGTGTGTGTACGGGGTTCTAGCGAACCGGTTCTACAAACCCGATACGACTCCCTTGAAGGCCGTATTGTGTTTAATTCTTTGAATTTATCAATCTTTTTGTGCGCTGAATGGATTTATTTTCATCCTGAGTTCGTTCAAGATGGCAAAACAATCTTCAGCGATTCAGTCAGTTTGAAATAGTCTTCAGGAGCATTATACAGTTGGGAGGAGATCCGCATCAGCCTTTTGGGAGGCGCTGGCCACGGAATGATGGGGACTTCGACTCGATGCTCACCCCATAGTTTGTCCTGTAGCGGGTCTGCATAGAGTGGTGATGTGGGCTGAGTATTGGTCTCTGAATCCGGCATGTGAAACGACACCATCGAACCCACCATCGAAACGGGTGCGGTGGGTTGCCAGTTTAAAGATTCGGATATGTAACTTCTTGCACACAAGGCTAAAAGGTTGTTTCTCTCCATAACGCCAGGCCATCCCTTAGGGTGTTGTTGTCCCACCCACTCAATGGCCTTGGGAACGGACAGGCATGCTGTGGGATCCGATGTTCCCGTCCAACTGAACTCCAAATGAAAGGGTGAACGGTCTTTGCGAGTGGCGTTTGCTCCATGGCTGATCGCCAGTGGACGAATGCGCGGCTGGCAGTCAGGCCTGACGTATAGAAAGGCCGCTCCTTTGGGGGCACAAAGCCATTTGTGGCAGTTGCCCGTGTAGTATTCTGCTCCAAGATTTTCGAGATCCAGAGGCAACATTCCTGGTGCATGTGCGCCGTCCACGAGGGTTTCAATGCCTCTGGAACGCATTTCTTTCACGATGGATTCCATCGGAAATACCACGGCCGTGGGGCTGGAGACGTGGTCGATGAGCAACAGTTTTGTCCTCGAAGTCACTTTTTCGAGAATGGATGCGAGGATGTCTTCGGGTTGTTTGACCGGCAGATCGATCTTGGCAACTGACACCATCGCCCCAGTTCTTTCGGCCACATAATTCAGTGCATTGCGGCAGGCATTGTACTCGTGATCGGTGACCAGCAGTTCATCTCCTTTCTCAAATTCAAGCGAACGCAGGACTGTGTTGACGCCGTGGGTGGCGTTGGCAACAAAAGTCAGTCCTTCCGGGGTTGCGCCCAGAAAATGCGCCAGAGATGTGCGGGCCTCGTCCCACAATGATTCCAGATCATGCACGAAAAACCGGACCGGTTGACGTTCCAAGCGGTCGCGTAGTTCTTGCTGGTAGGCGAGAACGGGTCTGGGGCAGCAGCCAAAGGAGCCATGATTCAGGAACGTCATGTCTTCTTCCAACGGCCAGTGCGATCGATGTCCGATGGCCATCATTTGTTCCCCGTTTTGATCGGTAAAATGGCGTTCAGGTTGCATGGAACAAGCTGCCCTGGCAGTTTATGGTTGGAAACGAATTTCAGGAATCAGTCCCAATCGGGTACCTGTTCGTTCTTCCAAAGCGAACGCAGTGTCTGACGCTTGCGAATGACCTGGCTCTTGGAGCCCTTGACCAATACTTCGGCTGCCATGGGGCGCGTGTTGTAATTGGAAGCCATGGTAAAAGCGTAGGCACCCGCGCTCAACATCGCCAGGTAGTCTCCTTCCTTTACCTTGGGGAGTGGACGATTCTTGCAGAACGTGTCACCGGATTCACAGATGGGGCCGACCACATCGGTTGAGATGAGTTTGCCTGACTTGCTTTTGACTGGAATGATCTCGTGATAGGCTTCGTAAAAAGCGGGACGAATCAAGTCGTTCATGGCTGCGTCCACGATGACAAAATGCTTGCTCGCGGTGTCCTTGACGTATTCAACCTGGGTGACGAGGATCCCGGCATTGCCCGCGATGAATCGTCCGGGTTCCAGCAGAATGCGAATGCCCAGTGGTTTGAGTAACGGCACCAATTTTGATGCGTAGCTTTCGGGAGTCAAAATGCCTTTGGCCTCCTTGCTGCGCCACCATTTTTCCGATCCGCTTGCCAGGGCCTGTTCGTACATGATGCCCAGGCCACCACCGATGCTGAAGCTTTCAAGGTCATGTTGACTCTGCAGTTGTTTGACCAGCGGGATCATTTTACGGACCGCGTCGACGAAAGGTTTGACTTGTGTCAACTGTGATCCGATGTGCATCTGTACACCACGGATGTTCAGGTTTTTCCTTCGGGAGATTTTCTTGTAGAGATCCTCGATTTCTTCGTAAGGAACACCAAACTTGTTTTCATAAGTGCCCGTGGTGATCTTGGCATGTGTCTTGGCGTCGACGTTCGGATTCACGCGGACGGAAACAGGAGCTTTTTTCTTCAACCGCCCTGCGATGCGGTCAATGCGGTCCAGCTCTGCCACACTTTCAACATTGAAGGAATAGATTCCTTTACGCAGCGCAAATTCGATTTCGTGTTCGGTCTTTCCCACGCCGGCGAATACGCAACGCTCGGCCTTTCCTCCGGCCGCCAGCACACGCATCAATTCGCCTTCGCTGACAATGTCAAAGCCGCTGCCTTGCCCGGCCAGTGTGCTCAGGATGCCGATGTTGGAGTTGGCCTTGACCGCGTAGCAGACCATGTGGTCGAGATCGCAAAGGGCTCCGTTCAGTCTTCTCAGGTGGTCGACCAGCGTTTGACTGGAGTAAACGTATAGCGGACTACCATGTTCCCGGACCAATGTGTCCACGGAAACACCTTCGCAAAACAGTTGGCCTTTTGTGTATTTGAAATGATGCATGTCGGTTACTTATGCCGTTGGATACAGGAAAGATCAAACGGGTTTTTGAATGAAACAACGGATGTTGCAATCTGATTCGGAGGTCAACGCATGCGACGACGAGGGATACCCCGGCGACGTGGTTTCCATGAGCGTCCTGCGTTGCCCAGTGTGGATCGTATCTTGGGTTCCTTCGAACGAGGTTCCAATCCCGGGATCAAGTCGCGTTTCAATTTCCCGCCGGTCAATCGTTCGATGCTGACGAGGTAATCCCAATCCTTGCGGCACACCAATGAAATGGCGGTGCCGCAGGCGGAGGCACGACCTGTTCTTCCGATGCGGTGAATGTAATCTTCCGCTGTGTTGGGCAGGTCGAAATTGAAGACGTGACTGATGTTTTTGAAATCCAAACCTCGGGCGGCAATATCGGTGGCGACCAGGAGTTTGATTTTCCCATGATGCATCTGGTCCATCGTTTTCTGGCGCGCGGTCATGCGGAGATCGCCATGGAGTACGGCTGCTTTTTGTCCCTTACGGTTCAGTTGAAGGACGAGTTCGTCGGCACCACGTTTGGTGGAGGTAAAGATGACAGCCTGACTGACATCTTCGGCCTGGACATAGTGCGCCAGCAAATTGTGCTTGTGGGACACGTCGTCTGCCCAATGGATCCGCTGATCGATCTGATCGTGGTTCTTTTGGTTGGTGGTCAGCTGGATGGATTCGGGATCCTTGAGAATGGTCTGAGCCATACGCAACACCGGACCTTCCAAAGTGGCGGAGAACAAGAGTGTCTGTCGTTTTTCCGGAACGGCGGCGACGATTTTCCGGATGTCACCGATAAATCCCATGTCCAGCATACGGTCTGCTTCGTCGAGAACAAGAAATTCCAAACGTGAGAAATCAATGCGACCTTGTCCCATATGATCCAGAAGGCGTCCAGGAGTGGCGATAAGCAAATCGAGAGGCCGTTTCAGGAGTTGGATTTGGGGGCCGTAGGAAACGCCACCGACCACCGAGCCTTGTGTGAACTTGATGAACTTACTGTAAGCCGTAGCATCTTTTTCAACCTGCTGAGCCAACTCGCGAGTGGGAGCCACCACGAGGCAGCGCGGACCGACGCTTTTCTTAACGGGTTTTCTTGTGATGAGTTGATGCAGGATCGGCAGCACGAATGCGGCTGTCTTACCGGTGCCTGTCTGTGCAGATCCCATCACGTCTCCACCTTTCAGAATGATCGGAATGGCGTGTTCTTGGATGGGGGTGGGTGTTTCGAAGCCACAGGCTTCGACCGCCTTCAGGAGGCGTTCGTCCAGATTCAGATTTTCGAATGACATAATCGAGTGCGTACATTTTCAGCCCGGCCCCGTATGGGGTCGCATCACAGACGAGCTCTGAATCGATGCATGCACGATGAGGAAAGCCTTGGCGGGTTTGCTCAGTTCTGCTTCAACAAAAATTCGTGAAGGCGACTCTCTGGTCCCACCACGCTGCCCCCTTTTCTCCAGGCATTGTTTGCCGAGCGGAAGCAGTAAGCTCTCTACTGATAACGAGCGTTGGGCGAAAAATTGCTTCAAAATAATCAAAAAATCAAGCTGAAAATCTCTTAGCTCTGGCTTGGTTCCCGGATTCCCTGCAGGATCAGCGGATGAGCACAACACTTCGCGCACAGGATATCAGCGTCATTCTGGTCGAACCTTCGCATCCCGGAAACATCGGGGCGGTGGCTCGTGCCATGGGCAATATGGGGGTGAGTGAATTGCGATTGGTTCGCCCCAAAGATCCTTTGGGGGTTGAGGCCAGAGAGCGTGCTGCGCATGCTGAAAGTTTGCTCGTCAATGCCTCATTGTTTGATTCTCCTGAAGCGGCCGTGGAGGATTTGCAGATGGTGTTTGGAACGACAGCTCGGTTGCGTTCACGTCGGGACCGAGGGTGTGCGCTGCCTGATCTGGAATCCCATTTGCCCGTTGAAAATACCAGGGTCGGATTCATGTTCGGACGCGAAAGCAGTGGGTTGACCAATGAAGAATTGGCATTGTGCACGACGCTGCTCCACATTCCCACATTTGGTGAAGTTTCATCGTTGAACCTTTCCCATGCTGTCATGGTGACCCTTTATGAAGCATCCCGTTTCTATGCCGAAACGTCAGACATCGAAACACCCACTTCCCAAAATGGATCGATGCAACTTGCCTCCATTTCCGAATTGGAGGGTCTCAAATCCCATCTTGAGAATGTTCTCCGAACCACCGGATTCCTGCATGCGAACCAGGAAACGGGAATGATGGAACGCTTTTCCGATTTCTTCGCCCGCGCTCGTCCAACGGATCTGGATGTCCGCATGTGGCGAGGCATGTTGCATCGAGTGGAAGTAACCATTCAAATGTTGAATGGTGAATATTGAATTTCGATTCACCGGTGAGTTCAAGACATGGGTAATTCACTATTTTACATTTACTATTTACTATTCGAACCACAGCGTTCCATGAACTCTTTGGGGAGGTCGTTGATCTGGGTTTTCGTAATCAGGATGGTTTTGTTGCGTGAGGTTTGACCTTTTGTGAGTTGCAGTCGGGATTTTGGCAGATTCAGTTGTTTTGCCAGGAACTTGATCAACGCTTCATTGGCCGCCGAATCAACAGGCGGAGCGGCGATACGCACTTTCAAAGCGTCTCCATGCAAACCGACGATTTCGTCCCGACTGGCTCTGGGTTGAATGCGCAGGTGCAAAAAGGTGCCGGATTCATTGCTTTGGAAGCATGGTGGAACGTTCATGAGAAAACGGTAGAAGCAATGGTGTACGGACCAACAATCGCTCAGTCTCTCTTGGGTTTGTTGGCGTGCGCCCGGCGGTAGAATTGCTTGTGAATTTCCAGAAGTCGCTGCAGTTCGATGATCGGAGTTTGATGGTCTTCCACTCTCAGGTCGATGTAGCGATCGTTTTTTCGATCGTAGCCGCTGTCTTTTCGCACGACAAGCAACGCGGCGGATTGACGGCCTCGCTTGTCTCCTCCGGCTTCCTGTCCAGCCTGCATGGCAGCCATCAGCCAGTCCGCCAACTCCGATCCGGGGATGGCGGCGGCTTCACGATAGGCTGAAGCCATGTCTTCCACCACGGATTGACCGGCAAGCAGATTTCCCTGGGCTGCGAAATGATCCCCCACCACATGACCTGCCCATTCGTTGCATTTGGCGCCGGTGAAGGAAATGGCGCGTCCTTTTGCATCCACCATACCCGCTTGTCGTAGAGGGTTTCCTTCATCGTTTCGAGTCAGGTGTTCGATCGCTTCTTTGGGTGTGAGTCCTTTCTCCAGAAGTGCGATGCCTTCGGTTCCATAGGTGATGTTCGCGTAACTCTGGGTGGCCACTGCGCCGACATCCGCCTTGGCCCACGGAACGACGGTGCCAACTCCAAAAAATTTGCTTTGCACCGCCACCCCCAAATCACCGGTGACCGGATCGAAGCCCACGATGGAAAAGGTCGCCACCAACGGTTCTTTTGGCGTGTCCTTTTCCGTCACCTTCTCGCCATACAATGGAAGATGAAGCAGTGTGATCAGGATAAGCAAGATCCGGATTCCGGGTGGCGATACGTGTTTGTTCATAGATGAATGGATGGTTGAAATGCGGAGGATCGGTTAAAGCATCAATCCTGTCGTTTCAGGAAAACCCCGGAGGATGTTCATGGATTGAATAGCCTGACCACTGGCTCCTTTGACCAGATTGTCCTCGGCGCTCATCACGATGAGCCTTCCTGTTCTTTCATCCCATCGAAAAGCGATTTCGATGTTGTTTGTGCCGACGACATGTTTGGTGTCCGGGAGTCCTTTGGTGCCGAGCAATCGGACGAAGGGCTCGTTCTCGTATGCCTTATTGAGGCAGGCATCGACTTGTTCGATGATGGAGGCCGGATCATCATTTGACGTGGCCTTTTCGGATGGTGCCATCGTGAGGGTGGTCAGGATGCCGCGGTTCACCGGAATGAGATGTGGTGTGAACTGAATCACAGTCTTGCTTCCGGCCGCCAAGCTGATTTCCTGTTCGATTTCGGACAGATGCCGGTGCTTGGGCACGCCGTAGGGTCGGACACTTTCGTTGCATTCGACATATAGGAACGGGATGTCTGCTTTCCTGCCCGCACCACTCACTCCGCTCAGTGAGTTGGCGATGATGGTGGAGGGTTGAATGAGCCCTGCTTTGATCAATGGTAGGCATGGCAGCAGGATGCTGGTCGGATAGCATCCCGGTGAGGCAATGAGTTGGGCTTGTTTGATCTCATCTCGTCGCCATTCAGGTAGTCCATAGACGGCTTGATCCAACAGGTCCGGGGCAGGGTGGTCGGCTCCGTAGAATTCTTTGTAAACCACCGGATCATGGATTCTGAAATCCGCGCTCAGATCAATGACCTGGCATCCCCCGGCACAAAGAGGGGCGGCAAATTCCGCAGCCACTCCATGGGGAAGCGCCAGAAAAGCCAGTTCGGCCAGTTCGAGTATTTTGTCCGTATCGGGAGCAATAAAACTCAGTTCTTTGGCTCCCGGCAAATTGGCAAAGCGCGGAAACACCTCCCCAAGTGACTTGCCTTCATATTGACGGGAGGTCAATGCGGTCAGGTCCACTTGAGGGTGGAGCAATAGCAGCTTGACGAGTTCTTCGCCTGAATAACCCGATGCACCGATGACGGCGACTTTGACACGATCTGGGCATGTATCTTGATGCATGCCTCTGATCCAATCAGGTTTTGGGCGCTGTTTCCAGATCCTCTTTCAGAATATTCATGAATTCCTTCATGGCAGGTGACAGGACTTTGCTCTTCTTGTACACTACTGCCAAGGGGCGATAGAAGGTGTCGTCGGCGATTTCCACGCAGGTGAGGGTTTGTTTGTTGATTTCCTGGGTGACCGTTCCCAAGGGGACGATTGAGACTCCGGCATCGATTTCAACCGCTCGTTTGACTGTTTCGATGTTATCAAATTCCATCGCCACATTGACCTGTACCCCGAAGTTCTTCAGAATCTTGTCGATCCCTTTGCGCGTGGGGATATCGGGTTCGAAGCCAATGAAATTCAAGCCGTCAAGACTGGATAATTGAACGTTGCCGTTTTGGGCACATGTGTGTTCGGGGTGACAGATCAGGACCAGGCGATCGTTGCGAATGGGAATGAGTTCCAGGCGTGAATCCTTGACAGGATAGGCGACAAGACCGAGATCCACCACGTTGCTCAGGACATCGTCGTAGACCTGATTGGATCGCCGGTATTCGACATGCACGTTGACAGTGGGATATTCCTTGAGAAACCGCTTCATGTAGGGGGGCAATTCGTGGAGGCCTACACTGTAAATCGTTGCCACACGAATCGTGCCTGAGACGACGTCCTTGATTTCCTGCAGGTGATTCAACAGGGAATCATAAGTTTGAATGATTTGTTTGCTGTATTCGTACAGCACATTGCCTTCCCGGGTGAGTCGGAATTTCTTTTTGCTTCGCTCGATCAGGAGGGTGTCGAACTGCTTTTCAAGCGATCCGATTTGTTGGCTCACCGCTGATTGTGTGATCCCGTTGATTTGTGCTGCTTTGGTAAAGCTTTCTGTTTCCGATAGATCACTAAAAACTTTCAGACTCTGTATTTGCATATCTCAGTCTCCCTTCTCCGGGCTCCATGGTTCTTTCAGCATCCGAGGATTGATGTGTTTCATAACAAGTGTTAGCTGATTTAATCGTGTTCCGGCCCGTTCAGTCTTGAGGATATGCAGAACAAGCAATAAGAGGCAAGAAAATAAATAAGAAAAACTAATTAGATGTCATTAAGTTTAATTGTCATGAATTTGTCATTTTTTACTTTGCTGTGAGATGGTTTTTCTTTGGAAACGGGCGCGAACTTGCAATCAAGGGATCACGCGGCCTAATCTGCGGCATATGAATCTATTATTTATTGGGGATGTTGTAGGGAGACCGGGGCGGAAAGTGGTGCGAGAGCGATTGCCGAAAATAGTGCAACAACATGATGTCAATATGGTTGTGGCAAACGGTGAGAATTCCGCTGGCGGGGCGGGGATCACACCTGCAACGGCCAGGGAATTATATGATGCCGGAGTTCACGTGATCACGACAGGGGATCATTTATGGGATCAACGCGAAGTCATTGGCCTGTTGGAAAAAGAGCCGAATTTTGTGCGTCCCCTGAATTATCCTGATGGAACTCCCGGTAACGGGTGGGTGATTTGGCAGAATGAGTCCGGTATCAAAGTGGCGGTTGTGAATTTGCAGGGACGCACATTCATGCCCGATCTGGACAATCCTTTTCATGCGGTGGAAGAAGTCATTGAAGAGATTCGGGAGCAGACGCCCATTATTCTGGTGGATTTCCATGCCGAGGCGACCTCTGAAAAAATTGCCATGGGGCGATTTCTGGACGGGCGTGTGTCCATGGTGGTCGGCACCCACACCCATGTTCCCACTGCCGACGAGCAAATCTTTCCAGGAGGCACCGCTTTTCTGTGCGATGCGGGGTTTACCGGACCGCAAGCCAGTGTACTGGGGCGTGAGATCGACCCGGTGATCAAACGGTTCCTGACGCTTCAACCACAGCGCTTTGGTGTGGCTCAGGAAGATGTCAAGCTGCGTGGGGTTTTGGTTGAAGTGGACGAGTCGACCGGGAAAGCTCTTGCAATCGAGCGAATTGCAGAAGCGCTATGATTTGAAAGCACAAGCTTGGCGGAAGCATAGACGGGGCTTCTGTGCCAACTACTTCTCGTCAAACTTGTTGGCCAGGAGCGTTTCCAATCCCTCGACCGCCTTGTCGGCATCTTTGCCGCTCGCCTCAACAATCAACTTACTGCCGGGCCCGGCAGCCAGCATCATCAGTCCCATGATGCTTTTCCCGTTCACCCGTTCGCCGTCCTTTTCCACAAAAATATCCGCATCAAACTGAGTGGCAATGCGAACAAACATCGCTGCCGGTCTGGCGTGAATGCCCATTTTGTTTTGAACGACCAGTTCTTTTGTGATTGATTCTACTGTATTTGGTTGAGGCATTTTAAAACTACTCCTCCGCAAGGCCTCTGGGGCTATGCGGTCCGCAATTATACAAGAGATATCGAACGATGCGAGCGATTTTTTTAACTTTAAATCTTGAGGAGGCAGCCCCAAGCATTGCGCATACCTCAATGTGCCGGCCTTTTACTGGTCATTTTCCGGACCAGTCGATCACTCAATGCTTGTGCCGTGTTGATTCCTGAGGCCTTTAATTTGGTTTGGAAAGCAGCTACCTCGATGAGTCGTGCGACATCGCGCCCGGGACTGACAGGGATGGTAATGTGAGGGATCTTGACACCGAGGATTTCGACATACTCGTTATCGAGGCCCAATCGGTCGATTTCTTTCCGGCTGTCCCAGTGGACGAGGTTGACGACCAGATTGACCTGTTTTTCCTTGCGGATACTCCGGACTCCAAACATCGCAGCCACATCAATGAGACCAATCCCGCGGATCTCCATCAGGTTCCGCATCATCTCGTCGCTTGTGCCGACGACGTAATGATGGTCGATCCGGGTGACCTTGGTGATATCGTCGGCAACCAGGCTGTACCCTCGCTCGACCAGAGCCAGAACAGCTTCGCTTTTACCAATGCCGCTGTCTCCGCGTATGATCACTCCAACACCCAGAATATCGACCATGCAGCCGATTTCATTTGTTTTGGGTGCGAACATCATTTCCAGCGCAAGGGTTGCGAGATTGATGAATCGCATCGTGATAAGGGGAGTTTTGAATACCGGCACCTTGGCCTTTTGCGCGGCGTTCAGGAGTGCTTTGTCAGGATTCAGATTGCGTGAGAAAATGACACATGGGATGCGGGTTTTGAAGATCCAATCATATAGTTCGGCTCGCTCATCAGAATTAAGTGAGCGCAGATAAGTTGTTTCCACACTCCCGAATACCTGAACGCGTTTGCTGGCAAAGTATTTTTTGTAGCCAACCAGAGCCAGCCCGGGACGGTTGACCGTTGGTTCCTTGATTTGACGGTGGAGTCCAATGGGTTCACCGATTGGATGCAACTGCAGTTCCTCGCTGTGTTCCTTCAGAAACGCATCCACTCGGACGGATGGCTCTTTTGACTTCCCTGTCTTTTTCATAAGTTAAAGTCCGGTCCCAGATAGATTTCCCTGGCTTGGGGATCTTCGGCCAGGAATTCCGCCGATCCATGGCAGAGCACCTTTCCCTGATGGATGATATAGGCTCGATCGACCAGTTTGAGGGTTTCCCGGACGTTGTGGTCGGTGATCAAAATGCCCAAACCTTTTTCTTTGAGCCGACGCACAATTTTTTGAACTTCATAAACCGCGATGGGGTCGATGCCACTGAAAGGTTCGTCCAGCAGCAGCAGTTTTGGATGCGTGACCAGGGCGCGGGTGATCTCCAATCGACGTTTTTCTCCACCACTCAGGGTGTATGCCTTGCTGTCCGCCAAACGCGCGAGGTCCAGTTCGTCAAGCAAAGCCTGAAGCCGGATCTTACGCTCCCTGGAAGTCAGTTGACAGGTTTCCAGTATGGCCAGGATGTTTTGCGCCACGGTCAGTTTTCGAAATACCGACGGTTCCTGTGTGAGGTATCCCATGCCCAATCGCGCGCGTTGATGCATGGCCAGATTGGAAACCGGAGTCTGCCGGAAGTAAACTTCTCCACCGTCCGGTCGAACGACTCCAACCACCATGTTGAAGGAGGTGGTTTTGCCTGCGCCGTTGGGCCCGAGCAATCCAACGATCTCGCCTTCTTCGACGTGAATGGATACGCCATCCACGACACGGCGTCCTTTGTAGGCTTTGGCCAGCTCAGATGTCTGCAGGAGCAGATTCCTCTGATTACTTTCGGTAGTTTCGCTTTCGATTGCGTCCATGTTCTCGTCGGGATCGATCATGCCTCAGTCTGCGATTACCACAAGTCGGGATTCTCGATTGTTTTAACCGTCATTCCTTTGCCACTGAACCGGCTTCGGGCTTGATTCCAGTAAAGGGTTCCTCCCTCTGCATGGAAATAATTTGGTCGTCCCCCTCCGGATGATGGAACTTGAGCGACGACCTGAGGATCGCCGGTCAAGTGCACGGTGGCGGTCTGCGGGTAGAATGTGGCTTTGTCGCCTTTGGCCTTGCCCTTGGGGTGGGTTAGCCTGACTGATTCGGTTGCGACCAAACGTTCCATTTGATGGGTGTCTTCTGAGAAATAGCCGATAACCTTCTGACAGGTCATCTTTCCTTCTTCTCCCGAGAACAGGATGTTTCCGGAGGCTTCAAGGGATTCGATGCCGTTGCGATCCGGTGTGAATTGAACATCCATCCTTTGGCATCCCATGGTGGAGTCTGCGAAGTATACTTTGACGTTGTTTTCAAAAATCGCCTTCTGATCGGCAAACTGATAGCGATCGGCTGTGACCTGCAGCCTGGAAGGTTCAGCTGAAGTGTCTGTGTCCTTGTTGGTTTCGGGGAGATTGAGAATGCCAATGTTAATCACGGTCGTCACCGGCATTTCGAGTGTCGCCAGGCCGGTGACGTCGATGGTTTGTTTTTCGCCGGATTGCACCAGTTCAATGCTTTGGCCGCGGGCAAGGTATTCCCCTGTATCCACCTCGGCCGATCCCGTCAGCACAATGGATTCACTACCGCTTTGAAGGGGGCGGTATATTGCCTGGTTGGCGCTGGATTGCATGGTTTTCCCCTGGCGCACTTGAGTCAGTCGGACATTTCCCCTCGCATCGATTTCCCTGACCTGACCCGATTCCTGGTTGACGCCTGCCGTCAGAGTGTCGCATTGCAGTGTCCAGTTTTGCTGTTGCGTTGCCTTGACCAAACCTTCGAACTGCACCTTGTCGCCATCGAAGTTGTATTGATCTGAGGTGATTTCAATCAGGCCTGTTTCCGGGTTTGGAGTGGTGAGTGTTTGGTTGCGGATGTTTTTCGGATCCAGACTGGCCTGAGCGTTGCCGAGGACGAGGAAATGTCCCTGTGATTCCGCATCCGATACCACGATGCGATCCCCTCCGCCCTCGTAACCGGAAGCTGACCAGGTGGGCCCATCCAGCAGTTCCAGGGTGCCTTCGTTGTCCGAACCGAAACTGTAAATGGCACGACCGGCTTGAGCTTTAACGGGCAGTTTCTGATCCAACAAATTCAATTGAACCGATCCTTCCGCAATCACTTCCTTCAATTTTTCGGAATCTTCACCGAGATGAATGCGCAGCTGGTTGCATGTCATCGCGAGTCTGCCAGGATCTTCCGCCGTGACATTGTTTTGAAAGGTTGCCTGGGAGGTGCTGCGTTTGAACGAAAACCGATCCGAGTGAATGTTGATGATTCCGTCCTGCCTGGCCGTCGTGCTGGAATCGGCGGAAGGATTGGCCTCGATGAAATCCTTGCGAATGGTGGTGGACACTTTGTTGCTGATGATGAGCAGGGACTGTGATTTTATCCATGCCCACCCCACGCCTTCAATGATCAGTCGTTCGTCAGCTGTCCAGAACTTGATGGAATCTTTCGAAGAAAAATCATTTCCACCGGGACTTAGATCGCATGAAGGAGATTCGGCGTAGAATTTGGGTTTGGCTTCTTCAGTGTCTTCGTTGAATTGGATGCTCAATCCGGTGATTCGACCATCGATGATTTCATCCCCCCGGAAAACCACACCGACCTTCTCCCCATCGGAAATGGTTGTTTTGAAACCTCCCCTGACGGTTCCTTGCAACAGATTTTCGTCTTGAGCGAGTGAATGCAGGGTACACCCGATCAACAACATGATACAAATCCAAAAGGATGGGAGTCCTTTTGGCTGGATGGGATCCAAATGGTGGAGACGCGAGGATATGAGGTTTGTGTTGGAAAATGTCATTTCAGTGCAGCTTTGATCTTGGACAGTCGCTTCAGGAGAGCGTTCATTTCGGACAGAGGGATCATGTTCGGTCCGTCGCTGGGAGATTGTGTGGGATCAGGATGTGTTTCCACAAACAATCCCTCGGCGCCAACCGCCATCGCGGCACGCGCCAGGACGGGAGCGAACTCGCCTTGGCCGCCGGATTTGTCACCCTGGCCGCCGGGCAGTTGAACGGAATGAGTGGCGTCAAAGACCACCGGACATCCGAATCCCTGCATGATCGGGATCGAACGCATGTCCGTCACCAGATTGTTGTAGCCGAAACTCGATCCGCGTTCGGTGAGCAGAAGCTTTTGGTTGCCGAACTGTTTCATTTTATCAACGACGTTGCGCATGTCGTTCGGGCTGAGAAACTGGCCCTTCTTGATGTTGATGATGCGTTTGGTCGAGGCGGCGGCCTGGAGCAAATCGGTCTGGCGACAAAGGAAAGCGGGGATTTGGAGAATGTCCAGGGCCTTGCCTGCTGCAAGGGCTTGTTGTTCGGTGTGAATGTCCGACAGGACCGGGAGTTTGAGGTCCTGACCGATTTTGGAAAGGATCTCCAATCCATGATCAAAGCCGGGGCCGCGATAGGATTGACTGGATGAGCGGTTGGCTTTGTCGAAACTGGCTTTGAACACGTAGGGGATATCGAGACGGGCACAGATCTTTTTCATGTGTCGTCCGATTTCCAGGCAGCCCGCCTCGTCCTCAATGACGCACGGGCCGGCGATCAGAAAAAAATGTTTGGCGCCCTTCAAACGTGGAAACAGGGCTGCTGGTGTCTCGCTCATGCCCAGAATGTTTAAGGCTAAACGGGGCAACTTGCGAGCTTAAAGGGTTTGAGTTTCCTGAATGTTTTTTCTCACAAAGGCACAAAGCCACGAAGAGGTTAGGGGGAAACACCTCGTGTGGTTTTGTGGTGGAGGAGGCGAATGTTTGTCATTGACGCTTCCAAAGGTTCCCTTGCGCAAATCTGGAGTGCGGCGTGCAGCGCCGCTCTGGATACGCCAGGGAAACGTTGTGGGTTGCTGGTCACTTTAACCACACTTGACCAAAGGGCCGATCACAAGGGTGCAAGGTCAGACTGGCAGTATTTGGGACCGACCCGGGAAATCGTACCGTATCCAGAGCGGTGCTGTACACTTCAATCCAGAATGGCCCTTGTATTCATGAGACCAAAATGCCTGGGAGATTGATGAATTCGGTAATCGTCATATTTCCAAGAGTTGGAAAGTTTCAATCCTTTTTGCGAGCAGGTGATTTTATATTTTTTGTGTTGCTGGTGGAATAAAGGATGGGGCAGCACCGAGGGATTGAGGAGGTTGGTTGGCGCAAGTATCGTATCCAAAGCTCCGTCCAGCCGGAAGCACTCCAGATTTGCGTCGGGGTGTTTGGTTGCAATGATGTCCAAGCGGAACTTGCTTAGAAATGCAGGTTTTTTAACGACAATGTATCAGTTAATTCGGGTCTGAATTCGGGCATCGAATCACTGGATGTTGGTGGGGTATTCGGCGCGTTTTGAGTCGTCTGGGTTTGCGCTGTTAGCTTCCATGTTGGTGTCCATTTCCATTCCATTGATCGAATAAAAAGGGTGACCAAAGGGAGCAAAAAAATCGCAACCAGCACGTTCAACCAAATTTGATAACGCCATACCGCGCTTTTGCTAAAGAACAGGTGTGCGATCGTGCCGCTTGCGAAAATGATGATCGAAGCGATAACCATCCATTGGATTCCTGTATCGAATATGAATGAGGCGGTCATTTGTCATTTTCTTTCTTAGCAGCTTGTTCGATGAGTGATTGAATGCGGGCGGATTCCTGTTTGCTCAGGCCTCGACTTTCAAGGAGCGTCAGCACCATATCCTCGCTTGAACCTCCGAATGCCTTTTCGATCAATTGATTGACCATGTTGCCCAGGGTCTTTTTGCGTGCGGTAGTGGCGGAGTAATAGTGAACCCCCGAGTCCACGCGACGCTTCAGCCATCCTTTTTGAGTGAGTCGATCCATCAGGGTCAGAATCGTGTTCCGAGCCACCTGACGTTGGGATAGCAGACTTTCCCACACTTCGCTGACGGTGGTTTCACCGCGATCCCAGATTTCCTGCATGATTTCGAGTTGGTTTGGGGAAAGGTCTGGAAGATCAGTCTTCTTTGGTTTTGAGTGTGTGGTCATATGGTGTCCTACAAGTGTAGGAGTAGCTTTGCTTACAAGTGTAGGTTTGTCAATGAGAATTTTTGGGTCCGTCGGTGAATTTACTTCAGCGGTATCTCGCCACAATGCTGGTTTGCATTAAAATAGCTAGACTAGCTAGAATTGTGTGCTAAGGTGTTTTCATGACATCGTGGTCACTTCAAGATGCTAAGAATAAACTGAGCAAGTTGGTGGATACTGTCCTTGAGAATGGTCCTCAAATGATAACCCGGCATGGTCGACCTACCGTCGTGGTTGTTTCCATGGAAAAGTTTCAACAGATGACTCCGAGAGAAACGTTGGCTGACATACTGCAGGAGTGTCCAGTCAAAGGGTGGGGTGTTGATCGAAGCGAAGATACGGCAAGAGATTTCTTGCTCCAGTAGGACTGAGCATGACATATCTCGTGGACACCAATGTGCTGAGTGAACTGTGTCGACCTCATCCTCATGAGGGAGTGATGGAATGGTTTCGACAGAACGACTCTGAATTGGGGGTGAGCGTGCTAACCATGGGGGAACTCGTCAAGGGGATCCAGTTGCTCAATCGTTCAAAACGCCGTTCCCAGATTGAAAATTGGTATAAACGTATCGAAACGTGGACTGAGGGTAGGCTATTTCCTGTGTCGGGATCTGTAATGAACCGATGGGGTGCTTTTTACGCTTATCACCAAAAAAGAGGCCGAAAGTTAAACTTGATGGACAGCCTTATTGCGGCAACAGCTCTCGAATATCAGCTTGTCATCGCCACCAGAAACGAATCTGATTTTCCTGATGGTGTGGATGTCATAAACCCATGGAAATCCTGATTGAAATCCTTCAATCCTTTTTGCGAAACCGGATCATGTAGTTGTCGGAGAGGAGATCGTAAGAGTTCACTTTTTCAAAACCGGCGGATTCGACTTCCGCTGAGAAGACTTCTTCACCGGCACGGACGTGGTTCATGATCCAGTCGGAACTTTCTCCTTCCACGCGTTTGAAATCGACCAGGATGATTTCGCCTCCTTTGCGCAGGGCTTTGTGGAGGGAGGCCAGGGTGTTGCGGGGGAATTCAAAGTGGTGGTAGGTGTCGCAGATGAAGACCTTGTCCACGGAGTTTTCCGGGAGGTTGGTGGATTTGGCGGTGCCGAGGACGGTTTTGATATTGGTGCGTCCAGTTTCTTTGGCACGATTGAGGATGTTGGAAAGGAAGACAGGGACAATGTCCACGGCATAAGCGGTTCCTTCTTTTCCGACGGTGTCCGCGAAGAGCCCGGTGTAGATGCCGGTGCCGGCTCCAATGTCGGCGACACTCTGGCCGGCTTTGATGCCGATGGTTTCAACGACTTTGTTGCGGAGTGCATAGACTTCGCGGCCTTCGCTTTCGAAACGTTCCACCCATTGGCTGACGTCGAGGTCGGCGGCCAGGAAGTTGTCATTGACGCCGGGCTTGACGCTTTTCTCGCTGGAGAGATCCTGGGCGAATGCGGCGGAAAGGATGAATAATGCAGAGAGTGCGATGATCTGGTTTTTGAAAGAAAGTGCAAACAAATTGGAATCAGATTTCATATGGGTGTTTTGTATCTGAAGGATTTGATTTTGTCCAATCCTTACACGTTCAATATGGTGGGGGGATGAGGCATTTTTGTGCGTTCGCGGACTCGCGGCAGCGAGTCCCTACCGTGCGGGAGGCGAGGTTTGCGCGCCGAGACGCCACGTTCTACCAGGGGATAAATTCAGATAGATCGGATCGTCTCGATCCGTCGCCGTTAGCGATAGCTACACGGATTGAAGGG
>CAYPZD010000004.1:106418-117195 GCA_964415055.1 uncultured Verrucomicrobiota bacterium | reverse complement strand
GAATCACCAATCCCAACAAACCAAGCGCCATTCCAATTTTAGGCATGTAGGACATCACGGAGGGCCTGCTCAATGGAGTCGTTGTGTGAGAACGTTGTGTATTCATTAAAAGCGAATGTTCAGATGTGTTCCCAGGATGTGATTTTGATTCCACCCTGAAGGATTGAACTGGCGAATGGATTGAATCATATAGAAAAGAGTCAGGTCGAGACTTTGCCCCAAATCAAACTGAAGTCCCAATGGCACCAGCCTGTTTTCACTGAATTGGTTGATATCATGATCCCAAAAGAGTTCATTATTGGCATAAACAGACTTTAACCGCCCCTTGTTGATCTGATAGCGAAGTTCATATCTGGATCTGCTGCGAAACGTCCACCCGTTCTTGGATTCCTGTAGACGCGACTCAAACCGATTTCGATTATGAAATTTCCACTTGCTCCCGAATTTATGTTTGTAATTCAGTTCACTTTCAAATCGGTGTTCCGTTTGCCATATATCACGCTTTAGATTGTGAATATCAAGAAACAGATACCCCGCCCCTGCCTGAACGGAATCGTTGATCTCATATTGCAATCGCGGACCAATGATCATGGTTTTCACCCTGCGACTGTTGTCTGCCATACGATTGTCTGTATAAATGTGGGACTTGAATCGCTCCCCTTTCGGCAAGTGAAAAATCATCCACTGCCATGTTTGAAAATCACTTTCGGCATGCGCTGGCAAACGCCCCATCGTGACTAAAATGAATACCGCCAACCAAAAATACATTAACCTCATAAGAATCCTTTAATTCCCCGACATTCAGTTAACGGCTAAAAAGCCAACCGCACACAGCGAAAAACAAGGATTTTATCTTATTGGACAATTTTTGCACTCATGAGCGCAAAATATGCACACTTGCAAAAATTCAGACAACATTCACAAACTTAACAAAGCATATCCTGTTCACAAACCTTGACTGAATCAGTCTTCCGTTTCTTCCACTTCGATGTGGTGTCCGGAGGCGGCTTCGACGGCGGATTCCAGTTGGTTTCGAAAGGCATAACGGTAGGCGGGGGTGATGACAATTTCGCGGAAGAGACCGCGATCTCGTCGTATCACCAGTTTGCGATGCTTGAATCGAAAGGTGTTCACCCATAGTTCGGCTCGAAATCTTCTCCTTTTGGAGACGGAGGTCATATCTTTCAGAGCAAAGCGCCGAACCGGCAAGCCCAGACAGTAAACCAACAGATGTCTTGAAGTGATCCGGTAATGAATGGAAGTCATCAACAAAGCAAAAATGGCCGTGATGCAGACCATCGCTCCAAGTGTCGCCCATACGTAATTCATGAAATACCGGCTACTCCTTGATGTTGCCCATGTATAGCAAAATCACGGGCAGGAGAATCCCGGCCAAAAGCACAACCGCGACCAGCCATTTTGATTTGCTCATTTTGAAGGCGAGAAAGATTCCGAGAACCACTGTGACAATCAGGGCTACGGACATCGCCACGACCAGATACTGAAACAAAGCTGGATCAAAGGTATCGGCAAAAGCCAGCGGAAACACCTGATCGACATGAATGGAGGTCAACTTCTCCAACCATCCCCCACCCTCGGCTTCTCCCACAGCCTTGTTGCGATGGACACTGACGGTCTGGTACCACCCTGTTGCCGTATAGAACAACAGCAGCGGGGCAAAAAAACATCCCAAGTAAAGATGGAGCTTTCTGAGAAATTTCATCGACCGTTTTTCAGGAAATCACCATTCGATGGGAACGATGACGGTGTCCCCTGCCCGAATTTTGGTCGGATCAGTGATGTTGGGATTGGCTTCCAGGATGCCAGCAACCGAAACATCATACCCTTCCAGACGATACGCT
This sequence comes from uncultured Verrucomicrobiota bacterium, assembly GCA_964415055.1. Classification (GTDB taxonomy): domain Bacteria; phylum Verrucomicrobiota; class Verrucomicrobiia; order Limisphaerales; family AAA164-E04; genus AAA164-E04. Next base: position 115,333 of record CAYPZD010000004.1, on the reverse strand, counting down.
TCGGCAATAGCTGAAAGCGTATACCCGCTTTCCAGAGTAACTTCCGCTATACGTTTGGGAACGCGACGCGGTTTATCCGGAACACGCTGGGCGACCTTGGCCACGGGAGCCTTGCCGAGTTCTTCAATGGCTTTCCAAATCTTTTTGATTTCCTCACTGATGATCTTGTTGTCGTCAGAGCGACTTTTGTCGACCGACTTGATCTGATCAACCAGAGCATCCGATAACTTTTTAGCATCAGACTCGCTCACCAAATTGGCGGGTAACTTTTTGATGGAATTGCGAAGAGAACGGTTTTCATCTTCCAGTGCTTCAAGCCGACGCACCAGCGTCAGGTTAGCTTGTTGGGCATCTTCCAATTCGGCTTTTAGCTTACGATAACGTTCATCAGATTCTTGACGCAGCAGGTAGATTGTACTCTGCACACTCTGGTCCTGACCTTGCAAAGGTTGAATATTTCCCGTCGCAACAACGATAAGAAGTAATAGAAAAATGATATTATTCCAACGCATGATACTTAACTTGCGCCAAAAACCCCCATCCTTCAAGGCGTATTCGGCGATTTACTCTTTTTTACAACGCGTCTTACTCCACGAGCCATGCCATAATTGCCTTCTGTGCGTGAAGGCGGTTTTCAGCTTGGTCGAATATGGACTGTGCATGGGCTTCGAGAACTTCTTCAGTGACTTCCTTACCACGATAAGCCGGGAGGCAATGCATCAAAAGCGCACCTTCATTGGCTTTTCCCATCAAGTCCGAATCAATCTGATACCCCTTCAACAGCTCCAATCGATTGGCAGATTCCTCCTCTTTCCCCATGGAGACCCAGACGTCAGTGTATAATACATCACTCCCCCTGACTGCTTCGTCCAGATCCTCCGTTACCTTCACACAATCGCCAGCTTGTTCGATCAAGTATGGCGCAGGGAAAAATTCCTTGGGTGCGGCTATTCTCAATTCAAAACCAAACCGCATGGCTCCGTAGATCCATGAAGTGGCCACATTACAGGCCCCGTCCCCAATGAAAGTAACTGTCTTCCCTTTGATCGTCCCCAGCTTTTCACGGATGGTCATGACATCCGCAACGATCTGGCAAGGGTGCGCGTGATCTGTCAGTGCGTTGACCGTATGAATCTTGCTGTAAGAAGCGAAATCCTGAACATCCTGATGTCCGTAGGTTCGAATGATCGCTCCGTGCACCATCCGGCCCAGCACTCGGGCGGTATCCTTGATGGGCTCACCACGGCCTAATTGCATGTCGTTCGCCGCGAGGAAAATGACCTGCCCCCCCAGCTCACGCACCCCCACTTCGAATGATACCCGCGTTCGAGTGGAGGATTTGGAAAATATCATGGTCCAAGTCTGGCCGGCCAACGGTTTGAATGAGGCATTCTCACGATCCGCTTTCAGTTTGTCCGCCAGATTTAAGATGTATTCCAGGTCTGAACTCGTTTGTTCTTCAAGACTTAAAAAGTGTTTCATGATGTGATGGATTCTAGTGTTGAATTTAAAATGGATAAGGCTTCCTCAACCTCGGCAGCGCTTATGTTGAGAGCCGGTAAAAATCGAACGACATGAGCACCCGAAGGAATGGTCAACATGCCGTTTGCATGAAGGCGTTCCACAATCTGCAGGGAAACCGGTCGAGCAGTGTTCCCCAAGTCGGCTATTTCCGGTTTGAAAACAATCCCAATCATCAATCCCATGCCACGGATCTCCTGGATATAATCGGGAAACTTGGCAGCCAGCACTTGAAGTCCCTTGGTCAGCATCCCACCCATGCGAGCGGCATTCTGATCCAGGCTGTCACGTTCAATCACTTCCAAAATTTTCAATGCAACCGAACAGGCCAAAGGAGATCCCCCAAAAGTGGTTCCGTGTGAACCCGGCCCAAGAAGGTCCTGATAAGGTTCCCGCACCCAAAACGCCCCCATCGGAAAGCCTCCTCCAATCGACTTGGCCAATGAGATGGCATCCGGCAGGAATGCTTCCCCGTCCTCGTGATCTTTTAATATGGATGCGTAACTCTGGAAATTCCCGGTTCGATAATGACCACACTGCACACCGTCCCATAGCAGCAACAAACGATGTTCATCACAAAGAGCCCTCAAGCCCTTCAGGTATTCCGACGAAGCAGGCTGGATGCCTCCTTCACCTTGAACTCCCTCGATCATGATGGCAACCGTGGCCGGGCTGATGGCGGATTTCATGGCTGCCAGGTCATTGAATGGAACATGCCGAAATCCCGGCATGATCGGTTCAAACCCCTGTTTCACCTTGTCCTGACCGGTGGCGGCAATCCCCGCCATGGTCCGACCATGAAAGGATTGTTGGCACGTGATTATTTCAAATCGACCTTCCTCACAGCCGAATTTCCGAGCCAGTTTAAACAAACCCTCGTTCGCTTCGGCGCCACTATTGGAAAAAAAACATTTCCCGGGGCCAATACGGTCAACAATCTGTTTTGCCAGTTCGCCTTGCCCCTGATGATAGTAAAGGTTGCAGCAATGCATCAGAGTGCCGGCCTGCTCCGACAAAGTCTTCACCAACTCTGGATGCGCATGCCCCAGCACATTGACCGCAATCCCGCCCCCCATGTCCAGATAACGGCGCCCGTCCACATCCCAAACATAACTTCCTTTCCCGCGATCAAGCGTCAAAGGGAAACGACCGTAGGTCGGCACAACATGATGTTCGAATAATGATTGAATCGTCTCAGCGGGAGACGACACGGATGCTGGTTCACTTGTTGTCATCTGTTTGTTTATTTTAATCTTCAGTTCGGAGCATGAAAAAAAGGGTTAAAGTACAATTTCAGTCCCCACGCCTTTGTCGGTAAAAATCTCCAGCAACACCGCATGGTCCACTCGGCCATCCACGAAGGAGACCTTGTCAACGCCTGATTCAATCGCCGCGGTGGCGCTGTCTACTTTGGGAATCATGCCGGCGGCAATGATGCCTCTCTGTTTCAAATCGGTGACGTCCTGGACACGCAGGTGTGAAATGACGGTTTCCGGATCTTTTGGATTTTCCAGCAATCCGGGCACATCGCTCATGAAGACCAATCGTTTGGCTGTGAGCGCCTTGGCCGTCATGGCCGCCGCCACATCGGCATTGCAGTTGTACAAATGTCCATCTTCCCCTGTCGCAGTTGGACTGATAACTGGCGTGATCCCTTTGGCGATGCACTCTCGAAGTGGAGCGGTATCCACCTCCACCACTTCTCCCACAAAACCAATATCAATCATCTCCCCATCGTCACCTGGAACAGCCTTGCGCCGGCATTTGAAAATATCCTTTCCGGCAAAACCTTTGGCAGCACCTCCCAGTTCATTGATGGTGGCCACGATTTCCGGATTGATCTGATTGGACAACACTTCGTTCACCAATTCCACAGACTTCTCGTCCGTCACCCGGTGTCCATGTTTGAACTCAGGAAAAAATCCGGCTTCCTTCATGGCCCGGGTAATGGCTTTGCCTCCGCCGTGTACCACGACAGGATTGATCTCAACAGCCTCCAGAAACACCACATCCCGCGCCACGCCCTGCCGCACCGCCGGATCCGGTGAATCCATAAAGCTCCCCCCGTATTTCACCACAAACGTGGCGCCACTGAATTTCTGGATGTAAGGCAGTGCCTCCATCAACACCGCCGCTTTGGTAATCAAATGCTCCATGATTTGAACTATCCTCCCAGGGATGCCGGATCTGTCACATCCCCTTTGTTAAACTCGACGTATTCTTCTGTCAGATCGCTGGCATACATCACCGCCTTGCCCTTGCCTAAATTGAGATTGATATGCAGATCAAACTCGGGATCTTCGACTGCCTTGCAAAGCACTTTAAATGTGGCGCGGGTGGGCTTGCCTGATTTGAGAGAGTAAAGGACTTTCTTTCCCCCCGGGGCGCTGTATCCTACGTCCACCTTTTCTTCCACAACAGTGGCATCAGAGTATCCAAGCGCATCGATGATCCTCCCCCAGTTTGGATCCCCCCCCAGCCAGCTGGTCTTGACCAATTCACTGTTCGCAACCGAACGTGCGGCGGCATCGGCTTCCTTATCGTTTTTGGCGCCACTCACCCGAACCGTGACAAACCGGGTAACGCCCTCTCCGTCCTTGACTAGCATTTTGGCAAGAGCGAAACACACCTTGTTCAATGCTTCCTGGAACAGGGCCAGATCAGCTTTGGAAACAGCATCCCGGGCGGTGTGCTTTATTGCCTTGTTCCCCGCCAAACCATTCGCCAACACCAAAACGGTGTCATTGGTGCTCATATCTCCATCGACGGTGATTCGATTGAACGTGCTCGCCACCGCTTCGGTCAGGCAACGCTGCAAGGTTGGTTTGCCAATGGACGCGTCGGTGGTAATAAATGAGAGCATGGTGGCATGTAATGGCATGCTGTAAGGACGTTTTCCTGTCGGGCTCATGCCGGGATGAATCATTCCCGCTCCTTTGGCCACCCCGCCGATCCGAACCTTCTTGCCTCCCAACTCCAATTCCACCGCCACCTCCTTGGGATGCGTATCGCTGGTCATGATGGCTTCGGCAATATGGTTTCCCGCCTCTTGGGTGGTTTTCAAACCCGCACACGCAGTTTGGATGCCACTCCGGATATTCGGCATGGGCAATGGCAACCCGATTCTACCTGTGGAAGCAACCATGACCTCGGCCGGTTTGATCTTCAGCCATTTGGCCGTCTGTTTGCACATGGTCTCGGCATCCTTGCGTCCTTTGAGTCCGGTGCAGGCGTTGGCATTCCCTGAATTCACCACCACTGCCCGGCAAGCAGGATGTTTCAGATGTTCCACACAAACCTTGACAGGTGCGGCACAAATCTGATTCGTCGTGAACATGCCCGCTGCAACGCAGGGAGATTCGGAAAAAATCACCGCCAGATCACGTTTCTTGCCCTTGTTGGATCCCTTGCCGGTCCCCAACCGCTTCACATCGCAAAAAATACCTCCCCCCGAAAAACCCTGGGGAGACGTCACTGATCCTGAAATAAATGAAATACTCATAGCTTTGGAAAACAAAGGTGGAAGCAACGGGAAAGAATGATTGAAATGAAAAAGAAAAACCGCCGCCCCAAAGTCTTATCGAAGACGATTGGAACAACTATATCGGCGCTGTCTCTTTTTAGTTCGGAAAATCATCAAGGGAGAAGCAAGCGACAGAATAAGATAAATGTCAATCTGATAATCAAAAAAAATCGATACGCATTCACCCCTCGGCCGAATCGATAAAATTCTGCTCGATCAAAGCTTATTTATTGAAAATCGTGGTGATCCTGATTCCCAACTTTTCCGCAAAGGCAAAGAAAACAAGCAGCAAAAACGGCAGGATGAGGATGGCAAATTTGACAATGGTTTGCCGACTCATGAAGCGGGCTCCTCCCAGTCGAGCGCGTATTTTTTCAATTCCTTCAAATCCACAAACTCAAGTGCGGAGATATGCGTCGCCTTGATGTAAATAGGCGGAGGACATCCCGCCTTCAAAGCTTCGATCCAGCGTTGCAAACAAACACACCAGCGATCTCCCGCCACCAGGCCTGGAAATTGAAACTGAGGCTGGGGAGTGATGAGGTCATTGCCTCGTGCCTTGCCAAAGCGCAGGAATTCATCGGTCATTTCAACACATATCACATGCAGTCCATAATCCCCTGGCCCCGTGTGACACTTCCCATTGCGGTAATACCCCGTCACAGGATTCATGCAACACGATTCCAAAGGCGTTCCCAACACATTGCTTGCTGACTCAGACTGTTCACTCATGGCTTTCCAAATACAAATAATCGCAAATCAGCAGAAAGCAATCCCCTTCGGATGTTTGTTTTGTTTTGATATGGCTCTATTCCATTGGTTAAGCTGTTGAGCATTCCAATGAACCACCTGATCGTTTCATTTATAGCCAGTTGCTTGGCACTTGTGTTCGCACTCAAGGTCCAAGCAGCGGAACAAGCATCCAGACTCAATGTGCTGCTCTTCGTGGTGGATGACCTGAACGACTGGATTTCCCTGCTCGACGACAAAGCTCCGATTCAAACACCCAACCTGGAACGATTGGCAAGCAGAGGCATGCTCTTCACCCGCGCCTACTGCATGTCCCCGGCCTGCAATCCTTCACGCGCTTCAACCTGGACAGGTTTGCGTCCCACTTCCACCGGCGTGTATGGCAATAAAAGCGACTGGCGCTCCGCCATGCCGCACCGCCCAACCGTGATGCAACGTTTTCGGGAGAACGGTTATCAAGTCAAAGGCGCCGGAAAGATATTTCACCACCACCTCAATGGAGCGTTCCACGATGACACCTCCTATGATGATTTCCGCCACATGCGCCCTCAGCTCTACCCCCTGGAAAAACTAAACCATTCACCTGAATACGGATCCCGCAATACAGACTGGGGTTCCTGGCCCAAGAACGAAAGGGACGCCATTGATGTTCAAACCGCCGACTATTGCATCGAAACCATCCAAAACTCCAAAGACGACCAACCACTACTCCTGACATGCGGCATTTTCAAACCCCACTCACCTTTCTTCGCACCGGAAAAATATCATAAACCCTATCAGGATATCGCCCTCCCAAACCGCCAACCGGAGGATTGGAACGATCTGCCAGCCGGAGCCAGGGCCTTGTTCAAATCCAAGGCCTGGTTCTGGAAAGGCATGCAGGAAACAGACCTCATGCACCCGGGAGCCTATCAGGCTTTCATCGAATCTTATGCGGCATGCGTGCATTTTGCGGACACACAGATTGGACGTGTGCTCGATGCGCTGGATCAAAGTCCTTTCCGGGATCAAACCATCATCGTACTTTGGTCGGACCACGGGTTCCATCTCGGTGAAAAGAATCATATCGAGAAATTCATGTTATGGGAAAAATCGACCCATATCCCATTCATCATCGCAGCTCCCGGGATCACGAAGCCGGGCGATCGTTGCGGTCACCCCGTGGATATGAGTGTGCTCTACCCGACGCTACTTGAATTGTGTCGCCTCCCGCCTGATGAAACTTGCGATGGGGAAAGCGTGGTGCCTCTTCTTAAAAACCCGAAAGGAGTTTGGGAACGCCCGGCATTGATGACCTATTTGCAGGGCAATCACGCAGTTAAAGACACACGGTTCCGCTACATTCGCTACGCTGATGGAACCGAAGAACTCTACGACCATGAACAGGATCCCAACGAATGGACAAATTTGGCAAACAACCATGAATGGGATCATGTCAAATCAAGGCTGAGTCAATGGTTCCCAAAGAATGAAGCTCGCCCCATTCACGACCTGAAGGTGAAAAAATGAGAATCCTCACGGCTCAAACATTTCGTTGGCGTCTCATGCATTCCGGTTCACAGCGGCTACAAGGCATCACGATATTATTCCTGGCTGGTATGGCCATTCACTTAACCCTTATTGGAGAAAAGAACATAGAGCAACCATCTCACGAAAAAACACGACCAAACATTCTGTTTTTATCCGTTGATGACATGAAAGACTGGGTGGGATGTCTTGATGGGTATGGAGGCATCGTCCACACGCCTCATATTGACCAACTCGCCAAACAGGGCATGCTTTTTACGAACGCACACTGTCCTTCTCCCAAATGCGCCCCTTCCCGCGCTGCAATCATGACCGGCAAAATGCCGTCTACTTCCGGACTGTATGACAACGGACATTGGTGGTTTCCGAATTATCCCGAGACAACTACTCTGCCGATCCATTTTAAACAATCCGGCTACACCGTCGCAGGAGCTGGAAAAGTGTATCATCACACGGCGGGCAATAATCCGCCATTTCAATGGGACGAATACCTGAGGCTTACCTTTCGAAACGATCCCTGGTTTCGATCAAACAAACTTAACTATCCTTGGTCCGAAACATCTTCCAACCCGCCTGCTTACCCTTTCAGCGGGGTGGATGGCCTGGGACATGAAAATGACTGGGGATCACTGGCAATCCCCGCCCCCGATTACGATGACGCCTTAACCGCGGATTATGCCATCGACTTCCTGAATCATAATCACGACAAACCGTTTTTCTTCGCGTGCGGATTATTTCGGCCGCATTTACCCTGGTATGTGCCTCAACGTTTTTTCGACCTATACCCCCTGGACTCCATCATCCTGCCACAAACCCTTTCAAATGATCTGGACGACATCCCTTCGGAAGGCATCAAACTGGCAGCGGCACGCCGCAACGATTTCGATACCATCAAAGATGCAGGCCATTACAAGGAAGCTGTCCGAGCTTACCTGGCCAGCATCTCCTACGCTGACCACGAACTGGGGCGAATCTTGAAAGCGCTCAAAACAAGTCCGCATGCCGAACAGACCATCATCGTGCTTTGGTCTGATCATGGATGGCATCTCGGTGAGAAAAACCATTGGCACAAAAGCACCCTGTGGGAAGAAGCCACACGGATTCCACTGATCATCTCTGCTCCGGGATTACCTGCCGGACAATGCATCAAGCCAGTCAGTCTGATCCACCTCTTCCCCACCCTGATCGAACTTACTGAAACATCTCCGGTATCTGAACCGGATGGAATTTCAATGGTCCCCCTCTTGGAAAATGCGACAGCAAAATGGAACTACCCGGCCGTAACAGAATACCATGCTGGAAATGCCGCCGTAAGAGATGAACGCTATCGCTACATTCGATATCAAGACGGAGGAGAAGAACTATACGACCACACCACCGATCCACACGAATGGCACAACATAGCCAGTCGCCCACAATTGAAACCCATCATCGAAAAACTCTCAGCCCACCTGCCAAAAACCTGGGCCGAATCAGCCCCCACAAAAAGAGCATTCGAATTTGATCCCTCCACCTACTCCTGGAAAATCAAATCCACCAAAAAAACCATATCCGGAACAACCAAAACCCCGTAGCCGCATTCGCCAGAATGTGG
>CAYPZD010000004.1:80146-106318 GCA_964415055.1 uncultured Verrucomicrobiota bacterium | reverse complement strand
GTAGCCGCATTCGCCAGAATGTGGCCCGCCAGCGTTTTCGTTTCCCCACAGAGCCCCACGCTTTTGCAAGCGCAGTCATCCCGGTTTCCGTTTGGTTGTTTTTTCTCACACGAAGGCACTAAGGCACGAAGTGATGTTTTTTCACAGGCAGATACGACACGACTGCCACACCCAAAAACTTAGTGTCCTTGTGGCTTCGTGTGAGAAAAACAGCCCACCAATACAGGACAAACCTTAATTCAATCCTTCCGGGCCCTCATCACTTTGATGCGTAAACGATCCGACAGAGCTTGAGCGATCTCAGGTGCACCCGTAATGGATGTGGCCTCCCCCGGATCTTTCTCAACATGGCTTAGCACGGAATCGACCACTTTATCCGAACCTTTCTCCCACCACTCGGTGTAACGATACTCTGTGGTGCGAATGGAATGTCCCACCACACCCTTCTGCCCCTGGCCTCGACCATGAGGATAGGAGGAATAAGCGATCTCGAGATGCCTTGCCCCGGGATTTTCCAAAACATCGACGAGCGATTTACCCTGCAGGTGCTCGGGACGTTCCAACCCGCAGAGGTCACAGAGGGTTGGATACAGATCGAGAAGTTCTACAAGTGATTGACTGCGGCCTTTCGCATTGGGCATGCCTGGGTGACGAATCATCAAGGGCACACGCGTGTCACATTCAAAATTGGTGTGTTTGCACCAACTGGAATGATCCCCCAGTTTCCATCCATGATCAGCCCACAATACGACAATCGTGTTATCGGCAACGCCATGATCATCCAAAGCATCCAAAAGGACGCCAATATTCCGGTCAGTATAACTGATACTGGCGTGATATCCGTGTAGGAGTGTCTTGTTCAATTCATCTGAAAACTGTTCAGGCGAATCGCCCTGGGGGATATCGCTGTAGGCACGAAGTTCTCCGGCGTTCTTGTTCCTGGCATAGTCTGGATAACCGGGAGGGATGGACAGATTGCCTGGAAGATGGAAGGAATCACGTTCATACAGATCCCAATATTTTTTTGGCGCGATGAAAGGCAAATGGGGTTTGGTGAAACCAACCGCCAGAAAGAAGGGTTTCCCCTCTTTGGACAACTCGGCAATTTGCCGCGCTCCGGTAAGGGCTCTCACTCCGTCAAAATGAGTCTCATCCCCAGTCTCAAATGATTCCGTTGAAGGTCCCCGTCGTTTTCCATCGGTATCTCGTTGATTTTTCTGCCTCAATGCCGTGTTGGCAGGGTTGGCATATTCCGTCCCGCCTTCAGGAATGATCCAACGGGTCCAGTGATCCGGGTCAACCCCCGGACCCCGACTCCCATGATATATCTTCCCCAATCCTATCGTGGTATAACCGTTGGATTTGAAATGCTGGTTCATGGTGACGATGTGGGACCACCGTTTTCTCCATCCGGTCACGTGGTAGGTGCGTTCTCCCAGGTATTCCGGATAAAGTCCGGTCATGAGAGAAACCCGACTTGCACCGCAAACGGCCTGATTACAGTATGCCCGGTCGAACACCACCCCAGTCGCCGCCAGACGGTCCATATTGGGAGTAATGGCCTTCCCTCCATAAAACCCCATTTCGGGACGCATATCATCAATGGCGATGAAAAGTACGTTGAGCGGTTTTTCCTGAGCACTCAGTCGTATCAAACTCAGAAACAACGTCAAACTGGTCAGGCACATCCAGCGAAATTGAGGAATCATCATGAAAAGGTAAAAAAATGGACACCAGAGGTCAATCTTTGGAGACATGCATCTCACTCCCTGCACGGACTCTCCAGGAGTTTTCATTTGGCCCTGAGGTCGATACGTGTTATACAAAGGTAACAAATTCTTATAATGGAAGCATCCGGAAAACCGAGTAAGGTAATGCCAGTTTGCTTCCACTCGATTTGCAAACAAACAACAACGATATCCGCAGAATGAAATCCTTGGAAAAACCGTTTCAAAACAATCATCGCAAGCTCCTGGCCTTATGTGTGACATCCTGGATGACCTGTCTCGCCATCTGCCAATCGCTGCTGGGCCAGGGAGCTGAATTCAAAGCTGCTGTTGGCAATCCACAAATAGGTTCTGTCAATGCGTCCGGCCCTCTCCAACTCCCCTACATCACCTGGGGCGGTGATGTGGCCACCTTTCATGCCAACGGAGGACTTCAAACTGCGAACGGTTCCATCTTCGACAAACAGGGATTAAAGTTCAACATGAAGGCCGGGGACAATTTCGCCCAGCAGGTCAAGGACTACGTGTCTGGCAGATCCCCCTTCCTGCGCGGAACATTCCGGATGATGGGCATGGCTTCCGAGATCATTGGGTCAGATCCCCGCACAAAAGGCGTTGTGATCCTCCAAATGACCTGGTCTGCCGGGGATCACATGGTGGCGCGCGAAGGTTTGAAGACTTTATCCGACCTCAAAGGCAAAACTATCGCCATCCAGCAGGGCGGACCTCATGTCGGCATGCTGGATGATATCCTCAAGACAGCCCAACTTACCTGGGACGATGTCAATGTCGTCTGGGCGAAAGACCTGACCGGCACTCCAGACGCCCCTTCTGAAATCATGCGGAAAAACCCTCAAGTCAGTGCTTGTTTTGCCATCACGCCGGACATGCTGGGCCTGTGTGGTGGTTTGGAGAACACAGGCACGGGAGCCGAAGGCACGATTAAAGGCGCACATGTTCTGGTATCAACCGCCGAGCTTTCCCGTTCCATTGCAGATGTTTACGTCTGTCGCAAGGATTTCTATGACACCAACAGGGAATGGGTGACCAAATTTGTCGCAGGCTATCTCAGAGGATGTGAAGAGCTAGTGGACATGAAACGCCAATACGAAGCTGGCGGATCGGCCAATTACGAAAAAGTGCTCAAAATGACCCAACAGATCTACGGAACCGATGTGGTACCGGTCCTTGAAGAAGCCCACGGACTGATCTCAGACTGCACCTTTGTGTTGTATCCAGGCAATGTGTCCTTCTTCACACAAAACAATAATTTGACCAGTTTCAAAAACTTTCAGGAATCCGCGCTGAACCTCGCGGTCAGCCAGGGATACGCTCGTGAAAAAATGGGACTGTTTCCATCCGGACTCAACTACCAATCCGACGATTTCGTGAAATACCTGGCCAAAACCACTTTGCAAAAAGGTGAACGTTTCAGAGCGGAAGCGGTTCGTGAAGAAATTGAGCTCTTGAGCCAGGGCGGTGAACTGGATGACAAGACCATCATGAGTTTCACCATCCAGTTCGAACCGAACCAAACCGAATTCAGCGCAGTGCAGTATGGGGCCGAATTCCAACGCGTGCTGGAATCATCTCAACGATTTGGCAACGCTGTCATCGCCATTCGAGGTCACGCAGACCCCACCAAAACCTTGTTGGACCTCGTGAAAGCCGGCATGCAAAAGGGAGTGCTCAAACGTTCAGGATCCAGCGGCAATTACGCTTATTCACTCCAGGGTCGCCCACTGGATCTGGAATCCACCAAAGATTTGGTTCAGTTGATTGAATCCGGTTCTTTTGACGGCGCGCAAACCTATAACCCACGTGAAACCATGCAGGCAGCTCTGAACCTGTCCAGATTGCGCGCGGAACAGGTATTGGGTGCCATCAGTCAATATGCCGGCAGCAAAGGCGTCACCATCGACACCAGCCAGATTCAGCCCGTGGGCGTCGGCATTCGGGAACCTTTCATTGCCAAACCGAGCAATCTGAACGAGGCCAAACAGAACATGAGAGTCGAGTTTCGAATCGTTCGCGTTCCGGCGGAAGCAACCAGTTCATCGGATTTCGATTTTTGATCGACCCTTTCCAATGGAGTGAAACAAGCCGAATCTCAACGTGATTTTTCTGCTGAGATGGCAAGTTCGCACAGGCCGTTTTGTGCCGAACATCAAATGATACATAACAAATGAAACGCATTTTCATGAGACCACTGTTGGCAGGGACCGCTCTTACCTTTCTCCTGGGCGCCTTCTCAAACCTCTTGGGTCAATCTTCCATCGATCATGTGGTCATCGTGCTGGACGCATCCGGTTCGATGAAACAAAAGATGCCGGGCACCAACCAGCCAAAGATGGATGCCGCCAAGGAAGCTCTGGTGGAGGTCTTGAGTAACATCCCTCAAACCACCCATGTCGGACTTGTTGTGTTCAGCGCGGCGGACATCAAGGATCACTGGGTCTATCCACTTGGACCTCGCAATGACGATCAGTTAATCCCGGCCATTCGCAACATCAATCCCAATCGAGGCACGCCTTTGGGACAATATATAAAGATCGGCGCCGACAGGTTGTTGGAAGAAAGAAAAAAACAATTCGGGTACGGCACCTATCGACTCCTGATCGTCACAGACGGAGAAGCCAATGACCGGGACCTCGTCGAGCGATATACACCCGAGGTGCTTGCCAGGGGCCTGCGCGTGGATGTCATCGGCGTGGCAATGGATCAAGACCATACGCTTGCCACCAAAGTGCATACATACCGCCGGGCGAATGATGCCGCCATGCTCAAGCAAGCCATCGCAGAGGTTTTTGCCGAAGTGGGAGGAAATCAATCCGGAAATGTTGCCGACGAAGATGCCTTTGAACTGCTTGCCCCGATTCCCCTTGAGGTGGCATCTTCAGCAATCAATGCATTGTCACAATCCGGAAACGATCCCATTGGCACCAACCAGAATTTTGCCGAATCTTCCCGCCGTAGAGCACCCAACCCCAGACCTCACACCACCACTACCCACACAACGGTGCATATCGACAAAAGCGGCAGTGTTTTGAAACTGGTCATCCTGGGCGGACTTGTGTTACTCGTCCTGTTGAAAGCAATCACGAAAAGATAATGAGCGAACGTAAGTCAAAAGGATGCTTAATCGCCACCATCGCTTGGTGTGTCATCTTTCTTTTGCTGGCAGTGGCTTACAAATTTCTGGTTCACCCCTATTTCAACAAGCGGCTCACGGAAGAAACAGGAACCGCCAGCCGCTATGAACACGAACTCACCATCGCCGCAGACTCATTCAGCGGTTACGCCATCTTCCGGTCAGACGCCCTGAAACAATGGTTGTCCGATCGTCAGATCAAACTGAACGTGGTGGATGACGGGGCTGACTATTCAAAGCGGCTACAAAACCTTGAAAACGGCACCACTCAACTGGCCGTCTTTACCATCGATTCGTATATAAAAGCTGGAGCCAGCGCGCATTCATTTCCCGGATCCATTATCATGGTCATGGACGAAACGAAGGGCGGCGATGCGCTGGTGGCCCACGAGTCAGCATTCAAATCCGTCCAGGAACTCAATGCTCCATCCACCCGAATCGTGCTGACACCGGAATCTCCAAGTGAATTCCTGGCCAGAGTCATTCTCGCCCACTTCAGTCTGCCTCAAATCTCACCCGACTGGATGAGTGAAGCGGATGGATCAGCCCAGGTTCTGACAGATCTCAAAAGATCATCCCCTGGCGACAAAAAAGCCTTTGTCTTGTGGCAACCCCAGGTTGCTCAAGCGCTCAAACAGCCCGGTTACAAAGTACTGCTGGACAGTTCGCAACTCAAGGGCTACATCGTGGATGTTCTGGTCGCGGAACGCACTTTTCTCAAAAACAATCCGGATCTCGTAAAAACTCTTTCCGAAGGTTATTTCCGAGCCCTCTACCAATTCCAAAACCAGGAAAAGGGGCTTGAGAACCTGATGATCTCAGATGCCAATCAATTGAATGCGGACAAGCTGGATTCGGATTTGGCGAAAGCGGTGGTCAGCGGCATCCAATGGAAGAACACCATGGATAATTACGCCCATTTCGGGCTGAACGATGGCGCCCCCAGTGAGGTTCATGGGCATCTTGAGGACATGATCGCCAACATCGTGGATGTGTTGCTCAAAACCAAAAGCATCAACTCCGATCCGCTCAACGGCCAATACAACACGCTGTTTTATGACCAAGTCATGGCGGGACTGAAAACGAGCAACTTTCATCCTGGACAGGATCTTCACCTGATCCAGGGCATGTCGAGTGAACAACTCACCACCACCCCCGGCCAAAACAACCAACCCTTATCGGATGCGCAATGGAATCGCTTGATTCCCGTGGGCGTATTACAGGCGGACGCGATTGGGTTTGTCCGAGGCTCCTCCAGCGTAAGCCGCTCCAGCGAGCGCTCTGTTGCAAACTTGTCCAAAAAACTACAATCCTTTCCCAATTTCTACCTGAAGGTCATCGGCCAAACCCGGGCGGAAGGAGACGCCGATGCCAATCAACGTTTGGCCAGTGCACGTGCTCAAGCAGTTGCGGAACTACTGAAACAACAAGGGATTCCTGAGTGGAGGATCCGCACTGAAGCCGCGCCTTCGGACAATGAAAACGGGCAATTTCAATCAGTTGTTTTTGAAGTGGGACAACGACCTTACTAGGCATGATCACATCCATTCCCCTTGGTATAACCTGGCAAAACGGTGTTGCAAATCCCATCACCCAAGTCTTTGCATGGGAACAGGCATATGGTAGGATGAGTTCTTTGAAGATGCAGGAACACCCTCAGGTATCAGCAACCGGCAAAAAGGAAGTCAACAGGGATGAAATCCGTCAGCGGGTTTTCCTTCGATTGGCAGCCAGTCCTTTGGTGTTGGGCCCGCTTGTGCTCGGGTTCACCAGCATGGTTTCCGCCTGGGCCTTCGATTTCAGGCAGGCCGGATTGTTCATTTTTGGCGGAATCGCCGGCATGCTCATCGGGGCGGGTAGTTTTGTGTCCAAACTTTTGCTTTCCGGAAATAAGGAAGCCCACAAGGTACTGACCGAAGTCGAGAAGGAGAAATTTGAAAACCGTCAGAAATCACTCGACGAACTGGAACGGGCCCTTGAGCGTTCCGACAACGATCCTCGTCCAGAAGAAGCTCTCGGCGATTTGAGAACCCTGGTCGGCACCTTTCAGTCGATTGAAAAAGACAGTTCTTCAGGTCAATGGGCCATCATGGTGGACGTCCGGCTTCAGGTGGAATCGTTGTTTGCACATTGTGTTCGACTCATTGAACAAACACATCACCTCAGACTCACCGCAGACAAGCTCTCCACGGAAGCAGCCCGGCATCCTGTCCTCGAACAAAGGGAATTAATCATCCACGAAATTCAGGCTTGTGTGAAACAATTGAGCCATTCCCTTGTTTCATTACAGAAGTTGGGACATGTTCAAGCATCCACCCAAGACCTGCAGCAAATGCGCAAGGAACTCGACAGCAGCCTGGAAGTGGCACGCAAAGTGGAAGAGCGAATGCAGAACTGGTCCGTAGGTTCCGGCCTGCGATCCATGGAAAATATTTGATTTGAATCAACCCAACAAAAGCAAAAGTCATGTTTAAAGCAATCACAAGATGGTTTAAAGCGGTCGGTTACCTTTTGACCGGACAAATAGACTCGGCACGCAGAGTGATCGATACGAATCCTCATGTCATCAAAGCCAAATACGACGAAATCGTCCGGGACAAGATTTCCCGCATTCATCAGTATAAGCAAGCCGTCGCCGGTCTGATCGCCCAGGAGGAGAAAAAGATTGCCAAGGTCAAAAACCTGACAGAAGAAGTGGCCAATCTGGAACGACTGAAAGCCGGTGCGCTCGCGAAAGCCAAGCAAACCGTCGAACAATTAAAAACCTCTGGAAAAACCCAGGAACAGATTCATGCCGACGAGGATTACAAGCGATGTCTTTCCGCATTCAACGACTTTTCCTCAACCTTGGGCGAGAAACAGGAACGCATCACCGAATTGGAACAGGACATAGGCGAATACCGCAAGAACATCAGCGACCACAAAGTCCAGTTGCAACAACTGCTGCGAGACGTTGAAAAAGTAAAATCCGAAGCAGCCGACACGGTGGCGGATGTCATCACATCCAAACAGGAAAAAGAATTGGCCGAAACACTGGCCGGCATCGCTCAGGATGGGACAGCGGAGGAACTGCAGGGGCTGCGCGACATGCGTCAGGAACTTAAAGCCGAAGCCAAAGTCACGCGTGAGCTGGCAGGTACCGACACCAAAGCCCAGGAAGCGGAATTCCTGGAATACGCTCGCCAAAGCCAGTCCTCATCGGAATTCGATGCCCTCATCGGCCTCGCCTCCGAAACAGAAGACAAATCAAAGTCAACCGGAACCACCGACAAGAAGGACACGGCGTTACCGGAATAAAACCACCTGCAAACCATGGACTCATTTTTCGAAACATTCATTATGAAAGATCAAACATTGAAATACACCCACCTTTTCGCGGCCCTGTGCCTGGCTGTCGGGTTGACCGCTTGCGGCCCCCAGGACTCATCAACCAGCACGGATACCGCTTCCACCGACAACACTTCCTCAGAAGGAACATCCCCGGCTGAAACATCCGCCGCGGCAGAGGAGGAAAAAGACTCTGGACTCCCCACGTTCTCCCTGGCCTGGAGTGAGTATCCCTCTTGGAGCACGTTTGGCGTGGCACACGTTGACAAATTCATCAATGGCAAGAAGGGCGAACTGGGTTCACTGGAAGAGAAATGGCAGGTGGACGTCGTCCTGCACGAAGCCGAATACGATGCCTGCATCACCATGTATGGAGCCGGCACCGTGGATGCGGCCTGTCTCACCAACATGGACGCGCTGAACCCGGCTATCGCGCGCCCATCCACCATGATTCTTCCCACCTCGACAAGCCATGGAGCCGATGCATGCATCGTTGTCGATTCCATCAAATCCATCCAGGATCTCAAAGGTAAGAAAGTCTACGGTCTGGAGAAAACAGTTTCTGAATACTGCTTTGTCCGGAATCTGGAGTTGGCCGGCGAAAAGGAGAAGGATTACCAGTTCAGCAACATGGATCCTGCCGCCGCCGCCGCTGCCATGCAACAGAAACAGGATGGAGTGGATGGCATCATGGTCTGGAATCCCTTCGTCATGGAAACACTATCCAAACGAGACGATGTGAAAGTGCTCTTCGATTCCACCAAGATCCCGGGTGAAATCATCGACTCCGTCATCATGGCCCAGGATTCCTTGACGAAAGAAGGCGGCGAAGCCTTTGCCTGTGCTATCATTGACGCATTTTACACCATCGCCAATCGGATGAACCAACCCGACACCCGCAACGACACTTTGATTGCCCTCGGAGAAAAATTCTCCAATCTGGGATTGGAAGCGATGAATACCGTCGTGCGTCAAACCAAATTCATCAGCACGCCGGGTGAAGCCATCACCATGTTCAGCTCACAGGAACTCCCTCAGATCATGAAGAGGGTCATCGATTTCTGTGTGGACCATGAAATTACCGGACGCTCCCCTGCTGTCAGCTACGGCGCTCCCGAAGAAGGTAATAAAGCCGAGTTGCGTTTTGATCCGACTTACATCCAAAAAGTCACCCTGAAACAATAGATTATTTTCAGTCAATTTACCTACATTCCAATAGGCCCCATCAAACGGGCACACTCCATCGAGTGTGCCCGTTTTGCATGAATGCCCCGTGCATTTGACAACCTCTCCAAATCCAATCCTTTCGAAATAGTTTTCCAAGCAATGTATGGATGCAAAAGTGTAAAATGAGATGTTCAAATCTCGTAAACACATATTATTGAAATCGTGTTTTTTCCAGGTTTCCTTGCACCAACTTGTTTAATCCAACGACAAGATTTGTCTTAAAAAAGCCAATTACCTGGCTGTGTACATACTGGAACGCATCCCTGATTTCAGGTAGTCTTGAACGATACCAGTGTTATGCCGGATTCTGATTTAAACCTATTGCAGGATGTCGTGATCAAAGGCGAAGATCAACAAGCCAAATCCATCACGGAAACGGCCCTTGCCGACGGGATGGAACCACTTCACATCGTCAATGAATTCCTGATTCCCGCCATGGATGAAGTGGGAGCAAGATTCGAACGTAACGAGTATTTTGTCCCGGAACTTCTCCTGTCAGCGCGTGCGATGAAAGCCTGCATGACATTGATACGCCCCCTGTTGGCGGAACGGGGAAATGAGCCCGTTGGACGGGTGGTGATTGGAACGGTCAAAGGCGATCTGCATGATATCGGTAAAAATCTCGTGGGAGCCATGCTGGAAGGCGGTGGTTTTGAGGTTTATGACCTTGGCGTGAATGTAAGCCCCGAAAAGTTCATCGAAAAAGTACGTTCGACTGACGCTGAAATTGTCGGCATGTCGGCCCTGCTCACCACCACCATGCCATCCATGAAAAAAACCATCCAGGCCTTTGTTGAGGCCGGTTTGAGGGATTCGGTGAAAATGATGGTAGGCGGTGCTCCGGTTTCACAGAAATTCGCCGATGAAATCGGAGCCGATGGTTATGGCGCAAATGCACCTCTTGCGGTGCAATTGGCAAAAAAACTCGTGAGTGCTTAATCGAAAAAGTGCCCGGCAAACCGGAAGAACATTCCACAAGCATTCCTACTCCCATGCACCCGGTATTATCTCAGATATTAAACGAAGGTCCGGTTGTCACCGACGGAGCCTGGGGAACTCAGCTCCAGAGGGCCGGGCTGGAACCCGGTGACTTCCCCGATGCCTGGAACCTTGATTTCCCAGGAAAAGTAAGGTCGGTTGCAAAATCCTACATTGATGCCGGCAGTCAGGTCATTCTGACCAACACTTTTGGCGGAAACCGAATTCGACTCGCGGAAGCTTCTTTGGAAAACCGCATTCAGGAGATCAACCGACAAGGCGCCCTGCTTTCCAAGTCCGTGGTGAATGCCCAAGCCAAAGTATTTGGTTCCATTGGCCCTTCCGGTAAGATGCTGTGCGTTGGAGAAGTATCCGCTGAAGAGTTAAGCGAAACTTTCCTCAAACAAGCAATGGCCCTGGCTGAAGGGGGTGCGGATGGTTTGGTCATCGAAACCATGTCGGATCCAGAGGAGGCCAGGCTGGCAACGCTTGCCGCCAAACAAACGGGACTCCCCGTGGTGGCATGCATGGTCTATGATTCGGGAACAGGAATGGATCGAACCATGATGGGAGCCACCGTTGAACAAGCCACGGGGGTTTTGCTTGAAGCCGGAGCGGATGCCATTGGAGCAAATTGCGGCCAAGGTATCGAAGGTTTCCTTCCTTTATGCGAGAAAATCAAATCCGCCTGTCAACTTCCCATCTGGATCAAAGCAAATGCCGGTCTGCCGGAATGGATTCAAGGCGAAGCCGTGTACCGAACCACACCGGAGGAATTTACCGCCTGGGTGGATCCGATATTGAATGCGGGTGCTGATTTTATCGGCGGTTGCTGCGGCACCTCTCCTGAATTCATCCAGCACATCACAGCAACCCTGAACCTCAGAAAATCAAAGCATGGGAATCAAGACTGAAAAAACGTTGCGCCTTAAAATCATCACCTGCCAGGTTTTCTGCAGGGAAATAACAGCCGTGGCCAGGAAGTCGCAAAACCAGGTTGATGTCTCTATTCTGCCCATGGGACTCCATGAGATGCCCTGCACCCAAATGCGTGATCACTTGCAAGCGGCCATTGACGAGGTGGATCCCGCTCAATTTGAAGCCATTGCGTTGGCCTATGGTTTTTGCAACCACGGAATCGTGGGCCTTCAATCCAAACAACTTCCATTGATCATTCCCCGCGCGCACGATTGCATCTCCCTCTTGCTCGGAGATCGATCAAGATATGAACAGCAAATGGAACAATTCCCCGGCACCTATTTCAGGTCAAGCGGCTGGTTGGAGCATCGCCGCCAACCTTCCGGCATCACGGACCATTCCATCGCAAGAAAGCAAGGACTCTATGACAGTCTCTCCGCAAGAACCGAGCAATTCGGTGAAGAAAAAGCTCAATTTCTTCAAGAACAACTCGGAGATCTGACCAGGCATTATTCACGTTTGGCGTTCATAGAAACCGGCACAGAACCAAACAAAAAGCACGAGCTGCAGGCCCGTGAGGAAGCTGATCGACAAGGTTGGCGATTTGAAAAACTCAAGGGGTCTTTGACCATCCTGCAACAACTCATTGATGGTCACTGGAACTCCGAAAACTTCCTGGTTCTTCAACCCGATCAATCGGTAGGGCCTGCATACAACGAAACACTCATCACCCAAATAAGCTCATGAATGGACGCGAACGCATTCTCGCACACCTTGCACAAAAACCCGTGGACAGGATTCCACTGATGCCCATCACCATGCAATACGCCGGCGATCAAATCGGCGCCTCCTACCATGACTACGTAACAGACCACCGGGTGCTGGTGGATGCTCAGATAGCAACGGCGGAAAAATTTGATTTTGATTATGTATCAGTCATATCGGATCCGGCCCGCGAAGCAGCAGACTGCGGGGCGAAAGTAGAATTTTTTGAAAACCAACCTCCAGCGTTCATTGAAGATGACGCCTTCTTGGCCGATAAAACCAAACTGGTCGATTTGAAAATACCCGATCCTCATGGAGGCGAGCGTATGTCAGACCGGATCAAGGGCGTGGCATTGTTCAAGGAAAAGGTAGGTGGAGAAAAATTGATCGAAGGCTGGGTGGAAGGACCTTGTGCTGAAGGGGCCGACCTTCGCGGGATCAACACCCTCATGTTGGACTTTTTCGACGATCCGGATTTCATACATGATTTGTTTTCCTTTGTCGTTGAAATGGAACTCAAATTTGCCAGAGCCCAGATTGAAGCCGGCGCAGAACTGATTGGAATCGGGGATGCCGCTGCTTCTCTGGTTGGCCCCCAAATCTATGAGACGTTCGTATGGCCTTACGAAAAGAAGATCATCGACGGAATCTGTGAGATGGGAGCCATGGCGCGCTTGCACATTTGCGGAAACACCCGGTTCGCTCTCGGCTATATGGGACGCCTGGGTTGCCACATCGTTGACCTTGACTTCCCCTCCCCAATGCATGAGGCGAGAAAAGCGATGGGAGAAAAACAAATCCTTCTCGGCAATCTGAACCCTGTCAGTGTTCTTCTTGAAGGAGATGTCCATGGCGTCCTGCAAGGTGTCGGGAAATGCCACCAGGAAGCAGGGAACCGCTTTATCATCGGCGCCGGATGTGAAATTCCCAGGAACACCCCTGAAGAAAACGTCAAAGCCTTGCTCGAATACGCACGAGGGAATCGTCCATGACACCAGTATGATGGACCTTGGGATCCTGATTCCTCCCCAAGACCATCCCCATTAAAGATTCTCACGTCTATATTGAGATTGATCATCAAAAAGGTGCCATGCCCCCAAAGGTTTCCATTGAACTTCTCCCCCTTGGCCGGTGTGTGGAAGTGGAAAAAGGGACGCCCCTGAGGGATTTGCTCTTTCCCTTTCATGTTGAGTTCCCCTGCGGAGGTCAGGGAAGGTGCAAGGGTTGCAGAGTTCGCGTGCTGAAAGGGAATGTTCCAGTCACCACTGAAGACAAAGTTTTGTTATCCTCCAATTCATTAAATAAAGGCTGGCGCCTTGCCTGCTGCATGCGTGCTCTGGACGATCTGCAATTGGAAATTGGCCAGTGGGATTCCCATATCCTTGAAGATGATCAAACCTTAAATTTCACACCAGAGGAAGGGTTGGGAGTAGCTGTTGATGTAGGAACAACCACGATTGTGGCACAAGTTCTGGACCTCTCTACGGGGAATGTGTTGGGGGTGCATTCCGCATTGAACCTCCAGGCAAAGCATGGATCAGATATCATGACCCGCATCCATGCGGCGGTTCACCAGGGAATGCAAGCGGATCTGACACATATTGTCCGGAATCAAATCGGTGATATGATTGCCCAATTGATGCGCAGAGTGTCGGCGACCAAAGATCATGCTTCTTCAGAATTGACGCGAGGAATTTTGGTCGGAAATACGGTCATGCACCATTTGTTCTGTGGCATCCTGTTGGAACCCCTTGCTGAACACCCTTTCGAAACAACAGAAGGGACGCATCGAATATTCCGATCGAATGAAATTGGATGGTTTGATCTGAATGCAACATGCGATTTTCATTTCCTGCCATGCATGGGCAGCTTTGTTGGCAGCGATTTATTGGCGGGAGCCATAGGACAAAAGATTCACCTATCCAATGAGCCATGCCTGTTGGTGGACCTGGGCACCAACGGGGAAATCATCCTGGGAAACCGCGAACAGATGCTATGTGCATCCACCGCAGCAGGGCCTGCTTTTGAGGGAGCGAAAATTTCCATGGGGATGCGCGCGTCTTCCGGAGCCATATCGAGTGTCAAGGCGATCAAGGGTGGTTTGGATTGCCATATTCTTGGCGGAGGGAAGGCACGTGGATTGTGTGGAAGCGGACTGGTGGATGCCACCGCCGTTTTTCTGGATCAAAAACTAATCTCCCCAAATGGAAGAGTACAAAACAACCAAGAACTGCCTTTATCTGGAAATGTGACCTTGCATCCATGCGATGTCCGTGAACTGCAACTTGCAAAAGGAGCTATCGCAGCAGGGATTCGAGTTCTTATCCGTGAATGGGGCATGGAAGAATCAACCATCGATAAGATCCATTTGGCAGGCGCGTTCGGAAACTATCTCAACCTCAATAGCGCAAGACGCATCGGATTACTCAATTTTCCACCAAACCGAATCATTCCAGCAGGGAACAGCGCCTTGTACGGAGCGAAGCAGGCTTTGTTCACCATTCAATCTTCACTCGAAACCTGCGACCGGGTATTGAGCACCTGCCAACATGTTTCCCTCAATGATCATCCGGAATTCATGAACTTATTCATCGAAGACATGGGATTTCCAGCCAGTTCCCCTTGAGTTGGCACAAGCTCATTCCGATTAAATCCGACACACAGGTTTCACTCATTTACGGATCGAATGACTTCCAATTCTGCAAGGAGTTTTGTAGGGTATCCCGCAATCAACGCCGAATAAAGCTCACTGAAGCGAATCTCAGCCACCTGCCGACTGCAGACAATTTGAATCAATTAATGGGAAGATGAATGAACTGAACCAACCAACATCGAAGGTCACCCAACACGGGTTTCCCCTGGCAGGATCATTCGAGCAGACATGTCAATGGCTCTGTTTGATGGTTGCAGTAACGTTGTTTGCCAACTCCAGCCTTTCCAGCGAAACAGAGCCAAAACAAAAACGCCCCAACATTCTTTTTATTTCGTTGGATGATTTGAATGATTGGATTGGTTGTCTTGGGGGGCATCCTCAAACCTTGACCCCGAACTTGGACAGACTGGCTGCCAGGAGTGTTTTGTTCCGCAATGCGCACTGCCCTGCTCCCGCTTGCAATCCATGTCGTTCAGCCATCTTCACGGGGCGTGCGCCCAATCGATCCGGACTCTATGACAACCGGCAACAAATGCGTGAGGTCATGCCGGATGATTTGTTGATCCCGGCATACCTGCGGCAGCATGGGTATTATGCCTCGGGTTCGGGGAAGTTGCTGCATTACTTCATCGATGCAGGTTCATGGGACAGTTACTTTCCTGAGGCGTCTACTGAAAATCCTTTTCCCAAAACCTTTTATCCGGAGAACCGACCGGTGAGCCTCCCCCGTGGTGGTCCCTGGCAATATGTGGAAACGGATTGGGCTGCGCTGGATGTCAACGATGAGATATTCGGAGGTGATTGGGCTGTGAGCAAATACATAGGGGAACAATTGACACAATCTCACGAGAAACCATTTTATCTGGGCTGCGGAATTTATCGGCCTCATGAACCATGGTTTGTCCCGAAAAAATATTACGAACCGTTTCCACTGGAAACCATCGAGTTGCCTCCGGGTTATCGCGAGGATGATTTGGAGGACGTGCCCGAGGCAGGTCAAAGAATGGCTCGGAATCGTTATTTCGCTCACATCCGTGAGCACGGCCAATGGAAAAAAGGTATTCAGGGGTACCTTGCCTCGATTCATTTTGCCGATGCCATGCTGGGACGGGTATTGGATGCGTTGGAATCCGGCCCCAATGCCAATACCACCATCGTGGCTTTATGGTCCGATCACGGTTGGCAACTGGGCGAGAAGGAGCATTGGCAGAAATACACGCCATGGAGAGGCGTGACTCGAGTTCCCTTAATGATTCATGTCCCCCCTGGCATCAGCCAAAACTTGCCAGCAGGCACACAGGCCGGTAGCATTTGCGATGCACCGGTGAACTTGTTAAGTCTGTTCCCCACCCTCCTGGATTTGTGTAAACTGCCCCCCAAAGAGGACAATGACGGGCCCAGTTTACTTCCGTTGTTGAACGATCCTTCAACGACCGAATGGCCTCATGTTTCAGTGACCTTTTTATCCAAACCAGGTAGCTATGCGATCAGTGGACGCACACATCGATACATACACTACGAGGACGGCAGCGAAGAGTTGTATGACATCACATCGGATCCATATGAGTGGGAAAATCTGGCACAAGAAGTTGGCCAGGAGGCTTGGCTCAAGCGGTTCCGTGCAGTGGCCCCGAAGGAATTCGCCGACCGCGTGGAACCTTCCATCACATCGCTGGTTAAACTGCCCTGGCACCCGGCTGAATCACAAGCAGCCCCCGCTTCCCGCCCCGACGGCGGCACCTTCCGAGTTTTCTTCATCAACCAACACACTGACTCCGTGGAACTCTGTTGGATGGATCGAGAAGGCAACCCGAAATCCTACGGAACCATCGCCCCTGAAACAACACAAGCTCAACGCACCCGTCCGGGTGCCGTTTGGATGATCCGTGATCCCCATTCAAAGCAGCCCCTGGGCCACTTCGTTGTCGACGACCGCACAGCCCAGGCTATCATACCTGCTCAATGACTTAGCTCATCATCAGAAGACATTTCTTCTTAAACGAACCAATGCTGGAAATCGAGTTGAAACAGCCCCACCTGAGTGATTCAAAAAGCGTTGACCTCGATCTTTCCAATGGTTTGTTCAACAAATCTGTGAGTCATCACAGATATGGATACGATCCGCATCACCCAAGAGGATTCAAATAAATACGCATGTATCAAATTTCCACAATCGCCGTATAGTAAAAGCGGGAATGTAAAGTCATTAGAAAACCATTCCGTTTCCCTAAGGTATCCAAAGCGGTATCAAGCTACCGCAGTCCAAAAAGCGCCTACCTTACACTTACCATTCTGGAATTTACAGAATTGAGTTCAGCGGAAAGAAATCATGGATGAGACCTCACAGTTTTGTTCACGGACTCATCGATCGACACAATTTTAGACTGGAGATCTGGCCGTAGACCCTGTTGAATGCATACGTAATTCGATGACCAAGCGCTTTGTCATGGCAATGTTTTGCGTGGGCACCATCTCATTTTCAACGATGGGAGAAGATGCAGCATTGTATCTCGAACAAATCAAGCCCGTCTTGAAGGAGCGATGTTATGCCTGTCATGGCGCTCTCAAGCAGAAAGGTGACCTTCGTTTGGACACAGCCGCGTTGGTGCTGCAAGGTGGGTCAAGTGGCAAGGTGATTGATTTAAGTCTCCCTGATCAAAGTGAACTCATCTTGCGTCTGACCACTCACGATGAATCGGATCGCATGCCTCCTGAGGGAAAACCTGTCGAACCTGAAACGATTGATGCCATTCGCAACTGGATTCAACAGGGAGCTCCGATTCCCACTGGTGAACCGCCCGAACAGGATCCCTTGGAACACTGGGCCTTTCAATCTCCCATGAAGGCCAACTTCACCCATCCTCAGAACACCTCACACCCGATTGATGCACTTCTTGAAAATGAGCATGATCGTCTGGGCATCAGCCCTCAAGATGAAGCTGAACCGTCCCTGTTGATGCGACGTTTATTCCTGGATCTCGTCGGGCTCCCCCCCAGTCCGGATCAGATCAAATTATTCCTTGAAGATCCTACCGACAGCAATTTCGAGCAGGTTGTCGATCAGTTGCTGGCCTCTCCTCAATATGGAGAGCGTTGGGGCAGACACTGGATGGATGTTTGGCGCTATACGGACTGGTTCGGTCTGGGTGCGCAACTGCGTTACAGCGCCAAACACATTTGGCATTGGCGTGATTGGATCGTTGAATCTCTGAACGAAGACAAGGGATACGATCAGATGATCCGGGAAATGCTGGCAGCGGATGAACTGTATCCAATGGACAACGACCGACTGAGGGCAACCGGCTTCCTTGTGCGCAATTATTTTCTCTTCAATCGCACCACTTGGCTGGATAAAACAATCGAACATACCTCCAAGGCCTTTCTGGGGCTGACCATGCAGTGCGGCAAATGTCATGATCATAAATACGACCCGATCACGTCCCAGGATTACTACCGGTTCCGCGCCATTCTGGAGCCACATCAGGTTCGCACCGACGCGCTACCAGGAAAATCCGATCTGGAACAAAACGGACTTCCAAGAGCCTTTGACATGCACCCGGAGGAACTCACCTATGTGCATGTGCGGGGCAACGAGAAAAATCCGGACAAAAGCAAGCAGATGCAACCGTCACCACCGGCTTTCCTGAAAAACATTCCTTTCAGCATTACCCCTGTCTCTCTGCCCAGCGAATCACATCACCCCGCATTGAAACCTTATGTCCTCAACACATTGCTCTCAGAAGCGAACGATCACATTCGTTCACTGTCAAACAAGCAACCATCCGGGAAGTCCAAAACTGAAAACCAGGATTCGGCATCATCAGAACCATCTCTCCTGGAACTCGAAATAAAAGCGGCCAGATTGAAACCAGATGCTCTCACGACAGCCCACCAGGCCATGCGAACCAAGGCGTTTCGGCCGGATGCACCTGACTTGAAAAACCTGGAACTCAAGGCTGGCAAAGCTGCCTTCGAACACGAGAAGGCAAAACTGGAACTGGAATTGGCAATAGCTCGAAAATCTCTCCGGGATGGAAAGGAAGACAAAAAAGAAGCTTTGGGCAAGGCACTTGAAAAGGTGCAGTCCCGATTGGATCAACGCATTCAGTCCTTCGAAGAAAACCCTCGTTTTTACACTCCGATTCGCGCATCCTTAAAAGCGCTGGAATCGCCTGCCGAAACCGGAGAAGAACGCCGTCGACCCTATCCTGACCAGAGCACAGGACGCCGCACGGCACTTGCAAACTGGATCATTCATCCGAACAATCCTTTGACCGCACGTGTTGCCATCAATCACATTTGGATGAGGCATTTTGGGGCTCCGCTGGTAGATCCCGTCACAGATTTCGGCCGACGCACACCAGCCCCAAAACTGCAATCCGTTCTGGACGATTTGGCCGTGAGGCTCAGGGACAACCATTGGCGCATGAAGCCTATTCACAAACTGATTGTCACCAGCAAGGCTTATCGAAGATCCAGCTCGGACCTGAAAGCTGCGCCGAACAATTTAACATCTGATTCGGACAATCAATACCTATGGAGACAGAATCCCAAACGCATGGAATCTCAGGTTGTGAGGGATAGCCTGCTTGCCTTGGCCCGCCAATTGAACTCACAAATGGGAGGGCCTGATATTGATCCCAAATCCAAAAAACAGCAGCATCGTCGCAGCCTTTACTTCACGCATTCACGCGACGATCAACACAAGTTTTTAAACCTGTTTGACGACGCCTCGATATTGGCCTGTTACCGTCGCCCGGAGAGCATCATTCCCCAACAGGCGCTTGCGCTCTCCAACAGTATGATTTCGTCAGAATCTGCGGAAGCCATTGCGCGGACACTGGAGTCAGATCTGGGTGACTCATCGAACCACCCCAACGCATTCATTGAAGCCGCCTTCTTACGTCTGTTGGGTTGGCACCCTTCGGAAGAGGAGTTGGAGATTTGTTTGACCACTTTGAAACAATGGAAAACAGAACCCGAAGACGCCGGGAACAACCCCAGCCCGAGGGCGAGCCTGGTTCATGCGCTCCTGAACCACAACGACTTTATCACCATCCGTTAAAGGCATGAAACGTCAACACAACCGTCCTCAGACACCCTACGACAACGTGATCAACCGTCGTTCCTTTCTATCCCGTTCAGCCCTCGGATTCGGAAGCATCGCTCTTCAGTCTCTGTTGAGCCGCGAGGTCCAGGCAGTCCCCGGACCTGGCTTTGGCACACCTCACCATGCGGCCAAAGCGAAAAATGTGATCTGGCTGTTCATGCGGGGCGGAGTCAGTCACATGGAGAGTTTCGATCCCAAACCGGAACTCAACCAATATGCGGGAAAAAGCATTGCTGAAACGCCTTATCAGGGAGTTCAAAATCCCGAATTGCTCAAGAAAGTGCGTGTCGTGGTCATCAATGATGCGAACGGGCAACAACGCAACAAGATCTATCCCCTGCAAACCGAATTCAAACGATACGGCCAATCCGGAATGGAAGTCAGCAATTGGTTTCCCCATATCGGATCCTGTGCCGACGACATTGCCGTCATTCGTTCCATGTGGACAACCGACGATAATCATGGGGCTCAGGTTCAGTTTCATTCCGGCCGACACATGCTGGACGGCAGGTATCCAACCATCGGCGCGTGGGTCACTTATGGGCTGGGATCGCTCAACGAAAACCTCCCGCAGTTTGTCACCATGGGTCCTCGTTTCTTTGACACAAGGGACGGACATTATTTGGGACCGGCTTACGATGCTGTCCCCCTCAAGATCGACCCCAGGAATCCTTTGGATTACGCAAAACCGGAACGCTCCATCCAGGACGCCCGCCAAAAACAGGAATTTGAACTGGTTCGGCGTCTCAGCCGAATGCGCTCCAA
The DNA here is from genome assembly GCA_964415055.1 of uncultured Verrucomicrobiota bacterium. GTDB lineage: Bacteria > Verrucomicrobiota > Verrucomicrobiia > Limisphaerales > AAA164-E04 > AAA164-E04. The sequence continues at coordinate 85,697 of CAYPZD010000004.1, read as the reverse complement.
AGCATTCCCGAATGATGACAAACTCGAAGCCAGGATCCAAAGCTACGAACTCGCCTTTCGAATGCAGTCATCCGTACCTGAACTGTTGGACTTCGATCAGGAACCTGATCATATCCACCAAATGTACGGCATGGACCAGGATGTGACCCGGCCATTCGGACAGCAACTGCTGTCGGCCAGGCGTATGGTGGAAAAAGGAGTCAGATTCATCCAGATCATGCACGGAGATGGTGCCGCCGGGGCATGGGACGCTCATAGCGGATTGAAAAAGAATCATGAAAAGCTATCCAAACAGGTTGACAAACCCATTGCCGGACTGTTGAAGGATTTGAAACAGAGGGGGCTTCTGGACGACACGATCGTGGTGTTTGCCACTGAATTCGGGCGCACTCCTGGTTCTCAAAGCAGTGATGGGCGGGATCATCACCCCTATGGATTTTCAGTCTGGATGGCGGGCGGCGGGATCAAAGGAGGCATCGTTCATGGAGCTACCGATGAGATCGGATTCCATGCAGTGGAACACCCCCATTATGTGACCGATGTGCATGCAACGATTCTCAATCAACTGGGATTAAATCCACATCGAATGGAAATCCCGGAACACAAACGTTTGGAACAGGATTTCGGGCATGTCATCCACGATATTGTAACCTGACTCCGCACTTTCGAATCCATGAGAAGCAGCGTCCAGCTCCAGCCTGCCAACGCGACCATCGACGAGCTCTTGACGGTTCTTGCCGACTTGCCGGGTGTTGTTTTATTGCATTCTGCCATGGGTGGACGGTCGGATTCACGCTACTCCTTTTTCGCCGCTCACCCCATGATGACGATCAAAGTTTTTGGAACGGATTGTTATCTATACTACCCTTCATCCGGACGAAACCACACTCTTTACGGCAATCCCTGGGCCATCACCGAACATCTCATGCAACCCTTTGAGGTGCTGGAGGAATTGGATTCGCCCTTTCCTCTTGGCGGATGTTTCGGATATTGGGGCTATGACCTGAAGCAATTTGTTGAACCCAAGCTTGAGCGACACGCCGTCCGCAAAAGCAATCTACCTGATGCTTACCTGGGGCTCTACGCCAGCCTGCTGATAATTGATCACCACGACCAAAACACATGGATCGTTGCAACCGGTTTCCGTCCGGACGGATCCAGGTCCCAATTAGAAGCCAACAGACAAAGCGATCTGTGGAAGAAAATCCTCGATCAAACTCAGAGCTGCACGCCCGCGGATTTGCCTCATGCATTGAACCCAAAACCTTTGACCTGGACAAGCAGCCCCGAACGTGAAGCATACATCCAATCGGTCATCAAAGCTCAGCGGTGGATTGCTCAGGGGGATATCTATCAAGTCAATCTGGCACGCGAACTTTCTGTGAGGTTCGATTGGGATGCTGTCACCTGTTACCGTCAGTTACAGGCCATGTCCCCTGCCCCCTATTCCGGTTTCATCAATGAAGGGAGCTTCCAAATCCTTGGAGCTTCACCCGAGTCGTTTCTTCGAATGGATGGACGTCATATCCAAACTCGCCCCATCAAGGGAACACGCCCACGCGGCGCTGATGCGGAAGAGGACGCTCGATTGGCCTACGAGTTGCAATCCAGTGAAAAGGAACGCGCCGAACTCTTGATGATTACCGATCTGCTCCGCAATGACCTCGGACGTGTTTGTGGGTATGGGAGTGTCACCACACCTGACCTGATGCGACTGGAGCGATATCCTCAGGTGCACCATCTGGTCTCAACCGTGGAGGGCATGTTGAGAAAGGATATCTCCCATTTGAAAGCCCTTTACCATTGTTTCCCTGGTGGCAGTATAACCGGTGCCCCCAAATTCCGGGCCATGGAGATCATTGAAGCACTGGAACCTCAAACCAGAGGACCTTACACGGGATCCATGGGCTATCTGGGGTTCAATCAAACCAGCCAGCTCAACATCATCATTCGAAGCGCGGTGAAACAGCACGACAATATTTCATTGCACGTCGGGGCTGGCATTGTCGCCGACTCTGATCCTGAGGCGGAATTTCAAGAGACAGAAGACAAGGCCGCCGGTTTTTTTGCTTCATTTGCCGCACTGAACACACATTCAAAGCAACCATCTTTCATGGAACTCAAAAGGAATCTTCATTCAAAATGACAAAAGCTCTTCGAATTTGTTTTTTAATTTGGGTCACTCCCGGACTCATCTTTTCCTTGAATACCCAAGGCGCTTCATCCTCCGACAACGAAGAGTTTTGGAAATCTGTATATGAAGACAACCGTGTCCTGAACATCGAAATTTCCATTACCGATGAACATTGGCGTGCCATGCAGCCTACGCCACCACAGCGAACCTTCGGGCAAAGGGCGATAAAATCCGGCAACACCTATAATTATGTTCAGGCTGATATCAAAGTGGAAGGAACAAGTTTCCCAAACGCAGGTCTACGATTCAAAGGCAACTCCTCATACAATTCCAGCTCTCGCGGATTCAAGCGCCCTTTCAAAATCGATACGAATCGCTTCGTCAAAGGTCAAAAACTTCATGGCCGAACCAAACTGAACCTATCCAACGCCTTCCTCGATGCCAGCTATATGAAGGAAAAACTGGGTTATGAGGTTTATCGAGCTTCAGGATTACCAACTCCAGGCGTTGGCTGGACCAATGTGAGCCTGAAAATTGGAGATCAGGAAAGGATGAATCTTGGAATCTATGTATTGATTGAGCAGGTCGATGACTCGTTCATAAAGCGTCACTTTGGGAAAGAAAGCAAAGGAAGCCTTTTAATGAAACCCGAAGTAAGCACCGATTGGAGGTATCCGGGAGATGACGCAAGCGATTATGAACAGTTCGAAATAAAGCAGGGAAAGAAAAACGAGGCACAAATCGAGCGCTTTGGTCAATTCCTGAAATCCATCGATTCCGCACCAAACCAAACATTTTTTGAAGCCATGAACTCATTCATGGATCTGGAACACCTGGCAGGATACCTCGCTGCATCCTCTATCCTATCAAACATCGACAGCTATATTGGCATGCCTCACAATTACTATCTGCTCCTGGACAAACAGGACAACAAGATCCATCTGCTCCCTTGGGATGTCAATGAGGCTTTCGGAACCTTCACCCTCGGACAAAGCCCCGATGTATTGGCTGATTGGGATATCGATCGCCCATGGGTATCCCAAAACCGATTGCTGGAAAAACTTTTTAAAACAAAGGCTTTCGAGAAACTTTACCTGCATTCGTTGGATACCCTCATGAAATCAACCTTTACCGAAACGCATTTGAATGCACGCATGACGTCTTTTGAGAAATCGATCCTTCCCTACATAGAAAAAACCAATTCCGTTAGGGATATCGTGGCATTCGACATGGCCATCGACGGCGATGCATCCGGTTACAACCTGGCCGAGGGACGGGCACAGTTGGCAATCAAGCCCTTCATTAAAAAACGCATTCAATCCATCAGCGACCAGTTAGCAGGAAAACGGCCAGGATCAACCTTTAACAGGCGACAAGGTGGCCCTGGATTCGGACCGGGCCCGAGATAACCCCAAAACATGCAATGGGCACGAAACAGTTTCCATCAAAACTCCGTGCCTCTGCACATCCAGTGCAACCGGCGTCATCAATGTCCGGTTTTCAATTCGACGATATCGTGGGTACCCGATTCGCGCTGACCGGCCGGGCTGACGCGGATGTAACGCGCACGCTGACGGAGCTCGGTGAGGTTGCGCGCCCCCAGATACCCCATACCCGACTGAATACCACCGATTAACTGTCCGAGCACTTTGTCAGCCGGTCCGGCTACTTCTTTCAGAGCTTCAACACCTTCAGCGGAGATTTTTCGGGTTGTGTCTTTGACCGCGTGTCCATATCTGGCTGCGGAACCGGATTGCATGGCAGCCAAACTTCCCATCCCCCGGTATTGTTTGTAGATCTTTCCACTGATTTCAAGGATCTCACCGGGCGCTTCCGCACATCCAGCCAGCAATCCTCCGCAAATCACCGCGTCCGCGAGAGTCAGAGCCTTGACGATATCTCCGGATTTCGAAATGCCACCATCAGCCAAAATAGAAACACCTTTTCGGCGGGCCGCGGTGCTGGCTACGTATAATGCCGTCATCTGGGGAATCCCTACTCCGGCGACCACACGCGTCGTACAAATACTACCGGGTCCCTGCCCCACTTTCACACAATTTGCACCGGCATCAGAAAGAAATTCAACACCACTTCCCGTCGTTACATTGCCAGCGATGATGGGAAGATCCGGGAAAAGATCACGAACCAGCCGGACGGTTTCACCGACACCTTTCGTATGCCCGTGAGCAGTGGATACCGCGACGGCATCGACGCCGCGTTCGACCAAAGCCTGCACATGTTGAGCGATAGCGTCCCGGTCCAATTCACCGAATGCATTCCGAGTTGCTGAAATAGCTGCCCCGCACAATAAACGAAAAGCCGTATCGCGAGCCGGCTTCACTTGTTCCTGCCGTTCTTCGGTAATTCGATCGACGTCCGACAGGGTAAAAAGACCGCGCAACCGGTCCTGCTCATCCACCACCATCAACTTGTCGATGCGCGGATGCTCGCCAAACACATGGTCGGCACTGGCGATCGGGTCATTCCCCAGTTCCTTCTCCGCCAAAGTCATCACCTGATCACGTGGCAACAGAGCTTCTTCCACCAAGCGGGAAGCGTAACGGGGACGAACTACATTTCCGGGCAATAAACCAATCAATTTCCCTTTCTCATCCACGACCGGAAAAGTGCTGAAGGTGAAACCTTTTCGATCCATCAAATCCAGGACATCTCCGATTCTCTGGTCAGGAGTCACTGTGATTGGATCGTGGATCAATCCGTGGACATGATTCTTTACTCTGGATACTTCCTTCAGTTGATCCTTGGGAGTCATGTTGTAATGAATCAACCCCATGCCTCCGTGTTGCGCCATGGCGATGGCCATGCGGGATTCGGTCACCGTATCCATGTCAGCCGAGAGGATGGGAAGGTGCAGCTCCAACCCTTCCGCTAATTTTGTCTCCAGAACTGTATCACGCGGAAGCACTTCAGAATGCAGCGTGGCCAAGGAAAGATCATCATAGGTCAGGGCACACTCCTTGTTGGCCGTGAAGAAATCTTCAGCCTTGAGAAAAAACTCGCGATCCAGAGCATTGGGTTCCTGAATATCTGCCATGTCCCAGCTTGCCAAACGCCCCACCAAGCTGGCAAGAGGGAACTAGGAAAAAATAATGCCGGGTAGGGATGAGCGGGCACAGGTAGATCGGATCGTCTCGATGCGCACCTTAAGGTATACCTGAGCAATCATACCATCCAAAGGAAAACCCTGATGCATCGGGACTTCAGCCCCCCTGCGGTATGACTGAAAATTAGATGTGGAATAACCGCTGGCTTCCCAAAACGGAAACTGACTGGAGTCAGAACACACCAAGGGGCGCGCCAGGGACGGCACGCACTACCTGACATCCCGAAAATAACACCTTAGGTTTTCAAACGCCTCAACGCGCTCGCAGCCCCGCGGCAGCGGAGAGCTCTACC
>CAYPZD010000004.1:78213-80046 GCA_964415055.1 uncultured Verrucomicrobiota bacterium | reverse complement strand
AGGTTTTCAAACGCCTCAACGCGCTCGCAGCCCCGCGGCAGCGGAGAGCTCTACCGAAATTAGAGCCACTAGGTTCAGATCACCACCAGGTAAAGGATGGATCCGGCTTGGGAGCATTGCCGTAGTTCCATTCGTAGGCTTCCAGCGGAAACTGGAAGAACTCGGTATGACTGTCCCCAAACAATACGTTGAATCGGTATTCTCCTTTGAAATTGTGCCACTGGCTTTCCTTGTCCCGTTTATCGCGGTCCGCCCACCAGGGCCAATCTCCGGTGACCAGTTTATTGGAAGGTCCTTTGGCCATTTCAGCGCCTTTCATAGGGGTGGCCTGTGGTGACCCTGGAGCTGCTCTGGAGTCTCCGGTTACGTGCTTGATACGCAGGGTTTCTACCGCCCAAACAGTCAGGTAACTATTACCCCAACCTTGAAAGCACGTTTTGGTTCCTTTGGGGAATCTTGCGATGTGCAATGAATCACCCTTGTCCGATGGGCAATGATAAGCTTCGTCCGCAGGCACGTAGTTGTTCAGAGGTCTGCGCTCCTTCGGAACATTGCCTCCATGCAAAGTCATCGTCCCCGTGGTCCCCCCAAGTGTCCCCCACCCCTCATAGGCAGGGTAGTAATCGTTGTTGTCATCCATGTACATGGCGAACCCCAATCCATGTTGACGCATGTTGTTGTTGCACTTGATGGTCTTGGCTTTTTCCTTTGCGCGTGACAACGCCGGCAAGAGCATGCCCGCCAGAATCGCAATGATGGCAATCACAACAAGCAACTCTATAAGAGTGAACGCGCGCAGTTTCTTTGTGAGATAGGATTTCATACGCAAGGACTTCTTATAAGCTTTGATGGAAAAATTGCAATGATTCGTTCAGATCTTAAGAACGCGTTCACCTGGTTGTTGGAGTGATGCGTTTTTTTCCTTCAGGATTTTTTTGCTCTCTGAACAGGTCGGAGACAATCTCGGTGGATTGGAGTAAGTCAGCGTGGCCATCCAGAAACACCCAATTGGAACCACTGTTATGCCGTTCATTGGCGATACGACGTTCTCCGTTCAAACGACCCGTGCGCTCATTATAAGGTGTGTGTGTAGGTGCCCAAACATCGTTCAGATTGGTGACCGCATCCCGGATGCCCGTCACGATGGGCCGCCAGGCTCCGTCTTCATTGTCTCCAAGATGAACTGAATTGGCTGGTTCCTGGAACCCGGTAATTTTCGATGGCCCGATTTGCTCACTCCCCACCATATCAGTCGGGCTGTTGAATTTCCACGCATTGATGACGTAAGTGATTACCTGTCTTTGTTTCGGGTTTCGATTGGGGTAACTGGGACATTTGTAAATGCGAACACCACTGAAATCATCCTCACGACCGCCTTCAGGCATGTAGGGCATGTACACAAGAAACCAGGGATGACCATTCCCACGGGGAATGTATCCTTCATTCTCATCGGAATACATGATCATGGCCAAACCCGTCTGCTTAAGGTTATTGATGCATGCAATGGATTTGGCCTTGGCTTTGGCTTTACCCAATGCCGGCAACAACATTCCTGCCAGGATCGCAATGATGGCAATCACCACCAGAAGTTCGATCAATGTGAATGCTGATCGGGATTTGAGGCATTTAATTTTCATGTGTCTTGTAGAAGGGGGGTATGACTATGGTTCTGTCCGGAAATGATTATCTGGTGCTGGGAGTGATTCGTGTGACTCCTTCCGGATTCTTTTCTTCCCGAAATAAGTTTGAGACGACTTCGGTGGATTGCAGTAAGGCAGCATGACCATCCAAAAACACCCATTGCGAACCATTGCTGTGTCTTTCCAAGGCAAC
>CAYPZD010000004.1:67515-78113 GCA_964415055.1 uncultured Verrucomicrobiota bacterium | reverse complement strand
CTCGGGCATTTGTAGATCCGAATGCCGCTGAAATCATCTTCCCTGCCCCCTTCAGGCATATAGGGCATGTAGACCAAAAACCATGGGTAACCGTTTCCTCTCGGAATATAACCCTCATTTTCGTCCGAGTAGAGAATCATCGCCAACCCGGTCTGCTTAAGGTTGTTGATGCAAGCAATCGATTTGGCCTTTGATTTTGCCTTGCTGAGGGCGGGCAAGAGCATGCCTGCAAGGATGGCAATGATGGCGATCACAACGAGAAGTTCGATCAGTGTAAAACCTTTCCGAAAAAAGGCTCCAGCGGATACACCACGGAGTGGAGTGGTCACATTCGTTTTCATAACGTTTTCCAGTTTCTGGATTGGGATTGACAGGTTTCTACAACATTTCTGGCTCTATGCAGAGCAAAAAATCACTGTTTTTTTACCCGTCAAAAACCTTACTCCCCACCCTGCTGCAAAACTTGAACGCGATAATAGGCCTGCTGAACTGATTCAACATCTGAAACATCGAACACCACCCGCTCTCCGTCCGCACGTTTGGTCTCCACCGAAATCCAATTGCCACCACCCAGCCCTTCACTCCGTTCGAGAGTATAAATCCTCCCCGGGGTGCTAAAAACGCTGATATGAAGTTGCAAGGCATCGTCCACCGACAATTCCAGGATGCGAGTCACACTGGTATCCTGCCGGGGATCAGTGCCTGCCTCAAACTCCTGCCGGTTCGTATGCCCGTCACCGTCAGCATCAACCGATTCTCCGCTGACAGAGGAATCAGCGATTTCCGCACTTGTAAAAAACTCTTTCAACCATTCGCTGTAACTCACCACTACCCCACCGTCATCAATCAAAACGGATACTTCCGCCTTGGAGCTAAGTTCACCATCCGAAACTTCAGCCTCCAACACATAAACACCCGGTAAAGAGAACGAAGCCAATGCGGGCAAGGTGGCATCATTCACGAAATCCACCTGCCCCGGCCCGGAGACAACCCGCCACTCGATCGTTGAAATACCGGGAGAAACCGGCAACCCATCATCCGACCAGATTCCATCCAATGCCACGAGAGTGCGCACTTGACCGGATGCTTGAGGAATCGCAAGTATCGTAGGGGCATCGTTCACAGGCAAAATCGCTCCGACAAGTTCCAGATCAAAACTGATATCACTGCTGCTGGCATTGGCTTGATGCACCTCGACCGCCAATTGGTTTCTGCCGGACACAAGCAATGCAGGATCTACTGAAGTTTCGTAAAACGTGCTTTCATCAGCCCCGCCGGCAACTCCCGACGCAAAGGTCTGCGCAGTTATGGTTCCACTGGGAAGGTTTTGACGAAACACTTCACGTCCATTCAAATAAACCATGGCCCCGTCGTCCCGCAACAATCGTAGTGTCATCGATTCCACACTTGCTGGATTGTTGATCGCAAAGGTGCGCCGGAAATAATAAGTGACAATTTTATCCCCTGCGTTACCTCCGAAAGAAAGTTGCGTCTGTTCATCTCCGTCTCCATAACCCAATTGGGCGCGACCGCTCTCCCATGCATTGTCATCGAAATCCAGATCCACCCAAGTGCCGGGTAATCGGGTTCCCTGATCAAAATATTTCCAAGTCGACCCGGCATTGACCAAGGTGCCGCTGCCCGCCTGACGTTCCACCGTCAGTTGCAAGGTCGATGCACTGGTCAGCACTCCATCACTCGCAGTCAATTCCAGCACCCAAGTCCCAACTCCGGGAACAAATACTTTTGTGGTAGCCGAATGGGCATCTTCAAAGGTGACAACACCCGGACCTTCCACCTGTTTCCACGCTATAAGCAAACGACCAGGGTTTCTCGGCAGACCATCATCCTGAACCACACCTTCCAGGACAAAAGGAACGGGGGCTGTCAACAAGTCAACCACTTGGTCCTGTCCGGCAAATACCACAGGCGCCCGATTCCCATCATTGTCAACACCCGGCGATGGCTGACCCAAGCTGGATCGCCAGTTGATCGGATCATTTCCATAGGCAAGGGACTCGATCCGTTCAATGGAAGCTCCGGGAGTCAGGGCCAGGTCAGGCCAGGGTGAGTTGGCACGGTAGCGGACTTCATCAACGGTAATCATCGGAAGAATCACGCCCTCCGGGGCGACGTCAGGTTTATCGGGACGTTGCAGACGTAGTCGTTCGCCATTGTTCTGCAAATTTCCATCAAACGGTCCCAGAACCACCACGTCGTCGGGCACGGCAAAGGCACTGCGAAACGCAGCCGGTTCACTGCCGGCAATCAGCATCAAGGCTCCGGGAGCCAGTGAAATATCAGTAGGAAAATCAAATCCAATCCCATCCAGTCGCCAGGTGTTTGATGGATGTTCAGGATCGAAAAACGGCACCACTTGATCACTCACGTTTTTCAACTCCACAAATTCAGGAGCACTGCCATCCGATTTGAAATGAATTTCATTGATGACGACCGGCCCCACCTTAGGCCCACTGTTCGTACTTCCCAGAGTCAATGAACTTTGAGGCGGATATTGAGCCTGCCCCGTGCTGGTCAGGTAACGCCCGTAAGAGACACCGTTTTCCGAGGCATCAAAATCAAATCCGTGGCTGTATCCCGTCAAGTTACCTCGGGCATCGGCTGAAAACAGGTAAACCGATTCACCCAGGGAGCTGAAAGTAAAACTCGGAGCCAGACCGGGTGTCGAATTGAATGAGGTCTCGTCCACGAGAAGAAAACCTCCGGAAGGAATCACAATACCGGCAGGGAACTGATACTTCATTGGTTCGTTCCGGTTGTCAGTGAGGTACCAACCACCTATATCAGCCGACTGATCGGTAGGGTTGAACAATTCGACAGCATCCACCAAGGGCGGATCTGTATGTGACAGCAATTCATTCACCACCACTGCGGGAATCCTTATATCTATATCCTCTCTTCCCGGACTGCCTCCAACTTGAGAGGAAGCACGCCAAAGGGTGCTGTCACCCTGATTCTGCAATCCATCCGATCGCATGGGCACCAGGGAGAACCCCTTGCCATCGGCCGTAAAGGGCCAGGGTTGCTGATCGTCATAGGTAAAGGACCAGATTTCGTTTCCGGAAGCATGAGCCAGCGTCAAGCGTTCGCCGGCATTATTGAGACTTCCTGTGTATTGCCCGACCACCGATACAGTGGGATATCGCTGAGCAAAAGTCTCGGCATTGCGAACCAGCACCGCGAATTCTCCAGGCGCCAGCAGGGTGCCATTCGGGAACGTGAATCCGATGCCATCCGTAAAAGATACACCGCTCAAATCAAGCGATTCGGTCGCAATATTCTTCAACTCAATGAACTCATAATCATCCCCATCAACGGTCAGATCATTGGAGTTCGGGTGATACATGATCTCGCTTACCAACAGCTCATTGAATTGCCGTCCGACAATGAAATCAGTCTCGATCAAAGCGCTCCATTCACCATTCCGGTAACCTCTGGCGTTTAGATGAAGGTGCTCACCGACATTCAACGCTCCCTGATAACGCCTTGCTTCCGGAGAAATGCCACCCCCCATCAAACGCGGATCCACTCCATTCAGTGTGAAGTATACGGTTGAAGCGTTTCCACTATCCATTACCAGAGAATAGCCGTCTGCAACCACACCGCCGAACTGGCTCAACTCCGGAGCATCGACATCCGGATAGAGGTCATCCTGTTTGAGCTGAGTGAGTAAAACAGCTGTTCGTCTCGCGATGAAAGTATTCCTCACGGAATTGATGGTATTGATCCAGGCATTATCACGAGTGAACGGTTGGGCGCGTTTGGAATCACCCCAGCGAGCTGATTCGGCAACCACCGCCCGATCAATCTCTTCCTTACGTTCCATAAACATGGCAGTCGCTGTTTCGGGAGTGAGCACGCCGGCATTGAACATGTGTTTTTGAATATGATCGGCCACCTTCATCCGGAACTCCGCGTTCTTCTGCAGTTCCTGCCATAAGTATTGTGGATTGAAATACTGAAAGGTGCTTCCTGCGGGATAGGGTCCGGTGCGATCCTGGTTAACGTTCAGCAGGGTGTGTTCCGCGTCATGCACGAAATGTTGAAAGCCAAATTCACCCACCCGATTTCGCAATGAGTAAAAATTGTTGGGACGATTGTTTCCCAGAAAATTGGAGATCGGGGCATCCAGATTGCCTCCGTATAAAATGATCAACATGTAATCAATGAGATTGGGCACATCCACCAACACCGGATAATCCGGGTTCCGTGAACCATCCGGATTGTTTCCCTGGACTCGTTGATAATCCGCATCACTTGCCAAACCACTCCTCACGGCTTGCCACAGTTCCTGCCAGGCATCCATGTTGCCATCAGTGGCATTGATGGTGTAAGAGCCCGCCTCGACCTTGACCACATCATAGTCTTCCTTGTCACCACCATAATAGGCTTCACCATAGGATGCCTCCGGACGCTCGGCAGTGTTATAGAGTCCCCAATACATTCCATTGATGTAAAGGTGAACAAAATTGCCGCGCTCTGCATGATGCCCCATGGCCAATTGAAGGTCCCGGTTGAACTGATCCCGGAGAAAGATACCGCGACTGTCCCCTTGAAAACTCCAGGAATAATTCTGAAACGTGCGTAAATCAAACGCATCAAAGGATTGATTGGCATCCTCCCCAAAAACCGGATAATTCAATTTGGAAGCTCCGTACTCACTTCGAAAAAACAAGCGGAAAGCATGCTTGGGATTATTGGTGCTACGACTGAATCCTCCGCGAATTCGAACACCCGCATTGATTTGGAAACCTTCCTGACCATCCGGGTGAATCAGCTCAACCGAACACGGACGTTCCCATGCCCTGCCATCCTGGGAAGGATTGGAATAAATACCGGAGGAACCGAACAAATCATCCAGATCCATCACAATGGAATAGGATGGAAGCGTTTTCAGATCTTCGATGATGGTATCCCTGTATAATGGACTGTCGACCACATCGGGATCCATTCCATAATCCACCGTGTTACTGCCCCATCTCGCCGGCCACCCGTCCGGTGCCCTTCCATTCGAGGCTTGCCGAATAACGTCTTCCAAAAAGAAATAAGTCTGGGTATCCGTATTGCTGGGTTCATATCCATCTCGAAACGCACGGGCACGAACCGTCGTGGTGTGATCGATGTTGAGCGGCTCCTGATAGGTTTGACCGTTGGTCAGCGAGGGATCTGTTCCGTCCAGCGTATATCGAATGACCGCATCTTCGGTTTCAGTGGATATGATCAGTGAAAACGGTTCCGTATAAAAACCACGGTCCTGACTGAATTTCGTATCGCCCACGAATGCCAGACTCCCTTCGGCATTCAAGGCCCCGGGAGTGGAGGTGGTAAAGTAATGCTGCACTCCGGATTCCACTTCAAACTCATCCAGCAACACATTGAGAAAGACACTCGCATCATTGGCGTTTGCGTTGAACACTTGGAAGGCCAACAAGTTTTCCCCTTCACGCAAATGTTCCATGTATCCACTCAACTCGAACCGTTCCCACTCGGTGGAGGCATGACGCTGCAACGCAAGCCCATCCCATGAAGCATTCTCGGAAACCAATTGCCGAGCCACTTCCACACCGTTCAGAAAAGCAACAAAACCATCGTCATAACGCATGCGCATGGTCAAAGAATCCAGATCTTCGAGTTGCGTCACTTCGAAGGGAATCCGTGCGTAAAAAGAACCGTGTTTCTCATACATGACCGGCAAAAGATCCGTCTCGACGGATGCGCTGCCCACATCTCCTCCGGCGGCAGGAGCCGACCAAACCTCAAGACCACCCTCTTCGACATCTCCAACCAACTCGAACTCTGACGCGTTAAACGAACTGTAACGTCCCTTTGCCGCAAAAAACTCCAATCCAGCACCACCGCCCCGTTCATAAAAAAGAAGTCTCATCGGATAAGAACCGGCAGTGGGAATGGATACACTTCCCAGTGTATCAGCCGGGGCACGGGGCGTTGGAAAACTGATATTTTGCCCGGCAATATCGAGACTGAACCCGTCATCACTGTTCACCCCAAACGTCCAGACTCCTGATTCAGGGATCTCCACATTCCCGGTGACTTCGACAACAAAATCTTCCGCATTTTGCCCAATCGTCATTCCCGGAAATGGATCGTTGCTCCCGAAATTTCCTGTGCCCCCTGTGTCGAAGAAGTTGATCACCTGACTCGTCACGGCAATTTCCTCACCTTGCAATGAAGGGGTATTCATCACCTCCTCGGCCGTGTCCAAATGCCCAACGGTCGTTCGAGCTTGAATATTTCGGACCGCGAACCCGGGCACGGAAGCCCTGTAACCGATGCTCAATGCACCGGATGCCCAATGTTCATCCGAAAAGTCGGGCTGATGCCACACATCTGATTCAGCTCCGGAATCAACCACTCGATATTTTAAGTCCGCTCCTTCGGGCAGAATGGAAAATCGTGTGACTCTCTGTCCTTGACCATAAGAAACGTCCCGATGCTGCTTTGGATACTGACCATAAGTGTGAATGACAGTTTGGCCGTCAAAATGAACCAAAGCCAGGTATTCACCATCAGCATTCAAACTGAAGTTTGTATGAAGTGGCTGATCAGGATTCCGTTTATCTTTTCCAGAGGCCCACACGAGCAACAATCCCTTGGCTGGAAGTTTTACTGAAGGAAACCGCCACTCACTTAAATCATCAGCGTTGTTGCTCAGATACCAACCGGTCAAATCAACCGATTCAACTCCCGAATTGTAGATTTCCAACCAATCGGAACTGTCACCATCCTCATCCAGAATCGTGCTGCCATTGCTGGCCATGAACTCTGAAATAATAACGTCCCCCCTCAGGCATCCATAACTGGTCATGCCCAACAAAAGCCATCCCATGACCCAACACCGCTTCAATCCTTCACATAGCATGAAATAAAGTTAGCAAAATTCGCGCCATGTTACAATTGAGTGACAGAGTTGTGAGATCAATCCTCCATTTTGGCCTCGCGGCTCAGAAGATCCTCAACGGCAATACGTACTGGTTTCCTCTGATGCAGCATAGCATGCACTTCGCCGACAATGGGGACATCCACACCACATCTGGATGCCAGTTGCCAGGCGGACTTGGCTGTGGCGTATCCTTCGACCACCGACACGGTGGAGTTAATCAAATGCTTCACATCCTGCCCCGCCCCAACCTTTTCCCCAAAAGTCCGATTACGGCTCAATTTGGAAAAACAAGTCACCACCAGATCCCCCAGTCCACTCAACCCGCTAAACGTTTCCGGTTTGGCACCGCAATGAACGCCCAGACGTCGGATTTCAGCGATCCCGCGTGTTACCAAAGCTGCCTTGGAGTTGTCTCCAAATCCAAGTCCCTGGCATATCCCTGCCGCAATGGCGATCACATTCTTCAAAGCGCCACCAAATTCAACGCCAGTGGGGTCCGACGAAGTATACACCCGGAAATGTGAACGGTGAAACAGGGACTGAACTTTTTCAGCATCGCTCAAATGATCGGAAGCAGCGACGATGGCTGTTGGCATACCCGAAGCAACTTCTGCTGCCAAAGTGGGACCGGAAAGAGCAACGACCTGAGATTGGGGCAACACATCCGAAAGCACCTCGGTCATGGTTTTTCCGGAATCAAACTCAATCCCCTTCGTCACACTGACCACACATCCATTGAATACCGCTATGTGCTCAGCAACGCTCCGGAACCCACTGGATGGAACAGCCATCACCAAAGCATCCCTCCCGGCGGCAGCAGCACTCAGGTCCGAAGTCAGATTCCAATCGCCCCCCAAAGGGATACCAGGCAGATAACGTTGGTTTTCTCCGCATGATTTAATTTGATTCAATAAATCCGGATTCCTTCCCCATACGGTCACTTCATGCCCGTTGTCATGCAACACTTTGGCTAAAGCACACCCCCAAGCTCCGGCTCCGAGAACCCCAACATTCATGCGGACACCTCCGGTTTTCCCGCTTTTTTCTGCCCTATCTTGGATTCCGTGCCGTTCAGTATCCTCTGGATATTGGCGCGGTGTTTCACGATCGCCAACACGGACATGAGAATACAAACACCCAGCACCGGACCAGGCTCCTGCCGATACCAGACCACCAGGGGCAAGGCGACTGCCGCCATGATCGATCCGAGTGAAACCATCCGGCTGATTCCAAGAAAAACCAAAAATGAGGTCAAGGCACCCAGAAATCCCCACGGAGTCAGACCAACCAAAACCCCTGCAGAGGTGGCGATTCCTTTACCTCCTTTAAAACGCAACCAAGGGGTGTAATTATGTCCCAACACACTTGCAAATCCTCCTGCGATCAACACCCAGATCGGATTGGCACTGGATGCCCCCATCAAAAAAAGCGTTCCTTTGCAACCAATCCATCCCTTGAGACCATCAATCAGCAACACGACCACTCCGGCCTTCCACCCAAGAATACGGAACACATTGGTGGCCCCTATGTTACCACTACCTTGAGCACGGATATCAATGCCTCTACGACGGGCAGCCAAGTAGCCGGTGGGCAACGATCCAGCCAGGTATCCAAACACGATGGCGAAAAAATAAATCATAATATGTGATTTTATGGGTTGCATGCTGCCTCGGTTCGGGTGAACACATCAAGATGCAATTCGTTGAGGTGAGTCATTTGACCTCCACCCGCCGGGCCCGAACCGGGACGATCGCAGGAAGCTCGACGAACTCAAAAAAACGGACAAAGTCAGCAATCAGGCAAAGACAATGACCAACGATAACTCAAACAACAGCTCAAAACCCGAATCAAAAACCCCATCCGACATAAGCCAGGATGAGTCAGCTCAATCCACCACCACACCTCCGAACACCAAAAAGCCCGATATCGCCTCATTGAGCAAAGAAGAGCAAATGGCTCTCTACGAGGAAGCCCTGAAGGATGAGGATTGGGGGCATCAACCTTGCTGATTCCCTGCTTCAACCGGAGTTGAAGTTGAAGTATCTGCAAAATAAACCTGTTCGCAATCTTGACTCGAAGGGGGCGGGTTCCTAAATTACCCGGCTCACGTGTCGTAGTTTCGACATGTATCCGGCAGTGTACCCACTGAAGCCGTGCAAAAGTGAGACACTGACGAACATAACCAAAGGATTTGAAGAGTGAATATAGCGATAGAAAATCTGGGACCCTGTAAACAACTGATTCGGGTGGACGTGCCTGAAGATAAGGTAAAAGAATCAATGGATGCCTCCACCAAGGAATTCATGAAATATGCCAATCTTCCCGGCTTCCGCCCAGGAAAAGCCCCCAAACACATGGTAATCAAGTCCTATGGGGACCGCATCGAGCAGGAAGTTCGACGGGAGCTGGTTAATGAGGGCTATAAAAAAGCCATCAAAGACAACGACATGCACATTGTCGGCAACCCTGATGTTGAAGAAATTCAATTCGGCAATGGACTGCCTTTCCAATTTGCCATCACTGTCGAAACAGCCCCTGAATTCGAAATCCCTGAATACAAGGGAATCAAGATCAAGAAAGAGATTCGCTCCGTCACCGACGAAGATGTCGATAAAGCGATGGGGGTTCTCCAGGACCGCCAATCCAAATTTGAAAACGTCGATCGCGAAATCGCCGAAAATGATTACGCAGTCATCGATTACACCGGACAATGCGAAGGAAAACCCATCACGGAAATCGCCCCCAAAGCAACCAGCCTTGAAAAGAAGGAAAACTTCTGGCTGCACGTGCATGATGGACACTTCATCAAAGGATTTCCGGAACAACTGATCGGTCTCAAAGCCGGGGATAAAAAGGAAATCACCCTGACCATTCCTGAAGATTTTGTCATCAAAGAACTGGTCAACAAGGAAGCCACCTTTTCCGTGGAAGTGAAGGAAGTAAAAGAAAAAGCGCTTCCCGAAATCGACGATGCTTTCGCCCAGCAATTCGGAGCTGAAAACGTCGAATCCCTGCGTGAAGGCGTTGGAAACGACCTGGAAAACGAACTGAAAACCACGCAAAAACGCCATGCCCGGGATCAACTGGTCCAATACCTGTTGAACAGCGTTCATTGCGAACTGCCTGAATCCATCGTGGATCAGGAAACCAAGAACGTGGTTTACGATCTGGTCCGCGAAAACCAACAGCGTGGTGTGGCCAAGGAAACCATTGACGAGAAGAAGGACGAAATCTACACCGCCGCTTCCCGCAGTGCCAAGGACCGCGTCAAAGTCGCCTTCATCATTGGTCGGATCGCCGCCAAGGAAAACGTCAAAGTCAGCAACGAGGAAATCAATCAGCGCATTGTTTACATGGCTCATTCCTACAACATGCCCCCCGAGAAACTGGCCAAACGCTTGAAAGAACGCGGTGGCATCCCTGAAATCCAGGAACAGATCCTGACCTCAAAAGTGCTGGACCTGATGGAACTCCAGGCCGAAGTGGAAGAAGTGTTGCCACAAACTGAAGAAGAAGAACATCAGCACCAACACTGATTCACCTCAATAAGGTTCAACCTTTCAAAACACACAAAAAGCCCGAGCCACCAAGCCCGGGCTTTTTTTGCGTCCCCACATTTTCATATAGTCAGCAAAAGTAGCCGCCTTTGCAAAAAGGTGGCGGCAAACGTAGCTGC
>CAYPZD010000004.1:0-67415 GCA_964415055.1 uncultured Verrucomicrobiota bacterium | reverse complement strand
ATATAGTCAGCAAAAGTAGCCGCCTTTGCAAAAAGGTGGCGGCAAACGTAGCTGCTTTTGCCAAAAAGTGGCGGCCAGACGGAGTTACAAATCACCACAATCCTCACCCCAAAAGAAGCTTCTCAAAGCTTCTTACGCAGACAGGCTTCCAAGGCAAGATGATAGGAATCTTCACCGAAACCGGCTATTTGACCGATACAAACCGGTGCAATCATGGATTGGTGCCTGAAGGATTCGCGGGAGTGAATATTCGAAAGATGGATTTCAAGGGTCGGCACCTCCGCCGCAGAGATGGCATCACGCAGGGCGATACTGGTGTGCGTGTAAGCTCCGGCGTTGAGAACGATGAAATCGAATTGCCCGCGCGCATCCTGGATCCAGGTTACAAGTTCCCCCTCGTGGTTGGATTGCCTGAAATTTATCTCCACACCGGTTTCCTTGGCACGTTCCCGGAGTGTATCGCCGATGTCCCCCAACGTTTTCGAACCATAGATGCCGGGCTCTCTCAAGCCCAGCATGTTCAGGTTAGGTCCATTCAGGAATAAAATACGCATGACTGCTGAGTAACTTAAATCTTATGGCTTGTCGATCTCGGAATCAGCGGGACACCAAATCATTCGGCCCCGAATCATAGGATGGCAGCGTCCATTTGGTTTTGCCGTTCAGGTCGAAAGCCTGCAGTTCACCTTCAAACGTCCCCACAACAAGGCTCTTTTGACTCGCCCAATAAGTCAGGCAGGACAGCGGTTTCTTGGTTCGAGCCATCACTTTTTCGCTCCCTGTACTGGATGACTGAGCCCCGGTATGCTCCTTCAACTCCAGGTAGCGGTAAAGATCCCCTTTTTGATTGATGGCAAACAACTGCGATTTCTCGGGTTCCCAGCAAACATCCAGAAAGCTGTATTGGGGCCGCCTTCCTAAATCAAAGAGTCGTTCTCTGGATTTCATATCCCATACTTTCAAGGCATTGTCGGATCCGGCTGAAATCAGCAAAGAACCTTCTCCATTCATTACGAGGGCCATCACCGGAGCGCTGTGCCCCTCCAACCAATCCTGTTCGATACCTGAATCGGATTCCCAGATACGAACAGTGTGATCGGCAGAAGCCGTCATCCAATAGCTGCCATCATGCGATTCCTGAATATCAAACACTTCATCAGCGTGAGCTTGCCAGGTTCGCTCGGGGGGGGCTTCTAAACCGGAATAAACGTGAATGTTTCCGTATAGTCCGGGAATCCCCTCAGCGACCAACATGCGTGAACCATCTCGCGTGAAGGTGATGGCATTGATCTGCCCTTTCAACCCCTCAGACCATTCCCTGATGATCTCCTGCGTTTCAACATCCCAAAAGATCAAACGGCCAAAACCACCGGACACCCATTGCGTCCCATCAGGAGTCACCGCGACCGCCCGAACAGATTCTTTGTGGGCAGTGGGAAGTCGAACCTGCTCCAGCTTGTCATCGACCAAACGCGTCACGATCAATTCAGAACCCTGAGACGAAAGCATCCTATCCCTGGTATCATTTGCAGCCATGGCCAGCACCGGACGGTAACTGTTCGGCAGTTTCTGAAGTTCCCATTCCTGGGGTTGTAAATCGGGTAATTTCTGCAACGTTTCCTTGTCCCATGGCATGCCGATTTCAATCCATGCTGATAATTGCGCAATGCTTGTCTCTTCCAGTTGCTTTTTGGGAGGCATGTGGGCATCGCCCGGATCTGTCAGCGTTTCGAGCAGATAACTTTCCTCCGGTTTGCCATCCACCACGACCTCTCCCGAGTCGCTGCCCCGTATGAGCGCCTCGCGAGTCTCCATGATCAACCCGCCTTTTGCCTTTTCCGTGTTATGACAGGATAAACAGGAATCTCTGAACACCGACATGGCACTCTTTGCTAAATCTGTCTCACTCCCGGCCGCCTGAGCAAAGTTCAGGCCGAAGAATAATAACAAGGAGACCATCACTGACCAAAGTCCTGGCGCTACAATGGAGTATCTTGATCTATCGGGACTTTGAATGCCGTCCGAACACGCGACAATCCTCCGAGTTCTCCGGGAAAACTTGGGGAGACGAGACAGCATTTCAAGCTTATGCCTGTTGCTTGTAAATTGGGGATGATCTGGTGAAAATGGATTGAATCCAGAGCGGTGCTGCACACCGCACTCCAGAGGGCGTTTGGAGCATCTCTGAGCATGATGTGGAAAAAGCAGGTTCATGACGTTTTCGGATCTTTCAAAGTTTATCTGGGAACGAAACGAAATCCCGGTTGCTCGCTATTGTAAGTCACTCATGATTCCTGCAACCCTAGAGCGTCGTGCTATCGCGTTCAATGCCTAAAACCAATCCTCCACCTTACCCGGGATCATTCGGCACATTGCATTTGCCCGTTCAATTGGAGCGCACCGCGTCGGTGATGGTATCCGCCATCATATCCAGTTGCCCCCCCCAGACCTCGCGCCAGGCGTCAGGCATGAACATCCAGATAACAGCAGCGAGAGCAATGTAAGGCCCGTAGGGTAGTCGGCTGGACCAGTCACGTTTTCCAATCAAGATCAGCGACACCCCGATGGCTGCGCCAATCATGGAACTGATCATCAGCGAAAAGAAGGTGGAATGCCACCCGAGAAACGCGCCGATTGCCCCCATGAATTTGACGTCCCCAAATCCCATCGCTTCCCGCGGCAAGGAGATGGCGTGGCAAACCGCCTCCATATGTGGCACCTCTTCCGGGGCTAAGACATCCTCCCCGATGATCAATTTCTTCTGAGAAAGGCTCACCTTCACTCCGGCATAACAACGATCCACCAGTTCCAGACGATCGGCTTCGAATCGAATACAATCTGATTTTCGATAAAACAATTCCTCATAAGGCACTTCCTCGTCAGGCAGGACCAAGGAGGTTTCGGTAAATATCAATTTGGCGGATTCGGGTAGTTCGATGTGCATTTTCCCAAACATCAGTTTCCCAAGTCGCACAATGGCATAAACCAACAGGAAACCTACAACGCCGCCCAGAGCACTGCGTTCAACCGAGGTCAATCGATCCGGAGCATTGTGTAAAGCCGGTACCGCCAGGGAAAACACCAGTCCGGCACCGATTCCACCCAAGGTGATTTGATCGGGAATGATGAAATGTTCGAAATCGATTAACGTCGCGACGACGAACCCGGAAAGGATCGTTGCGTAGGCCAGCGCAAGCCCCGTGGACACCGGCCCCATGACCATCCACGTTCCAAGGAAAAGTAATCCAGTCAAAAGCTCCACCGCGAAATACCGAAAGCTGATGGGAGCTTTGCACTGCGCACAGCTTCCACGCAGAACCAGCCATGTGATCAGGGGCATGTTGAGATACCATGGAATCCGGTATTCGCAGTGGGGGCAATGGGAAGGTGGGTGAATGACACTCAAATCCCGGGGCATCCGGTGAATGCAAACATTCAGGAAACTCCCCACCATGCTGCCCAGAATGAACCAGGCAACCGACCAGAAATGGAACGGCACGTATTGCCAACGTTCGGGATCAAGTAACGCATTCATGATTCAAGGATTCCAACACCTCAACCTAGCAAAGGTTTCCCATAAACATGAGCATGAAGTGCCTCGCGCATCACCTCAGTCGGAGCCGGTTTTCCGGTCCATATTTCCAACGCGGCAGTGCCTTGATACAGAAGCATCCCGAGGCCGTTGGCAGTTCGACATCCAGAAGAGAGGGCCGCCTGGAGCAGGGCCGTTTCAGCGGGTTGATAAATCATGTCGTAGACACTGTTGACATTTCGCAGATTCATCGCTTCCAAATCCACGGGCAGATCGTCACTGGTTTTGAGCCCCAGAGAAGTGGCATTCAGGAGAAGGTCTATGGATTCTCCCTGCTTCGGATAGCCCAATACGACTTCCACCTCCGGATACTTGGTCTGAATATCCCTGGCGACCGCTTCGGATTTGGAACGCGTTCGGTTGATCAGATACAGTCGACTGACTTTTGCCGACGCCAACTTCAAAGCAGCCACCCGCCCCGCCCCGCCTGCTCCCAGCAAGACACATTTGGTTCCCTTGAGTCCCATTTCGAGATCTTCCTTGATGGAACGCAGAATCGCATCCGCATCCGTGTTGAACCCGACGCTGCGGATGGTTTCAAATACTGTGGGGTCAGCCGCCTGCCCGATAGGAATCCATTCACCATCACCAGACTGCCCCTCGAACCGGATCGTATTGACAGCTCCCCATTCCCTGGCGGCAGGATCCACCTCATCCACCCAGTCCAGGGCCAGCAATTTGTGGGGAACAGTCAGGTTCAGGCCGACAAATCGCATGGAACGGGCCCCTGCCAGCGCCACATCCAATTGTTCCGGCGCCACGTCAAAGGCCAGATAACGCCAGTTCAATCCCATATCGGTGATTCCGGCGTTCTGCATGGCAGGCGAAGCGGAGTGCCGGATCGGATGTCCATACACGGCCGCATACAAAGTCGAGGCATTCAGGTTACTCTGTTGATTCAATGACACAGGGGGTCTTTATAAGGGGCGTCCGCTCAAACTCAACGTTGAATTTTCGAATTGATGTCCTTGAACGAAACCTGCATGTTGGTTTTGCACCCCATTCGCACTGCGAAAGAAGAGCCTGCATATCTGTGATCGGGATCGCCTGAAAACAATCAAACGTTTTAAGGCAGACAATATGTTGGCAAAAATAGATGCGGCTTCGGTTCGTGGAATCGAGGCTTTTAAAGTAGAAGTGGAAGTGCACGTCGGCTACAGCGACTCGTGTGTCGTGATCGTCGGCCTTCCGGATGCAGCCGTGCGCGAATCCCGCGACCGGGTGGGATCGTCCATGTCAAACAGCGGATACCGCTTTCCCCAGGGACGCACCACCATCAACCTTGCTCCGGCGGACCTCAAAAAAGAGGGCCCCAGCTTCGATCTCCCCATCGCAATGGGCATCCTGGCAGCCAGTGAGCAGATGGAATCCAATTTGCTCCCTCAATACATGATCGTGGGCGAACTGGCCTTGACCGGCGCCGTCCGGCCCGTGAAAGGCATTCTACCCATTGCACTGCGCGCCAAAGCGGAAGGCAAGCGCGGCATCATCGTGCCAATCGAAAACGCACACGAAGCAGCCGTCGTCCAGGGCATCGAGGTCATCCCTGTCCAAAACCTGCGTGAAGCCGTTTATTTTCTGGAAGAAGAAGTGGTCATCCCGCCTTGCCGGGTGGATCTTGATACGCTCCTCGGGAAAACTATCGATCCAGGACTGGACTTTTGTGATGTCAAAGGTCAGGAATCCGTCAAACGAGCCCTCGAAATTGCGGCGGCTGGAGGACATAACGTGCTGCTGATTGGACCTCCTGGAACCGGGAAATCCATGTTGGCCAAACGGATTCCCGGCATCCTCCCGCCTTTGACGCTCAACGAGGCGTTGGAGACCACCAAGATCCACAGTATTGTCGGGCTTTTGGAGCCCGGTCAGGCATTGGTCACCCACCGCCCCTTTCGCACGCCCCATCACACCGCAAGCGATGCCGGTCTTTTGGGGGGTAACGTCCATCCTTCACCCGGAGAAATTTCCCTTTCACATAACGGAGTGCTCTTTCTGGACGAACTGCCGGAATTCCGGCGCAGCGTGTTGGAAACACTTCGACAGCCACTGGAAGAAGGTAAAGTGACCATTTCACGCGCTGCGGGCACGGTTACCTTCCCCGCCCGATTCATGTTGATCGCCGCCATGAATCCGACACCCGATGGCAAAATGCCCGACGAAAGCAGATGCAGTCCCCGGGAAATCCAAAACTATCTGG
This sequence comes from uncultured Verrucomicrobiota bacterium, assembly GCA_964415055.1. Classification (GTDB taxonomy): domain Bacteria; phylum Verrucomicrobiota; class Verrucomicrobiia; order Limisphaerales; family AAA164-E04; genus AAA164-E04. The sequence continues at coordinate 61,626 of CAYPZD010000004.1, read as the reverse complement.
GCCGGATCTCAGGTCCTCTGCTGGACCGAATCGATCTGCACATCGAAGTCCCCAGCGTGCCATTTGATAAAATCTCGGGCATGCAATCAGGCGAAAACTCCGAAACAATCCGCCACAGGGTGATCCAGGCGCGCAATATTCAACTCAACCGATTCGCCGGGAAACACCACATTTCATGCAACGCCAGCATGACACCCCGGGCACTGAAGGAATGTTGTGTATTGGATGAGGCATCGTTGGAACTCATGAAACAAGCCATGTCGCATGTTGGACTAAGCGCCCGGGCATATGACCGCATCCTCAAAGTCGCACGCACCATCGCCGATCTGGCCGGAAGGGAAAACATCACATCGGAACACATCATGGAAGCCATTCAATTCAGAGAACTCGATCGACAAATATGGACCTGACAAGCCACGGATCCACCGTTGTCGTTTTGTCAAAATTGGTGTAAGAATGGAGATATCACCTGACCATTCCATGAAAAAACTGCTGATCATCTGTACAACGATTCTTGCCTCACTGACCTGGCTCTATGCGGCGCCACCCAACATTGTCTTTGTCTTGGCAGACGACCTGGGTTGGGGAGACGTAGCTTTTCACGGTGGCATCACGCCCACCCCGCACCTGGACCAACTCGCACATGAGGGCCTGGAACTCACTCAGCACTACGTCGCACCGGTTTGCAGCCCGACGCGTTCCGGATTTCTCACGGGACGTTACTGGAGTCGTTTCAACATCACGACTCCCATCAACACACGCGGACTCCCCTGGGACACCACCACGTTACCCAAGGCACTCGCAGAACGTGGATACGACACCTGCCTGATTGGCAAGTGGCATCTGGGATCAAAACCTGAATGGGGTCCGAACCGTTATGGGTTCGATCATGCTTACGGATCACTGGCAGGCGGCATCAGCCCCTGGAACCATCGTTACAAAAAGGGAGATTATACCGTTACCTGGCATCGCAATGGTGAACTGATCGAAGAAGACGGACACGTCACCGATCTACTCACGCAGGAAGCGGTGGATTGGATTCATCAGCGCGACGATACCCCCTTCTTTCTTTACGTTCCATACACGGCAGTCCATCTTCCCTTAAAAGAACCGGCTCAATGGGTGAATCGCGTTCCAGAATCGATCACAGATGAAGTCAGTCGCCACTATTCAGCCAGCGTCATGCATCTGGACGATTCCGTCGGCAAGTTGTTGAAGGCACTCGAAGAAACTGGAAAACGGGAGAATACACTTTTCATTTTCTCGAGCGACAACGGTGGCAGCACCGCAGAAAACAACGATCTTAAATATCCGGACGACAACTGCCCCAACGGTCGACTTCCCGGCAACAACCTTCCCCTTCGAGGGCAAAAAGGAACCATCTACGAAGGCGGCACTCGAGTACCGACACTTGTTTCATGGCCGGGGCACATTCGTTCCGGCAAAAACGACACACCTGTCCACATCACCGACTGGATGCCTACTTTCTGCGCTCTCGCCGGATACACTTCCACCGGAGATTTGAAATGGGACGGCGCTGATTTGTCGAATTTACTGCAAGGAAAAACCACCGGAATGCCAGAACGATTCATTTACAGCGCGGCGCCGAACTGGCGGGCAAGTTCCCTTCGACATGGTCATTGGAAACTGGTCGTAACGAACCGCAAACCCTCGGACACCATCGAACTCTTCCATATCACGAAAGATCCAGGCGAACGTTTTAACCTGGCCGGGATTGAAACAACAAGAGTTGCCAATATGCTGAAACAATTAAAGACATCCGCGTTGGCCGATGGAGATGCCAGAGTGAACGATTCTCATTGAATCCCTCATCATCCAGCGATTCCCTTCATCATGAGTGTGGATACACTTCAGATCCGGACAATGGGTCGCTCTGATATTCCCTTTGCGGATTCCCTGCGTCGCATCGCCGGTTGGAATCAATTGCCTGCTGACTGGGAGCGGTTTCTCAGAATGGAACCCAGGGGATGTTTTCTTGCTGAATGCCAAAACAATCCGGTCGGCACAGCGACCACGGTCACTTACGACAACAAAGTGGCATGGATCGGCATGGTGCTGGTGCATCCAAATCATCGTCGCAAAGGCATTGGACGGGTATTATTGCAGAAGTGCATCGAACACCTTCGAAACCTTGGCATCCCCAGCATCAAGCTTGATGCCACCCCGGCAGGCCAAAGTGTGTATGAAGCACTGGGATTCAATCCCGAGTGGACTCTTTCCCGTTGGGAACGGAGCAACCTCGCAGCGGCACACACGTCCCTCAACTCCATTGACAATAAAGTAGAATTGGAAGATTCAATACTGGAGGCAATATCTCGATTGGATCAATCTGCCTTTGGTGTTTCCAGAAAGTATTTGCTAAGGGAAATCTCCAAACAAAGTTGTTCGTTTGCTGAACTAAATTCGGGATTCGGATTCATAAGAACCGGAGCCAAAGCCCTTCAGATAGGCCCCGTCATCGCCGAAACCGAAAAAACCTTTCACCACATTATTCAATTAATAACATGCGACTTCCTGAAGAATCAGAATTATCGAATCTTCTGGGACATTCCCGACCAAAACCTGACAGCCAGGCGCTGGGCTGAAAAGAATGGCTTTACGATCCAGAGAACCTTGACCCGGATGTATCTCGGATCCAATGCATCTGCAGGTAATCCCCACATGCAATACGCCATTGCCAGCCCGGATCTGGGTTGAGGGATTTTCTACTCCTGGGCCGGTTGACACATGAGTTTCCCATAAAGCATTTATTTTCCTCACAATAACTCACGCCCGTCCCGATGGAATCGGGACTAGAGACGCAGGGACGCAGAGGTTTTTCCGGGATTAATATTGGCAATCAGTATGAACACGAATGAATTCGCTTCTTACTTTTTTTTCACCCTGGAATCTCGTGTAATGCGAAGTCTTTCAATCAAGTGGCCTTCGACTTTGAGCACTTCCATGATGTGATCTCCCTCCTTCACCTGATCCCCCACCGCAGGAAATCCACCGAGGCGATGCGTAATCCATCCACTGACCGTATTGATTCCTTCTTCCTGGATATTGGTATCCAGACATTCGGACAACTCATGAAGCGGCAGTTGCCCCATGACATCCAGGCTTCCGTCTTCATGGCGAATCACCAGGGGTTGTTCCTGATCGAACTCATCCTGAATCTCTCCGACCAGCTCCTCCAGAATATCTTCAAGCGTGATCATTCCAACTGTGGTGCCATATTCATCCACTACCATGGCTAAATGTGATTTATGCTTCAGCAACAATCGCAGGGCTTTTTCCAATCGAGCGGTTTCAGACAAATGCAGAATACGACGGGCGATCTGTTTTAAATCAGCGCCACTTTCTAGCCGCTCGCGCATGGTATACAGTTCTTTGAAATGGATGACTCCCAAGGCATGATCGGGATCGGATTCCAAGCAAAGAGGGTACCGTGAGTATCGTTCCTTATTGGCAATGTTCAGGCAATCGTTCAGAGACATATCGGTGGATAAAACGGTTATTTCCGGTCGAGGTCGCATGACTTCCCGCACCAGGCGCTCACGCAGCTCCATTGCATTGAACATGATTTCCTCCTCGAGATCCGTTCCGCCATGCTTTTGGTGCGAATCAGAAATCAATAAACGGAGTTCTTCGGCCGAATGCATGTGTTCATGTTCTGAGACCGGTTCGATTCCAACCCAACGCAACATCCGATTGGAAGCATGGTTGAGCCCCCAAATAAAGGGATAGGTAATCTTCTGAAAGAACCACAACGGTCGAGCCACCCACAGAGATGTGGGCAAGGAATGCTGGATGGCCATGAGTTTGGGCGCCTGTTCCCCGGCGGTGATGTGAAGAAAGGTGATGGCTGAAAATCCGAACAGAAAGGATAGGGTATGCTGCAAATGTTCAGACTCGATACTTGCGGCATGCATGACAGGCTCCAGCAATCCGGCAAACACCGGTTCCCCCACCCATCCCAATGCCAGACTCGCCAGCGTGATACCCAACTGACAGGCGCTCAGCGATGAGTCCAAATGATCCAACACCTGATGTGCGACGCGGGCTCTACGATTACCTCCTTGAATCAGAGGTTTGAGTTGAGAACCTCTGATTTTGACCAATGCAAATTCCGCAGCCACAAAAAAACCATTCAACGTGACCAGGAACAAGACGAAAGCCACCTGCAGGAGAATCCATATGGCTTGATAAGAGTCCATGGTTTTCAAATATTCACTTCACCAAACACGGTTTTCAGAATATCACGAATATTCACCCAACCAACTTCGTGCTTTTGAGCATTCATCACGAGACCAACACGTTGACCGGCCTCCTGCATTTTACGGAGAGCATCATCAGCCGTCATGTCCTCGGGCAAATGCATCACACCGGTCAAATGCTGCCTGACCTTGTCATGACGTTTCGATTCCCAGTCGTAGAGTAATGGTTTTAGATTCAATGCACCCAGAAACACCTTGCGCCCTTTCTGTTCATCAAACACGGGCATGCGCAAAATGTGGGTTTCGCGGGACTGGGCAATGGCTTCCTCAATCGTTGCATCGGCGCTGATGGAAACCACCTTCTCCAACGGAATCATCATGCGAGTCAGTGTGCTGTTTTGAAGTTCCATCACACGGTCAATCATCGACCGTTCCTCGCTGGTGAGATTCTGCCCGGAAGCCTGCATCACGCGCCGCATCTCCTCGCGATCCGAAAACATCCTTCCCGTCAAGACTTTCCCTCCTCCTAGCTTCAGCAATAAATCCGCAAGTCCGGAAACAATCACCACGATAGGACTCAGCATCCAGTGGAACAACCGATAGGGCCGCACAGAGATGACGGTCAGGCGATTGGGATACTTTCGATATAACATTTTTGGCAACAAATCACAAAAGACATAGATGACCAGCAACAACACGATCAATACCAGGGCAGGTATCCAGGGATTGCCCTGCATCAACTTTCTCAATCCAATCAATAACGGAGCGACAATGAGGAAATTGGCCAAGGTATTTCCGACCAGTATCGTCCACAGGAAATACTCGGCGTCCTCCATGTAACGAAGCAACGCTTCAGCATTCCGGTCCCCCTTTTTCGCCTGGCGTCGAATGCGGAGTTTATTCATGCAGGTGATGCCGGACTCCATTCCTGAAAACAGAAAGGACAAGGCCACCCCGGCCGCAAAACCAATCAAGAGCAGGATCGAAATCATCGTTGAGTTCCTTCCTTGCTGCGTTTTTTGGGTTTGGTTTTCTTTTGAACCAGCAGCTCTATAACACGGCGTTCACCCACCACTTTGGAGGTCATGGTGAGTCCGGAGAAAGTGACCGATTCTTCACCTTCCGGCACATACCCGAGGTGCATGGTGAACAATCCTCCCATGGTGTCCACTTCAGGCACTTCCCTCAACTGCGGGTAGTGCTCCCGGAAATCTTCGATTTCCATCAAACCGTTCACGCGCCATTTGCCAGGTGAAATTTCTTCAATATCAAATTCCTCAGGCTCGTCCTCATTTCGAATGGGGCCGAGTATTTCTTCGATGACATCCTCCATCGTGACAATCCCCGCTGTGGATCCGAATTCATCCACGACGACGGCCATACCACGCCTCTGCCGTTGAAGGCTTTTGAATAACTCCAGCAAATTCATCGATTCCGGCACCAGGGAAGGGAGCTCTGTGAACTCAAACAGATCCCCCTCCGGATGCAGCAGGAGAGAACGTGTGTCGAGAATCCCAACGACTTGATCGGGCGTTTCACTGTATAATGGCAATCGACGATGACGATGTTTGCGCGCTTCGCTGGCCATCTCTTCGACAGGCAATTCAAACGGCAAACAAACCACCTGACTGCGCGGCGTCATGACGTCCGTGGCGCATTTTTGATCCAGTTCGATGATTTCAAGGATGATCTCCTTTTCTTCCTGATCGAGCGTGCCTTGTTGATACCCCATCTCAAGAAGCTCTTCATAGTCAGAATCGGTGGTGGGTGTATTGGCGGACCGAAGGGATTTGGGGGTTAACTTGCGGATCAAGGTATGATCCAAGTGATCGGTTAATCGCCTTAGTGGATACGTGACCATTTGAAGTGTGCGAAGGGGTTGCACCACACGAATCGCCCACTTTTCCGGCAACCGAACCGCCAACACTTTCGGCACGACTTCACATCCAAACAAAATAACGACTGCCAACAACGGCAAAGTGCTGCTCGCCGGCCATATGCCTTTCAGCACCATCCAGAGTCCGGTGGCCCAGATGGCGGCATTGAAAAACATATTACCAAGAACGACCGTGGCGAGGGCCTCATGAGGTTGCTTGAAAATCAAGGTAATCCAATCGGCCTCCATCGGAGACTCTTCCTTGAGTCGCTGCATGTGCCATTTACCCAATGAAAACAAGGCCGACTCAGCCAAGGCAAACAGGAAACTCATCACCGCGAAGCCGGTGATCAATAGAATGGCTATTCCTGGGGTCAGCACGGGATTAGGTATGATCGGGATCTGTGAGTCATCATCGGCGAATTAAAGGATCTTGCTGGCGTCTCCCTTTTCATGGCGAATGACTAATTTTTTGACAGATTCAACATTGGCCGTCAGTTGATAGACCGTTTCAAACAACCCTGCCCGCAATTTCTCATCCGACAACTTTGTGATGGCGGGCTGCAAGGTCATCATTTCATGGGCAATGCGATGACAAGCCTCTTTGATTTTCGCAATGGCTTCCGCCTGATCCTCTGGTAGTTGTTGCATGGGTTGCCTGTAGCTATCTTTTGAAAAGCGAAAACATCCGCTCACCGGCAACTATGCTTCTGCTTGCAGCTTCCATGTTTTTTGAGGGATTCGCAGTTGGCCGTGATCCTGAGATTCTGGGAACGCATCTCAAATCCAAGCTTCTGGGTGATTTCATCTTCCAATCGATCGATTTTCTTGCTCTCAAATTCAACAATCCGATCGCAGTCCTCGCAAATGATATGATGATGGTTGGGATGTTCACCGTAATTCGGGTCGTAATACTTGTAGTCCTTGCCGAAGTCCATTTCCTGCACCAGGCCACTCTCGGTTAAGAGCGGCAGCGTACGATAAACGGTGGCCCGGGATATCGAGGGATCCTTGGCTCTGGACCATTCCAACAACTGTTCCGCCGTGAAATGTTCCTCCGTGCTGAAGACGACATCAATGATGGTCATCCGTTGCGACGTCAATCGCAGCTTCTTGCTTTCAATGAATTCAAGAAACTTTTCTTTTGTTTGTTTGCCACCCTTGGATGTCACTTGAGTCATTATAACCATCATTATCATGACGTCAATTGAGGATTACTTTGAGGAAACGTTATGGAAATACCTGAAATTCAGCCAAACGACACCAACGCGTTAACGTTATAGCAGTGTTTCGCATGCTCTTTTTCCCATTTCGCGGTAAAAATCATTGACTTCACCCCCTTTTAAGTGTTCCTTGTGATTGTCTTAATTGAGGCTATTTAGACCTTGGTTCCTCGCTGCCCAGTGACAGTATTGCCATGCTGTCGCTGGGTTTTTTTATACAGCAGAGCGATGGCTCAACTTCAGCAAACACGGCAAAAACCCCAATCCAGCCAACATGCAAGTAGCCACCCCAATGGACATAACATACCCCAAACTTGTAATCCCTTGGTGCTGAGCCAGCATCAGGCTCCCAAATCCGGCCATGGTGGTCAATGCCGACACCAGAACCGCTTTGCCTGTGCTTTTGGCAAAGATACTCGGATGCGCTTCTTCATGAAAACGATTCAGGATATGAATACCATTCGTCACCCCAATCCCAATAACCAAAGGCAGGGTCATGATATTCGCCGGATTAAAAGGAATCCCCAGCCACCCCATCAACCCCAGCAGCCAAACACTCCCGACAAACACCGGCACCAAAGCCAAAAGGACTGTCATCAAGGATCTGAAATGCACAAACACCAGAATCACAATGGCACCCAAAGCATACAATGCCGCTTCCTGGTAACTGATCTTCAGCAATTCTGTATACTCATACAACTGGACAGGGGTTCCCGTGATGATCGGGTCATTGTCATCATCCTCATCCAAACTTCTCAACTCCTTTAAAAACACTTCCTGGTGCGCACGTTCCCAAACATTGCTCCTGGGATAAACCTGCACCAGCAACCTTCCATCATCCCCTATAAACCTATGTTTCAGCACATCGGGCAAATCCTGCAATTTGAGCAATGACTGAGTGTCTTGCCGGGTGATCCCACCCAACATCTCATGGATGGCATGGAACAATTCAACCTGAAAGACGGTCAAGCGCTCCTGTGCTTCAGCCTCAGACATCTTGCGGATGTCTTGCTGGAATAGGCGAATGGATTCCCCAAGTGACAGCAGTTTCGGCTTGAGCGAGATACCTTTACCCTTCTCTTCAATGTTCTGAATGGCCAGTTTGATGTAACTGGATAAAAAGGACATCCCCTGGTTCAATCCGGCGACATTCACCGGACCACGATCAGCAGAAGGCAAATTCACCGAGGCAGCCCGATCCCGGATCGTTTCAATGATCGCCAGCTTCTCCTGATTCCCGGCCGAAACATAACTCGCCATGGATTCCACACTGGCTACCGAAGGCAGTTGCCGGACACGCTCCTCCAAGGCCACCGCTTCGTCCACGGAGTCCGCGATAACCGCCCCAAATAAGACTGATTTTTCACCGGAATGAATCAGTTTATGCTCAAACTGCACGGCTTCCAATCCCCGGGTCTGAAGATTCAACAGATTGTAATCGAAATACACTTTGGGAATTTGCGTCGCAGCCACCACGCACAAACCGAAGGCCAGTGTCAGAACACGCTTGGGGCGGTCCAACCAAATCCGTTCAAGGCGTTCCCGCTTGGTTTCACCACGGATCGCACGATCATGATCGATGACATTCTGCCTCCCCTTCAACAACAAGGCCGGCAACATGGTCATCATGGGAATCAATGACAACACCATTCCACCCCCGGTAATAATGCCCATCTCCCGTATCCCCTTGAACTCGGTGATCCCCATCGCCAAAAAAGCTCCCGCCGTGGTCAAACATCCGGTAAACACACCAATGCCGGTATAAACCAGCGCGTTCCGAATACTTTCCTCATTGGCATTGCCTAAGCGCAACTCCTCTTCATATCGAGTGATCAGGTGCACCCCAAAATCAATGGCCAATCCAACCAGCATGGGCACAAAAGCGATGGTCAGGATATTGAGATGCCCAACGACGAGTGTGGTGAATCCCATGGTGTATCCCAAACCAACCAAGAGACAAAGTGTTGCCTTGATGGGACGCCCGGTCTCCTGATAACCGAATATGAAAATCAGGGTGACCAACAACAACGAAACAATGGTCGCCTTGGTGGTGTCCAATCGGGATTGACGCATTTCGTCGAACTCCAGAACCGACTTGCCTGTAATGCCAACATTGACTCCCGGCACCTGCGAGCGAATTTCAGCCACCAGTGCCCGCAGTCTGCGGACAGCCGGCTTTTCCATTTCATCCGAAACAGGCTGAGCCGTGACAAGAAACAATCGACCTTCATCAAACTGCAGATACTCTTTTCCTGAACTCCCCACGCCCCCCATCATCAGACTACTGACATTGGGAGCAACCTGGGGTTTCGCCTGATGGAGACTGGCCCGCGCCTGATTCAACAAAGAAGTCAACAGGGGTAACGACTTTGCAAGGGGATGATCTTCTGCTTTGGTTGACGTTTTGGTGTTTGATTTGCCTGAAAGCCTGAATTCCCGGTTAATGCTTCGAACCATCGAATTCAAATTGGTCACCTGAGCAAACCGCTCGATCATCGGCAATGAGTCCGCAAGTGTGTCGTCCAGGCGCCTGAGATCCTCCACTTTTTTGATCAATTGAAGCGACTTGGTGCCGAGACTTTTAAAGTCTCCTTTGAAAAAAACATCACGAAACAACTCGGGTTCGGTCTTTAAACGACTCCCAAGACGCTCTATGAACTCACGATTTTTTTCTGGATCACCACTCTCGACTATGGTGACGAGTTCGTCCTGATTCTGAAAGTGTTCCTTGTACTCCAGGAAATTTCGGTGATAACGCTTTTCAGCTCCCACCAGGTCACTGCGACTGGTGTTAAATCCGAGATGAGTGACGGTGTAAAAGATACAGAGCCCGAACAACAGGAACTGAGGATAGACAAACCAACCGGGACGTCGACCGATCGCTCCGGCCAAACGTCCGAGCCAACGTTCCGCCCAGGCATGCTTCATGATGAATCCAGCTTACAAGAAAGCTAAACAATAGGCCAATGAACAATTGGAGGGTGGAACAGCAGATTTTACGGATTTTCGCAGATCCTGCACAAACTCCCACATGATGCGCCAACACCCTTGAAATCCTCAGGCCTCGTCAGGGAATTCGGCATTGGAATAGATATCTTTGACGTCATCGTGATCTTCCAATGTATCAATCAACTTCTGAATGGAATCCGCCGCCTCCGCCGGCACGGGAGCCATCAAATTGGGAAGGCATGTCACCATAGCCGTTTCCGTACTGATACCTGCTGATTCAACCGCCTTCAACACCGCCTCGAATTCACCCGGCTCGGTGAGGATCTCATAGCCCTCCTCCTCAGCGTTGAAATCTTCCGCCCCGGATTCCAAAGCCACTTCCATCACTTTTTCCTCATCCGCTGTTTCCCGGGCAATCATGATCTGCCCTTTCCGGTGAAAGAGACGCACGACAGCTCCGGCAGATGCGATCGAACCACCGTTCTTACTAAGAATATGACGTATCTCGGCGGCAGTACGATTTTTATTGTCGGAGGAAATTTCAGCCAGAATGGCCACACCATTCGGACCGTAAATTTCATAGGTCAGATCCTGAAAAGTGGACGCCCCACCTTCGCCGGTGGCTTTCTGAATGGCGCGTTGCACGTTGTCGGACGGCATGTTTGCCTGACGTGCCTTGAGCAGTACCATGCGTAATCGCGGATTCAAATCCGGATCTTCACTGGCGCCTTCCTTCACGGCGACGAAAATTTCACGCGACAATTTTGAAAAGATTTTTGCCCGCTTCGCGTCCGCCGGGCCCTTGATATGCTTAACTTTTGACCACTTGTTATGACCTGCCATAGTAAGCTCTCTGGTTAAACGCCAGGGGCCGATAATGCAACCCTTTTGTCAGCAGCCCTATCAAACAGGGTGAACAGCCAAAAAGGTAGCGCCCCGCTGCTGTGGGGCCGCGGGCGCGTTGAGGTGCAGGAAAGCCTGCAAGGTTGAACGTACGCGCAACAGGCACCCCTTTCCTCTGGATCGCCCCAATTTTGACATTTCCCACAAATCTGGATTGTCAAATCGCCCCTATCAAAGGCATGATACGATGCAAATCTCCCAAGCACATGAAATCGATCCTATCACGAACCATCGTGGCCGCTTGCGCCATCACAACCCTTGCGACTCAAGCCGCCGAACCAGCCTTCGAATCCATCTTCGACGGCAAAACCCTCAAGGGCTGGCACGTCAGCACCAAGACCGGACACAGTCGCGCCAGCGATCATAAAACCGGAGGTAAATGGGTTGTCGAAGACGGTGCCATCACTGGCTCACAAGACATCCCCGCCAACGGAGGCATCATCATCACCGACGAACAATTCAGTGATTTTGAAGTGGCCCTGGAAATGAAAAACGATTTTGGCCCCGACAGCGGCTTGTTTCTCCGCAGCACCGAAGATGGCAAAGCCTGGCAGGCCATGATCGATTATCACAGCGGCGGCAACCTCATGGGCATCTACGGTGAAGGACTTGGTGGAAAACCGCACGTCCGTAACTACAGCTTCAAAGAAAAAGTCACCGAGATCACGACCCAAGCAACCGGCGAACCCCCGGTCGCGTTCCCCATCCTGCCGGATGCCTGGCCCTCCTTCTGGCGACACGGACAATGGAACGAACTCCGGGCCCGCATTGTGGGTAATCCACCGCACATCACCACCTGGATCAACGGCGTCAAAATCATGGAATGGAAAGAAACCGAACTCCGCCACCCTGACAAAGGCGGCATCGCCCTCCAGGTCCACGGCGGAGGCAACCACACCGACGAATACGTCCGCTACCGCAACATCCGGGTGAAAAGGATAAATCAGAAGAAGTAAGCCCTCATTTGAACAATTACTGATTGTAAAAAACCTTTCGTCATACTAAATATAAAACGTATGACAACAGCTCTTATTTCACCCAAATATCAAATCGTCATCCCAAAAGCCATCCGTAATAAGCTGGACCTAAAACCTGGCCAACGCCTTTCCATTACAGAAAAGGATGGCCACATCGAAATATCCCCTATGCTATCTCCTGAGCAGTTGGTCGGATTGCTTTCTGATTGTGCCCATATTCCATTTGAACGTGAGCAAGACAGAGAACTGCCATGAAAAAAAATTGCCTGGACAGCTCTGCTTGGATTGAAATAGCACACGGAGGTACGAACGCTCGAAAATTCCTCAAAGCCATCGATGACATGAGCAACGTGTTGGTTTCCACCATCACGATATACGAAGTATGGAAATACACCATGACACATGCTGATGCGACACGTGCACAATTGATGGTCGAATTATTACAACAAGGAGTGCTCATCGCCCCGGATATTGATATTTCCATAAAAGCCGCCCAAATAAGCATTCAACATAAAACCGCAATGGCCGATTCACTCATTTACGCCACGGCTCAAATCCATCAAGCCACCCTCTGGACCCAGGACAGCGATTTCAAAGCGCTCTCAAACGTGAAATACTTTCAAAAAAAATAAGAAGCTATATCTACATTATCGCTAATATTTTAAATAAATTTCCATCACCCAGGATCGCCTGATTGTAAATCCAATTCATCCGGACCAGGCATGGGTTGAAAACAAGTTTTACCAAACCGCATCAACAGGGGAATCGTCCGCATGAAAGACGCGATCCTTGGTCAGAACAGGCACATCATGCTCAAGTGCCGTGGCAGCAATCAACCGGTCCGCCGGATCCCGGTGATCCCAATCCAACTCCGCCATGGCAACCCAACGGTCAAAAGAAATGCCTTCCAATAAGACACCGCGCAACCCACGCAATCGAGGCAACCAAGGGCGGACGGAACCGGGCAGCGCCAATTTCCCCAAACGCCGTTTCCACTCCAGCTCCCACAAGGAAACTCCACTGATGATCAAATACCCACGCCCTTCACGACAGGCCTGAATGCGATCCCTCGCCAAGGCAGAAAGGGCGGGATCATTGCTCAACCACCAAAGAAGCGTATGCGTGTCTAAGACCATGGGTTACGATCCTCATCCTGCTCCACTTCCCAATCGGCCAAGGGTAAAGGAGCCATCAGTTCCGATTCACTGATCGGCGAAGCCGGTGTGGCCATCATTCGAAGTTCTTCCAAAAGCACCTGTTCGGATGCTTGAGGTTTTGCTGAAGGCAGGTTTGCTGTCGATTCACTCAAGATCATCCCGTCGGAAGATAGACCGACCGAAGATCGCCTCACCGGCTGGATCACCAGTACCTCCTTACCCCGATCCGTCACGACCAATGATTCGCCCGACGCTTCCACTTCCCGAAAGAATTCCAACATCCGGGCTTTTAATTTGCTTTTGGAAACCGATTTCACAAAACAATTATGACCATAGTCATGACTACAGTCAAATATTCTTGAACGCACCATAAAATCATATCTCAACTCCTTCACGCTTTTGACCTTGAAAACACCATCCGAACAACTATCCCCTCACAGCCATCCTCCCCGCGCGAGAGCGAAATGAAGTTTGTGTCGAGGTGTGGCCCAAAGAGTGTCAACTCCAGGACATGCAAACAAAACTCAAGATCATGCTGTAAAATGGCTGCATTTATTACGACCGACCGGCCATTCCAGGTTCAATATGGACCAAATACCAACTTTCTTTAGGGGGATAAATTGCGAGCGTACTTGACAGAATGTAGGGATTAACGGTAAGTCACCCAGCTCAATGATTGGTCAAAATATACCTTTTCAGTCATCCCTGCCTCCGAAGCAGGGTTTGTATGACCCGTCTCAGGAGCATGATTCCTGTGGCGTCGGGTTTCTTGTGAATATGAAGGGAGTGCCCTCCCATGCCATTGTCCAGGGTGCCATCGAAATGTGCATAAATCTGGATCACCGAGGCGGTTGCGGATGCGATCAGCAAACCGGAGACGGTGCCGGGATGTTGATGGCCATGCCTCATAAGTTCTTCGCCACAGTCGCCAAAGAAGAAGGGATCGACCTTCCGGAACCCGGCCATTTCGCGGTTGGTTTGGTCTACCTTAGTCCTGACGAAGAACAGGCTGCTTCAGAAAAGAAGCTGATGGAAGATGTCATCGGGGAGATTGGTCAAACCTTGTTGGGCTGGCGTGATGTCCCGATCAACAATAAAGACTTGGGCAAGGCTTCCAAGGACTGTGAGCCGAAAATGGTCCATGTTTTCATCGGGCGAAGTGCCGAGACCAAAGACCAAGATGCCTTCGAACGCGCCCTCTACCTGATCCGCCGCACCACATCCTACCGATTTCGCTACCGTCAGGACGGGAACGGCTATTTTTACATACCCACGCTTTCCAGCAATGTCATTGTTTACAAGGGCATGCTGACGACCGATCAGCTCGGTCACTACTTCCCTGATCTTCAACATCCAGACATGGAGAGCTCGATGGCGCTGGTGCATTCCCGTTTCAGCACCAACACATTCCCAAGCTGGCCGCGTGCCCAGCCCTTCCGCTTCATGTGTCATAACGGCGAAATCAACACGATGCGCGGTAATGAAAACTGGATGCATGCGCGGCAGATGCAATTGAAAAGCGATTTGTTCGGCAAGGATTTGAGCAAGCTGCTCCCCGTCATCACCGGAGGAGGATCCGATTCCCAGCATTTTGACAATTGCATGGAGTTTTTAATGATGACCGGGCGGTCGCTTCCGCATGTGGTCATGATGATGATCCCCGAACCATGGGAAAAACACCAGTCCATGTCTCAAACCAAGCGTGATTTCTATGAGTTCCACGCCTGCATGATGGAGCCTTGGGATGGTCCGGCATCGATTGCATTTCTCGATGGCCACCAGATTGGCGCTGTGCTCGATCGCAATGGCTTGCGCCCATCACGCTATTATGTCACCAGCGATGACCTGGTGATCATGGCCTCCGAGGTTGGTGTGCTTTCTGGTGTCGACCCAGCGAAAGTCATCAAAAAAGGCCGACTCGAGCCGGGACGTATGTTCCTCGTTGATACCCGCGAAGGCCGTATCGTGGAAGATGCCGAGTTAAAGGAAAAAATCGCCTCAGAAAATCCGTATGGCGAATGGCTTGACCAAAACCTGGTCAACGAGGCTGATCTACCTGCTCCGATCGGTGAAGTGCCCGGGCTCGTGCCTGAAACGTTATTACAGCGTCAGAAGGCTTTCGGCTTCACGTTTGAGGATATCCGCATGCTCATCAAACCGAGCGTCGAAACCGGCAATCAACCGCTGGGAGCGATGGGTAACGATGCGCCTTTGGCCGTTCTCTCGAATCGTCCACAGTTACTTTACAATTACTTCAAGCAATTGTTCGCGCAGGTCACGAATCCGGCGATCGACCCGATTCGTGAGGAACTGATCACGGCAAGCGTGACTTTCCTCGGTTCCGAAGGCGATCTCGTCAATCCGGGTCCCGAGAACTGCCGAATGATCAAGCTGGAAACTCCGATCATTGACAACGAAAAGCTTGGGCGCATCCGTGATTTCAAAGCAGCAGGCTTCAAATCCGCCACGCTGCCGATCCTTTTCGATCCTCAAACCGACCGGGAAGGCCTGGAATCCACCCACTCATCTGTCGAAGAACCCCGATCAGCTCAACGGGGCCGGGGACTGCACGATGCATTGGAGCATCTGTTCGAAATAGCAGAAGAAGCAATCAGGGATGATGTCAACCTGATCATCCTCTCGGATCGCGGTGTCAGTTCCCGATATGCAGCCATTCCTGCATTGCTGGCAGTGGGTGGTCTGCATCACCATTTGATTCGCAAAGGAGTCCGCGGAAAAGTCTCGATCATTCTTGAATCCGGCGAACCCCGCGAGGTGCACCATTTCGCTCTCCTGCTCGGTTATGGTTGCGATGCCATCAACCCCTGGTTGGCGCTCGAAACCGCGGAACATCTCATACTCGAAGGTGAGATCGACAAGAAACCCGAGAAAGCCCGCGCCAATTTCATCAAGGCGAACATGAAGGGCGTTACCAAAACCATGGCCAAGATGGGAATCTCCACCGTGGCCAGCTATCGCGGCGCTCAAATTTTCGAAGCGGTCGGTCTCAACGAAGCGGTCATCGACAAATACTTCACCAAAACGTCATCCCGGGTTGAAGGGATTGATCTGGATGAAATTTCAAAAGAAGTCTGGATGCGTCATCAGGCCGCCTATGGCTCCGGACGCGACGAAACGGATCGTGCTCTTGATTCAGGTGGTGT
Organism: uncultured Verrucomicrobiota bacterium; assembly: GCA_964415055.1. Lineage (GTDB taxonomy): Bacteria > Verrucomicrobiota > Verrucomicrobiia > Limisphaerales > AAA164-E04 > AAA164-E04. Next base: position 45,157 of record CAYPZD010000004.1, on the reverse strand, counting down.
TTACCAATGGCGTGCCAATGGTGAAAAACACCTCTTCAGTCCGCTGGTCATCCACAAACTGCAAAGCGCGACCTGGGCGGGAGACTACAATGTTTTCAAGGAATACTCACAAGAGGTGAACAATCAGACGCGCGACATGTTTACGTTGCGCGGGCTCATGGAATTCAAGGTCAACCCTTCCAAATCCATACCGATTGAAGAGGTCGAGCCTGCTTCCGAGATAGTCAAACGCTTCAAGACCGGGGCCATGTCCTACGGTTCAATCAGCCGGGAAGCCCACGAGGCACTTGCCATCGCGATGAACCGCCTGGGCGGCAAATCGAACACCGGTGAAGGGGGCGAAGATCCGGATCGTTTCACCCGCGACGAAAATGGCGATCTTCGTCGATCAGCCATCAAGCAGGTCGCATCAGGACGTTTCGGGGTTACCAGTCACTATCTTGTCAACTCGGACGAACTTCAGATCAAGATCGTTCAGGGCGCCAAGCCCGGTGAAGGAGGCGAATTACCCGGACACAAAGTGCTGCCTCCGATCGCCAAGACACGAGGCACCACTCCGGGTGTCGGCTTGATTTCGCCACCGCCGCATCACGATATCTATTCGATTGAAGATCTTCAGCAGTTGATTCACGACCTGAAGAACTCCAACGTCAACGCACGCGTCAACGTGAAGCTCGTTTCTGAAATTGGAGTTGGCACGATCGCCACCGGCGTTGCCAAAGCCAAGGCGGATGTCATCCTGATATCCGGTTACGACGGAGGCACAGGCGCTTCGCCACGCTCCAGTATTCAGCATGCCGGCGCTCCGTGGGAACTCGGTGTGGCGGAAACGAACCAGACACTATTGATCAACAACCTGCGCAGTCGTGTGGTTGTCGAGGCCGACGGACAGCTGAAGACGGGTCGCGATGTAGCCATTGCCTGTCTCCTCGGTGCCGAGGAATTCGGGTTTGCAACAGCACCGCTGGTCACGCTCGGTTGTATCATGATGCGGGTTTGTCACAAAAACACCTGCCCGGTCGGTGTGGCAACACAGGATCCACGCCTTCGCGAAAAATTCAAAGGTTCACCGGATGCCGTCGTGAATTTCATGACCTACATCGCCGAAGAAGTTCGCGAGATCATGGCCCAACTCGGCTTCCGAACCATCAACGAAATGGTCGGCAAGGTCGAGAAATTGGAAATGCGCGATGCGATCAATCACTGGAAGGCCAAAGGGCTTGATTACTCCAAGATCCTTTACAAACCGGAGATCGGCCCCGAAGTCGGCACCTATTGCTCGATGAAACAGGACCACCGATTGGAACTCGCACTGGACAACACCCACCTGCTCGAAGCCTGTCAACCGGCGATTGAGCGGGGTGAAAAAGTCACTGGTGAGTTCCCGATCGTGAACACCAACCGAGTGGTGGGAACCATCGTGGGCGCGGAAATCTCACGGCGTCACGGCGCTGAAGGATTACCGGATGACACGATACAGTTGAAATTCAACGGTTCGGCAGGTCAGAGTCTCGGGGCATTTTGTCCGCGCGGGATGACATTGACCGTTGAGGGCGACACCAACGACTACTGCGGCAAGGGGCTGTCCGGCGGCAGAATTGTTGTTTACCCGCCCAAGGTATCCACCTTTGTCGCCTGTGACAACATCATCACCGGTAACACTTCCTTTTACGGTGCCACCGCAGGTGAAGCCTTCATCGCGGGCATGGCCGGCGAACGATTCTGTGTTCGTAACAGCGGCGTCAAAGCCGTGATTGAAGGCGTGGGAGACCACGGTTGCGAATACATGACCGGTGGCGAAGTGATCTGCATCGGGACCACAGGCCGGAATTTTGCGGCCGGTATGTCCGGAGGCACCGCCTACGTCCTCGACGAGCAGGGTGACTTCGTCAGCCACCGACTCAACAAGGAAATGGTGAACGTATATCCGCTCATCGAATCCACCGAAGACGAAATTGCGGCAGTGAAATCCCGACTCGAACGTCACGTCGCTCTCACAGGCAGCGTCCGCGGAAAGACTGTCCTTGATAACTGGGATGCATTGCTTCCCAAATTCGTGAAGGTCATGCCGACAGACTATGAACGGGTCCTCAACGCCATCAGCCGAGCCGAAGAAAAAGGGCTCCAAGGAGACGAAGCCATCCTGGCCGCTTTCGAAGAAAACGTGAAGGCCGGCCACTGATTTTAATTATTAAACTTTATTTCTCATGGGTAAACCTACCGGATTTCTCGAACACCAACGTCAACCGATCCCCGATCGTCCACCACTGGAACGCGTCAAGGATTGGAAAGAGATTCACGCCGAACGCGACGACGAAAAAGTCTCCACCCAGGCCGCGCGCTGTATGGACTGCGGCGTTCCCTATTGTCACACGGGAATGACCCTCGCCGGTGTCGCCAGCGGGTGTCCGATCAATAACCTGATCCCCGAATGGAACGATCTCGTCTATCGCGGTCGCTGGAAAGACGCGCTCGATCGTTTGCGCCGAACCAACAATTTCCCTGAATTCACGGGACGGGTCTGCCCCGCTCCCTGCGAAGGATCCTGTTGCCTGGGCGTGATCGAACCTCCGGTCACGATCAAGAACATGGAGTGCTCCATCGTTGATCGCGGATGGGAAGAAAACTGGATTCAACCACAACCACCCGCAAAGCGGACCGGCAAAACCGTGGCCGTCATCGGCTCCGGTCCTTCCGGACTGTCCTGCGCGGATCAGTTGAATAAAGTCGGTCATGAAGTAACCGTCTTCGAACGCGCTGATCGAATCGGTGGATTGCTCATGTATGGCATTCCCAACATGAAGCTCGAAAAGCGCGAAGTGGTCGAACGCCGTGTCGACCTGATGCGTCAGGAAGGCGTGAAGTTTGTGACGAATGCGCACGTAGGAGTGACTCATGACATCCAGGATATTCGCAAACAATTTGACGCCGTCGTGCTGTGCTGCGGAGCGACCAATCCCCGCGATCTCCCCATTGAGGGCCGCGACCTGAAAGGCGTGCATTTCGCGATGGAATTCCTCGCTGCCAACACAAAATCCCTGCTCGATAATGATTTTGACGACACGCGCCCTCCGATTGACGCGAGAGGAAAGAACGTTGTCGTGATTGGCGGTGGTGACACCGGAACCGATTGCGTTGGCACATCTCTCCGTCATGGATGTAAAAACGTCATCCAACTCGAAATTCTCGGCAAACCCCCTCTGGAGCGTACGCCCCAAAATCCATGGCCCGAATGGCCTCGCACTTTCAAGGTGGATTATGGCCAGCAAGAAGCTCACGAGATTCAGGGAGATGATCCACGACAGTACTTGGTCTCAGCCAAACGCATCATTGGCAATGCCAACGGTGACGTTCAGGAGCTGGAACTCGTGCGTGTGGAATGGGTGCGTGATGAAACGTCCGGACGCTTCATGCCCAAGGACGTCGAGGGTTCAAAGCACACCATCAAAGCCGATCTTGTTCTGCTCGCCATGGGCTTCCTCGGACCGGAGCAAACCATTGTCGAGAAACTCGGTCTCGAAACGGATGCACGATCCAATGTGGCCGCCAACTTCAACGAATACACTACCAGTATCGAAGGCGTCTTTGCCGCCGGGGATATGCGTCGTGGCCAGAGCCTGGTCGTCTGGGCCATCAACGAAGGACGTGGCGCTGCCCGGGAATGCGATCGCTATCTGATGGGGCGCACTCAACTGCCTTGAGGCGGAACTGAATATTTCGGTAATAGTAGACTGATAAAGTTTTACTTAAAACAAAACCTCCGGGGACTACCCGGAGGTTTTTTATTGTTCCGATTAAATCTTCGTATGATGCGGTTTCTACTGTCACTTTGGAATGATGTGGACAGCTTGTCCTCCCTGGCGGGCGACACTCATTTTCAGCTCCGTTGAAGCATCCACCTCAAAGCGATCGATTCGGACGCGGGTGCGGGTTTGGACATCTTCATCGTCAGAATAAACATGGGCCATATATGTTTGACCTGGCGTCAGGAAGTTCAAAGCGACATCAAAGGAACGATCTTCACCACTGTTCATGCAACCAATGAACCAATCGGCACCACTGCGTCGTGCCATGACCGCATATTCCCCGATACGTCCCTGCAGCACTTTCGTATCATCCCAAACGGTCGGCACCCGATCGTAAAATTCCAGCTCCGGTTCATTTCCTATGACTCCCTGCTGTCCTCCAGCCCCGCCTTTTCGCCTGGGAGAACCTTCGGGACGGTCATACCAGTATAAAAACTGCCAGGGACTATACAAACACACGGCCTTGGCCAATTGATAAGCATGCGAAGCATTGCGGTCCACCCGTCCGTCATAATAACAAATCGTGTTATCCCCTGCCCCGGCAAGCATGCGGGTGAATAAAATCGTCAGGGTTTGTTCGTTGCTCGGAGATGTTTCATCGCCGCCGATTCCCTCCTGGGTCATGAAGTTTGGATAGGTTCGGCTGTAACCGGTGGGACGGTATTCATCATGCACATCCACCATCAGGCCGTGTTCCGCCGCTTTACGAATGGCTTCGTGCATCCAACTCGTATGCTCTTGTGATCCGACATTGACGAATCCGTATTTCAATCCCTTCACCCCCCACCTTTGAAAGAGTGGCAATAAGGTATCCAACTGACGTTCCAGTGCGCGCCGATTGACATACAAGATGATTCCGACACCACGTTCTTCGGCATACCGGATCACTTCGGGCAAATCCAATGGTCCCGGAGATCGTTTTGGATCCACCGTCACCGTGGTGGCATCGGATGCGTCATCGTATTCGTTCCCATACCATCCGGCATCAAATTCCACATACTGCAGTTGATGTTCCACTGCAAAATCCACACACGCCTTGCCGCCTTGTGTGGTCAAGGTGACTTCCCGGATGACCTTGCCTGGTTTGATCCAGGATGGATCATCAATCGCGTTCGGTTCGTTGAGATTCAAGAGAAGATCATTGTTTTCCAGCAATGCTCCCGGGCTATTCCCAACCATGAGCACACGCCAGGGGGTCTGGAGCGGCTGAGAGCTCCTGACATCGCCGGTCAAATCACTCAGGACAGTGTGTGGCCGCTCTTTCGACGCCCGCAGCTTCATCCGTGCATAATCCACCAACCCGGCTTCCGCTATGGCCACAAACACCTGATCACCCACCTCAATGGTCAAGGGCCGTTCCACACCGCCTCCCACGCTGTCGATGGATTTTTTTGAGTAGACTCCTTGAGCTGATGTCACACACCAGGCCGGATGATCCCCGGTGAACGAAAATTCGGTCCATTCCTCTTTGATATGCAACTGCTGCTGTGAATCGCTCGGAGACAAATGATATCGGAAAGCGACTCCCTGGTCATAACAACGGAAAACCAATTCAAGCGAAGGGTCGGTGGCTTCCTGATGCGTTAACAAGACCGAGAGCTGATTGTAATGATCCCTCACCACACTCCGCTCCCCATAGACAGGTGTCCAAAAACTATCGTGATGACGCCTACGATGGCTTTGAACTGCGAATCCCGATTTTAAAAAGTCCCCACCAGCCAACTCAAAACCAAGCTTGGAATCAACCAATACAGGTTCGCCTTTATAATCAACCGAATAGACGAGACAACCACTCTCCTCGCCCGCATCTTTCAATTCAAAGGATAACTTAATCTGCCCATCAGGTGAGTGAATCACCTCAGTCGCATTCAGCACGCCCACCAGGAAAAACGCGCACCAAAGAATCCTGCTTGTTTTCATGACAGGATCATCGCCCAATTAGAAGCGATAGACAATGACGGACTTAATGTCGGAAATGCCGGTTTCCGGTGAAGACCATCGCTACACCGCGCTCGTTGGCAGCGGCGATGACTTCTTCATCCCGAACCGATCCGCCGGGCTGGATGGCGGCGCTTGCTCCGGCTTCCGCCGCAGCGATCAGGCCATCGGCAAAAGGGAAAAACGCGTCACTGCACACCACACTCCCTTGAAGGCTTAGCTTGGCTTCGCCAGCTTTCCATACCGCGATTCGACTGGAATCCACACGACTCATCTGTCCCGCACCCACTCCCAAAGTGCGATCTTTGCCGGTGTAAACAATGGCATTCGATTTCAAATGCTTCACCACACGCCAGCCAAACAACATGGCGCTCAATTCATCATCACTGGGGGCGCGTTCGGTGACCACTTTGAGGTCTTCCTGGCCCACCATTTTCTGATCAAATGCCTGTGCCAGGAAAGAACCGGCGCCAACCGCCCGAACCTGCCATCCGGAACTGATTTGGGATTGTTTGGTTCGGATCAATCGCAGGTTCTTTTTCTTTTGCAAAATACCGAGCGCATCTTCGTTGAAGGACGGGGCCACGATGACTTCACTGAAGATCCCGGCAATGGCTTCGGCGCAAGGACCGTCCATTTCCACATTGGAAGCGATAATGCCCCCGAATGGCGCTTGTTGATCGGTGGCAAAGGCTTTCTCCCAAGCTTCCGCCAATTGGCTCCCCTGCCCGACACCACAGGGATTGGTGTGCTTCAAGATGGCCAGTGTCGGAGCTTGACCGTCAAATTCGGCGATCAAACTCTGGGCAGCGGTCAAATCGAGGATGTTGTTGTAGGAAAGCGCTTTCCCATGCAACTGCTCGAAATACTCCTGAAAATCGCCGTAAAGAGCAGCGGCCTGATGCGGATTCTCGCCATACCTGAGTTCTTGAACTTTGGGAATGTGCAGGTGAATATTGGAAGGTGTGGCGCTTGCCTGAGCGTCATCGGAGGCCAGTTTTTCGAATTCACCGGTCAGATGACTGGCAATGGTCGCATCGTAAGCTGCGGTCCGGGCATATACTTTCGCTGCCAGGGTCCGGCGGAACTCCAGCGTGGTGCCCCCCTGCTCTGTGATCTGCTCAGCAACTTTATCATAATCGGCCGGATCCACAATCACGGTGACGCTTTGATGATTCTTGGCGGCGCTGCGCAACATGGAGGGACCACCGATATCGATATTTTCAATCGCTTCCTCCAAGGTGACATCCGGTTTGGCGATGGTGGCTTCAAATGGATAGAGATTAACGACCACCAGGTCGATGGGCTGGATACCGTGCTCAGCAACCGTCTGGCAATGGGTTTCGTTCTCACGCAGGTAGAGCAAACCTCCGTGCACTTTGGGGTGCAGGGTTTTGACTCTTCCGTCCAGCATTTCGGGAAAACCGGTGTAATCACTGAGATCGGTCACCTCCAACCCGGCATCACGGATGGCTTTGGCGGTACCGCCGGTGGAGATTAAGGCCACCCCCGCTTCGGAGAGTTTCCTGGCAAAAGGAACCAGGCCTGTTTTGTCGGATACGGAGATGAGGGCACGTTGAATTTTCTGCGTCATTGCAAGGGAATCAAACAGGACAAATCCCCAAACCGTCAATGGTCAAAATTCGGTGATTGACCTTCGCCTCAACCTCCTCTTGATTAGTCACACTATCTCATGAGCACGGACCCTAAAAATCTTGACCAGGTAGGCAAGCCCAGTGAGGGCGACTTGGAAGCCATTAATCACTTGCGAGATCTGTATCAACAGATGCGCGACGAACTCAGCAAGGCGATCATTGGACAACAGGACGTCATCGAACGCCTGCTGATCTGCATCCTTGCACGTGGTCATGCGCTCCTGATGGGGGTTCCAGGTCTGGCCAAAACCACCATCATCAACGCCCTGTCACAGGTCATGTCGCTGGACTTCAGTCGGATCCAGTTCACACCGGACCTGATGCCGAGTGATATCACCGGCACCGACATCCTGCAGGAGACCGATCAGCCCGGCAAACGCGCTTTCGTGTTCACCAAGGGCCCAATATTCGCCAACATCGTCCTGGCGGACGAAATCAACCGAACACCGCCCAAAACACAATCGGCGCTGCTGGAGGCCATGCAGGAACATCGCGTCACAGCAGCAGGCCGAATTTATACACTACCTTCCCCCTTCTTTGTGTTGGCCACCCAGAATCCGATTGAACAGGAAGGCACCTACCCGCTGCCTGAAGCTCAATTAGACCGTTTCATGTTCTTCATTAATGTGGATTACCCCACAGCTGAAGAAGAGAAACGCATTGCCCGGGAAACAACCGCCAAAGCTGCGCCCGTATTGAAGAAACTGATCAATGGCGAGGAAGTCCTGAAATTCCAGGACGTGGTTCAGCGCGTGCCGGTGCCGGATCACATTTACGATACGGCTGTGGAAATGGTGCGTCAGACACGCCCCAACACGGACGAAGCCCCGGCCTTTATCAAACAGTGGGTCACCTGGGGAGCCGGTCCGCGCGCGATCCAATACCTCATTCGAGGAGCCAAGGCCCGCGCAGTGCTACAGGGCAGTTACATGGCTCGACTGGAAGATCTGGAAGCGGTTGCCGAACCCGTGTTGGCCCACCGTATCCTGACCAATTTCCAGGCTCAGGCGGAAGGCACAACCAGTCGATCGGTGATCGATCAACTGGTTCAACTTCAACGGGACAAGGCTTGATCCACCTTATCCTTCCAGGGAGTCAAAGAAGCTCTTAGCATTCCATAGGGGATAGGAACGAAAACCATTTCATGGCAGACAACGAACCCAAACACAGTGGATTGATCGATTCCAAAGTGGCAGCCCGTCTCTCGGCGCAGCCATTGGTGGCGCGTTTTGCCATGGAAGGTTCCGTATCGGGGATGCATCGCAGCCCCCATCGCGGATCCAGTGTCGAGTTCGCCGAATACCGTCAATATGTTCCCGGTGACGACCTGCGACGTCTGGACTGGCGAGTGTTGGGAAGGACCGACCGCTATTACCTGAAAGAATTTGAAGCGGAAACCAACCTGCGTTGTTACTTTGTGCTGGATTGCAGTGGGTCCATGAATTTCACCAGTGGTGATAGCAGCAAACTGGATTACGCCATCAAGCTCATCGCCCACCTTGCCTACCAACTCGTCCAACAAGGCGACGCAGCCGGATTGGTAACAGTCGGCCCCAAGGTAATCACCGAACTCCCGCCCAAACGCACTCCATCCCATCTTCAATTGATGTTGAATCTTTTGACCGAAGTGAAGGGCAAGGGTGAGACCGGCTTGGCGGACACACTGCATGAGCTCGCCGAAAAAGCGGGACGCCGGGCATTGGTGTTGATTTTCTCCGATTGTTTCACGGACATCGAACCCTTGATCAACGGGCTGCAACACCTGCGCTTTCAAAAGCACGATGTCGGAGTCTTTCACATACTGGACCGACAAGAGTTGGATTTTAATTTCGACCGTCCCATTCGCTTTGCGGATTTGGAAAGCAGTTTCAGCATGGTCACCGAACCGGCCATGGTGCGGGATGCTTATCTGGAACAATTCCAACAGTTCCAGTCAGCCCTGCAACGAGGCTGTCATGAATGCAACAGCGATTACCGCGAGGTGATGACCACACAACCCTTTGACAAAGTGCTGGCGGATTTTCTGATCGACCGGGCCAAAGCTCTGAATTTCCGTTAAATGGAGGCATTGAACATTCAATCTGACCGGACCAGCCAGCACGCATGACATTCCTCCAGCCCATACTACTCTTTGGATTGCCCCTGATACTGGTGCCGGTGGTGATCCATCTCCTGAATCGCCTGCGTCATCGCACACAACAATGGGCTGCCATGCGCTTTCTGGTCGCCGCTTCGCGAAGCTCTGTCAGCAAGGCAAAACTCAAACAATTCCTAATCCTGCTGTTTCGCACCTTGGCGGTATTGATGTTGATCTTGTTCCTGGCGCGCCCCCTCTCCGGCGGCTGGATGGGATGGGCCTTCGCGTCGGCGCCCGATACGGTTTTGATCTTGCTGGACCGTTCCTCAAGCATGGAAACCAGACTGGCGGCCACTTCCCTGTCCCGACGTGAACAAGCGCTGGAATTACTGGAACAAGCCGCGACCGCGTATATCGGTCATTCTCATTTCGTGCTGATCGACAGCGCCTCTTCCTCCGCCCAAACCGTTACCAACATGGAGGAACTCAAGGAACATGCCATGGCCGAACCCACCGACACAGCGGCCAACATTCCCTCCCTGTTGCAACGCTCACTGCAATGGCTGATCGACAACCAGGCGGGCACCACCGAAGTGTGGATTGCCTCCGACCTTCAACGTTCCAACTGGCAGCCGACCGATGATCGTTGGAGTTCGTTGATGAAACAATTTGAAAACCTTCCCCAATCCTTGAGATTCCGGTTGCTCGCTGTCAACGAACAGACAGAACAGGATGTCGGGGTGCAGTTGGCCGATCTTACAGTCACGAAAACGGAAGAAGGCAGATCCTTGAGATTGGTGACGGATGTCATTCAGAGCAAACTCGCAGAAGAAACACTCATCGCGACCCGCACGATCAACGGATTATCCTCCGGCGTCGAAATCCCGATGGAAGCGGCGCAAGTCCGCTGGCAGGATCAATGGGATCTGGGATCGGAACAGGATGCCGGCTGGGGGACCCTGACCCTTCCCGCCGACGGCAACACCCGAAACAACGCGGTCCATTTCGTCTTCGGCAAGGCACTGTCACATCGGGCGCTGGCCTTTGCCGCTCACACTTATGTTGGCAATGTGCTATCTCTGGCTTCGGGACACATCAACGCCGGCAACCTCGAACCTGCCGAACTGAAAACGCGCCCGTCCGGAAACACCCTTCAAGCAAAAGACATTTCATTGATCACCTGGCAGGGCGAACTCCCCAAGGGGGATCAGGCCACCCAATTGATGCAGTTTGCCACGGAAGGCGGCGTGGTGGTGTGTTTCCCGGATTATTTCCCCAATAACAGCGACACCACCTTTGCAGGCGCGCGTTGGATGGATATGGAAACCGCCCCCAACTTTGGATCTTTTGTCGTTGGCAGATGGGAAAAGGATACCGGACCTTTGGCGGATACCAATGAAGGTTTCAGTATTCCACTGGATCAATTGGAAGTGCTGAAAAGACGCCGGATTCAGCATAGCGACAGCGTAATGGCCGCCTTTTCCGATGGCGAACCCTTGTTGGTGCATCAAAAGGTCGGACAAGGTTCGATCTATTTTGTGACCACACTCCCGATCGGAGACTGGTCTGGATTGGACCAAGGCCCCGTGCTGCTCCCCATGCTGCAACGCATGAGTCAGGACGGAACCCGAAGACTGGAAAGCACACTTTACTGGACCTGCGGTGAGATCAGCGAAATCGATCTGGAAGCAGGTTGGCAACCGGTTGATGAAGGATCGGAACACCAGATGGCCTGGCACGCCGGAGTTTATCGACTGGGAGAGCGTCTGGCCGCCGTCAACACCCCGGCATCCGAATATGATCTCACCATCACGACGCAGGAGGAAGTGGCCCCCCTCTTTGAAGGACAGAACTTTCAGATGTTTCAGGAAAAAGCGGGCCAGGGAGATTCCAAACTGCAGGGTGAGGTCTGGCGCGTGTTCGTGTTCCTAATGTTGCTGTTCCTGCTGGTGGAAAGCTGGCTAATGATGACCGGGCCGGGCACTGTAGCCCAGGCCGCCTTTCTGAAGAAAGCACAACCTTCAACCGCAGGAACCGCATCATGAGCCATTGGACCTTTGCCAGTTCTCCGCTGCTTATTCTCATGGCTCTTGTCATGGGCGGGCTTGCGCTATGGTTTTCCTGGAGGATATGCGTGGCAAATGCAAAATCGCGTCAAATCCTGGGTTTGGAGGCCTTTCGCGTTCTGATCATTTTGCTACTGTTGATCACGTTGTTGCGTCCGGAACGCATTCAAGTGGTTGAATGGGCTGAAGAACCGGCGGTCGTTGTGTTGAACGATGTCTCAGCAAGCATGACAACCCGCGACGTCATTCACACCAACCAGGTTATTTCCCGAGGGGAATGGGTCAGCGAACAGCTGGCCTCCGATCTGCTCGAACCTCTCGAATCCACTTCACGACTCATGGTGGACGCCTTTGCCGAACCGCCTTCCGAACAAGGTGAAGACCTCGAAGACATCACCGTTGAAGGTACCGACATCAACCGTGCTCTCGAATCGGTGCTACAGCGAGAATCCAATCTCAAGGCTGTTTTGCTCATCTCCGACGGCGACTGGAATCTTGGTGATTCCCCCGCTCTTGCAGGAGCTCAGTATCGCAATCACTCCGTCCCGGTCTTCGCGGTGCAGGTCGGTCGCGAAACACCTCTGCCTGATATCGAATTATCCACGGTGAGCGCCCCGGCTTACGGTTTAATGGGTGAACAGATTTCCATTCCATTCCACGCGCACAACCGCATGCAGAAAGACTTCACCTTCACCGCCACCCTCAGCGACGAAGGCGAGATCGTGGCCGAAAAGGAAATCATACTGCCGGCTTCCACCGATCTTCAGGAGACCATTGTCTGGTCGCCACAGAAAGTCGGGGAACGGTCATTGACCTTGTCCCTGCCAGTTCAGGAAGGCGAAGCATTGCCGGACAACAATGATGCTCAATTTTCCATCAACATCCGCATGGAAACCCTCAAGGTGCTGGTCATCGATTCCTACCCGCGATGGGAATACCGTTACCTCCGCAACGCCTTGGAGCGTGACCCGGGCGTGGACATGTCCTGTCTGTTGTTTCACCCGCAGGGCGGCATGGGTGGTGGACGTCATTATCTGAGCCAGTTTCCCAACAGCAAAGACCTGATCGCCCCCTATGACGTTGTTTTTCTGGGAGACGTCGGCATTGGTGAAAGCGGATTAACGGCCGAAGATGCCGAATTGATCCGCGGACTCGTCGAACAGCAGGCAGGGGGGCTCGTCCTGATGCCCGGCCGACGCGGTCGACACACCACCTGGTTGGACTCTGCGATTGAGGAAATGATCCCGGTTCAATTCGATCTAGAGCGTCCCGAAGGCATCGGACTCCAAAACGAAGCACAACTGGCCTTGACCCGACTGGGTTCCGGCCATTGGCTGACAAGGTTCGACATTTCCTCAGAACGCAACACTGAACTGTGGCGTCAACTTCCCGGCTTTTACTGGTCCACCGCCGTGGAGAAAGGCAGACCGGGTTCCGAGATCCTGGCCGTGCATGATTCCATCCGAAACAATTGGGGACGCATTCCCCTCCTCGCGATCCGACCGTTCGGTAATGGCAAAGTTTTGTTCATGGGCACCGACAGCGCCTGGCGCTGGCGTCGGGGTGTGGAGGACCTCTACCATTATCGCTTCTGGAGTCAGGTCGTCCGCTGGATGGCACATCAAAGACACATTTCGGAAGATGAAGGCATCCGGCTGACCTACACCCCGGAAAAACCAGAAATGGGACAAACGGTTTACCTTAGCGCAAGTGTCATGGATCGGAGCGGTTATCCTCTACAGGAAGGCAAAGTGTCCGCAACCATCACCCACCCCAGCGGGCGCAAGGAGACGTTTCAAATGGAAGCGGAGGAAGGTGGTTGGGGCGTCTTTCATGCGACCATGGAAGCACGCGAATCCGGCATTCATGTCATGGATATTCAAGCTCCGGATGAAGATCGGAAGCTGGAAACACGGATCGAAGTGTTGCGTCCGGTGGTGGAAAAGATCGGTCAACCCGCACGCGGAGATGTTCTGGAGGAATTAACCAGAGTCTCCCGGGGCAAGAAAGTGGACACCTCGGGATTAAAATCCCTGATCGAACAAATCTCGGTGCTCCCGGAACCCAAACCCATTGAAATCCGCTTTCGACTCTGGTCACACCCTGCGTGGGGCGGATTGTTGTTGGGATTGATGTCCATTTATTGGATCGGAAGGAAATATTTCGGATTGGTATAGTGTTGGAAGTATTGAAATTCAACCAGAACCCAATGAAGCATATTTGACGAACCGGAACACCTAAAGCAGTATGCAGAGAGTGAACAGCAAACAACCCATCGAACCGCATCATTTGCCGGAACGACTTCAAGGGCAATTCGCCGAACTGAAGGCGAAGCTCTGGCGTGCCGAGCTGGCGCTTTGCGGTGTCTGGTGCGTGTTTGCCTGTTTGTTTTCTTTCCTTTGCGTGTTCGTCCTCGACCGATGGCAGGACACGCCGAGCATGGTGCGCGGGGTGCTGCTTCTGGGAGCTTTAACCATCATGGGTTTGGCGATTGGCTGGTGGGGATGGCGATGGTTGATTGCAGAACGGAACCTGCGGGACTACTCCAGACTCGTCCAGCGGCGTTATCGTATACTGGGTGATCGTTTGCTCGGAATTGTTGAGCTGACCGAAGACTCATCGGACGAAACCAATTATTCCGAGGAACTCTACGAAGCGGCCGTCCAACAAGTGGACGCGGATGCCAAAAACTGCAATTTCACCCTGGCCATCTCCCACACATGGCTTCGCAGACTGGGTTTCACATCCATACTTCTTGCCGCAGCATCCCTCATCTTGCTCGTCCTCCTGCCGGGAGCTTTCTCAAACGCCCTCAGCAGATGGATCAACCCGGGTGGAGCCACTCCCCGTTATACACTTGTCACGGTGGAGCCGTTGACGGAGGAACACCTCACCATCCGGGGTGAACCATTCTGGATGGAAGCCAAGGTCAATTACCTTTCCTTCTGGAAACCGGATCAAGTCACCGTTCAACTGGAATCAGGCTACGAGGTCACCGGGAAAGTTGAAGACAATCACATTCGTCTCGAGATTCCCGGTCAATTCAAAGAAACAGCCATGCAGGTCAGCGTGGGAGACGGATCGGCTCAATCTACCGTCACACCGATGCAACGCCCCACCCTGGCATCGCTGCAGGCCAGCATCCGCATGCCGGACTATCTGAAGCACGACGATGAAACCTCGGACGTCACTTCAGGGGGCCTGGACCTGCTAAAAGGTTCCAAGGTGCAACTGAAAGGAACCATCAATCGTGAACTGCAATCAGTGAACCTCCAGTGGGGACAACTTGAACTGGCGCCGGTAAGCATTGAAGACGCCAGTTTTTCAACAGACTGGATGGAATCCACCGACGTGTACGAAGCCGGTTTGGGATGGAAAGATCAATTCGGATTCACCAACGCACAACCCTGGAACCTGAGCATCCGTCAACGAGAAGACCAGGCACCATCGTTTCAGTTCCCCGAAATGGCGCGAGAAATGGCCATTCTGGAAACGGAAGCACTCGAACTCAAAACCGAAGTGCGCGACGACTTCGGGGTCAACGAATTTGGCATCAACTGGGAAACGATGAATGGCATCCAACCCTCGGAAGACACTTTGAATTTCGATTTCAGGGACGGCGCCCTGAATGCTTCCCAGCAAGAACTCAAGGTATCTTTCTATTTTAGCCCCAACCTATATGACGTTGCTCCGGGTGATGTGGTGGAATTGACCGGCTTCGTCACTGATTTCTATCCGGATCGCACGCCAACCGAAACCCCAGTCTACCGCATCCACATTGTCAGTTCGGTCGAACATGCCGAACGTGTGCGTCAGGAACTCGAAGCGCTCCTGACTCAACTGGAAGATGTATCCCGGCTGGAACAATCCATCGCTGGAGCAACCGACGAAGCTCTGGCGGACATGGACAATCTTTCCCCCGAAGACCTGGCATCGCGCCTGGAAGACCAGGCAACCGACCAAAAACTGAATGCCGCCCAACTGGCCGAACTCGCCCGAAAGGGAATGGAAACCTTGCGCGAAGGCATGCGCAATCCGGCGTTCACCGATGAAGTCATGTCCGAATGGTCGAAGACCCTCAGTGAAATGCAGCAGTTGGCCAACGAACAAATGCAACAAGCCGCACAATCCCTGAGTGAAGCCGCCGAAGCGTCCCAAGCTTCACAGAGTTCGCAAAGCTCACAGTCCTCCCAAAGTTCTCAATCATCTCAGAGCTCTGCCTCCCAAAGCGCACAGCAAGCGATGCAGGAAGCCCAGCAAACGGAGCAGGAAATCATGGAAAGCCTTGAAGCTCTCCAAGCGATGGTGAATGAGGATCTGGATCAGTTGCAGGCCTTGACTCTGGCCCAACGGCTTCGCTCTTTGAGTCGGGTCGAAACCGAACTTGAGGCAACCCTGATGGAAGGAGCCGAGGACACCATTGGCCTGTTCCCTGACGAACTGGCCCCACGCTGGCGTGCGCTGCATGACAAGCTCGGGGAAACTCAGAACGAAACCGCAGCGCAATCCAAAGAACTTCAGGAAGAAATCGGTCGATTCTTCGAACGCACCCAAAAAGAGCCTTACGGCGAGGTCAGCGAAGAAATGAAAGAAAAACAGACCGAAGAAGGACTGATATCCTCCCGCGAACTCATCCTCAAAAACATCACCATGGAAGCAGCCGATCAAGTGGCGGCCTGGGCCAAACAATTTGAAGATTGGGCCAAGCACCTGGAGCCTGAACAGGATTCCGAAGGTGGCGGCGGCGGTGAAGGCGGTGGTGGTGAGGGCGAGCAACAGGATTTCACGGAACAGTTGATGGCCTTGTTGCGAACCCGCGAAGGAGAACTGAATCTGCGCATGCAAACAAAGCTGCTGGAACGACAACAGTCCTCCGCTCCCGAAATCACCATCGAAAAGGCAAAGGAACTCAGCCAACAACAAAGTGACATGCAGGAAAAAGTGCTCGATGTCCGGGCCGAACTGCCGATGCCCTTCCTGGATCCCATCTTTGAAGAGGTTCACTCTCACATGGGGAATGCAGCCGACGCACTGGCCAGAGGGCAAACCGATGACCGAGCGGTCAAGCCGGAAACCGATTCCGTTCACGCCTTGACCGATCTGATTAATATTCTGAACGAACAATCTCAACAAAGCAGCAGTTCCTCCAGCGCAAGTCAGGCGATGTCCTTTATGATGCAGATGATGATGGCCAGTCAGGGCATGGGTGAACAGGCCAACAGTCAGACCGGCGGAGGCAGCACCGCCGGAGGCGATACCAATCAGGAATCTTCCAACCCTGGCGGTAAGGACGATGGAAACGAAGGCGAATCGCGCAGCGTGTCCCGCGGCAGCGGTCAGGCCGCCAATTTACCTGTCGAGTTTCGCAGTTCCTTTGAAGCTTACTTCCAAAAACTGGAACAACTCACCCCTCCGGCAACCGCCAATCCATCCACACAGAATGGAGGCACCCCATGAGTTTTCGTCATTTACATTATCTACCACTGCTGCTCTGGGTGCTGCTGTTTGCTCCATCCACAATGGAACAGCCCCAGGCTCAACAATTGTTCACAGATCAAATTGATCTGGCCGCTACGGAGGTCGACCGCATCTACGTCAAGGGCCTGCAGTTTCTTTCGGGATCTCAAAGTGAACGCGGCAACTGGAACGATCGCCCTTACGGCATGGAACCAGGCGTCGTGGGACTGACCCTGGTGAGCATTCTGGCGCACGGCGATGATCCGAATCACGGGCCCTACGCCCTGACCGTCAGCCGCGCTTTGGACTTTATCCTATCCGAACAAAATCCACGCACCGGCTACATCGGAAGGACTATGTACAACCACGGATTTGCCACCCTTGCGCTGGCGGAAGCGTACGGATCAGTGGTGGATGAACGTATCGGACCTGCCCTGGAACTCGCCATCAATCTGATTCTGACCAGTCAATCCAACAATCCCAAAAACGCCTGGCGTTATTCACCGGAAAGCAAAGACGCCGACACCACTGTCAGCGGAGCCCAAATGGTCGCACTCTTTGCCGCACGCAACGCAGGTTTGTCGGTTCCACAGGAAGCCATTGAGAAAGGATTGGAATACTTTTTATCCTGTCAATCCACCGATGGAGGTTTCGGCTACACCTCCGCATCCGGCCCCAACGGCCCCCGCACGGCCATCGGTTGCCTGGTATTGGCGCTGGCCAAGCGAAAGGAAACCGCCGCATACCAATCGGCTTTCACCTTTCTCAAGCGATCCACCAAATCTTCGAGTTACTATCATTACTTCCTCTATTACGGCTCACAGGCGTTTTTCCACGCCTCACCAGAGGAATGGAACGCATGGAACAGGGAAAACATCGCCGAGCTCAAGCAGGCTCAGAATTCAGACGGAAGCTGGGACGGTCAATTCGGTTCCACTTTCAGCACCTCGGCTTCTCTGTTGTCATTGGCATTAAACTACCGATTTCTTCCAATCTATGAACGTTGATGTCCTGCCCCATTCACTCACCTTATCCAGACCTTGCATGGTGGCCATTGCAATGCTGATGGCATCCATTGGCATCAACACACAAGGACAGGAAAACCAAAACGGTTTCTCTTCCGACCAAATTCTTGAGCTGACGGACGGTTCCGACCTACACGGCGAAATACAGGGATTATCGAATACAGAGGGATTACATTGGAAACACCCCCTTTCAAGCAATGCGGTGCGATTTCAATTGGATCATCTCTCACGACTGCGTCTAACTCCTCGTTCAAGCGTGTCGAGTCAGATCCAGCCGGAATGCCGTATTGAATTCAATAATGGCGATTTAATCTACGGCAACCTCGACTTTCTCGGTCAGGAACGAGTGGCCCTGACCACCTGGTTTGGAGGTCGGCTGGAGACCGACCGAGCGGCATTGAAACGCATCGCCTTTCTAATGAGCGGATACAAGGTTCTGTATGAGGGACCCAACGACATCAGCGAATGGGAATTGGGCCAGGGGCAAAACGGTTGGTCATACGCGGACGGTCAATTACGCATCGTTAATCGTGGCGTGTTGGGAAGAAATTTTGATTTATCCGATTCCTGCAACCTGTCCTTTGATCTGGAATGGGATCAACCGTATCAACTGAGTGTGACCCTTTTCACGGATACCTTCAATCGGTTTGATTACCGGCAGGGATCCTACATCTTCTTCCTGAGCCCCCAGTTCGTCTCCTTCCAGCGCGTTCAACCCGGAACCGGAGTGCTCACGCTTGGTCAGACTCGCATCGAAAACCTCTCAGGCCGCAATCAGGCGCGTTTCAGCATCCGGGCCCACCGTGAAACAGCCAAGTTTGCCGTCTATATTGACGACACACTCGCCGCAACATTCCGTGATAACCGTGGCTTCGTCGCGGAAGGCAAAGGCATCTCACTCGCCTCTCAACTCAGCGCATCATCCTTTTCCCTGAGCAACATGCTGGTTACCGAATGGGACGGCACGGATGAATCCGATCTGAATCTGGATCAAACAACAGAAAGCGACGTGCTTTACCTGATCAATCACGACAAACCCAAGGGTGATGTGGTGGAAATCCAGGACCGCAAAGTTCATTTTCGATTACGCAAAGAACGGGACATCCGCATTCCGATGGAACGGATCAAGCAAATCCACTTCAACAGCGATACGGCCAAAGAGGAAAACGAACCTGATAATCCCCGGGAAATTCGCGCCCACTTTGCCGGTGGAGGCAGCCTGTCTTTCAACCTGGTTTCCTGGAATGACAATCTTTTGATTGGGGAAAGCCAGCACTTTGGAGATCTCCAGTTCAAGAGCGCGGCCATTCGACAAATCGAGTTCAACCTTAAACTTCAATCGCAACAGTATGAGCAAGCAGCGGATACATATTGGAACATGGACCATCGCCCTTAGCCTCTGTTGCATCCTCCCAGGAAGGTTGCAGGCACAGGACACCATTGAGGAGCTGGGAACGAACACCCCCGCCCCCATTGCATCAGGTACAACCCAACCAGCTCCCGAGGCATCCAAGACTCCCCTGGCAACGGTCCCCGAACTCGAACCCGCGACACCTCCCTTATCGAAGGACATGTTGCTACTGGTGAATGGAGATCAATTATCCGGAATGCTCCATACCTTTGAATACCCCGGCAAAACCTTGTGGAACCGGACCGATATCAACACACCGTTTGAATTTGATTCCGAATCACTGGATGAAATTGTTCTCGGTGATCGCCCGAACGAAAACAGCATTCCCAAAGAAAGACTACGCCTTCAACTGGCAAACGGTGACACTTACACCGGCGATTTGGTGGGGTTAACGGCAGATTATTTAGCCATCGACACCCCTTTCAGCGGGCGACTGAATATACCCCGTCAACACTGGCAATGGGCGGAATTCATGCATTCAGACACCAAATTCATCTTTGAAGGCCCCAAAGGACTGGATGGCTGGACCATGGGAAAGGTCACCACCAAGGAACTTGACGGAGGTGACTGGGCTTATCGCAATGGCGCTTTCTATGCCTTAAAGGCGGCTTCCATCGCTCGCATCATCGGCATGCCGGACAGGATGCGCATGGAATTCGATATGGAATGGAAAGGATCGCTCAACCTCGCCGTGGCGCTCTATACCGACTACCTCCAACCAGTCAGTCTCGCCGACAAGGATCTGGAACCGAATTTTGGAGGTTTCTATAGTCTTCAACTGACGAGCTACGCCGTCAATGTCCTGATGGTCAAACAAAAGGAACCCCTTCAATATCTGGGCATGACCCAGACACCTATTTTCCGGCAATCCGAGAAAGCTCACATTGATGTTCGCACCAATAAATCAGACAACAGCATCAGCCTTCTGGTGAATGGCAAATTGATCAAGAGATGGGTGGATCAGGGAGGCTTCGCCGGAGTCGGCAAGGGTATCCGCCTGGTGCATCAAGGCCAGGGGGCTCTGCGCGTCAGCAATATCAAAATCCGGGAATGGGACGGTCGCTTTGAAGCTCCTCCGACAAACCATCCGCAATCCACACAAGATCTGCTCACCCTGCGAAATGGAGATAAACTCGTAGGAAAACTGGTCGGAGCTTCGGCTGATACCCTGCAATACCAATTGGGTGAAACCGTCACAGACATTGCATTGGATGAGGTGGAAAAGATTGAAA
The DNA here is from genome assembly GCA_964415055.1 of uncultured Verrucomicrobiota bacterium. Classification (GTDB taxonomy): domain Bacteria; phylum Verrucomicrobiota; class Verrucomicrobiia; order Limisphaerales; family AAA164-E04; genus AAA164-E04. Next base: position 24,490 of record CAYPZD010000004.1, on the reverse strand, counting down.
TGGGAGGCATCCAGGATGCAGTCCGCCCTTTGCGCAAAGGGGAAGTCAATGCCACCTTGGTTGGAGGTGGGCATATTCAGTTTCTCCTTAAGCGAATCGGAGGCGATTCGATTCACGGATCCAGTGAAATATACGGCCCCCTGAAAATGAGACTGCCTGCCTTCGAAAAACTCGACTTTGAACGTCTTGCTCCCAAAGAATCCAAATAGACCCTTCAGCGCAAAATTGAATGCCCATGGAATTGGAAACCAATTTATCGAACATTCAACAGAAAATCGCAGCCGCTTGCGAGCAGGCACAACGCGATCCATCCGAAGTAACCCTGCTTGCAGTCAGCAAAGGACATAAGATTGACCGCGTCCATGAGGCATCAGATTACGGATTAACCTGTTTTGGCGAGAACAAGATTCAAGAAGCCAAACTAAAAATCCCCCAAGGCCCACGCAATGCTGAATGGCACTTCATCGGTCATCTTCAAACCAATAAAGCCAGAGATGCGGTACGACTGTTCCATATGATCCATGGAGTGGACAGCTTTCGCCTCGCGGAAGCCCTTCAGGAATCCTGTGAAAAACAGGCGAGAACAGCCAGAATTTTACTCGAAATCAACATATCCGGAGAAGCCAGCAAGCACGGATTCAGTCCCGCCGAGGTGATCGAACAGATAGAGGAACTGAATGACTTTGACCGCCTGGAAATCCATGGATTCATGACCATGGCACCCTGGACTCCGGAACCGGAGAAAACCCGCCCGGTATTCCGTCAACTCAACGACCTTCGCAAGGAATGTGAAGACGTCATGGGTGTCCCCTTCCCGGTCCTCAGCATGGGCATGAGCAACGACTATGAGATCGCCATCGAAGAAGGCTCCACCATCGTCCGCATCGGAACATCACTCTTCGGCAAACGGAGTTATGCCAAGAAAAAGAAATCACCTTAGTTGAGGGAAAACCGATTCAAGGGCCGCTTCAAATTTGGTCGTGATTTTCTTGATGCATCTTTTTTTGGCATAAATTATTTAGTAAAATGTAGTATTTTGCTCTGTCTCGATGAAACAGGAGACACCAGACAAACACGAAAACCGCCATCACTCGCTGAATTTTCGGCAATTGATTCTATGCGGCTGGCTGAGCGGCATTTACTGGCAGGTTCTTCACATGAGCCACCTTTCAATATGCGGTAAGAGGTAACTTCTGGTGGCAACTCGATGAGTTTCTTCTCTTTCTTCGTTTGCTGAATTTTATGTCTCTTGGGAATGAGATCATTCCACCCATCCCAACACCACTCCCAGACATTTCCATGCACATCATAAAGCCCCCATGGATTGCATCGTTTCTTCGCCACTGAACGTCTTGAAACCTCTCCAAACCACCCCACTTCATCCAATGCTTTTTCACCATCACCATTCCAATATTCAGTATTTGAACCCGCCCGGCAGGCATACTCCCATTGAGCTTCAGTAGGTAATGACGCCAGTTCAAACTGTTCGGGCATTTGATCCTTGCACAACTCGATCATCCATTTACAAAACTCCATGGCTTGAAACCAGTTCATGAAATCTGCAGGATGGTCCTTCGGCCCCGAAGAGTCCGGTTGTTTTTCCTTCGGAAGTGTGGCTTTCCAGCAATTGAATTGTTGTTGAGTCACCGGCGTCTGTCCCATCCAAAAAGACTGAACACTTTCAACTGTTCCAGGTTCGACACTATGGTTGCTACGATGATGGCCCATGCGGAATTTACCTGAAGGAATATGGCAAAAAATCATTTTAACGCGTTCACCCGGTTTGGAGCCAGGTAAACAAATATGAAATAAATCCCCGGCCTCGTTTTGCTGGTTCAACATAGATACTTTAAGAATCTTTTCGCCCTACTGCCGTTGTGGATTGATTTTAGACAGACAATGGGCCAGTTTCTCAAATGTATATGGCTTATGAAGAAAGTCGTCAAATACGGAGTTCTTCTGTTCAGGTCGAATCTCATCTGCTGAATATCCGCTGGATGCAATGGTGTAGATAGCCAATCCTTCCTTGCGTATCGTTTCCGCAACTTGCAAGCCACCCAAAGAACCGGGGATGGTCAGATCCAGGATACAAACATCAATGGGATTTGAACTGTGCAGTGAGGAACGAATCTCCTGCAGAGCCAATTCTCCATTTACCACACCAACATCTTCATGTCCCATAAGTTCCAGAAATTGATTCAACAAATCCAGAATGGAGGGATTATCGTCCATCACAAGGATTCTGAGATGTTGTTTTTTCACAAGACTGGGACGCTCATATTCCTGTTTCTTTTCCGCTTCATTCAACACCTCCTGGACTGGGACGGGAAGTTCGATGGTCACAACCGTTCCATGACCGGGTTTGGATTTGATGGAAATGATTCCCTGGTGTTGTTCGACAATGGAATGGCATACAGCAAGCCCAATCCCGGAACCGTTGGTTTTGGACGTAAAGTATGGATCAAAAACCTTATCCAATTTATCCGCTGGAATGCCTTCTCCGCTATCGGCAATGGAAACTCGAACAACATTTCTTTCCGGCTCACGATCATCATTCCGTAACCGTTCTTTTGAAGCGGTGATTCGAACGACACCATGGTGATCCATGGACTGCATAGCATTCAAAACGATGTTATGAATCACGTGGGTCATTTGACCGGCATCCATTTCAACCAGTGGAAGGTCTGGATCGATGTCAAACTGACACTCATGAGCTGTTCCACGAACACAAAACTCAGCTGAGGATCGAACTGTTTCAGCAAGATTTCCAAGTTCAAGATTAGGATTCCCTCCCTTGGCGAAGGTCAACAGCTGTTTGGTCAAAGATTTTGCATTGATGGAGGCACTGCGGGATTGTTGCAGCGCTTTCTTCACCTTTGCATCATCCGGACATATTTGTTCCAAAACTGAGATATTACCCAAAATCGCTGCAAGGAAATTATTAAAATCATGAGCAATGCCACCCGCCACCAAACCAAGAGATTCCAGATTGCTGCGTCTTTGTCGTTCACGCTCCAATTCCTTCATGGTGGAACGATCCCTGAAAGCCAACACGAAACCTATAATCTTCGAACCGGATTTCACCACACCTGTATTGTACTCAAACTCCACCGCGCCTCCTGTTCCCGCTTTTGCAGTTACCATTCCGGATGGATTGGGATTGAATGTATCATCGACCGAACCGACAAGTGACTGGAAAGATATCTGATCCGAAAACTGAAACACTTGATGCAATGGTTTCCCATTCAGCAACTGCTGTCCGTCTCTGACGAGCAAAAGAGCAGCCTGGTTATAAAAGGTAATTCTGTCTTGTTCATCAATGGCAATGATTGCATCCGCGGTGCTGTGAATGGTTGCCTCCAGGCGTTCTTTTTCCAACAGCAAATTTTCAGATGTAAATTGCAGTTCGCTCGTTCGCTCTTGCACACGTTTATCCAATTCATCAACGTGATGTTTAATTTTTTTGTGACTGTTAAATACTTTTATGGCAAGCAATCCAGCCAAACCAGTCATTCCCAACATGGGAACCAAAAAAGCACTGGTGCTCCAAAAAGGCGGAGTCACCTCGAACTCGTGAATAGCCGGAGTCATATCCGTGTTGAAGCCCCGGTCCTGGGCCCTTACCTGAAAGGTGTAAGCACCGGGTTTCCCGGGCGCTTCAATCAAAACAGAACGATTGGCTGAATATTCACTCCATATACCCGATTGCGATAACTCAGGCTCAGCAGAGGATACAATTCTCCATGAAAACACCAGGTCCTGTTCTTTTGTCTCATGCCATCCATCGTGCCCCTCAAATGCAAACACAGCCACTTGATTTCTCCCAAGCTTGTCCGGGGCTCGGGCCATCGTAGTTTCAGGGGCAATTTGATCCGGGTTGAACCTGAAAAGCCCATAATCCTCCGTCGTCACCCAAATTTCACCTGAGGGATGTTCAATGATTCCCAGCACCGTTTCGTTGAGCACTCCATTGTCAAAGGCGAACTCCACCCAACGACCATCACGCAGACATGCAACGCCTCCTCCCTCATAACCAACCCAAAGATCGCCATTCGTGGCGTTCAAAGCACTCGTGCATCGTTTACTGTGAAGCCCATTGCAATTGTCTAACGCCACATATGGTTTTCCTGCCTCCAACAAATAAAGGCCCTGTCCCAGGATCCCGGCAATGGAGGTATGATCATCGATCGGTTCCACAAAATAGTACTTTGTGTCAGCATGACGTGTGGGTTCCTCCCACGAATGCACCAATGATCCTTTTCTCCATAGCTCCACTCCATCCTCTCTGATGATGGCAATGGGCTCAGACAAGGGTACGACACAAGAGGCATAAGCTGCGTCCTTGCTCCCGAAACTTACCCACTTTCCATTTTCCCACAAAAAACAACCTTCCATACTGGATATGAAAATGGATTCTTTTCCATAGTTAATAAAACCGGTTATCCGCGTTTGTGTGGGAGAGTGGGTCCTATCGCCCAACTGAAAGGAGTCAAGATTGACATCGTAAATTTTGCCCTCCGATAAAATGCGTAATAGTCCGTTGACAATGATCATCTCCTGATCAAATGAAGGGGCACCAGGCAAAGCCATTTTGGTTACCCATTGTTTGGTGGATGGATCGTAGCTGGTCAGTTCGTTTTGATCATTGATCGCAAGGAAACCATGTGAGTCGGTGTAAATACAGGCAATCCCAATAAACCTCCCTCTGTAATTTTCAGCCAAGCCGGAATTGATCTAGCGCCTCGGAGCGCCTTTGATTATGCCTCCTTTTTCTCCAAGCCAAATCCTGCCGCTGTGATCCTGAACGATGGATCTTATTCTGATATTCGATTGATCAGGATTCCATAAAACCTCTATTTTGGAACCGTCCAGAGTGATGATATTGCCGTTTAATTTTCCAAAAATCAGGTTACCGTCCACCAATTCACAGGAACGATAAACGGCTTCGAGTGCCGATATTGGCTGCCATTGCCCTCCCTTAAAACGCGAAGGCGTACCTGAGCCCGCTAAGATTAACGTGTCATCTGACAGGCGAATAATTTGATTAGCTCTTTTAACCCCCGTTTCTTCTGGTGTAAAATTGCGCGTTTCACCACTTGATAACCTGACCACTCCAGAGCGATTCCGAGCTACCCAGATATTTCCATCGGCGCCCTCGATCATTTCATCGACACTGAATGAGTTGCCCGGACCTGCTTCAAGGAGTGTTTCCCAATTGAATTTGCCAGACAGATCAAACCGGCTAAGTGAAGAGCTGATCACCTGCCCCTTTCTGGATCCAATGAAGACGGTTTGATCATCATTGATCAGGACACAGGTTGGTTCAAAGTTTTCTGGAAGGGGAACTTTTTGGACTTCGTCTCCGCTAATAACCACGACTCCTTTTGTCGTAGCTGCCCAAAGTTGATTTCTTTCTGCATGAAAGGTGACTGATTTCACGAAATTCGATGGCAGTGGTGATTCTGAATCTTCGCTGTAATGTCGCCAACTTGTTTCGTCGACACGTGCGATGCCATCCCCCCAGGAAGCAAACCAAACACTGGTCCCAGCCCCTAATTCTATATCGTAGATATTCTCAAAACCTATATCATCACACGGGTGATATCTTTCAAAAACGTAATCCTGAGATGATACAGGTTCACCATGCATGCGAAGCGGCAAGATTCCGGAAAACAGGTTGAAACAAAAAATCCCAACGAAGATCCTAACCTCAACAACGATCCATAGTTTTTGAGAACTGCCGTGCACCGGATCATCATTGTGGAACACCAGCCCCAAAGAAAACACAAAGTGTCACAAAATTAAAATACGGACATCTTTTTACATATTCATGACAACAAGTTGGTAACGCATAATCAAATAATCAAATTCTGGGCTAGTTTACTCAGCCCGGGCAAATCATTATGGTTTCTGACTAGCTGTTCAAAACGTTCGCAAGCGAATTCTTGAAACGTCGATAACTGATCAAAAAGAAAACAGTGGTGGGAATCATCGCCATGAAGGAACCCGCCATGAGGACGGCATACGGAAACCGCAGACTGCTTCCATAAAGACTGCTTAGCGCCAGAGGAAGGGTTTGATGTTCAGGTGTATTCAAGACCAACATGGGAACCAGGTGTTCGTTCCAGGCCAGGATAAAATGAATCAGACCATAGCTCAGCAAAGAGGAACCAAGCATGGGCAAGACCAGCCAATAGGTGCGCCATTCCCCCGCCCCTTCGATACGGGCTGCTTCCAGGTACGGATCCGGAATCTGCTTGAAGACCTGAGTAAAATACAACACACCCAAGCCACTCACCACCCCAGGTAAAATCACTCCAAACATCGAGTCATAAAGCCCCACGTTGTGGATCCACTGAAATAGTGGAACGGCCAACATCTGACGCGGCAATACAATCAAACACAAACAGGTCACAAACAGGAATCCCCGCCCCCGGAACCGGTGCTTCGCAAACACAAACCCGGCAAGCGAGGTAATGAAGACCGCCCCCAGGGCCTGCCCCACAGCGATGATCAATGAGTTCATCAAGACTTTCCAAAACGGAATCCATTCACCTGACGTAAGTTGATGGAAGAATTCCGTATTCCAGCTGGAGGGCCAGAATTCCAATGGCTGAAAAATTTGATTATTCTCTTTGAACGCCGACATCGCCATCCACAGAAATGGATAAGCAAACAACAACCCAAGCACTCCAACCCAGAGGGTGGAAATCGCCTGATTCATCCGTTGTTTGGTTTTAAGATTCATTTCTCTTCCCACCCAATGCCTGAGGTTGGTAGATCCTGTGCCGGGAATATCAGTTGCGCGACCATCGAAAGCATCTATGAAAATTCAAAAAGCAGACACTGCCGACATTCCCAACAATACAACCAAACTATTCCTCGCAGTCAAGTTGGGCAATAAACAATGGAAAATTTGTTTTTCAACCCGGAACGGATAGAAAGTTGTCCGGTGCTTTCACATGATGGTCACTCCCATGATTGGGAATAACCAAAACAAAGCACCAAGTCATCCCGAACATTTCCGGGGCTTGCCAGCTCTTAAAACCCGCAAGGAAAATCCTCTCCCATTCTCGTAAGGTTCCACCCGGGCGTTGACCTCCAGCACCGGATACCGCACCGTGGCCAATCCATAGCTCCGATACGTCGGCGCAAACAACTCCGTCTCCACCATCCCGGTCCAGTCCGCCAGGGTGAGGAACTTCATGGGCTCTCCCGTAACCTGATGATGCAGCCGCTGCTCGATCACCAAACCGCAGGTGGTGACTTCCTGTCCGATGTAATGTCCCAGACGTTTCACCGGACAATAGGTCTCCCACGCCACCTCCGGATACAGATCCAGCAAATGCCCCGACACCGGAAACCCCAGGGCCTCGTTTTCCCACTCCAGACGCTGCTGCCATGAAGGTTCCTGCAAGGTGGTTTTCGGCAAACGTTCGGTATCCGGCGGCGGCAACAACCAGCCCTGGTCCGGACATTCCCGATCCGAAAAAGTCCGGCACAAAAACTGCGACACCCAGAACTGGGACGTACGCGTCTTGCCAAACGCGTCAAACGCCCCCACCCGGATCAATCGCTCCATCTCATCCGACAACGGAAACACCCGCCGATGGAAATCAGCCATCGAGACAAACCGCCCCTTCGCACGCTCGCTGACCACCCGTTGCACCGTCTGCTCCGTCAAACCCTTGACCGCGCTCAACGGCACACGAATGCCCCGTTTCGCCAGTCGATGACGTTGTGATGTCTGCCGGGACTCCGCAGGATTCCCCAAACGCTCCACCTGATAACCCGGCCCCGGCGCATGAATGGATGGCGGCAGCAAGGGAATCCCCAACCGATCACACTCCAGCACATAAACCAACGGATGATAGAACCCCTTCCCCTGAGTCAACACCGACGCCATGAATTCGGCGGGAAAGTAATACTTCATCCAGGCCGACTGATACGCCTCCACCCCATAAGCCGTGCTGTGCGCCTTGCAGAACGCGTAGCCATTGAAACCGCTGACCAGTTCCCACACTTCCTGAATTTTCCCCTCTCCATGCCCGCGCTTGACCGCCGAGGCGAAAAACTCGCGACGAATCTCCTCAATGGTGGCCGTCTTCCGCTTGTTCAAAGCCCGTCGCAACACATCCGCCCGACCGGGAGGCAGACCGGCAAACCGTTCGCTGATCTGCAGAATGTGCTCCTCATAAACAACCAGACCAAAGGTACTCCGCAGGCAATCGGCCAACGAAGGATGCGGATAGACCGGTTCCTCCATCTTTTGATAACGCCGTGTAAAACGAAGCTTCTTCTGCTCATTGGCCGCGCCCGGACGAATCACTGACACGATGGCCACCAACCCGTCAATCTCCCGCACATTGCACATCCGGCAAAGACTCACCATGGCCGGACTCTCGATATGATGCACCGCGCGCGCGCCGCCCCCGGCAATCATCGCCCAGACCTTCGGGTCCGTCCACGGATCGGTCTCCGGCGCTTCCACCGCCTCGGACAACGTCTCATCACCCGGCTGCATGATGCGCCATTGACACCGATCCAGATCCATCCGAATCCCGCGCTCCTGCAGCATCTCCCGCACATCCCGCATCACCGACAACCCGCCCTGGGCCAGGATATCCATCTTGACCAGACCGATCTCTTCCACGGCATCCATGTCGAAGTGCGTCGTCGGGTATCCCTTGTTCGCCTTGAAGGTCGGAGTGAGGTGATGCATCGGTTGACGGGACAACACCACGCCACAGGGATGCATCTTCGGATAACGCGGAAACCCGTCCAGAAACTCCGCCATCCGCAGAGCCGTCGAATAAGGTTCTTCCTGGAGCGGCAGATCGCGGCACTCCTGATTTCTCGCAATGAAGCTGCTCATGTCCCGCGCGCCCGCATAGGGAAATCGCTCGGTTACCCGCCGGATCTGGTATTCCGAAACACCCAACACTTTGGCGACATCCCCCATCGCTCCGCGCGATTTGTAGGTCGAAAATCCCCCCACTACGGCACAGTATTTCTCGCCGTATTTGCGGAAGATCAGGTTAATCACATCATCCTTCCGATCATGCGGAAAATCCACATCGATGTCCGGCAACTTGTGCAAGGCCATGCGGTCCTTGTTCAGAAAACGTTTGAAATACAATTCGAAACGAATCGGGCACACATCACTGATCCGAAGGCAATAACACACCAACGAATCCGCCGCGCTCCCACGCGTGATCCAATGAATCCCCGCCGCCCGGCAATCCTGTAACAAATCCCACACCACCAGGAAATATTCCTCGTAACCCACATCATGAATGATCGCCAGTTCCTCCTCCACCTGTCGTTGCACACGTTCGCGCCGGGACGCCGGATAACGTTCCGCCAGCCCCTTCATCACCAGCTTGCGCAGAAAAGATCGCGGCGACGAACCATCCGGCGGACGGTAATCCGGAAATTGCGGGGGTCCCAAGGGCATCTGAAAATCACGACAACGCTCCGCAATCTCCCGAGTGCGTTCGAACACTTCCGGATGCTCCTTCCACAGGTCCCGCCAGGTGTGCATGGCCGGATAATGCAAAGCCCCGCTCTGGTCCTTGTCGGGATGACGCTGTTTCAGCAGCGTCAGGGTGCGAATGGACTGCACCACATCGTATTTCCAATAATCCTTCGGCAAGGCATAATGCACCGGAGTCACCGCCACCACGGGACTCTGTTGACCGGCATATTTTTTCAATGCCCCGGGGTGCTCAGCGCCCAGGTAAAACCGGTTTTCAAAAAAAGATTGAAGCCGCGGATCCTTTCCAATCGCGATCAAACCATCCGTCGGAACGGAAGCCAGTTGATGCCGCGTCCAATGTCCATGTCCGCTCAAACGCCGGATCAATGCCATCGATTCCGATGCTGCATCAGGAACCGGCTTCTTCCGGCCTTTTCGTCCGCGTTGCCGGGGCGCGGGCGGGGGGGGCTCGACGGGGGTTTTGGAGGAAAGCAGTTGGCACAGGTTGCGGTAACCGGTTTCGTTCTGCACATATAACAGCAAGGGATCGCCATCCACACCGATCTCCGCCCCGATGACCGGTTGAATCCCCTGCTCTTTGGCGCATTGATAAAACGGCACCGCGCCATGCAGATTCCCCTGATCCACCATGGCCACGGCAGGTTGCTGTTGTTCACAGGCCAAGCGCACGACGTCCTCCACCGACAAGGCCGAGTTCAGAAAGGAGTAATAACTTTTGACATTCAACGCCACCGGCACCACCACACGACGACGCACCGGCTTGGGCCGGGGCGCCGGCACCCGATTGCCCTGGCTCGCATCCAGCGTGTTTCCATAGCGGGATCCACGATCTGTCATGACCTGCCCCGGAGTCGATGAAGGTGGATACACTCGTGTCTGTCGTCGTCCTGTGACACCGCCCGTTCGCTCGCGAGGAGGTTTTTCCGAATTTTCTCGTCCGGGATTTTGTTCACGTTCTTTGACCGCATCCCGCAGAATGAAATCATGTCCCCGCAGGATCGCACCGGAGCCACAACGCCGTTTCAAGTCATCCACAATGCGCGCCAGACGACGGCGTGATTCGCGTTGTTCGGAAGCACGGTCGAGGGCCAGTTCGCTGCGATAAAAACTGTCGTAGATATTCGACAGCTTGAGCGACACCAGACGCAAACTCACCCGCCGTCGCCAGGCCTTGCGCAACAGAATGCCCAAGCGACCGTAAATATCGGTCTCAAGATCAGTGGGTTCCTCCAGACTTTCCCCGCACTGATCCTCCATCATGTCGTTGTAACGCACTTTGACGGTCAGGGTCCGGACGCATTTGCCATCCGCACGCACCTTGGCCATGAGTGTGTCGGCCATCCGACGCAAGGTGGCCTCGATGCGATCCTCATCGGTCTGATCTTCTCCGAAGGTTTCCTGTTTACCATACGACTTGGCCGGTGCGGATACCGCCACGATGGGCCGCTCATCCACCCCGTCGGCATACTCCCGGATGCGCGGCGCGATGTTTCCCAGGATCAGATGCAGCAGATCCGTCGAAGTCGCCGAAATCTGTCCGATCCGGGCCAAACCCGCGGCATTCAAACGCGAGGCTGTCTTGGCCCCGATCCCCGGCAGCCAGTGATTGGCCAGCGGATGCAGAAACGGGATTTCATAACCTTTCTCGATCTCCTGAAACGCGGCGGGTTTGTGCAGTTTGGACGCGATCTGGCTGATCAGTTTGTTCGTGCCGATTCCTTCGCTGACCGTGATCTTCAACGATTGCCCGATGGCTTTGCGAATGGTCTGTGCGATTTCGGACGCCGGCTTGCGCACTCCGGAGAGATCAAAATAACCTTCATCGATCGAAGTGATCTCCACATCCGGCGTAAAATCATAGGCATACGAAAACATCCAACGGGAGAAACGTTCGTATTTCTCGTAATCCCCCGGCAACAGGATCAGTTTCGGACACAACTTCCGCGCCTGCACCGTCGGCATCGGAGTATAGATCCCGAATTTCCGGGCCTCATACGATGCCGCCGCAATGATGCCGCGTTTCTCGCCCCCCACCGCCACCGGCTTGCCCCGCAACCGCGCATCAGACGCCTGCTCCACCGACGCAAAAAACGCGTCCGCATCCAAATGAACCATCGTTCGTTGTAATGGAGAAGCACCTGTCATACTGTTCATGTGAACAGTATCTGAACGACGAGCAGTGTCAATTTAGGTTTTAGCTTTTAGGTTTTGGAGTTTCCTGTGTGCCAGGCGATGATGCGGGTTTGGGCGGGGAATATGTTCTTGCGAACCATGTCCATGAGTCCGAACATCATTTTCCCGGTGTAGACAGGGTCCAGGGCCACGTTTTGTGTTTGCTCGAAAGATTGACAGAATGCGCGTAGCGTTTCATCAGATTTCGCGTAGCCTCCAAAGTGGTAGCGTGTTTCTATCGACCAATGTTGTGCACCGATGGGGTGTCCTTCCAGGAGTCGCTCGACTTCTTTTTCAAGGAAAGCACCTCCTTTCAATGATGAAAAGCCCAGTGCGGTCACATCCTTTTGAGCACCGGAAACGATCCCGGCCAAGGTGCCGCCTGTCCCGACCGAACAACACACATAGTCGTGCGGTGTGGTAAGGCGTTCAACCATTTCCCGGGTTCCCTTCACTGCCAATGGCCCCGATCCCCCCTCAGGTAGGACGAGGCAGGGAAACCATTGGGTTTCCAGTTGAGTGATGAAAGCGGGATCATGTTTTTGCCGATAGCGTTCCCGTGAAATCCCCTCCAGATGCATTCCCCAACGTTGGGCCTGGGACAGCACTGGATTGAGGGCTCTGGTTTCATCTCCCCGCACCAGTCCCACTGTTTTGAAACCGAACAGGTATCCAGCCCCCGCTACGGCAAGTAAGTGATTGGAATAGGCACCCCCGAAGGTCACCAAGGTGTTCTTCCCCTGCTCCGCTGCGTGGATGAGAGCATGCTTTAGCTTCCACCATTTGTTGCCGGCGATCATGGGGTGCAGCAAATCGTCCCGGACCAAATCAATGGTCACATCACGCTCTTTCAACTCGGAAAGATCCACGCGATGCAGTTTCAACGGCTTGCCCTGCCGGGAAAAGAAGTCACGAATGCATTCCGCCTGCGGACGATCACATACAGGTGATAGGGATTTACTTTTTTGAACCGCAGATTTCACAGATTTACGCAGATTTTTTTTATTCGTAATGAGACAATTTGAGTCTGCTTGGCAATGACAGCTGACAGGGTGCATGCATAAAAGATCATATTTACACCTTACATATCTAACTGCGTGAATCTGCGAAAATCTCAAAGATCCCGCGACTGCGGTGGTGCGGTTCAAAAACCATACAACCAACGGTTCAGGATCGAGCAATCATTTGCCCTGCCATCAGTAAAGCCCCCACCGGTACGACATCTTCCCGTAATACAGCCTGTTTGATTTGAGGCGCTGGGAGGAACACCTTCATCATCCAGTTTGGCAATTGCTCGGAAACTCCCTGAATCAACCGATCCCCCATCAGGGACAACCCGCCCCCCAGAATGATCGCCTCCGGGTGCATCAGGTGAACCACATGAGAAAGCGCAAACGCGAGGCTGCGTGTTGTTTCTTCAAAAATTTTCTCCGCTACCTCACATCCAGCGTCCAAAGCTTCGTTCAAACAGGTTGCTTCACCGTTCGTACGGCCACCAACCACTTTAGCCAGGAAACAATCCTGATTTTGCGAAATGGCCTCGCGGATACGCCGATCGACCGACCATCCCGCGCAAACTTCCTCCACGATCCGACCCGATGTATCCAGTCGAAGATGACCGATTTCACTCTCACCCGGGTGAGCCCCATGGTAGATGTGATTGTCCACCACCGCGCCACCTCCGACACCACTGCCCAGGGTGACGTAGAAAACGGGATTGAACCCTATCCCCGCCCCTTTCAAAGCTTCCCCCAAAGCGGCAACGTTGGCATCGTTGTCAACCACTGCCGGCAACCCGCTCAGATCCTGCAACCAGTTTTTCAGAGAAAAATCGGCCCAACCTTCGATCTGATGTGAGCAGGCAACGTTACCAGTGGTCCGATCCAGCGGACCACCGAACCCGACACCAATGCCCTGCACTCCTGAATGCTCGTTCATCAACGCTCGGACCCCCTCCTCAACATGCTGCCGGATGCCTGCAGCGCCTTGCCCGGGATCCACCCGATACCGTTTTCGTGCCAGGATCACACCATCGGATTGCCCGCAGACGATCTGTAGCTTGGTTCCACCAATTTCAACACCTATGAATAGCGGGTTCATTTTGTGGTTTTCAAAAAGGATATGGGATGGGTTCAGTCATGCTGCAATATACTTCGAATACGGCAGAATCCTACCCTGAATTTCAACGAACATACTGAATAGCGATCTTGGATGGATCGCTCTCGCCCAGCTGCATCAATCCGGCGTTTCGATAGAGTTGGAAAGCAGACTCATGGGGATCCAGCCCCGCCTTGACCCGTTGTCGGTTGATCTCCATCAGGGAAAGCATGTCCAAAGCCACCGGATCTTTACTGATGCGTAATTCTTTCAACATGACCGAGTATTGAAGAAAACCTCGTTCCTCACCCTGATATTGACAAATCAGGCCATCCACCAGGTTGAAGGCCAATTTGTCGTATAGCTCAGGCATGGCACAAATCTCAGCCATGGACTCGTGGTAGCGGCTTTCATCCACGGTAAAACGCAAATGATTGTCCACCCCAGTCGTGGCAAGGCCAATCACGTGCCCGTTCACGCCGGCCAAGTAGTGGTTCAGCATGGGATGGATTTGAATGATGCGGGTCAGTTTCTGCGTCAACAGTTTGGAGACATAAGATTTACGACCAATCCCCTCACCGCTTTGCCCAAACTCATGGTCCCCATACACAAGATTCCCCACCAAGGCGGCCTCGTAGTAGGATGATGGATCATATCCATAATCCGAACTTCCTTCATAACCGACTCCCAGTTTTTTGGCCAATTGATCATATCCGGTCGCAACCAGCAGTCCCTTGCGGCGATCCCATATGATGATCTGATGTTTTGGAAAACCAGTTTCGAGAAGACTGCTCACAACAGCTTCCACCACGGCGGGACGTGTCCCACTCACGCTGCCCGGGTCGGAAAGCACCTTGATTCCGACGATATCGTCGGGATTAACGAACACTTTCCAGGCTTCGCCCGCATCATCCTTTAAAGTGTAGGCTTTCAATAGATCGTCGAACATACGGCGCACAACGTCCGGATTGGCCTGGAAACGATCCACCGCCTGCTCATCGCGTACAGCCAGGACTCGGGACTTCTTTTGCAGGTGGATCGGTGATTGAACCTCGGAAGCACCCGCGTTCAACGGCATCAAAAGCACCCACAACAGGTAGGCCCCCGCTGCCGCGGGGCCACGAGCGCACAGGAAGTATTCGAACGCCTGAAGCACTGCACGGACACACCACCGGACGCGCAGCCCCGATGCATCGAGGGCATCCCTACCAGCATGCATCCAGCATTGCACTGCCCTGAAAGACGCCCAAATGGCACTGTATACACGTTCCGTCATTGCTTTTGAATCTGGTTTAGTGATAGTGTAAATCCTTCAAAGGGTCAATGATCGTCAGAGATGAGTCCAAATCCAACAGTCATCCATAATAAAACTCGATACCGTTCCACCGGACACCGGTGGGTGAACGGCATATTGTTCACCTTGATGGCGGCAGTCATCCTGACCGGCTGCACCCCGCCCTGGGCGGACGCCATGCTGGAAGGTAAGACGCAACTGGATAACGGACAATTCAAGGAAGCCATTAGTTCATTCAAACAAACCACCCGCTTAAAACCCGAACTGGCTCGGGCTTGGAACTATCTTGGCCTGGCTTATCACAAGGATGGACAATACGCCCAGGCGAGAGATGCCTATACCAAAGCCTATAACATCAACAATAATCTCGCGGAAGCGGTTTTTAACCTGGGATGTCTTCGCCTTGAAACACGCGTTTACGATGATGCCATCAATCAGTTCAAGACCTACCAAATGCTGCGTCCCCAATCGACCGCCGCTCTGCATTACCAGGCTTTGGCCCATATAGCTCTGAATGAACTACTTGAGGCTCAGGACATCTACGACAGGTTGCTCAGACAGTCACCGGAGGATGCCAAAGCATTCAACGGCATGGGGCTGATCCAACAGCGAAAGGGAAACAACACAGAATCATACAACTACTTCCACACCGCTCTGGAACGTGATGCAGCATATACACCAGCCCTCTGGAACAAGGGCATGATCGCACACCCTGCCTTACAGCGCCCTGATCTTGCCGTCCAAAATTTACGCAAATTCACATTCAAAGCCCCCCAATCCCCACTCGTCCCCATTGCTAAAAGCATTGCGGAAAGTATTGAAGCCAGCTTTTTCAAACAGAAAACACCTGAAGTGGAGATTCCTACTGAAACCACGAAGGAGACAGATGAAAACACGGACGACCAGGAATTGGCGACTCAGGATAAAGAAACATCTCCTGCTGAAGCAGCCATAGACAGCCAGTCCAATGCCCAGTCCACCCCATCCGAGACAGTTTTAAACAAGGAGCCTGAAGAAAACGACCCAAATACCAACACACAATCGCCCCCCCCAGAAGACACAGCTAATCTGGTAGTTAAGAATGAAACAGAAGCACCGGAACAACCTGAGGTAAAAGAAATCACCCCGGTTAAGCCCTCTGTAAAAAATGACGCGCCTCCTGCTGCTTCAAGCGCTTCACAAACAAATGTGGTCGTCAAAGCAGATGTTCCCAAAGAAGAAGAAACGAAGGCTTCCGAAGATGTGGGAGAGCCTGAAGAAGATAAGGAAGATCCGGAAACCGTCGTGGAAATTGAGCGTCCCGTGATCATTCCCCCTTCTGCGCCCGGCGTGACCCCATTGCCCCAAGGAAGAACATTCAATCCCTATCGGTATTTACTGCCCGGAGCACCCCTTGCAGGCAACCGACAAGTAGCGGCTCCCCTGTTTGACCGGGCCAACAAAGCACTCCAGCGTTCGGATTTCGAAGAAGCGATCACCCAATACGAACGAGCTGTCTCTGCCGACCCCTCCTTCTTCGAAGCCTATTTCAACCTCGGCCTGGCAGCCCTGAACGGCGGCAACGCCGACAAGGCATTACCCGCTTACGAATACGCCCTCGCCATTTCCCCACAGCATCGCGATTCGCGTTACAACCTGGCGTTGGCTCTCATCAAAAAGGATCATCTGCGAGATGCCGCACGGGAACTGGAAACATTGCTGAAGGCCGATCCATCAGACCGCCCTGTCCTCATGCGTCTGGGCGAGCTTTATTCAGGACCGCTCCAACGCCCGGTGCGCACGCGCGAAGTCTACCAGCAGTTGCTGAAAGCCGGACCGACACCGGGTGAAGTCTCGACCGCACGCTCCTGGCTACGTTCCAACCCCTGACCGGTCATGAGCGGTTTTATCGGCCCCGAATTGGTGGAGCAAATCCGGCAGGCAAGCGATATCGTCGAGGTCATCACTTCATACATACCGCTGAAAAGAGCCGGCGTGTCCTTCAAGGCAAGGTGTCCTTTTCACAACGAAAAGACTCCCAGCTTCCACGTCAATCCACAGCGTCAAACGTTTCATTGTTTCGGCTGCCACAAAGGTGGAGATGTCTTCACCTTTGTCCGGGAATACGAAAACCTGAGCTTCTATGAAGCCGCCGAACGTCTGGCGGACCGGGCCAAGATCGCCATCGAAGTCGTCAAGGATCCCAAGGCCGCCGAAAAGGCCGAAGCAAAAAAAATCCTGCTTAAAATTCACGAAGAACTGTCCCATCGCTGGCACACCCTGCTGCTGAATGACGCCCAAGGCCAGGCCGGACGCGATTACCTGAAATCACGCGGCGTGCCCGAAGAAGCCATGAAACGGTTTCAACTGGGGTACGCCCCGCTTTCATGGGACGACACACTCCGCTGGAGTCGCAGTCGTAAATACGATCCGGAACTGATCGAAAAAGCAGGTCTGGTCGTCCCCAAAAAGGAAGGAAAGGACTACTACGATCGTTTTCGGGGCCGCCTGATGTTTCCCATCCATGACCCGCAAGGCAGAGTCATCGGATTCAGCGGTCGTGTCGTAGAAGGTGATGAGAAAGGTGCCAAGTATGTCAACTCACCGGAGACTTTGCTCTTTCGCAAGAGCGAAGTCATCTACGGACTGGACAAAGCAAAACGCGCCATCCTGGACGCGAAATCCGCCGTCATTTGCGAAGGCCAGCTCGACTTGATCGCCTGCCACATGTCCGGCATCGAAAATGTGGTCGCCCCCCAGGGAACTGCTCTGACAAAGCGGCATACCCAGATCGTTAAACGTTATGCCGATGAGATCGTTCTCTGTTTCGACTCCGATCAGGCCGGAACCAACGCCGCCCTGCGATCCATGGATGACCTCATCGATTCCGGACTCAACCTGCGGGTTGCGAACGTTCCTGCGCCACATGATCCGGACAGTTACATCCGGGAACTTGGAGCCGAAGCATTCCGTCAACTGGTCGACAAAGCAGAAGGATTTTTTGACTTTCTATTGCAGCACCTCCGGAAGGCTCACCCGACCGGCACCGACAAGGATCGTATGGCCATTGTTCAGGAAATGGGAAAAGCCGTTACCAAGACGGGTCATGCGGTGATGATTGACACCTATGCCCAGAAGACAGCCCATTTGCTCAACGTCGATGTGGATTCCATTCGGGCGGAATTCAAGCAGACCCGACGCTCCCTACCCGAGCCATCCGCTTTTGATGACGGACCTCCGATCGAAGACATCGACATTCCGGAGGAACCTGTGGAACCGTTGCCGGAATGTCCGGTGCAGGAATACTGGCTGATGAAACTGGTCCTGACCGAGGAAGAAGAAGAACCTTTGGAATGGCTGTTTGAACATTTGGACCTGCAATGGATACGTCACCCGGTGGTGCGCGAAGTATTGATCGCCACACTGGACGCACATGCCGAGCACAAAAAACCCGAAACGGCCACCATCCTCACCCAATGTCGCCAGGCGGGAGCGGATCGATTTATCACCGAAGCAGTGACCGAGGCCCGAGCCATCCCAAGCAGAGATCGACAGTATGAAGAGCTGGTGCGCCGGTTACGCGACAAATACATCGATCACGAAATCCTGATGAAAAAGAACCTGCTCTCATCCGAGGGACTCAGTGATGATGATCAAATGGAAATCACACGCGTCCTCATGGATCTCCGCCGCTTGAAAAACGAACCTCTGGGACCCATTGCGGATTCATGAGCGGCGTCTCAGCACCGCAACCAGATTATCAGCCGCCAACAAACCGGTGAGCGCGGACTCCAACCCGTTGTAAACCGTCTTCACCGGAGCCATCAAAGGCGACTTTTTCAGTTTATTGGTCCGCTTCAACAACCGGGCCCGTTCCGCATCGGGCACCTCGGATCTGGGACGTAGCGCGTCCTTGATCAACACCACCGGGTTGAAATGCATGGTCGTCACCTGCTCAATGCCCCATCCACCGATCCGCTGAACCATTTTCCGCAATGCGGTGGGAGAAAAATAATTCAGATGCTCCGCCATGATATACCGGTAACGACTGCCCAGACACCGGATAGCCAGAGAGTGAAGATTGGGGACAAGGAGGATGCAGATACCATCCGGCCGGATCAGACTCCCAGCCTTTTGCAGGAAGGCATCCGGCTTTTCAACATGTTCCAGCACGGCCCAAAAGGTAATCGCATCAAAGCGGGAATCAGAAGGATTCCAATCCAGGAAAGGTTCTCTAACCACCCGGATCCCCTGTTGTTCCGCCTGATTCAGCGCTCCCTGGGAAACATCCAGCCCCGTCAACTCATAGGAACCAAAGGCTGGTAGTCCTCTAAGAAAACCACCGGTGGAACATCCCACGTCCAACACACGACCGGAAGGCACCCTACGACGGAACAGCTTCCACTCACGCTGAAACCGAACCGGATCGTAATCAGACTGAAGTTTGTCCTCGGACAAGTAAAACGACTCGGTTCGATCCTCATAGAACTCACCATTGACAAAGGATAAAGGAACCTTCCGGACATAAACCATGCCACAGGACACACACTGCACGAAGCAAGTATCCGCCTTCTTCCATCGGTCGGTCGACCGGCTCTCCCGGCAAGCAGGACACGAACGTTCAACCACCTGATGAGCGGTTTCCAGACCGTTTGATTTTTCTGATTTACCCATGGTTTCCACCCAGTTGACCCGTTCGGTGCAGAATGTCCCAAGAAAAGCCAAAAGTCGCTCAAAAAATGTTGGAATACCGACGAATCTCATTGCCTAAGCTCGACAAATCCACCAGCATGCGCACACGTCAAACCCTGAAACATAGAACCATCAAACAACGCGACGCCATCGCCGAATCAGAATCATATGAGCACACCCTCCGATACTCCGTCAGAACCCATGGACAACCAGGTAATGGAAGAATGGGATGAATTTGTAAAGGATCGCTACCCGGAGCCTCCGAAAACCAGTTCGGCGGAGGAAGATCCCGCTGATTTCAACCCGACCGATCCCAACAAAAAAGAGGACCAATTCCGTAACTACGCGGAAACCGTGCGCCCGAGCGTTCGTAGGTTCTATGAAGAAAACCACACGAAGCAGACCTACGACTTCGTAAAGGAAAAGAAAAAAACATTCACCCAATTCAACCGGAAGAAGATGGGCATCTGGGAAGCAGCGGAATATTTGAACACCCTGGTGGATGACAGTGATCCGGACACCAACCTTTCCCAGCTCCAGCACCTGCTGCAAACCTCAGAAGAAATTCGCAAAGACGGCAGACCGCGTTGGATGATTTTGAGCGGGTTTATCCACGACCTCGGCAAAATCCTTTGCCTGTACGGAGAACCTCAATGGGCCGTGGTGGGAGACACCTTTCCGGTTGGATGCGCCTTTTCGGACAAGATCGTGTTTCCTGAATTCTTCGACAAAAACCCCGACCGCAATAACCCGGAACTCAATACCAAGTTTGGAGTTTACGAAGAAAACTGCGGGCTGGACAATGTCCACATTTCCTGGGGACACGATGAATACATCTACCAAGTCGCAAAACCCTACCTTCCCATCGAAGGCCTTTACATGCTGCGTTACCACTCCTTCTACCCCTGGCATCGCGAAGGACAATACGATCATCTCTGCAATGACACCGATCGCGAGATGCTCAAATGGGTGTTGGACTTCAACAAATACGACCTCTACACCAAGAGCCACAACGCCCCAGACCCGGTGGCATTGAAACCCTACTACGAAGACCTCATCGCGGAATTTTTCCCAGACAAGCTTGATTGGTAGTGTTATTCGTCAAACCGCTTTCAGAAGAAAGAATGGGCCGTAAATGGCCCGTTCTTTTTTTTATGGTCACACTTTTTTCCGCTTGAACCATTGACGAACATGTCCTCTGGGCACCGACTGCCAGGCACGTTCATGGAAATAATAAATCAGGAACTTGCTCGGAAACTCAATAGCGCCAACAACCAGAGCCGTCTTCGCCTCCCCGGTCGTCCGCCATGCGATGAACACCGTGGTCAATGTGGCAATGATGCGCCACGAGATCCCCTTGAGGACACTCCGTAAATGTGATTCCCTGATATTTTCAACAGCTGCGCTCATTTATTTGCTTTTTTATTCAAAGGATAGCCAGTTTTGCTATCACACAACGGCAAGCTACGACACATTACCTAAGTAATCAAGGTATTTTACTTATCTTTATAAGCATCAGTATCGCTTGTTCGATTCGCATTTCCCCGAAAACCTTCTTTAACTCTTACTTTGTTAATTAGTTAGAGAACACCTTTGAGATTTACCCAAAGATTGTAAGGCCACCGTCTTGTTCGCAAATATGACTTTATTGCTCTAACGGTCTACCGATGTTGGCATGATATTTAACCCACAAGCTTGAAATAACAGACAAATCTTCAGAATGCCGAAAAACCACAACGAGCGCCCTTTCAAACGATAGAACCGATTTGAGTCTGGATAGTTCAGTGGCAGGTGATTGATGATCCAATTCCGGGTCCGCCACAAGCAGTTCAATCAGTCCGGAACCCTCAGCGATTCGGTAATATGGATGCCCTTCAGTCTTCAAGCGAACGTAAAGATCACCTATGCGAATGGAGCATCGCCGGAATCCGCATTAGCTGCACCGTCCTTGTTCGAAATTAGTCGATTAATCTCTCCCGGATCCAAGCAGGATCTCGACGCAGGTCAATCACAGCCCAGATTGTGACGAGACTATCCTCCAATGTATAGAAGACTCCATATGGAAATACACGACTCAGTAGTTGATAGTAATCGCCATAAACAATCCGATGAATCCCGCCGTAAACTTTCAATGACTCAATATCGGCACGAAGACACGTCGCAAAGTAGTCTCCAAGGCCCTGCGACTGCGTTTCATAGAAAACGTAACCGTCGTTAAGATCTTGCAATGCATCTTCAGAAACGCTGATGCTAATCATGGCCTCCCAATAGTCGACTTCACAGTATCCCAATCCAACAACTTTGCCGTTCCCTCCTGAACTCTGGCTCTCCGTTCATCCAAAAGAGCCTTCAAAGGGCGTGGGATGTCGCACGATTCAAACTGAGCCCTAAAGTCCTGCCAGATCACCTCCATGATGTGGAGTTTTTCAGTAACCGGGAGCGCTCTAATTTCTTCAACTGTCATGTTAGGACCTTACGGCAAAATACCCTTGGTGACCATCCCATTTTTCAATCGAACGTCAAGGTCAGGCGCTGGCTGTAAGTCTACCTGGCTCTCCTTTGTCTATAAAATGAACTGCGCCCCTCCCCCCAGCTGAAAAGGGCAAATAGTTGCAATTCAGTGGCGTCATGGCATGATGTCGTGCCCGCTTCTGGCGGCGTAGTTGAAGCATATGAGCAATATTATCGGCATAGATCTTGGAACCACCCATTCGGCGGTGGCAGTTGTGGATTCTGGTTTTCCCATTGTCCTGGCCAACGCTCATTCCAAACGCCTGACCCCTTCCGTGGTGCACTACCCGTCCGATGAGAGCACCCCGAAAGTGGGTGAGGAAGCGGTGCGCATGCGGACGATCGCGCCCGATCGCACCATTTACTCGGTCAAACGTTTCATGGGACGCAGATCCGGTGATTTGTCGGACAGGGAAAAGGAAGTCGACTATTCCATTCAGGCAGCACCGAATGCTCCCATTCAAATCCAGATGGGTAAAGCCCTGCATACACCTGAAGCGGTTTCTGCCGAAATCCTGAAATCACTCAAGGCAGCGGCTGAAGCCGCCATGGAATGCTCGTTTGAGCGCGCCGTCATCACCGTACCTGCTTATTTCAACGACGCTCAAAGACAGGCGACCATCGAAGCCGGGCGTCTGGCCGGTCTGACTGTGGAGCGCATCATCAACGAACCCACAGCTGCAGCGTTGGCTTACGGTCTGAACCGACTCAAGGATCAATCCAAAATCGCAGTGTATGACCTGGGTGGAGGCACGTTTGATATCACCATTCTGGAGTTGAACGAGGGTGTGTTCAGGGTTTTATCCACCCATGGGAACACCTGTCTTGGAGGGAATGATATCGACCAGGCAATCCTCAACCATTTTCTGTCAATCATCCGGACCCAGTCTGAAAAAATCGATTTAACGAAATCGGAGGAAGCCCTGCCCCGCCTGCGAGAGGCGGCTGAACAGGCCAAAATCGCCCTGTCCTCCGAGACCGCCACCACCGTCGAATTGCCGTTCCTGACGCCGGATTTCCATTTCAAAGTGGACTTGACCCGTGATTCGCTCCAATCCATCGCACGCCCCATCATCGAACGCACAAAACAACACTGCCTGAGAGCCATCAGTGACGCAGGCATCCAATCAGAAGATCTGGACCAAGTGGTGCTGGTGGGAGGTCAAACCCGCATGCCTCTGGTCCGCGAGAGGGTCAGCGAATATTTTCAATGCAGTGATTTTGAAGAAACACGCGGTGACGTGCGCCTGGGAGATTCCTTTCACACCGCATCGGGTCCGGAGTTGAATACCGGACAAAACCCGGATGAAGCCGTGGCCCTGGGCGCGGCGATCCAGGGGGCCATTCTCACCGGTGAAATGTCACAGATGACCTTACTGGATGTCACACCGCTCTCGTTGGGCATTGAAACCTTTGGTGGTTTGATGAATGTGTTGATCCCCCGCAACTCCACCATCCCGGCCAAGGCCGGCGAAGTCTTTACCACGGCAGTGGCCAATCAAAAGGAAATGCTGATTCATGTGTTGCAAGGCGAACGTGAGAAAGCAGCGGACAACTGGAGCCTCGGTCAGTTCGTCGTTTCCTTTGAAAAAGCGCCAAAAGGCGTCCCCCGAGTGGGTGTACAATTTGAAATCGACGCCAACGGTGTCCTGCACGTGCTTGCCCGAGACATCCGGTCCGGCAAGGAACAGACCGTTGAGATCAAATCCGCCATCGATGTGGACGATCATAAAGTCACTGAAATGGTGGAATCCTCAGTGGAACACGCCATGCAGGATTGGGATGCCCGACGCTGGATCGAAAACAAACTCAAAGCCAATGATTTGTTATCAGCCGTCACCCAAAGCCTCGCCGACTGCGCCGAAGAACTGGAACCTGAGTATTTGAAAGAGATCCAGGGCAAAGTCGAAACCCTTAAGAGCGTGCTGGCAAGGGAAAACAAGGAAACACAATCCGGCGATGTGGATGCTCTGAAGCAAGCCATCTCCACGTTGGATGAAACCACCCAAACCCTCGCCCAAATCCACCTGGACAAAATCACCGCCGAGTATCTTTCCGGCGCATAAAGCGCGACACTCAAGGTAGAACGTGCGGTCCCATTTTGAATAGTGAATTTAAAATAGTGAATGGTGAATTGAAGCCATCTGGTGAGGTGGAACGTGCCGCCCCCGCTGCGTAACCTTGTGGCATACTTAAACAATTCTGCTCTTCGTTTTGGGAAGCCTTCAGTATTCCACACACCTTTC
>CAYPZD010000003.1:110427-124319 GCA_964415055.1 uncultured Verrucomicrobiota bacterium | reverse complement strand
CTAGATTTAGGTCCGATGCGTAGGTTTGGCGGATCGTCTTTTGTGTTTCCTGCTCAGCGAGCAATCGAGATTGGTCGGCAAGTTTCCCCTGTTCAATCGCGTCTTGTTCATTTGTCTTTGCCTTTGTTTTTTGTTTTTGAGCCTGGATCGCCCAATAGGATGAAAACCCTGTGGCGAGAACCAGCACTAGGGTGACTGCAACAGCAGCCCTTGCAAACGTCTTATTCCGTCGAGCGAACTTGGTAAATTGATACCTCAACGAGGGCGCTGCCGCAGAGACCGGTTCGTTCTTCAAGTGCCTTTGGATGTCGGCGACGAGGCCGTTGACGGTTTCGTAGCGGCGGGCGCGGTCTTTTTCCAGGGTTTTCATGACGATCCAGTCGAGATCGCCTTTGAAGAGTTTGCCCAGGGCGGAGACGTCCATGCTGTGGTTTTTGGCCACGGTGGTGCGTTGGTCGCCTTGCATGGTGCTCATGCGCGTCGAGGGTTTGGGGGGTTCCTGTTCGGCGATGATGCGTTGCATTTCGCCGTAACCCATGCTCAGGAGTTCCTTGGTCGGAAAGGGGGTAGTACCGGTCATCAACTCATAAAGCAATACACCCAGACTGTAGACATCGGTGCGGGTGTCAACGTCCAGTTTGCTCATCTCGGCCTGTTCGGGGCTCATGCAGGCGGGGGTGCCGATCATTTGGGCATAGTGGGTGAACAGGGTTTTGTCGGTGAGTTTGTGATGCGTGGCTTTGGCAATGCCGAAATCAATGACCATCGGGTGGGGGACGCCGTCGTTGAGTGTGACCATTACGTTGGACGGTTTAATGTCGCGATGGATGATGCCTTTTTGATGAGCGTGTTGAATGGCCTGGCAGACTGGGATGAAAAGTTCGAGGCGTTGTTTGGTTGTGAGTTTATTTTTGTCGCAGTATGCGGTGATGGGCACCCCGCGGACGAGTTCCATCACGAAGAAGGGACGTCCCGTTTCGGTAGAACCCGCGTCGAGAACCTTGGCGATGTTGGGATGATCCATCATGGCCAGGGCCTGACGTTCGGCTTCGAAGCGGGCGACGACCTGTTTGGTGTCCATGCCCAGCTTGATGATCTTGAGCGCGACTTTGCGGGTGACGGGTTCGGTTTGTTCGGCCATGTAGACCGCGCCCATGCCACCCTCGCCGATGCGTTGGAGGATCTTGTAACGACCTGCCCTGAGCTTGTCGTTTGGGCCGATGATTGTGCCAGGTTGTTCCACGATGGGGGAGGATGCCAGGGTTTCCGCTGGATCTTTATCGTTTTTGAAAAGACTGTCCGGCTCGTCGATGGCTTTCAGTAGGGATTCGACCTCACGGCGTAGTTCCGGGTTTTGGCAGACCCTGTCCAGATAGTCCTGACGCTGGGCGTTGGTTTCCAGCGCAGCGGCCGCTTCGAAGATTGCCTCCAATTTTTCTCTGGGATATTTCATACCATTGATTGGTTCTTATGAGGTATGGCGTTGTTTTGAGAAGAAACAGGACAGTATTTTTTGTTTTTTTCTCAGGCCCGCTGCGCTCGAGACGCGGGGACGCAGAGCAAAGGAGTTATTCTGAGTGTTCTGTGCTGTTTTTCTCTTTCAGTGCGCGGGACAGCCAGGCTTTGGCGAAGAGCCAGTGGCGTTGGATGGTTTTTTCGGAGACGCCGCGGATGTTGGCGATTTCAGGAATTCTGAAGCCTCCGAAGACTTTTAGACGGACGATTTATGCTTTTTCGGGATCTTCTTTCATGAAGCGATCCAGATGTTCCGAGACCTCGAGGCATTTGTCGTCGTCGTGGGCGATGACAAGGTCGGCGTTGTCGATGGGGACACGTTCCAGATGCCCTCCATGGCGGATGCGCTGGCGGCGTCGGGCCCGATCGACGAGGATGCGGCGCATGGATTCGGCGGCTGCGCTGAAGAAGTGGGTGCGTCCGCGCCATTTCTGTTCGGTTGATCCGGAGAGTCGAATCCAGGCTTCGTGCACCAACGCCGTTGCTTGTAGAGTGTGGTCGGAACGTTCATTGGCCATGCGATGAGCCGCCAGTCGTCTCAGTTCCTCGTAAACGAGAGGCAACAGTTCATCCGCCGCCTTGGAGTCACTTGAATCAATGGCATGGAGGAGTTGGGTTACATCACCGGGCATGTGGCCATTTTCAGATGCCTCGAGTTGCTTGGGAAGCAATTAATCCTAAAAATCTTCGCGTCCCTGGTTTAGGAAAGCCATTTGCGTAGCAGGTGGGCAAGTTCTTTGCGCTTGAATTCGCTGATGAGTTCTTCTGCTGTCATCACTTCCAAGTGTCCTATTCTTACAGAGAAAATTCAATTTATTTGTGATCGTGATTTCAACGTTCCTGTAAGTGTTGAATTTTCATTTATTTGTTGTTTTCCAGCGGGTGAGGGCTTTTTGCATGGAGGGGAAGGCGAGGTCGGATTCGGATACTTCCATGGGGTTGAGCCAGTGGCAGCCGGTGACTTCGGTTGGGTCGAGTTGGGTCTCGGTGTTGTTGCAGCGTGCGGTGAAAAAGAAATCGAGGACGGGGTAGGTGATGTTTTTATAGGTGTATTGGTTTGGGTAACAGGCCAGGTATTGGATGTCGGAGACGACGAGTCCCACTTCTTCTTTGATTTCCCGTTCCAGGGCTTCCTCTGCGATTTCTCCGGCATCGATGAATCCGCCGACGACCGCCAGTTTGCCTTTGGCCGGCTCTTTGGCGCGTTCGATGAAGAGCATGTTGCCTTCCTGGTTGAGGATCAAGCCCGCCGCCGCGATGGTTGGGTTGAAAAAGTAGGTGTATTCGCAGGACTGACAGACAAAGGGGATCTTATCCTCGGGTGTCTGAGGGTGTCCGCATTGAGGGCATTGCCTGAATGTGAGATTTGGTTTCATGCTCGGACGAACCTTCTTTGATGGCTTGTCGGGTGGCAAGGTAGAAGTTGGGGGTGCGATTAAATGTGCGGGGGGAATGAATTTTTTGTTAACCACGGAGGACACAGAGAGCACAGAGGTAACATTTTTTACACTAACTTATTGCAACTCTCTGTGAGCTCTGTGTCCTCTGTGGTTTTGATAGGTTTACCCCGTGGAAATAATCGCGCCCAGAACTTGGAATTGGAAAACATTGCCATTGATTTTGAATTTGGATCTTGCTTAGGTCGTCGTTTCTCATATGAGAAGTTTCAAGGCCATCCTGTTTCTGTTGCTGGGTGTGGTGCTGATCATCGGCGCCATCCTCACACCGGCGTATCTGCGCGCCATTGATCGGGGGGTGTTGGAATCCGCCGGGGGTGAGCCGGAGTTGATCAGCGAAGCTTTTTCTTTGTTGAGTCTGGAAAAACCGGGTGTTGCCGAGCTGCTTTACCGCGCTGCAGTCGTCTCTCAATTGTCCGATTTGCCGAAAGTGGAAACCGCTCTTGGAAATGCTCGTGGTGAGCAGGTTGCGGCTTTTCAACAAGGTGATACCGATCCTTTGATCCTAATATGGATCCACCAGCACCGTTTGCAGGGAACAAACGTGGTATCATGGTTTGTTTCAAG
Organism: uncultured Verrucomicrobiota bacterium; assembly: GCA_964415055.1. GTDB lineage: Bacteria > Verrucomicrobiota > Verrucomicrobiia > Limisphaerales > AAA164-E04 > AAA164-E04. The sequence continues at coordinate 120,780 of CAYPZD010000003.1, read as the reverse complement.
TGGTTTCCGTGGTTCTGTCGTGGAACATCTGGAGCAATCCAATCGGCCTGGCGTCCGCGAATTGATGCACAATCGATCCCTACAGGCACTGGCCTTGTTCTTTCCGGTTTCAAGTGCGGGTGGGCAGGCTTTTGATTCGGCCATTTTGATGACCGGCCTGCTGTATCAAGAGGATCATCTGAATGCTTCGTTTAGAAAAGAACTGGAAACCTTGGCTGCTGAAGCCAATCGGGGATTGGATACCCGTCCCTTGGAATCCGTCTATCTCGACCTGTTGTCATTGTCCAAACGGTTCAACTGGGGACAATTAACCGCTTTCATTCAAAAGGTGGACTCGGCCGCGGCCCTTCGTACTCTGGTGCATCATGCCTCAAAGTCCGATGAGATGCTGGCTACTGTCTTTGCCGGTGTTTGGTTTGCGGAATCCGGTTCTCAAGTGGCAGCTTATCTACGCCGTTTTGCGGAGTCGGGTCCGCATGATCTGCAAACGGCCGTTGGTTTCGGGCAAGGTTCGGTGCGGTATCTTGTGTCGCGACAGGAGCCACTTTATGTGAGTTCGATGCGCGAGCGTCTCAGAAGTGTGGGGCTGGTTCAACCGGTGGCGAATGCTTTGACGGGGATGACTTATCGATTACCCATGATCGGGCTTTTAACCAAATACCTGTTGTTCCTCTTCGGAAGCTTCTTTTTGTTTCGTTTGATTTACATTCTGAAACCTGGTCCCGACAAGGTGGAAGCCACCCTTCAGGTGGAAGGGATCGGCTTTTTACGTCAGCAAATCATGGCGCTGGTGGCGTTAATTTTTCTGATCGCGTTTGGCGAACCTTTTCTTGCGCAGGATTCCAAAAAGATGGAAAATCCGATTAATTGGAGATTTCCCGTGGTCGAATCCGCTGTAACGGAGAAAATTGATAAAATTATGGATACAAAAATCACGCAAATTACCATTCTGGCACTGGTCGTTTTCTTTCTCGTCCAGGTGAGTATTTATGCCTTGTGTCTGGTCAAGCTCAAGGAGATCAAAAAGCAGGAGGCCAAGAGCCGACTCAAACTCAGGTTGCTCGACAACGAAGACAACATGTTTGATGCCGGATTGTATGTCGGTCTGGGGGGGACTGTTCTGTCACTGGTGATGCTGGCTTTGGGGATGGTGAATCCCGGTTTGATGTCTGCTTATGCATCGACCTTGTTCGGGATTATCTTCGTTTCCGTGCTGAAGATCTTTCACGTCCGTCCCTATCGGCGCAAATTGATTGTTGAAAACGAGATGGAGTCCGCATGAATCGACCCTTGCTCATCATTATCTGCGATTTTTTGCTGATCAGTCTGCTTTCGCTGGCACGATTTGATCAGCAACCGCCCTTGGAATCCGAGACGCCGGAAATGACCGAAGCGGAAGAAGCACAAGGCGCGCAGGACATGATGGAAGTGCTGAAGCTGGCCTTGGAGCAGGAACGCCAATCCAAGGAAGACCTGGCCCGCGAACTCGAGAATGTGCAGGACACCCTTCAGAACAAGGAAAGTGCCCTGCAGGAAAAGGATTCACGCATTGAAGGCATCGAAGAGAATCTCGAAGATGTCGAACAACGGGCGGCGCAGTTGGCGCGTGAAAGGGAGATGCTGCGGCAGCAATACGAGGACACGCAGAAAAACGTGGCCTTTCTGCAGGAACAATATGTCAACGTCAAGCAGGAGGCCAAACAGTTGCAGGAAGACCTGACCACCTCCTCCGAAAGCGCCACCGATTCCAAAGCCAGATTGGAAACCATCGAGTCCGAATTACAAGTCCGCCGTCAGGAGGCACAGAGGATGCAGGACAAGATGGATGCCTTGGAGGAGGAGCGTAAGGAAGCTGAGGAGCAAAAATTTCAGTTGGCGCTTGAGTTGAAGCAATCCCAAACAGCGGAAATCATCATTCGAGAACAATTTGACGCTGCGAAGGACGAGATCAAGACAGCCAGAGCCGATGTGGAATATTCACGGGATCAGGTGGACCTGGCTCGTAAGGAGGTTGATATCGCTCGTGAGGAAGTGGTCACCGTGCGACAGGAGAAGGAGCGTATCCAGGAGCACGCGGAGGAATTGGCCGAAGGGGTGGATCAGTTGGCCGAGAAATCCGAAGCCATCCGTCAGGACATCAAGGACAACACACCTCTGGCCGCGAACACCATCTACAATGAATTTGTTGAAAACAGGATCAGCACCCGATTTTTCGCAGCTAGGAGCGGGCTCTTTGGTCAGACTATTGACAAGGAATCGGAAACCAACAGCGTTTTGGTGTCGGATGGAACCAATGTTTACGCACTTTACCATGTGGAAGGAACGCCGTTTCAACTCTGGCACGCTGAATCGGATTGGGAGCAATTGACAGGCGTGGTCAATCGTGGTCAGAAGGCTTACAGCATCGCTTTGATGTCGTTCATCAAATCGGATCCACGCTTGCTGGTGGTGCCGGTGGGGGCCAAGCAGGCTACGACCTTGGGGGGCAAGATTTACACTCTGGCGGCTGATCCATTCAAATTTCAGGAAGCGGTTCTGGTCGGCGCGCAGGAAGGTTATTACGGTGAGGCGGAATTCAAACTGGACCCTGCGAATCCCCAATATGTTAAAATGGAAAGGAAGGCCTTTCGAAAACTGGTTGGTAAGTTTTCACCTTCCAAGGGAGATCTGGTTTTCAGCAAAACAGGCGAATTATTGGGGATGATGGTCAATAATGACTATTGTGTGGTGCTGCATGACATCGAGACCACTCAGAAATTCCGTTTTGGCATGAGTGTTCTTTCCGAAAGTACCGGTCGTATCATGGCCCGTCAGGCGGTGTCACTGAGTTCGCTGCCACTGCATTTCCAATAACATCCCCACGGAGAATTGTTTCGGTCGTGATGTGATGACTTGATCTTCACGCCCAATGCGTGAAGGGTAGCTTTGTGATTGATTTCCAAGCTTATCTGCTGTCCGGATGGCAAATCTTCCTGATTCTTCTGGGAGTGCTGTTGGCTGGGCTGACTTCCTCTCACGCTGTGATGTACAAGCGTGATGCCCGGTCTGCCTTGCTTTGGGTGGCATTTATCTGGTTTCTCCCCATCGCCGGATCCCTGCTTTATGCGGTGCTTGGAGTCAATCGCGTGAGGCGGCGGGCCATCATTTTGAGGGGGGATATTCAGCCCATCACCTCATCTCCCACGGTTGCTCCGGGTGATCCGGACCATTTGGAGTCGGCTTTCGGTGAGGAGTTGGATCAATGGCGTCCGCATTTTCATGCCCTCAGGCAGATCACGTCGAGGCCACTGCTCCCGGGCAATTCTATGGAGGTGTTGATCAATGGCGAAGAAGCTTATCCCGCCATGATGCATGCGATTGATCAAGCCGAGGAAACCGTTGGGTTTGCTTCTTACATTTTTGATCATTGTCCTGTTGGGATCGAATTTATGGAAGCCTTTCGCCGAGCCAGGAGCAGGGGAGTTCAGGTGCGTGTATTGGTGGATTCAACAGGATCGAAGTATTCCTGGCCAACCATATTCAAAGCGTTGAGAGAGGCTGGGATTCCTTGTGCCAAATTTCTTCCGTTCAGCGCCATCAAACGTCCGTTGACATTGAATCTGCATAATCACCGGAAATTGTTGACCGTAGACGGCAGGATAGGATTTACGGGGGGAATGAATATTCGCCAGGGACACCTGACGCAGAGTGGCGAAAAAAATCCGGTGCAGGACCTTCAGTTCAAGTTGACCGGTCCGGTGGTGGCACACATGCAGGAGGCGTTTGTTAATGATTGGTACTTCAGTTCGCACGAAACACTGAGCGAAGATTTGTGGTTTCCACCCCTTGGGCAAACGGGAGAGGTTTATGCGCGAGGGATTACGGATGGGCCGGATGAAGATTTGGACAAGCTTTTATGGGCCCTCTTGAGTGCGTGCCACTCTGCAAGACAGTCCATTCATATCATGACGCCCTATTTTCTGCCGGATCCATCTCTCATATCAGCTTTGTGTCTTGCTGCGATGCGCGGGGTGGAGGTTCACATTCTGCTTCCGGAAAAGAATAACCTGCCATTCGTGCAGTGGGCGACTCATGCGATGTTGTGGCAGGTGTTGGTGAAGGGGTGCCGTGTCTGGGAATCTCCTCCGCCTTTCGATCATGGGAAGCTCATGCTGGTGGATGGTCACTGGGCCTTGGTGGGATCCGCCAATTGGGATCCACGTAGTTTGCGGCTGAATTTTGAGTTCAATGTGGAATGTTATCATCCGGAAATAGTTCGTCATCTCGAGAGTGTCCTGGCAGGGAAGATCAAGCAGTCCAGGGAAGTCACGCTCCAGGACATGGATGCCAGATCGATTCCTGTAAGAATACGGGATGGGCTGATGCGATTGGCGACTCCCTACCTTTGAGTCTGGTTGATTTGCATTATCCGCAGATCTGCGCAGATAAACGCAGATATTTTGATAAAAGAAATTCAAAGAGAATATGTGATTGATTCACTCTCCTGGTTTGTTGATTGCAACTTGCAACACACTTTTCCCCCACTATCTGTTACATCTGCGGATAAACAAAAAGCCCGACAGGAGCGCTTCCTGTCGGGTGATTTCATGCTTTTGACTCAGACTGAGATTATCTAGCCAATTAAGCGCAGCGCCGATTGTGGAATGGCGTTGGCTTGGGCGAGCATGGCTGTTCCGGATTGGACCAGAATGTTTTGGCGCGCGAAATTCGCGCTTTCCTCGGCAACGTCCACATCCTTGATGCGGCTGTTTGCTGCGGAAATATTGTCTTTCAACACGGACAGCTGAGAGCTGGTGCTTTCCAGACGTGATATATTAGCCCCCACCGTTGCCCGGTCTGTGGCCAATTGACCGATGGCTGTTTTTACTGCCGTCAATGCGCTGGCTGCATTTGTGGTTGTTCCAACTGCTAGTGAGTTCAGGGCCGTGTAGCTGGCACCAGCTGCCAGATCCACTCCAGAGGCGGCAAATTTCGTGCCGTCACTGTCAATGGTCACATTCAGATTGCTTCCGCTAAAAAGACTGACCCCGTTGAAATCCTTTTTAGCGATATCAACGATGTAGCTGTCCAATGTCTGAAACTCCTTGTCGTAAAGACCGCGGTCCGTGTCGGATTTGGTTTCGTCCTGAGCCAGCATGGCCAGTTCACTCATGCGGTCAAGCGCCTTGCCGACCTTGTTGAGAAAACCGTCCTGCGTCTGTGAGAACGAAACGGCGTTGCCGACGTTGTCCTTGGCGGCCTGGATACGGTTGACCTGAGCGTCAAACTTCAGAGATACCGCTGTGCCTGCCGCGTCGTCCGCGGGTGAGTTCAGTTTTGATCCTGAAGACAATCGTGCCAGTGATTTCTGCAATGATGTTGTCGATTCACTGAGAATGCGAGAGGCCATTGCAGCCGATGTGTTGGTGTTGATGACTACCATTTTTAACTCCTTCCTATGAGTTCTATTTTGCACGGCATCCATGCCGTGCGGAATTTTTGATGAGGATGATTCCGAACCTTTGTTCTGTTGCGGATTGCTCCGCCTTCAACACGTCTATCGGATATGGTAGTAAAATATTTAGTTAAAAACTAAAAAATAAATAAAGTGGGAAGTAAAACAATCAGAAAAGAATAAAGAAAAAAGTAAATCATAAAAATATATAATATGATCTGCGTTTAAGTGGAGGAGAGTGTGAATCTTTCCGTCACTTGATGTCGTTGTTGATGGGAATGGTGGTTTTTTGAATGTGGATTTCTTATTCTGATCTACGTTCGTTTTATGGTCTTCTTAAAGTTCTCTGCCCGATTTTGGGATAATTTGGGGGCAACAGTGTTGATAAGCGACCGATTGCCAATGAAGAACGAGGTCGACCAAAGTGCCATGTTAACGCAATGATTTCGTATGGGTATTCGGTGAGGCCTGATCCATGTTGACGCGTTTCTCTCATCTTGGAGGTAGAGGTCGCCTTTCGTTTGTGGATCAATCAGGAGGCCTGTCCAAATGAGGGTGTTTGCAAACGACGAAATGACCAGGCAGATGCACGGACGTGCATAGCTGATCTACGGATTGTATGTTGATGATCATGGTAACTCCTTCCATTGAGTTCTGCTCCAAAGCGATGACTTCCTTGTCAAAGAGATTCCAAGCATCTCTTGTCACTCATCGTGCTGAAATCATATCATCCAGCATAGTTATGATCGGCTTTTCCATGGAGTTCTTTAGGCACAAAGAAGAAATTTTTGATCCGGTCTGGTTGGAATCTTTTTAGCCGTGTAAGGACAAGCTGATAAGGGAAGGCCATGTTGTGGTAAGGTGATTCATGGAGTTGCTACCTTCATTCCAATCTCAATCTACGTTCATGTGCGGGTGGAAAATGAATCACTACCATGCGTGTAATCAACAAGTAACGAGGATAGGTCATTGGATTTCCTTTGAAACAGGCATGGAAGCCTGTGCTCCCGCTCTCATGACCGAAGCGGAGGCCGCCCTTACGGCTCGATCCATGGAGGCATGAAGAGTTAGTCCGGATGCCAAGGCTGCAGCGAAAACGCCATTGAAGCAGTCCCCGGCTGCTGTTGTATCCACTGCCTTCACCTCGGGGGCTGGGCTGTGGTAATCGTCGGTTTTGGTTACTTTTAAAGCGCCTCTCTCCCCTAGCTTAACGATGACAACTGAAGCTCCCCGATGGCACAGCTCTCTGCCTGCTTCTACGAACTCATCCAGCGGCGCATTTTCCGAAAGGTTATTACCGGTTAGAACATTGAGTTCCGATTGGTTGGGAGTGATGAAGTCCATTTCCCTCAACCATCTATCAGGAATGGGGGTGGCTGGGGCCGGATCCAGGATGAGCCAACTGCCTGGTGAGCGTTTCATCTGTTCAATGGCGTATGCATTTGATTCCTGTGAGATTTCCATCTGTAAAAGAATGCATTTCGCATGCTGTATATGTGGTTCGGCTGAGATAAGCGTCTCTGGCAAAAAAACTCCATTTGCTCCGGGGATGACGATGATTCTGTTTTCACCCGATGCCGCCACTTCGATCAGCGCTGTTCCCGTCGGTTGGTTGCCGGTTACTTTGATGCATTCTGTGAGAATGCCCTGTTCATCAAGGTTCCTGATCAATTCTTTGCCAAAGGAATCGTTGCCGACTTGTCCCACCATGGCGACACGTGCTCCTGCGCGGGCGGCAGCGTAGGCTTGATTCGCTCCTTTTCCTCCACAGTGAATCTTGAATGCAGAGCCCGTCACCGTTTCGCCTGATGCAGGAAAACGGGGTGCGTTGACCACCATATCCGTATTGAGACTTCCTATGACGGCCACGTCCACTGGTTTTTCCGGTGCGTGCATAGCTTGCAGCAAAGATTGGAGTTAGGTTTTTTTGGCTGCCCCTGTTACCGGATCAATGGGCCAAGCTTTGATGATAGAGTTGACCAGCGTGGCCAGAGGGATGGCAAAGAATACGCCCCAGAACCCCCACAGTCCCCCGAACAGGAGGATGGCTGCGATGATGGCGATGGGGTGCAGACTGGTTGCTTCCGAAAGAAGTACCGGAGCCAGGACATTGCCATCCAGAACTTGAATGATGGAATAAGCAATGAACAACCAGACGAATGTCGATGTCATGCCGAACTGATAATATCCAATTACAACAATGGGGATGTACATCAAAGTGGCACCCACATAGGGGACCAACACCGAAAGTCCGACAAACAGCGACACCAACAGCGTGGCTCGCAGTCCAAACAGCATCAAGGTCAGGTAGGTGACGCCCCAAACTATGATGACCTCCCAAAATTTCCCACGCACATAATTGCTGGTTTGAATGTTGACTTCCTCCCACACCTGGCTGGTCAGGGTCCGATCATGAGGCAGGAATTTGGAAAACCATTTCAGAATGGCTTCCTTGTCTTTCAGGATGAAAAACACCAGCACGGGTACCAGTACCAGATACAGCATCCAGACAACGACATTCTTCAGTGAGGAAATAGACAGGGTGATGGCTTGTTTGCCGATTTCGGTCAATTCCTGTTCGACTGTTCGCGTCAACCTTTCGTAGCTTGATCCATCTACGGTCGGATCGAGCGAGAATTCGGGGCCTCCAGTAAATCGTGCGTCATCGAAAAAGGGTTCCGGTCCGTGGACTGTGTTGGTGGATGTGGTGGATGTTTCCAATTCTTTGGACGCAAGTTGGACCTCATTGGTGTTTGACCGACCATTTGGTGAGGTATTGAAAAAGTCCGGCAGACGTTGATTCCGGAAGTGCTCGTATTTCTGGTAGGCACCACGCATATTGTTCGAAACATCCTTGACGATTCCCGGTACATCATTTCGAACAAATTTGTCCAATTCGGAAACCAGGCTGGGAAGCACGACAAAAAACAGCAGGAATACTGAAAGCAGAAAGAGCACGAACACCCCACAAACAGCCACTAAACGAGGCACTCCATGCTTTTGGACTCGCATGATAATCCCGTCCAAAAGATAGGCGATGACCACTGAAGCGAGAATGGGAGCGAGGAAATCTCCGAAGAAGAAAATCGTCAAGAATACCGTCAGCAGCAATGATGCTAACAGAACTATCTGAGGATTAGATAGTTGGCGTTTGAGCCAGTCCTTGATGAGATCCATGGATCCAACATAGGGCGTCCTCACGCTGTCAGCAAGTCTTTAGGAAAAATCCTTGGATGAATTTTCATTTCACTTTGCTGCTTGACCCGATGTGGGAATGGATGCATGGATTTCTAAACCGAATCGCCCAGGATTTTACCGAAGAAGACGTTGGATGTTCAATTTCGGCAAACCTGTGGCGTCATCATCAGAATGCCAAAGGATATGAAAAAATTGTTTCGCATTGGTTGCTGTATACTACTCGTATTGACAGCCTTCACAAATAACGCCCAAGCACAGGGAGAGGGGGCTGCTCCTTCACGCCCTTCAAAACCAGCACCCAAACCGGAATATCCACCTTACACGGATGTGATGAAGGGCTATGAGCAAGTGATTTCTACGATCGACAAGAGTCCAACCCTGTTTGGTTTGTTCGTTAACCGTAAAGATAACCAAATACTTGCGGCGTTCCCCAAAAAGTATCAGTCCAAAAAATTCTTCATCGCTTTGACCGTTGCCAGCGGGGAGTTGTATGCCGGATTGCAGCAGGCAGACATGTATGTTTATTGGAAGCAGATCGGCAAACGTATGGTCTTGATCCAACCCAACGTGGAAGTACGCAGCACAGGTGACAGCGAATCACGTTCTTCCGTAAAACGCTTGTTCACCGACCGAGTCCTTGCTGACATTCCCATTGTCACCATGCACCCGCAATGGGGGCCCGTGGTGGATCTGGATGGTTTTCTTCTCGGTGAAGGTGCCAATTTCTTCGGTTCCAGCGCACGCGGGCTCAAGCGCCAGCTGGCAGTGGTCAAGAATGCCAAGGCGTTTCCGGAGAACATTGAAGTCGCCTTTGAGGTGCCCGTGTCCAGTGGATTACTGAAAACTTTTCATTACTCTATCAGCGAGATCAAACCCAACCCATCCTACCGGCCCCGCAAGGCTGACGAGCGCGTTGGTTATTTCACAACCGGCTATGATGATTTGGGGAAATTCCAACAGGACGATGTTCGGACTCGATTCATCAACCGCTGGCATTTGGAAAAAGCTGCTCCTGAGCTGAAAACCAGTCCGGTTAAAAATCCTATCGTCTTCTACGTCGAGCATACCACCCCGATTCGTTACCGCCGCTGGGTGCGTGAGGGCGTGATGATGTGGAACAAGGCCTTTGAGGAAATCGGATTGTTGAATGCCATTGAGGTTCGTTACCAGGATCAGAGCACCAACGCACACATGGAATATGATCCGGAAGACGTGCGATACAATTTCATTCGCTGGCTGAACAACAACGTCGGCACCGCCATCGGCCCCAGCCGAGCCAACCCAATCACGGGTGAGATTCTGGATGCAGACATCATTCTGACCGATGGATGGATTCGGCATTTCTGGCGCAAGTTCAACGAAGAACTTCCAAAGCTGGCCATGGAAGGATATTCCCCGGAAACACTTTCCTGGTTGCAGAAGCATCCCGAATGGGATCCCCGGGTGAGACTGGCTCATCCGTCGAACCGCGAAACGGTTGCTGCGGAAATCGCTCACCACTCGCATCAATCATATGGCGGTCATCCTTTGGCCCACAACGATCCATCCATGATTGGTGACGAAGAATTCGACGGTCTGGTCGGTCGTACCAGTCAGGTGAACGGATTCTGTCAGGCTGCCGATTTCCGGGCGCTGGACATGGCGGTGATGCGTTTTGCTTTTGAACTGATGGCAAACAGCGAAGGGAAAGACGGTGAAGGTTCTGAAGGTGAGGACAAGGG
>CAYPZD010000003.1:92164-110327 GCA_964415055.1 uncultured Verrucomicrobiota bacterium | reverse complement strand
CAAGAAAGATGAAGATTTGCTGGACGGCATCCCGGATTGGTTTGTCGGACCTTTGATTGCCGACCTGGTGGCACACGAAGTCGGGCACACACTGGGATTGCGTCATAACTTCAAAGCTTCCAGCATCTACAGTCTGGAGGAAATTAACAGCAGCGAACTCAAAGGCAAAAAGCCATTTGCCGGATCAGTGATGGATTACCTGCCGGTGAACATGAACATCGAAGGTTTCGGGGAAGAGCAAGGCGATTATGGCATGATTGAAGTCGGTCCTTATGACATGTGGGCGATCGAATACGGTTACTCCATTGTCCGGAAAGACGATGAGTTGAAGAAAGTGCTCGCACGCGTGAACGACCCATTGCTCGCTTATGCGACCGACGAAGATACTTATGGTCCTGATCCATATGCCCGTCGCTACGATTTCGCCGAGGATCCAATCAGCTATGCCAAAAGCCAGATGAAACTGGCGAATGAACATCGCAAAAACATCCTCGATAAATTCGTGAAGGACGGTGACAGCTGGGCCAAAGCACGCTACGGCTATGGCCTGACCTTGAGCATCCAGATGCGTTCCCTGAGCATGATGGCCAACTGGTTGGGCGGCGCCCAGATCAATCGGGCCAAGAAGGGGGATCCGGATTCCAAGGCTCCGATTCAGGTCGTGGATGCTTCCAAGCAGCGCGAGGCGTTGCGTTTTGTTATGAAAAATGCCTTTTATGACAAAGCTTTCGGTCTCACCCCTGAATTGTTGCGCCATATGTCCACGGACAAGTGGATCGATGATTTCAGCTCCGCGATTCAGGACAGCACCTGGCCGATTCACGACCGGATCATGGGGATACAATCCTCAGCCCTCACCATGCTGATGAATCCCACGACCATGGGACGCGTTTATGACAACGAATTCCTGACGCCGGAAGACGAAGACATGATCACACTGCCGGAAATCCTCGGCGAAATCCGTGAGGGTATCTGGACCGAACTGGAAGATCCGGAAGAAGGCAAATTCACAGCACGACGTCCGATGATCTCCAGCCTGCGACGCAACCTGCAGCGCGAACATTTGGAACGTCTGATCGATCTCAGTATGGGACAGAGCTTTTCCAGTGTTGCCTACAAGCCCATTTCGAATCTGGCGACTGCACAATTGCGTGATTTGAAAAAGCAGATCGATGGAGTATTGGGCGATAAGGAACTAAATGCCGATCCATACAGTGCATCCCATTTGTCCGAAGCCTCGGTCCGCATCGAGAAAGCTCTCGACGCCGGATTCATCTATAACACATCCGACATCGGAGGTGGAGGTGGTTCCATTCGGTTGATTCTTGGAGATGAACTCAAAGGATCAACGAATTAGTCCTTAGCTCGATAAAAGTATGGCATTTTAAGGCCCGCCGTTGTTCGAACGGTGGGCCTTTTTTTGTTTATGCGGACGTATCATTCAAAAGCGTGCGCACAGGTAGAATCCCGCGACTGCGTGGATCCCCGGCGCGCCCCCGAGCGCGAAGGCATGAGGGAAGGGAAGCAAATGAACTGCAGGATCTTCCCTCGAAAGCTGATTTTTAAGGATGGGGGATACGAGGATTGCGCGCCGAGACGCCAAGCTCTACCTGAAGGTTTCCTGAAGTTGATTGGAGCGCTCCACCTCAGTTTTCCGGGAACTGTTCCAGAAACTTTTCAAGATGATTCATCACTTCCTCACGCGTGACGCCGGTCATGCAGTGGGGGGTGTCGAATTGGCAACTGTCGAAACAGGGTTTGTGGGGACAATCCTTGCCTTCGACGACCATGCCCAGTGGATGTGCCGGACGAAACCACTCGGTGAGCTGGGGGCCAAAGATGGTGAAGGTGGGTTTGTTTAATGCGGCCGCCAGATGTCCCGGGCCGGAGTCATTGCCAATGAACGCATCTCCTTCCGATAGTCTTTGGGTCAACTCGGAGACTGTTTTTGGAACGGAGGGTTTTCGTCCCTGGCTTTCCCAGAACGACAACTGGTTGGTATCACAGATCAAGCCGACTTCGAACCCGAGTGTTTCAAGATGTTTCACCATGTCGGCATAACCCTCCAGTGACCACACACGCACAGGTTGGGCGGCTCCTGTGTGGATGACAACACGTTTCAGGGGGGGGGTTTTGGTGGTGGTTGCATCACCGGTTTTCCAATCCGGGATGTTCAGATCGAGGGCCTCTCCAAGTGTGCGCCATTGATCGTATCGATGGCAGAGTTTACCTGGTATTTGAAGTGACTGTGTCAGCAGTAGCTTGCTTTTGGATCGAGGAAATCCGATGCGTTTGCGTGCACCTGTCAGCCACATCCAACCATGGTCGCGCGGATCCCATCGTCCGGATGCCGCGATGTCGAACTTTTCCCTGCGTAGACGCTTCAATGTGGCCAATACCCTTTTCCACGGCCACTGGTGAAAACGGTATTTTCCTTTGAAAGCGGTCCAGGGGGCGATGAAATCAATGACGTTTACCTGTGGCCAGAGCTTTTGTTGCAGATCATGTGCATAAGGCTTTGCGAGCAGGGTGACCTCATACTTTTCCGATGCCTTTTCCAGAAAACGGGATGCGATCGCCAAATCGCCCAAGCCCCAGAGTTCCAGGATCAGCAGCTTGGGTTTGGAACTCATGGTTTGCGGGCGATCAGATAGGCGGACCAGCCGATCCAGTGAATTTGAGAGGTGAACTTCTGGCGACTTGCCGGCATCCACTTGAAAAAGGGCCACGCAGCGGCGAACATCCAGTTGCGGGATGTGCCTGATCGGTCGATCTCAAATCCAGCCAGACGACAACGCTTGGCCAGGGCCCCCATGCTGACAATGTGCGTGTGCGTGAGGTCATCCCAGAAATTCATCGTAAAAGTCCCGGCTGCCGGTCCCGGAACACTGCCTAAAGCCACCGTTTTGGGGTGGGGTGTTTCGACATAGAGGCGGCCGCCTGGTTTCAGGAGGCGAAAAGCTTCGGCGATGAGCAGTTCCAGATCTTCCAGATGCTCGACCAGGTGCATGCAGGATATGGCATCCAGTGAGCCCGGGTCCCAGGGGAGGGGTTGTTCGTTGAGATCCCCTCGATGAAATTGACATCCCTTGGGGTAGTGATCGGGTTTGCCCTCAATGTCGGTGGCATAGAATTGGAGGTCAGGCCGCATTTCATGAAAATGTCCCAGTGTCTCGCCATCCGAGGAACCGACATCCAGCAGCGCTCCGCCTTGCGGCACGCGAGCGAGGAATGATGACCGGGTGTCCACCCAGGGTATGTTGCGCAGCAGTTTCCAATTCATGACAGGTGTCCCAGTATCACGATTTCAGCCGATGCGTCAAATCCGTGTTCAGTTTTTGATACAGGTCCTTGTATTGACCATACACTACCGATGCGGCCCGCATGGCGACCGAAGCACGGATTTGTTCGGGGGTGAGCGGGCAAAAGGAACCGTTCAGGATGGCCCGCAGCTGCTCGGCCAGTGAGGCGGGATCGTCGGGTTGAAAGTGCAAGCCGCAACCGGTTTGAACCAGGTCGATGTTGCCGCCACTTTCGCTGACCAGAGCGGGCAATCCCAATGAAAGCGCTTCCATCAGGGCTACCGAACAGGGTTCGTTGGTGGAAGGAAGCACGAACCAGTCGGATGCATGGAGTTTGGATTTGACATCCGTGGTGGCACCTTTCAGATGAAATTGTGAGCTGACTCCGGTGGATTCGATGAGTTGACGAAGCGATGCGTCAAAGGTTTGGGCTTCGGGTAATTCCGGGGTCGGGCCCCATACTTCACATTGAATGCGTTTCTGTTCCCTGGGGCTGAGTTGCCCGATGGCCTTGACGATCAAATCCCATTTTTTCCACCCAATGACGTTGCCAACCCCCACCAACCGGACCGGATCATTTCCTTCAATGGATCGTCGGGAGGCGAGTGGTTCGGTGAGGAGTGATTCGCTGAAACAGGCGGAGATGATGTTTAGTCGTGGCGCCCCTTCTGTTAAACCGTAGTGCCTGGCCATATTTGGAGTCAACACGACCGTGTGCATGTTCGGCTGTTTTGCTGCCCATTGATAGAGGCCCAAACGACGCGCATAATTGTGGTTGGTAAAGAGAACCGGACGTTTCAAAAAGCGGGCTGCAAGGATGCCCACCAACAGGGTGCCACGTGAGTGGGCGTGAATGATGTCGAACGGTTCCTTCTCCAACAGACGTTTCAAATCTCCATAGGCAGGTAATGCCTGAGCGAAAAGTTTGAAGTGGTTGGTCGATTCGGCGATCACCGAGCGACTGTGCCGGTATTCCAGTGCGGGTTGTCGGGTTTCTTTGTAGCCTTCTTTCACCCAGACACAATGCTGCATTTCACCTTCGGGAGTGACCGATTGGAGGTTGCGCAATACGGATAGCACCCCGCCGGCGTCTTCATGATCACCAACCAGGTGGAGGATTTTGCATGTTGTCATGTTCATGGTGCTTTGAGATGCGGTTTGGTTGGCTTGTGGAGATTTATGAACCACAGATTGCGCAGATTGACGCAGATAAATAAGGAAATAGAAGGGAGATTGCCTCTTCTTTGTTGCTCGTTTTTTGGTGGTGACCGAGATAGCTGTGAAATATGGGGGGTAGCTCCTCATCTGCGATCATCTGCGCAATCTGCGGTTCATGAAATGGGTGACTCGGGGGAAAGCCAATCAGAGCGTTTCCCTGGTGTATCCAGAGCGGTGTCGTGCCACCGCAGTCCAGAGGGCTTTGGCGTCGGTCGTGCGTATGGCGAGTGCTTGGTTGCATTGGGGTTACTGTGCCCGAATCGATTCGGGTTGTGCAATAGTGAATGCTTGGGTTAGGTTTTCTCCGTTCTTGTTGGGATGTTGAAATGACTTTTTTGGACGTTTATCGTAAATCGGCTCAGCTCATCGAATCCAGGGCGCCCTTCGTGCTGGCGACCTTGGTGCGATCCATTGGGTCCACACCACAAAAGACCGGTGCGCACGCCATTTTCGAACCAACAGGGCAGGTCTTTGGAACACTCGGGGGAGGTTGCCTGGAGGCCGAAGCCAGAAAACGTGCATTAGATGCCCTGGATGATGGTGAAGCGAGCTTGTTTCATGTCAAACTCGACGACATCAGCGGCTGGGATGATGGCTTGATTTGTGGTGGACAGGCCACGATCCTGGTGCAACCCAATCCTTCCAATGCTTTACCCGCCCTGCAATCACTGATCAAGGCTGCGGATCGGGGCGCTTCCGGTGCTTTACAGACGATCATAACAAGGAATCAAGGGATCATTTGTGAAACCAAATGGCTTCCCGAAACTTTTTCTCCAGACCACGAAAGTGAATCCTCAACTGAAGCAATTCAAGGTGTGATGCAGAAGGAAGCATCGGCCTTGTTGGGGGATCCCGCGAATGACTGTGAAGAGTTGCGGTTTATCGAGCCGTATGTTCCGCGGCCGGAACTGGTGGTCGCGGGGGCCGGTCATGTCGGTAAAGCCGTGGCGCAATTGGCCTCGATGATGGGATTCAGTGTGACCGTCATTGATGACAGATCTGAATTTGCCAATCGGGAAAACATACCTTGGGCGGATGAGGTGATTTGCGGAGACATTCCCAAGTCGATCGCCAATCGTCCCATCAACCATCGCACCTACGTTGTGATCGTCACGCGCGGGCATCAACACGACGGGGCTTCGCTGGCTGCATGCATTCGTCAGCCTGCGGCGTTCATTGGCATGATTGGTAGTCGGCGTAAGAGTCTGCTGATCCGTAAAAGCCTCGTTGAAAAAGGGCTTGCCTCTCAAGAAGAGGTGGATCGGGTGATTTGTCCGATCGGACTCGATATCGGTTCGGTCACGGTGAATGAAATTGCCCTGAGCATCGTTTCACAATTGGTAACCCACCGCCGCAAGGGCAAGGTGAATGCGGAAGCCATGACTTTCTCCAGGTCATGATCACCGCGATCATTCTTGCTGCTGGTTCTGCCCGGCGCATGGGACGGCAGAAATTATTGCTGCCATACCGTGGTGCCACCCTTATTGAGCACATTGTTGGAGAGGTGATTCAAAGCGGCGTGGGAGAATGTCTGGTGGTGACGGGTTGTGATCGGGAATGTGTGGAGCCTTTGGTCGCCGCAAAGGGTGCACGCCTGGTGTATAATCAGGATCACCAGACCGGAGGTATGCTTTCTTCCGTGCGCCAGGGCCTGACGGAGGCTTCGGATGCGAGTAAAGCTTTTATGGTGTTTCTTGGGGATCAGCCGGGCACATCCGCCAATTTGATCCGAAGTTTCATGGCTTATGTTGAATCACATTCACCCAAGATTTGCGTGCCGGTCTTCAGGGGGAAACGAGGTCATCCGTTATACTTTGAATCGAGCTACAAATCCGATGTGATGCAAGGTTTTGACGACATCGGATTGAAAGGACTCCTGAGGGATCACCAGCAGGACGTCACCCTATGGTCATGTGATGATCAAAACATCCTCATAGATCTCGATACACCGGATGACTACGCCAAATGGATGG
Organism: uncultured Verrucomicrobiota bacterium; assembly: GCA_964415055.1. Lineage (GTDB taxonomy): Bacteria > Verrucomicrobiota > Verrucomicrobiia > Limisphaerales > AAA164-E04 > AAA164-E04. Next base: position 103,834 of record CAYPZD010000003.1, on the reverse strand, counting down.
CGCAACGTTCAAATTTAAAATAGTAAATAGTGAATGGTAAATTTATTCGGGCCATTCGCCATTTTTCATGGGTTTGGTTTTGAATTGGGTTGGGTCCATGACGACGTGTTTGATCCGTTGGCGTTTCCAGGTGTAGGTGATGTGCACCTTGCCGTTGGGTGCCTGGATGACGGCCGGGTAGGAGTATTCGCCCGGATCGGTTTCGAGTTGGGCGAGGGCTTCCCAGTTTTTGCCGTCCTTGGTGATGGCGACGTTGATGGGGGTACGGCCCCTGGGGGTGTGATTGTATACGAGGAGATGTCTTCCATCCTGGAGTGTGACTCCGTCTGCTCCGGCGCTTGGGTTGGGGAGGACGCTTGCTCTCATGGGGGACCATGTGACGCCTCCGTCCTTCGACCAGCTTTCTGTCAGCACTTTTTGCCGGCTGCGGCAGAGGATTTGCAGGCGGCCGTCAGTGTGTAGGAAAATGGTGGGCTGAATGGCGCCGAATTCTTTGCCGTCGTTCAGCGGCTGTGTTTTGCTCCAGGAAATGCCCAGGTCACGGGTGTGTTCCATATGCACACGCCAACCATCGTGTTCCGAACTGGTCGGGCAGAGCAGCACTCCGTTGTCGAGCATCACCGGCTTGTTTTTGATGGGGCCAAGGATGCCGTCCGGCAGGCGGGTGGGTTTGCTCCAGGTTTTTCCCTGGTCATGGGATTCCATTCGCATGCCCCACCAGGTCGAGGGGCTTGGGCCATCTTTATAGAACAGGACCAGGGTGTCGCTTTCCGGATCCTGAAAGAGCACGGGGTTCCAGGTGGGGTGGCGGGTGACACCGTCGGCCTGAACACCGTTGGCCACTTCAACCGGAGCGGTCCAGTCTCCATTGATGTGACGCGAGACCCAAATGCCAACGTCCGGATGTTTCTCGTGGGTGCCACCGAACCATGCCGCAACAAGTTGTCCGCCCGATGATTCGATGGTGGACGCATGGCATTGAGGGAATGGGGCTTCGTCGTAAATCAGTTCGGCTTTGACGATGGATGGACTGTGATGGTATTGCGCCTGGACGGAAGTGTTGTTGAGTCCAAGTGTCATCGCTGCAAGAGCGATCCAGGTTGAAGCTGTTCGATTCATCATGATGGGTTCTTTTAACATTACATGCCTTTATTGGCTCTCCAAAACAATACACATCCCACCGCCTGGAAGAGGAAATTGGGAAGCCACATGATCAGGTGCGGCGCCCATTCCCCATGGTTTTCCAAGGCGTTTGCCAGCACCACGAATCCATAGTAAACGGCGACCAGCATCAATGCGATGGCGATCCCGATACTGGTTTCACGGCGATGGGCACGTATGCCAAGTGGAATGCCGATGAGAGTAAAGGCAAAGCAGGCGTATGAGAAGGCAATTTGACGGTGCATTTGCACTTTGACGGGGGTAATGGGATCAAAGGGTTTTCGAACGTTGGCTGCCAGTTCGGTGCGCATGTTCTCAACGTCGAAAGAAGGGAGCGCCCGCAGGTCGTCCGCCAGTTCCTGCCGTTCCTTCATTTCCTGCTGAAGTTGGCGAAAGCTCATGTGGTGCAGCTTTGGTTTGCGGAAGACGTTCGAATCCCGGTCAATGGTAAATGCGGCTGGAGAATATACAGGTGCAATTGTTAGGACCATTTTCGATTGATCCAATTCGCTCAATGTCGGGTCTATTTCTTGGTCTTCCTTGAATTCTCTTTGGAAGAACGTGCAGTTGGTCAAGGTCAGAAAAATCTGGTTATTTGTTTCATTGGCTTCAAGTGTGCCGCCTTCCGCTAAAATATCCTTAATAGGAACATCTTGTTCATATTCGATGTAGTGGACGCCTTGAAGGTAAACGAGTTCCCCGACATCTTTTCGATCTTCAATCATGATGATCTGATCGGGGATATCGGTTAAGGGGACTCCCGGTTGGATCAAATCGGTCAGCTTCCCCACGTCCACTGATCGAATCAGTTGTTTGTAGGTGGACCGGCAGTAGGGGGCGATGTCCAGGTTGATCCAGGCGCACAACGCGCTCATCAGCATGCTGATCACCAGAACGGGTGCACAGAGTGAAAAGAGACTGATTCCACCGGATCGCATCGCGGTGAGTTCCTGGTCGGCGCTCAGGCGTCCGAAAAGCAGCAACGTGGCGGTGAGCAGCCCCATGGGAAGTGCAAACACCAACACAAATGGCACCAGCAACAGAAAAGCCTTTCCAACGAGCAGAAAAGAAGCCTGACCATTGACCAGCAGGGCCAGGATTTCCTTCATGATGTTTCCCAACAGCAACACAAACGCGAACACGGCCACGGTCATCACCATGGTCGCCAGGATCTGCTTGGTCAGGTAAACGTAAAGAGTTCGCATTGTTTAAGTGTTTTAAAATGCCGTTATGATCTCTATGCCCGCACAGCTTGCTGGCTTACGGTCAAAAGATCAAATTGAAATCCCGTAATTCACCGATTGCCAAAACACAATTCGGCAGGGCATGCTATGGGGAAAAGAGATGGATGCCCTCATCGATGATTTTTTGCAGTACCTGCGTCAGGAACGCGGTCAGTCCGAACGAACCCAGCAAACGTATGCGGGTGTGTTGAACCGGTTTGCCAAATGGGCGGAGAGTCAGCAGGGCGTGGGGGATTGGTCGTCGGTTGATCTGGGGGTCTTGACGCATTTTCTCAAAGACGAACAGGTTCGCAAGGTGCCGGATCATACCGGGGGAACGAAGAGGTTGAGCGTTGAGACGGTCTATTTGGAGATTGCGGCGTTGCGCGCATTTTTTAACTTCTGTGAGCGGGAGCATTATTTGGAGTCGAATCCCGCCGAGCACATTACCTTGCCTCGTCGCTGGAAACGATTGCCCAAGAGTCTGAGTTCCGATGAGATTGATCAATTGCTTCGGCCCGAAGAACCTTCGTCTCCATCGAGACTTTGTGATCAGGCGGTGCTTGAGTTGGCTTACGCGTCCGGCTTGCGCATATCGGAGTTGTGTGGTTTGCGGTTGGAACAGTTGCATCTGGATGCGGGATTTGTTCAGGTGATCGGGAAAGGCAACAAGGAACGGGTGGTGCCGATCGGGACCAGCGCGGTGGAAGCCTTGAACCATTACCTGCAGTCGGGACGTCCGGCCCTGGTGACCTCCAAGACGCCGGGCAATGTGTTCCTGACCCGACGCGGCACCGGTTTTGCCCGGGTGACGATGTGGTTGCGTATTCGCAATCGCGCTCGGAGGGCGGGTATCGAACGAACATTGACGCCTCACATGTTGCGTCATAGTTTTGCGACACATTTATTGGACCACGGCGCGGATCTGAGGGTGATTCAGGAAATGCTCGGTCATGCGAGTATTGCCACCACGGAAATCTATACGCATGTAGCCCGTGAAAAATTGAAAGAAATACATCGGCAATTCCATCCGAGAGCGTGAACGGATGAATATGAGAGCATAGGATTTGGAAACGGAATCGAGCGTCCCTGAAGTTGCACCCGATTCCCGCATCATGAAGAAACAAGGCAAACGCATCGCAGTCTCAGAACAAGGAAACCATGACAGGTTGCCTGTCCGCCGTATCATGATGCTCGCCGGAGAAACCAGTGGCGATGGTATGGCGGCCGGGTTGGTGGAGGCTTTGAAGAAACAGACGGTGAATCAATATGAATTGGTCTGTTTTGGTGCCGGAGGAGAGCGAATGAAGGCTGCGGGTGTAGAGATTCTGGAAGACATGACGCGTCACACGGTCTTTGGTCTCAGTGAAGTGGTTCGGCATTACTTTGAGTTCAAAAAGATTTTTCAACGTCTGCTGGATGAGGTGTTTGAACGAAGACCCGATCTGATTATTTTAACAGACTATGCCGGATTCAATCTCCGGTTTGCCAAGGCGGTCCGCAAGCGACTGGCCCGTTCAGGTGGAAGGGAAAAGAGGCTATCCTGGAACCCGAGGATTCTATATTACGTTTCTCCCCAGGTTTGGGCTTCCAGGGCATCCCGTGTGTTTACGATTTCTCAGTGTGTGGATTGTGTGTTGTCCTTGTTTCCCTTTGAAAAGCCCTGGTATGCCATGCGGGCTCCTTTATTGAGGGTGGAGTTTGTGGGGGATCCGATGGCGGATAAATACCGCAGTCTGTTCAAGGCTACAGAGGACAGCACCGAATCCTTGCCACAGGTGTTGTTGTTGCCGGGGAGTCGACGTCAGGAATTGCGCCGGCATGTGCCGATCATGGCCGAGGCGGTTGCCCGGATTCATCAGGTGCATCCCTGCCGGTTTCTCATGGTGCTGTCGAATCAGGAACAACTCGAACTGGCCAAATCATTGTTGCCTGAGAAGCACGGTATTCACATGCAGATTGGCGGTCTGTCCGAAGCCTTGACTCGAACGACCCTCACGCTGGCATGCTCGGGGACGGTGACGCGTGAGTGCGGTTACCATGGGGTGCCGACGATTGTGTTTTACCGATTGGCCTGGCTGACATATTGGATCGCCAAACGCATCATCAAGGTCAAATACATCGCCATGCCGAACCTGCTCCTGAATCGTCTGGTTTATCCCGAATTGATACAATCCGATGCAACACCCGATCGGATAGCTGACAAAGCGCTTCAATTTCTGGAGCATCCCAGGATTCGCAGGGAATCCAGACTCGCCCTGGAACATCTGATGGATAAAATGGGTGAACCCGGGGCGTTTGATCGTGCTGCCCGAACGGTGGGCGAATACTTGCAGGAGGAGAACTCCTCCCGGTAGAAGGGCCCCGCTGCCGCGGGGCCGCGAGCGCGGTGGGGGGTGAGGGGTGAGGGGATGTTTGTGGTGTAGTCGGACGCTGTAGCGGACGCGCGGTCCCGATACTATCGGGATCCCTACTACTCAGGGGCTAATGCCTCCGGTAGGCTTGAACTGCTGCTCGTGCGCTTCTTGGCATTCAATTCGTATCCAAGATCCAGTGGAACATATGAAAAATGATTTACCCGCCAGACCTTGGCTTGAATAATGCTTTTCCAGAGATGGTCGTGCACCATACGCGGAATGTTTTTGTGAATGCCTCCTTGGATTGTATGATGTTAGGTTTGAAAGATAAGCCATTTAGGGGTGATTGTTGGTGGCGCGTGTTATGCGCTGCCATATGTTGCCCGTTTTTTTGCATGTCTGTTGAACTATTGGCTTCCGGGTATCGTTCCTCTTCGGGATTTGTGCCGGATCAATTACTTTGCTTGCCGAAACCCCGGATCGCTCCAGCAACGCTTGCCGAGTTTCTTCAATCACAGTCGGGTGAGGTGATCCATCGTTTTTCGTTTACGGATGGGTTATTGCTGGTGGGATTTGAATCGGATACAGATGTGTTGGCCGAAGTGGAGGCTTTTGAAAAGAGCGGATTTTTTGAGTTTGCCGAGCCGGATTATGTGATTGGGCTGGCTCGTTCCCCCAATGAACGTTCCTTTGATTCCGGGTGGAACTGGGGTTTGAGCAATCAGGGGGAATCCGGAGGGAAGGATAACGCAGATATTGATGCTCCGGATTTGTGGGAACACATTGTGTCTTCACGCAGTGTTGTCATTGCGGTGGTGGACACCGGCATACGGTACACGCATGAAGACCTGGCGGCCAATATCTGGGTGAATCCGGGTGAGATTCCTGACAATCGGCGGGATGATGACCGCAACGGTGTGGTGGATGACATACATGGATACAATGCCGTGACCGGTAAAGGAGATCCCATGGACGATAACGGGCATGGAACTCAGGTTGCGGGCATCATTGGAGCTGTTGGGAATAATCAAAAAGGCACGGTCGGGGTTGCCTGGGAAGCGACCATGATGCCGTTGAAGTTTTTGGATGAAGAAGGGTTTGGATCCACTTCCAATGGGATTCTTTGCTTGGAATATGCTGCTGAAAATGGAGCTGATTTGGTCAATGCCAGTTGGGGAAGTGGTCGTCGATCCCGTTCGCTTCAACGAACGATTCGCAAGCTGGGGAATGCCGGAATTTTGATGGTGACCGCTGCAGGGAATGATCATCAGAATCTGGATGTCAAACCTGATTACCCAGCGAGTTATCCTGATGCCAACCTGGTGGTGGTGGCTGCTACCACCCGAAAAGATAAATTGGCTTCCTATTCAAATTATGGATTTCTCAGCATCGACATAGCTGCTCCGGGATCGAGTGTTTACTCGACGTCCATTGCGTCGGACCGATCTTATGCCTACGGTGATGGAACCTCCTTTGCTGCGCCTCATGTGACGGGTGCCATTGCCATTCTGAAAGCATTTTTTCCTGATGTTTCCTACGGTGAAATATTGGATGCGATCATGGATTCCGTGGATCCGGTGACCGAGTTGCTGGCCAAAACACGTTCCGGAGGCAGGTTGAATGTGCATGCTGCGTTCCTGCGTCTGCATGAACAATTTGGTGTGCCGGCCCATCTCTCAGTGAAAGGGGGGATTTCCGGAAGTGTTGAACTGGTTGCTGAAGGGCATCCTTTTTCTTTTCACTTCATCGAAGGTTCAACGGATCTGAAACACTGGGTATCGGTGTCAGAGGATTTCGCGGATGCACAAGGGGGGCTGAAGCTGTTATTTCCACCTCAAGCGGGTGGAAATGCGGTGTTTTTTCGATTGAAAAACGATCTCTCTTCCTTCCGGTCTTCTGGAGAATCCGGGGATTGAGATGTGTCAACCCTTGGAAGAAGAGGGGGACGCGTCTGCTAGTGTATGACCGCATCGGTAGCAGAATTCCGCCCCATCCTGATGGGCTTCGGCAGAGCAGTTTCGGCAGCTGCGGGTGGTGGTGGACCGATCGCTTCGGGTCAGTTCGGCTGTGACGATACCGGTTGGGACGGCAATGATGGCGTAACCGATGATCATGACCATGGCTGCCAGGGTTTTGCCCAAGGGGGTTTCAGGGGCGATGTCTCCATAACCGACCGTTGTCAAGGTCACGACCGCCCAGTAAATGCTCATGGGGATGCTGGTGAATCCGTGTTCCGCACCTTCGACGATGTACATGAGTGATCCGATTATCACCACCAGAACGATCACGGCGATGATGAAGACGGTGATCTTGGGGCGGCTCGCGCGAAGTGCCTTCATGATCACCCTTGAACCCTCAAGATACTGAATCAGTTTCAGAATTCGAAACACTCGCATGACGCGCAGCATGCGCACGACAATGAGGTATTCGGCATCGATGATGAACAGGCTGAGATAAGTGGGCAATATGGCCAGCAAATCGACAATACCGTAGAAGCTCCGAATGTAGTACCATGGCTTGCGGACCACCCAGATCCGAAGGAAGTACTCAATGGTGAAAGCGATGGTGAAAACCCATTCCAGCGTGGTCAGAACGGCCCCATACCGTTGCATGACCGATTCTATGCTGGCCAGCATGACGGAAGCCACACTCAGCAGGATGCAGGCAATCAGTCCGACATCAAATACCTTCCCGGCGGGTGTGTCCGCTTCAAAGACGATCAGTCGAATCCATTCTTTGATGGTCGACTCTTGCTTGGTGAATATGGGATCGTCCTTGTCCATCTCCCCATCCTTACACCCGCATCAGGAAGCGGCCCGGAAAGCGGATAGAATGACGTCCAGTGTGGGTTAAAGCTGTATCAGGGCCAGCCCCAACAGAGCGAAACCAATGGAGGTGCGCCGGAGATAGGCGGTATCCATCACGGATGCAAATCCTGTTCGGCGTGCCAAAAGTGCGGTTGCAAGGGTGCAGGTTCCTGCGATCCACAATCCAAGTGAGGCGGTCCAAAGCATGCCGGACGATGAACCGTGCAGCAGGCTGGTCATCAGGATTGGAACCATCAATGCTCCCAGGATGGAAGCCCAACCACCCAGGCGACGTTTGGAAGCGAGCAGCAGACCGGCCAGCGCCGCGGTCAGGATATGATCCCACCCTGAGAAAAAGTGTGCCACCCCTGAACCAAAGGAGTGTATCTCGCCGTGTCCGGGATGGGCCATCAGCATGGTGGGAATCAACAACAGTGCCGCGAAGGTGAAAGCCTTCCCACGTTGGGTGTGTTTTGGTGCGAAATTCATGGTCTATCGTCGTTTGCTGCGGCAAAGTCTACATGAGTCAAACCCCCTTTGGCAACCGGGATATTTGGTGCGTCCACTGAATTTATCTATCCTGAGGCGTCGACTCTGTTTTTCAGTTGCTTGTTGGGGTGGCTTTTGGCGATGATCAATCCCATCATGTCACGTATTCACACTACAGTAGCCACAGGTCTCTACATCTTCTGTGCATGTTTCCACACACAGGCGGCCGAACTTTCCTCTCAGGCGCATCGATGGATTGATACTATTCGGATGGTTGGCAAGGAAGGGCAGGGGAATGCTGAAGCCAGGGAGGCCGTGAGGGAACTGAACCGCCAGCCCGTCGATGCTGTGATTCCCATTCTGAACGGCATGAAAGGTTCTTCCCCTTTGGTCAAGAACTGGCTGCGATCTGCTGTTGAGGCGATTGTGGATCGGTCCAGAGTGGAATCGGTTGCGCTGCCGGTGATGCCTTTGACGGATTTTTTACTGGACGAGTCCAACGACGCGCGCGCCAGAGCAATGGCATTTGAGTTGATCGAAAACCACGATCCGCATGCGGGCGAGATGTTGTTGCGAGGTATGTTGAATGATTCATCCAATGACCTGAGGCGTTTGGCGGTGCAACAGTGGATTGATGCCGGCAAGGTAGTCCTGTCAGATCAACCTTCCACCGCTAAAGTGATTTTTCGCCAGGCCTTGCAGTATGCGAGGGATATTGAGCAGATCAGACTGTTGGCGAATGAACTGGAAAAAATGGATCACCCGGTTCATATCCCTAGCTTGCTGGGATTTATTACCGATTGGCGAGTGATTGGGCCTTTTCATAATCTTGATCGGACAGGTTTTGACACGGTGTTTCCCCCTGAGCAGTCACTGGATTTTGAGGCAACCTATCCCGGGAAATCCGGCGATGTTTCCTGGGGTGTTTTGGAGAGTGACGATCGATTCGGGATGGTGGACGTGAACAAGGCCTACCCGGGCTTGCTCAAGGAAGTCACCGCTTACGCACATCATGCCTTCTATTCCGACACGGAACGGACTGCTCAACTGCGTCTGGGTTGCAAGAATGCCTGGAAAATCTGGTTCAACGGGGAACTGTTGTTTGGCCGCGACGAATACCATCGTATGGCAAAAGTCGATCAATACAATCTGGACGTCCAGTTGAAAGCTGGAAAGAACGACATCCTGATCAAGCTTTGTCAGAACGAACAACTCGAAAACTGGACTGTGGAATGGGAATTCCAGCTTCGCGTCAGTGATGAAACCGGCAAAGCCATCCACTCACTGGCCCGGGGTAATCGGTAAATATCACGGCCATGAGTCGTAACCATTCATTGATCATCTCCGGATAAAATCCATGAATTTTGTTTAATTCTCTGCTCTGGGATCGCCTTTGAAGCGGAAGCGTGATCCGCCCAGTAATTGATCGGATGTAACAGTGGGGCAAACGAATTTTTCGATATGTTCCACGATGAGTTCCGTTCCCCGGAAATGGTCCACGTAAGGCCACATTTTGGGGTTGTACATCGTGTCGGTCATGTCCCGCATCAATACCACATTTTTTCCGTTCTTGGCCATCTGTCGAAGTCCAAAAGGGCGGCCCAATACGCACATGTTGGTGTGAACCCCCAGTAGGATGACGTTTTTGATGCCGTGTTGTTCGAGCAAGTTCCAGACTTCCACGCCATCATCCGTGATGGCATCCTTTTCATCGATTTTGAGAGTGTCCACTTGACGGATCCAGGGGGAGCCTGGATTACGGCCGATGCTTTCGAGATACTTTGCCCAGGCGGCGTGTTCGATCAGGTCGTCGTCTTCACCTCCATCGGATTGATCGATCGGGTAAACTCCTTGTTCTTCGCTGGGGATGATGTAGCACCAGGATTCGATCTGGTCGGGGAGGTTGGTCGCTTTGGGGGCGGATTTCGCTTTCAAGCGCCCGGGGTGTCCTTTGTAGAAATCCATGCAACTGCTCGGTGCGTGGATGATCAATGCGCCGGATTTCCGCGCTTTAACGAGCACATCGTTCATGCGAGGGGCTATTTCGCCGACCCGGGTGACGGCGTTTTTGCAGTGGTGCAGATCCCACATATCGCAGACAATGACCGCTGTTTCGTTCGGTTTCCATGATTCATGGGTTTCCTTAACGATAAAGTCCCGTCCTGAAGCGGATGTTTTCTGTCGGTTCCTGAGAGTCATTTCAAAATTGCCTGCCGCTTGAGTCATGGTGGATAAAGAGAGCCAAATCGTCAGTGTCAATGCACAGGGGCGCAAGCCTTCTTTGCAAAAAGGGGCGAATGTGGAGTTCATGAGATGGATTCATAATGCAGATGCACGCTGCGTGCAATGTGAAAGTGATGACTGTACAAAGAAGATCCGGCAGCTGAGTGGATCTATAAGATTCAGCTGCCGGACGATGATTAAATCCCTCATCTCAAGCAGGACACCGTGTAAACCCGGTGCGTTGTAAGCCTAAGTGGTCGGGTTTCTTCCGTTCCGATACGGAAGAGGCTGGGCATGTGATCGAATCAATTGTCTCTCACATGTGATCCACGCAAATAAAATAGCATGTTTTGTGCCATGCGCAAATTTTGATTGAAAAGTAATTAAAATAAGGGAAAAGAGTGTGTTTTTGAGGTTTTGTCGCAATTGGGAGGCCTTTTTTATCGGCAATTTTTTCCAAGACATGAGGAAAAAACTTCAAAAAGGGACAATATGGCCTATTTGGGACAATTGCTCGCAGGAGATTTGGCTTAAAGCAAATTCCAAAAGCGGATCTGGAAAGATGCAATCTCCAGTGGTTATTTGCCGATTTGTGGATGTTTTTACGGCCAGCTGTGCAATCAGCGCGGGGACGCAGAGGGTTTTATTGAGGCGGCTACCTCTGTTGCTGGGGGGGGGATGCTTGAGTGGATTTCTCTTTTTGTGCGGGCCCGGGCGTTCAGGTCTTGAGTTTTATTGCGCCAGTTTCGCAATAACTTTCGGGACGAGTCGTTTGAGGACGGTGGTTGAATAGCCGCCTTCGAGGAACCAGGCGGATTGTCCGTTGCAATAGGTCGAGGCTATTTCTTGCAACATTTCCACCGCTTGAAGGTATGCGCGGTCCTTCACTTTGAGTAAACTGAACGGGTCTTCTTCATGCGCATCAAATCCCGCACTGACGAACAGATATTCCGGTTGATGTTCCTTGGCAAATTCGGTCAAAGAGGTTTGAAACAAGCGGAACCAATCGGGGCCGTTCATGCCTTCGTCTACGGTTACGTTACACGTGGTTCCGATCCCTTTGCCGAGGCCTGTTTCATCCGGGAAACCGGAATGAGGGTAAATATGTGCCGGGTTTCCATGGATGGAGTAGTAAAGGACGTTGGAGTCTTTGGCATATTGCCGGTCGATGCCATTGCCGTGGTGGACATCGAAATCCACGATCAGACATTTGGCCTTCGGGTGGGTTTTGCGGACGCATTCCACCGCGAGGGCTACGTTGTTGATAAAGCAAAATCCTTCGGCTGTTTCCCGACTGGCGTGGTGGCCGGGGGGGCGCGTCAGCGCAAAAGAGGATTTCCCTTTCGCCAGCCATTCACCCGTCGCGATGGCACATCCTGCTGATGCGCGGATCGCATCCCATGAATCCAT
>CAYPZD010000003.1:63739-92064 GCA_964415055.1 uncultured Verrucomicrobiota bacterium | reverse complement strand
CATGAATCCATAAAAGCTGTTCAAAACTGGCTGGGGTGGGAATGACAAATGCAACGGGTGTTTTTTGGGGGAGTGTCATGCACCCCTTCAGCACGGCCTGCAAACGTTCGGGACGCTCCGGGTGTTCGGGAGGCCCTTCATGAAGCAGACAGTCCGGATGGAAGTAGGTTTGAAAGCTTTGTTTTCTGCTATCAGGAAACCGAGTTAATAATGGATGCATCAGCGGGAGAGCTTTAGAGTATAGAGGATTTCATCCGGATCATCATAGGGGGTCGGTTTGAATCCAAACTTCTTGGCAATCTTTCGCATGCCGTGATTGTCTTTACGGGTCATGGCTTCCATTCTTTTTATTTTTCGCGCTTTGGCAATTTCGACAAGTTTTCCGAGCAGAGTGGTTCCCATTCCGAGCTTGCGCGTGGATTCATTTACCACAAAAGCGGTTTCGACCGATTCTCCGTCTTCGTTCAGGTAATACCGGCCTACGGCGCGGATGACCTGTCGCGGCCCCAGGAATTCCACGATGCAAAGTGCGATATCCCGTGATTGTTCGATACTCACCAGGCGGTGTGCCGCATCTGTGCTCATCGATTTCGGCATGTGCCGATAGCGTTGCATCAGAGTTTCCTTGGTATGGGAATAAAAGAAATTCTGAAGGCGATGCAGATCCGAAGTGCGGATGGGTCTCAGGTAATAATTCTTGCCGTCTTTCAGGTCCAGTCGGATGGTGTCCACTTCCCCGAGTTCCTTGATGGATAGCGTTTTGGGGATGGAATGAATCGGGACTTTCATGGATTGGACCACTTGTTCCTGAAGTTCTTCCCGAAATTTCGGGTGAGCCACTTGAATCAATTCCATGGCCCGTTCCCTCAAGGATCGGCCTCGTAAAGGTGCGATACCATATTCCGTCACCACGTAATGTACATCACCTCTGGAAGTCACCACGCCGGAGCCTTGGGTCAGGGTAGGGACAATGCGGGATACGGTTCCTCCTTTTGCAGTGGAGGGCAGGGCGATGATGGGGCGTCCTCCTTTGCTCATGCCGGCTCCACGGATGAAGTCGACCTGACCTCCGATGCCGCTGTAGAGCATACCTCCCAGGGAATCGGCTGCCATCTGACCGGTCACGTCGATTTCAAGGGCGCTATTGATGGCTACCATGTTTCGATTCAGGGCAATGATGGCGGGATTGTTGGTGTATTCGCTGGGGTGAAATTCAATATGCGGGTTGTCATGAACAAAGTCGTAGAGCTTTTTGCTTCCAAAGCAAAAGCTGCAAATGGTTTTCCCTTTATGGATGCCTTTCAAACGGTTGGTGATGTTTCCATTGTGGAACAGTTTCAGGACACCGTCGCTGAACATTGAAGTGCCCCCCAAAAAAGGTGCCAGTAGTTAAGAGAGAATTTTCCGGTGTCAGAGAGTAAAATCGAGACACCATATGAAAGCAAAACGCAAACGATACGACGCCCAGTTCAAAGCCAAAGTCGGCTTTGAAGCCATCCGTGGAATCAAGACGATTCAGCAGATCGCCAAGGAAAACCAGATACACCCAACACAGGTCACTCAGTGGAAACAAATCCTGATTCAAGACGCTTCAAGTCTGTTTGAAGGCAAGCACGCAGCCCATTGCCAAGAGGATTGGGGCAAGGAGCGTGAACGCCTTCACGCAAAGATTGGAAAGCAAAGTGTGGAGATCGATTGGTTGGCAAAAAAGTGCGAACAACTGCATCTTTAACCGAGCGTCGGGCGATGGTCTCCAAAGGCCATCGCCAGATTAGTTTGAGAAGGCAGTGTGAGCTTTTAAATGTCAGTCGCAACAGGGTTTTTGACCAAGGCGCTCAGGAATCGGATGAGAACCTTCAATACATGCGACTGATCGATCAGATCTACATGGATCACCCCGTTTACGGCTATCGCAGAATGACCGCAGTTCTGGAACGAATGGGGCACCAGGTGAATGTAAAACGTGTCCATCGTCTGATGAAATTGATGGGATTAGAGGCCATATATCCTAAACCAGGGACCAGCGTTCCCATGGCCGGACATAGGAAGTATCCGTATTTATTACGCAACCGAAAACCCACCGGCCCCAATCAGGTATGGAGCATGGATATTACGTATATTCCTATGCAAATGGAGTTTATGTATCTGATGGCTGTAATGGATTGGTGGAGTCGTTTGGTGATTACCTGGGAATTATCCAACACCATGGAAGCCGAGCTTTGCGCCAAAACAGCGGACGTAAGTTTGGGAACAAGCAAGCACACGCCTCTGATTTTTAACGTAGATCAGGGTAGTCAATTTACCAGCAATGTGTTCGTCGATACGATCGAATCATATGCGGTGGCGGTGAGTATGGACGGACGTGGACGAGCCCTGGACAACGTCTTTATCGAACGACTTTGGCGTAGTCTCAAGTATGAGGAGATATACCTCCGCGACTACGAGGATGCCCGCTGCCTGCGTAAAGGATTGGAAAGATGGTTTGATCACTACAACAAGCAGCGACCACACCAAGCGCTGAATTATGCCACACCATGGGAATTGCATTCCACGCCGGTGAAATTTGGAGCAACGATGCCAGCGTGGATTGGAGATCTGAAATTGAAAACCTAAATTGCACGAACAAAACAAGGGTAACTGAAGGGACCTGTAAGAATGCCCCATGAACATGCCGCGCAGAAAAATCCAGTCCTCCATTCCAGCCCGCGAGTGCCGCTTCGCGGAGACCTAAGAAGCGGGCTTCCATTCCGGACTGGATTTTTCTCTTCAGGTCGGGCACCCTTGAAAGAGTTGGCAGCGGAATGCCAAATCAAACACCAAAACCGACACCGGAGATTCTATCTTATTTTTCCGCCTCCGTGGCACCCTACTTGGGGGGCACCTCACATTTCCGTGTGAATTCCGAGGTCGGAATGATTGCCCAGGCAGTTCAATACAGCATCCGGTATTTTTCCGATTCCCATTTGAAGGGTGCAGCCATCGTCAATCAGCAGGCTGACATATTTGCCTATTTTTTTGGAAACGGGATCCAAGGTGGGGACCTGATGTTCAATTAAAGGTTCATCGATGGTGATATAGGCATCAATTTCATCCTTGTGAATAAACGACTGTCCCAGCGTTCTCGGCATGCTTGGGTTGATCTGAGCGATGACCACCCTTGCGGATTGTGCGGCTGCTTTCACCACATCCACGGAAACTCCGAGTGAACAAAAACCATGACTGTCGGGTGGAGTGGCCATGATGATCGCGACATCCAGGGGGACGAATCGTTCCCGGAACAAAAGCGGAACTTCCGAAAGAAAGCAGGGGGAATAGTCCGCTGTGCCGGCGTTGGCGGCGGTTCTCGTTTCCGCTCCGAGGAAGAAGGCATTGACGCGGACGTTTCCGGCGAGTTTGGGGGAGCACCAGGGGGTTTTCCCCAGTGTCATGATATGTACAATTTCAATGTCCTCGAAATACTTTGCGGCCCTGACAAAGCGCCGCATCAGTCCGTGCGGGCAGGCTGCTCCTGAGCCCACGAATATTCGATTGCCATTGCTTATGTAATCACCCCAAGACTTTGCCGTCAGTCGATTCATCAATTGGAATGAAAGCACCCCATGTCCCAGATTTCACGTTTTTTCTTATAGAATATGTAGCTTTTACATGATTGATATATTTATGGGGATGCTGTTGACATTGAGCATATTTGCTCGGGCAAACAAAAACAAAAGACAAGAAAAACTAACGAATATATTTAGGTTGGCTTCTGGTCGGGTTACTGTTCTTGAGATAGGAAAGGACGGACTTGCCGGTCGTTCTTCATGATGGGACCTGGGGTTGTGCGGCCATTCAAAATGGAACGATCCAACAGTTGCAACAGTTCCTGAACTTTTTCCGGCTGATCTTTTGCCAAATTCGTGGATTCTGTTGGATCGTGTCCCAAGTGGAACAACTGGACAAAAGGGTAAGCCAAACGTTCTTGCCGGGAAGGTTCATGACCCAGTAGGTCGACAGCGGCTTGCCATGATTCGGCTTCGGTTGGGGCGGTGTCCAATCCAGACCGATCCCCACTGCCTGCGGTGAGAGCCAGTTTAAAGGGGCCTTTGCGAATGATGAACGGCTGTGTGGATTGTTGTACCATGTGGGGCCGTATGGATCCTGATGCGGGGTCCTTGAGTAATGGAAGAAAACTGAACGAATCAGGGGCGTCAGAATCTCCGAACGAAAAATCCAGGATATCACCAAAGGTTGCCATGAGATCGATCAGACTGATCATTTCAGAACAGGTTGTGTTGGTTGGAATCACCCCGGGCCAGCGGGCGATGAACGGCACACGCGAGCCTCCTTCGTATACCGTGAATTTGTAACCTTTGTAGGGACCGGATGGATAATGCCCTTTCTTTTCCATGTCATGAACCTGGCCCGATGTGGCTTTTCGGTTAAAACCGGCGTAAGTGGCTGGGCCGTGATCCGATGAAACGATCAAAAGTGTGTTGTCGGACAATCCGTTCATCTTCAGGGCGTGCATGATTCTGCGAAGGCAATCATCTGTTTCCATGACGAAATCCCCATACACTCCCATTTCACTTTTACCATTGAATTTGGGGTGAGGACTCAAAGGTGTGTGGGGGGAGGTGAGTGCCACGTAAAGAAAGAACGGGGCTGTGTTGGGATCGTCATCGGCCTGTTTATGAATGAAAGTTTCGGCTTCATTGCAAAACGTGTTCAGCACATTCCAATCTTCAAAATCATCCGCGGTCGGTCCCACCCGGTTGAATGCGCTCCATCCCCGTTGTTGGGTGACGGGGCCCTGGAAGTGTCCGTTTTCGACAAAGACATAAGGAAACATGTCCAATGAGCCGGGTAAGATAAAACTTTGGTCAAAACCCAGTTGGACCGGACCGTGTTTCAGGGGTTTGGTATAGTCCACATTATTGGGTCCCTGAACTTTTCCATCGGTGGTTTGCATGCGGGTGCCCAAGTGCCATTTGCCGATGTAGCAGGTTGTGTAGCCGGATCTTTTAAACATGGCTCCAAGGTGGAATTGGTCCGGTGAGAAGCGGGGCGTGAGGAATCCCCAGGGTCCGCTGTCCTTGGCTCCCTGAATGCGCCAGGGATATCGTCCCGTCATGATGCCGACTCGAGACGGAACACAAACTGCCGCGACGGAATGCGCGTCGGTAAATCGCATGCCTTCTTTGGCGAGTTGATCGAATGCCGGGGTGTTGATACGGCAATGTTCCTGACCAAAACACTTCACATCACCGATTCCCAGGTCATCAGCCAACACAAATACGATGTTTGGCCGTTCTCCGGCTTCCGTGGGCGGTAGGGAGATCAGGCAGAGCAGACAGGAAAGCAGTTTGAAGTATTGTTTGACGATGGTCATGCGGTGGATTGTGCCAGCGAACCGGTGAGATGCAAATCGAATGATTCAAACATCCGGCGCCGGTCTGGTGTTCAATGTGGAAATCATTCCATTGGGGATAGATCGCGATTGAGTGATGTTGATCAAGGCGGTATAGTGCATGGATGCCGAGTGAATGTGAGTTACCGAATGAAGTGCAAGTTGTAGTGGTGGGGGGTGGTATTGCCGGGTGCAGCGTTGCTTATCATTTAACCCAGTTGGGATTCAATGATGTGGTACTATTGGAGCAGAAGGCCCTGGCAGGTGGGACCACCTGGCATGCGGCCGGAATGGTGGGGCGCTTGAGAACTTCCAACAGCCTCACCAGGATCAACCAATACAGTGCCGAGCTTTATGCGGGGCTGGAGGCTGAAACGGGCCATTCCACCGGATGGAAGCAGGTGGGGAGTCTGGTGGTTGCCACTTCGGATGAGCGGATGACGCAACTCCATCGCACGGCCTCCATGGCTGAATATCTTGGTGTTGAGGCATTGATGATTTCGCCGTCCGAGGCGGGTGAAAAATGGCCGCTCATGCGCACGGAGGATTTGAAAGGTGCGGTGTGGTTGCCAGGAGATGGCAAGGTTATCCCGCAGGAAACAACTCTTGCGCTTGCCAAAGGTGCGGAAAACCGGGGGGCGAAAATTTTTGAGAATGTGAGGACCTTGAGCATCCTTCACAAGAACGGCCGGGCGATCGGGGTGGAGACGGATAAGGGCAATATCCGAGCCCAATATGTGGTGCTGGCTTGCGGTATGTGGTCGCGTCAGTTGGGCTTGACTTGTGGAGTTTCCATTCCGCTTGCTCCGGTGGAACATCACTACGTGGTTTCAGAACCTATTGAGGGAGCTTTCGACGAATTACCATGCGCCCGTGACCCGGATGCCACCATTTATTTTCGAGGGGAGGGTAACGCAGTGGTCCTGGGGGCGTTTCAAAAGTACACCAAACCATGGCTGCAGGATCCGATTCCAGCCGACTTTTCCTTTGCTCTGCTGGAACCGGATTGGGAGAAATATCAGCAGCCATTGGAGGCAGGCGAATGGCGGATTCCGTCCCTGAAAACGTCCGGTTACGCAAAGTTTGTCAATGGTCCGGAAAGTTTCACTCCCGATAACCAATTCCTTCTGGGCGAGACACCCGAACTGGATGGTTTGTTTGTGGCTGCCGGATTCAATTCAGCCGGTATTGCCTGTGCGGGGGGAGCCGGGAAATATCTTGCCGAATGGATCAGTGAAGGGGAGCCGACCATGGATTTATGGTCGGTGGATATTCGGCGGTTTGGCAAATGGGCGAACAATCGGGCCTTTCTGCGTGATCGCATCACCGAGGTGCTCGGGCTGCATTATCAAATGGCCTGGCCCAATCGTGAGTTCGAGACAGGGCGGAGCATTCGTCAAACACCGATTCATGATCGCCTTGCCGCGGCTGGAGCATGCTTTGGTTCCAAGAGTGGTTGGGAACGTCCCAATTGGTTTGCCATTTCACCGGGCAAACCGGTCGTCGACTATTCGTTTGGAAGACAGAATTGGTTTGAATCACAGAAACGTGAGCATCTCGCCACACGCGGGGAGGTGGCCTTGTTTGATCAATCCAGTTTTGCCAAGTTACGGATTAGCGGACGTGATGCGAGTGCGGTGATGCAGCATGTGTGTGGCAACAATATGGATGTGCCGGTCGGCAAGGCGGTTTACACCGGGATGTTCAATTCAAAAGGAGGTTACGAGTCCGATTTCACGGCTGTGCGTCTCGCTGAAGATGAATATTATATCGTCACATCCACAGCCCAGGGTGTCCATGACGCTCATTGGATTCGTCGACATGTTCCCGAGGGTTTGTCGGTTGGGATTCAAGATGTGACCCATGCGATGGGGGTTTTGAGTGTGATGGGACCGCATGCCAGAGACTTTCTTCAACCACTCACCGAGTTTGATCTGTCAGACAAAGCTTTTCCATTCGGATATTCCAGGGAAATTTCGATCGGGATGTGTTCCTTGAGAGCCATTCGCATTTCTTACATGGGGGAATTGGGTTGGGAGTTACACGTAGGAGTGGATCAGATGTCTGCGTTGTATGACACCTTAATGGATCGATCCAAAGAGTGTCCGATCACTTTGGCGGGACATTACGCCATCCAATCATTGCGATTGGAAAAAGGTTTTCGCGCCTGGGGCGCTGAGTTGTCTCCGGATGATCATCCCATAGAAGCTGGTTTGGGCTTTGCGGTTGATTGGGAAAAGCCGGTTGAGTTTGTTGGGCGGTCTGCGCTGGTTCAACTGAAAGCTCACCTCCCTAAGAAACGTCTCGCTATATTCACTGTTGAGGATCCCGACGCATGTTTGTGGGGAGGGGAGATCATTCTGCGAGACGGCAAGGTGGTCGGTTATACCACTTCAGGTTCATTTGCCCACACTCTTGGGCGAGGCATTGCGATGGGTTATATACGGCACGCAGATGGTGTGGATGCCTCCTTCGTGAAGGGGGGGGATTATGCGTTACAAGCGGGATCCAGGCGGTTCCCGGCGAAGGTTTATCTTCGTGCGCCGGTTCGAGCTTGATGGCCAGGTTGCCATTCAGGAGTTGTTTTCGTCCTTTTCCTTTTGACGTTTGAGCTCCTCTTCGAGGAATTTGGTGACATCCTGAAATTTGGTTTTGTTGGCCGGGTTCAAGGCGATCAGAGCACGATGAGCATTCAGGCTGGTTTCGGTCATTTCTGTCTTGGTCCCGGTTTCCAGTTTTTCACTGATGGCTTCAAATTGTTGTTGATCGAACCGCGTGTCACGCTGGACGGAAAACAAATCAAGCACCCCGAGATTATCCAAAAGATCCAGCACCCGTTCGTTGGGGTTCAGCAGTTGAATGCTTCCGGGAGGATCCCTGTCCTCCACCAGTTCGAATGCCTGATTGGCCAGCACTCCCAAAAATGTGCTGTCCATTAACAGGCAGTTTTCGAGTTCCAAAATGAAATGGATGATTTGCTTGGTCCGCATCTCTTCCATGAGGGATTTGAAAGGGACACTCGTGCGGACGTTGGCGCGTCCGCTGACTTTGATGCAGACGACGTCCTCGTTTTGGGCGACCAGTAATTGGGTTTCGGAAGATTCCATGGTGGTGCTTGGGTTTAGTTATGATTTGGTTTTGCCGCCGGGGCTTCGGGTTTGCTGATGATGGTAACAATGGATTGTTGCAACACCTGTGCATCGTCCATTGAGCTGGAAATGAGTTGTAAGTTGGCCGTGTACAAGGTGTCCATGGCTTTGACCAGTTCTTGGATATTGTAATGGGATGCCTGCGGGAGCGCCCGGAACAGGACGTATGGATTCAGTCTGAGCGGATTGAGTTTCGGATCCGATGGAAGTCCCGCTTCCGGGACTTGTTCCAGTTGTTGTTTGAACCGAAAAAACTGGCGTTCCATTCTCAGCCAGCCTTTGCGTTGCATTTCTTTGACCATGATCAAAGTGCGAACTTTGGAAATGAGCCCGTACAGCAACCCGATCGCGCTGCGTTGTCGATCCAGTTTCATTTCCCACAGTTCCTCATCCAGACACTTCATGGCCAAAGGCAAATTACGGTTTCCCAGTGCGTCACCCAGAGCAAAAGCTCTTGCCTGTTTGTTACGGGAAACGACCTGATGAACATCTTCAACGCTTGCTTCCTCTTTGTCTCCGCAATAGAGCATCAACTTTTCGGTTTCCTGATTCAGTTGACGTGCGTTGGGGCCGACGCTTTCGATCAGTGCCGACATGGCATCCTGCCCGATTCGAATGTTGGCCTCCGCGAAGATCTGCTCAATCCGCTTTTCCGCTTCCGGGATCCAGTCGGTTTTGGAAGCGTCCCATCCGTTGAAGATGGCGACTTCTCCGGTTTTCTGGAACTTTTTGTAGAAGGATTTTCTTTTATCCACTTTCCCGGCGGAAATCAGCAGTCGGATCTTGTCGGGATCAGTTTGCTCGATTTCCTGCATCACTGCCCCAAGCCCTTCGGTCACTGCCTTGACGGATGAGGTGCGTTCTTCACCGAGAAAGTTGCAATTTCGAAACCATATACATTTCCCTCCGCCGAAGAAGGGCATGGTCTGCATGGATTCCAACAGGCGGGCGATGGCTTTCCCTGCTTCGGAAGCGTTGGATGAGGCCGCATCAATGATTTCCTGTTCGTGATCGGGGTATGCATCGATCCATTCATTGAACACCTGTTGGGCCTTTTCTTTCACAGCGAAGTCTTCATCGCCGCAGACCAGTGTGGGGGGCCCTTTGACTTTTGATTTGCTGGGAGGCATCAGGTTTCCTCAGAGCCGCCGCTGGATTTCTTGATATCTTCCAGAATGTGGCTCATGTCTTCCACTTCCTTGAAAAGAGATGCAGCGACAAAGATCGGTTTTTTTTGTGCAGTGGCGAGGGCGATGCAGTCGCTGGGGCGGGCATCGAGTTCGACAATTTTGCGGCCCAGTTCGTTGCGTTGCTGTAACACGATGCGGGCGTAGTAGGTGGTGTCTCGCAGTTCGGTGATGATGATCCGTTCCACCTTGATGCCAAAGCCCTGGAATACGTGCATCATCAAATCGTGGGTCAGGGGGCGTTGTTTAGCCTTGTTTTGGATGAACATCTTGATGACTTCACCCATGGTGCGTTCGATCTGGATGACAAAGACCTTCTCTTTGTTGCCAATGAAGACAGCTTCCCCATTGTTAATGGGTAGAATGCCCCTGATCTTCACTGGAACCACATCATTACTCATGTATTTAGCATATCCGCCTGTGAATCAAATCTCAAGTCTGGTGTTTCGGAGTGTAAGGTGTCGGTTGCTGGTCGATTTCCTTTGGTCTCAAGGCAGGAGGGGTTCAGAGGGTGCCCGGGGAAAAGAGTCACATGGTTTTGAGGTTTCGCTTGAAATAGTCTGTTAGAGGGGGCATTGCATTATTTTGCGAATAAATTGCAATTGCATCACTTGGATCGTGATTCAAGTTTCTTATTGGCTGGTTTTCAGAGTTGCCGATAGATTTTTTAGAGCTGAGTGAAATATTTCTAACACATTATAAATGAGCATGTAGAGGATTTCTTTAGGCTCTTTTTCTGATTGAAATTGTTTTTTTTAAACATCCCTCATGCCGGTTGGCACTCAGTGTGCTTACAGGTAATCAAATCCTCTGTTGGGGATTGGTTTAGTTGGTTACTCCTGTTGGTTGAGAGCCGGTCAAAGTTCCCCTCCTTTCTTTGGCCGGCTCTCTCTTTTTCTTCTTCTTTACTTTTCATGCCCGGATCGGCAGTCTGGTTGTATTCACCTGATTAACTGCTATATGCAGGAATTTCCTATGAACGAGCATGTTTTTGAGAAATCGGATTTGAAACGTTCCAGGCGTTCATTCCTTTCTTCATTGGGGATGGCGGCGGCCAGTGTGCCTGTTTTGGCCGGGAGGGATTGGACGGGGGCAAACCCCATACGATATCCGGATCCGGATATTGAAGTGTTGGATCCCAGCTTCGCCAAATACAAACTGGGTAACACGGCGATTCAGCGACTGCATACAGGTATGCTGTGGTCTGAAGGACCTGCCTGGAATGCGGTTGGGAAGTATCTTCTGTGGAGTGATATTCCCAATAATGTTCAACTGAGATGGTTGAATGAAAATGGGGCCGTCAGCACTTTTCGAAATCCTTCCGGGAACAGCAATGGCAACACCTTTGACTTTCAGGGGCGCCAGATTGCTTGTGAACATGGAACCCGCAGGGTGGTGCGTTATGAGCATGACGGGTCAGTGACCGTGCTGGCCGAGAGTTGGCAGGGGAAACCGTTGAATGCTCCAAATGATGTCGTGGTACATCCTGATGGCGGCATCTGGTTCACCGATCCGGGTTACGGGAGCATGTGGCATTATGAGGGAGTCAAAGGACCGCTGCATTTGAAAGAGGCGGTCTATCGGATTGATCCGGATACCGGTGCATTATCGCTGGTCACCGATGAAATCGTGAAACCGAATGGTCTTTGCTTCTCTCCCGATTATCGGAAACTTTACATTGCCGATACGGGGGAAGATCCTCCCAAGGGAATTTATGTCTGGGATATCAGGGATTCGGTTCGTCTGGCCAATCGTAGAAAATTTTGTTCCATGGAGATAGACGGTGTAGGCGCCGGCGGTGCTGATGGGATTCGCGCCGATGAAGACGGCAATATATGGGCCAGCGCAGGCTGGGTGGGAGAAGGTTTTGATGGCGTGCATATCTTTTCCCCTCAAGGTCAGCGGATCGGTCAAATCCATTTGCCTGAAATCTGCAGCAATCTTTGTTTCGGCGGTCCCAAAAGAAATCGTCTGTTCATGACGGGAAGCCAGTCCTTGTACTCTGTATACGTGGCGACCCGAGGGGCTCATATCACCTGATCATTCGAAAACTCATGAAAAAAATTCTGATATGTTGTGTGTTCGTTCTGGGGCTGGTTGTCCGGGGAGACGAGCAGAAAAAAGATTTACCAAAAGTTTTGATCATCGGTGATTCCATATCGAATGGATATACCAAACCGCTCAAAGAACTGATGGAGGGGGAGGCTGACATTTCTCATAATCCGGGCAATGCACAGCATTCGCGATTTGGATTGGAGCGATTGGAGAGTTGGTTGGGGGATGTGCAGTGGGATGTGATTCATTTCAATCACGGTTTGCATGATCTGAAATACGTTGATGCAAATGGCAAGAATACTCGTTCCCGAGAGATTGGGCATATTCAGATCGGTTTGGAGGAGTATGGGAACAATATGGAAGCCATTGTGAAACGGCTGAAGTTGACAGGAGCTAAATTGATTTTTGCCACCACGACACCGTTTCCAGATGAACCCTCCGGCCCCCTTCGGGAAGCCAAGCAGGTTGGGCGGTATAACCGGGTGGCTTTGCGCATCATGAAAGAGCAAGGAGTGACCGTGAATGATCTGCATGGGTTTGCTTTGCCTCGATTGGGGGAGATACAGCAGCCGAACAATGTTCATTTCACTCCAGCTGGATCAAAAGCCCTTGCCATCGAGGTGAAACAACACATTGAACGAATGATTGCCAAATAATTATTCGTTGTTGAGGTTTGCCTCCTGTCACTCTTGTAGGAGGTGCTTTATTGAATGGATTTCAACAAAATGCAATCCCACCTCTTTTTTCCTTGTGATACAATGACGCGCATCGCATAAACTGTAAGGGTGAATTTTGTTTGTCATTGCAAATGCCTGGCGGTTCTTGCCTGTGCCACCCTGATGCTGATGTTGTCGGGGTGTGGAGGTGTGAACGCCGGCGGTGGTGCGTCTCCTGCGGCTTTTTTTCTCCCGGGTGTTGCGGGCTATGATGGACCTTTGGATAAATCATCGCCTTTAAATGCGTCAGACGCATCGAGTAAGGAAGCCATTGACCCTATCGCGGCCGCCTCTGTTCAACCGGAAGCCTACTCATTTGCACACCGAAACTGATCCATCATGAGATTTCCTTTAGCTCTTACAGCCAAGATAGCCTCTCACATCATTAAACATAAACTGAAGCGAACCCCGAAATTCGCCATGGTGCTTCAGTTGGAGCCTCTTCACACCTGCAATCTGACCTGTACAGGGTGTGGTCGAATCCGTGAATATTCCACCAGTCTGAAAGACATCATGAGCCTGGAGGATTGCCTGGATTCGGCCGCTGAATGCGATGCTCCGATGGTTTCCATTTGTGGTGGGGAACCCCTGATTTATCCTGAAATCGAAAAGTTGGTGTGTGAACTCAGGAACCAGGGACGTATCATTTACATCTGCACCAACGGAGTCTTCATGAGGAAGAAAATGAGGGATTACCTTGCTTCCGTTTACGACGAATCATGGGAACCTCGTTTGAAACGTTTGCAGGCCGAAGCCTTGATCGATGAAAAGGATATCGCGTTTGTTCGCAAAAGAAAACCGTCCAAGCCAGATGTCATTGCGCCTTCGGAATGGATGTATTGGAATGTTCATGTGGATGGACTCGAATACACCCATGATCTCATTGTGGAGCGTGAAGGCGTCTTCAAGGAATGCATTGCGGCCATTCGGATGGCCAAAATCATCGGTTATCAAGTTGCCACCAACACGACCGTTTATAAAGAGACCGATGTGAAGGAGTTGGAAGAGATGTTTGCTTTTCTCTCCTCCATGGAAGTCGATGGGCACACCATTTCACCCGGGTATGACTACGATGCCGCGAAGCAGGACATGATGAAACGTCTGGGCAAGAAACCGGAAGATTTCTTCCTGACCCGTGAGATGACGCGCGAAAAGTTTTCCAACATTGAAGAGTGGGGGCGTAAGTTCACCATCTTCGGAACCCCTGTTTACCAGGAGTTCCTCGCAGGTAAACGTGAGTTATCCTGTTCCGCCTGGGCGATTCCGACCCGCAACATTCGCGGTTGGAAGGCCCCTTGTTACCTGATGACAGATGGTCACTACGATGGTTATCAGGAAATGCTGGACAACGTCGACTGGTCCAAATACGGAGTCGTGAACGGTCAGGCACGCGATCCGCGTTGTGAAAACTGCATGGTTCATTGCGGATATGATCCCAGTGGAGCCCTTGGGGTGGATGCACAGTTCGGGGATACCTGGAAAAACATTCGATACAATTTTGGGGCCAAACCAAAGCCCTATGAAGCTGGAGCCGATGTGAAAGCCTTTAACGGCTGCTCCGTGAACAAAGGTCACCTTGCAGAAGCGCGCAAAGTAGTCAACACAGCTCCACCGAGTGGATGTCAGAGTGAAGGCGCAACGAATGAGCGCGATGATCTGCTGACCAAAATCAAATCCAATTCATCCATTTCTTAACCTTTTTAGTTTCGTTATCAACAATGCCTAGGGGACGCAAAGCAAGCAAAAGTAAACGACCTGTTCTCAACACAAAATATGACGCGAACAACATCGTTCTGGACAAAACCTACGGAGCATGGGCCGACCTGCGCCGCGAATTATCCGATTCCAAGACCGACCTGGCGGATCGAAAGGAGCTGCTGGAACAGTTTGCCACCTGCAAGGATTCGCAGAGAGCGTATTTGATCCTCGACGATTACTTCGAGAGACTGGCCCTTTCCCGACGTGATTTTGTGGGGCCCGATTGGTGGGACCGCATGCTCGAAACGAAGGGAAAGGAGCGCCTGGAAGAAACCGCGCTTTTGTTCCTGCGCGCCAAGCGGCCATTGCCCACCGAATTGATGGCATACGCCAACTTCGATCGTCTTGCAGAAGTCGAAGAGGCTGAAAAAGACCAGGAATTGGTGGTGCATCTGGAGCGTTGGATGTTGCCTCCGGTGGCAGAGCATCTGGATGCTCCGAGAGCCGGAGTGCGTGCTCACTGTGAAGTGAATCCTATTTCAGAAGGATCTCCCGTTGTTCATGTGATTGTTCGGCTTTCACTTTCCCGGCCAAGAAGTGGCGAGAAGTTCAAAACACTGGGTGAAATCAAGGATCTGACCAATCGTTCATCTCATGAGAAGGAGCTTTTTTCTCCGGATGATTGGGCCTTTGTCGAGTGGATTCATGCGACATATCCGGAGGAAGATGACGCTTTGGAGTTTCTGACCCTACAGGGAGCGGACCTGCTCAAGTGGCTGGCCAAGTGGGGAAGCAACGGTCGGATGGAAGTTGATGGAAGAGGCAAGAGTCTGAAGTTCACCGGATTGGTTGCCGACCTCAAGCCCGCTGTGGAAAACGGGGGGGATGCCCTGGGGCTGGTTCCCAAACTACATCTGGCGAGTGGGGAATCGATTTCGTTCAAGGACGCTCAGTACGTGGTGGGAGATCCCATGCTCGCATTGGTGCATCATGAGTTTCATTTGATCCGTCATGCCCCTCATCAAGCCTTGTTGGAACGATGGGGACAGGATGTTTCCATCCCGGTGCAAAAACTCAGCCATCGACTGCTGACCCACCTTCGCAAAAACTGCGCCACTGAGAAGGATGCCGTTTGGGATGATTTATGTCTCTCGCACACCGCCGCACCCCAGTTTGTTTTTGAATTGGAAAACGACACCGTCCGGCTTCGCTTGAGAGCGGTGAGCGAGTTGGATCAAAGTGTCTGGCAGTGGACCGGTCATGAATGGCAGGTTGAACAAGCCAATGGATCCGTGAGTGGTCGAGCAGAACTTCTGGATGACCCCCGCGTCGATGCGGCGACTCAATGGTTGCGGCGATTGGACTGGTTTACTCCCGAGCCGGGATTGTGGATTGGGGATGCCACCGAGAACTTTCTGATTGGATTGTCCGAAGTTTGGCCGGATCGACCGGCGGAGGCCGATTATCTTGGAAATACATCCTTTCAACGATTGTTCCTCAATTCAAAACGACTGAAACCAAAGCTGATCATGCATGGAAGCGGCATCGATTGGTTGTCAGTGTCCGCCGAGTGGGAACAGGAAGGCATGAAGCTGACCGAAGCCGATCTTCAGCAACTGCAGGCGGCGACCGGACGTTTTGTCAAACTGCCTGATGGCGGTTGGGTCGAGCTGGATACTGATGCGGTTCAGGACGCTCAGGAAACGATGGCGGAGCTGGGTGTGGACGGACTTTCCAATGACCCGCAAAAAGTGGCTTTGCTGCACGCGTCGCAATTGGACGAGTCGGCTTTGGATCGGTTTGGTAAAAACGCCAAGGTGCGGACGCTCAAGGAAAAGATAGCCAATTTCAAGGGGGTTCCGGATTCTGGATTACCCGAAACGATCCAGGCGGATTTGCGTCCATATCAGAAAGACGGATTCAACTTCCTGTGTCATTTGACTCAAATGAAGTTGGGAGGAGTATTGGCCGATGACATGGGCCTGGGTAAAACACTTCAAACACTTTCATGGTTGGCATGGCAGCATGAAAATGCCGGCAAACGTAAGAAGCCTGCTTTAGTCATTTGTCCTGCCTCAGTGTTGCATAACTGGAGGCGTGAGGCGGAGAAATTCACACCGCATCTTAAGACGCTTCTTTTGGAAAGTGGTTCTGCACGTCACAATCTGCGCAAGCATATTCCATCGCATGATCTGATCATCACCAATTACTCCATTCTGCGCCGGGACCTGGATGAACTGAACAAGTTTGAGTTTGGCGCCATCGTGTTGGATGAAGCCCAGTATATCAAGAATCCAACCGCGCAGGTGACTCAATCGGTCAAGCAGTTGAGAGGCAAGCGACGGCTTGCATTGACCGGGACACCGTTGGAGAACCGTTTGCTCGATTTGTGGAGTATTGTTGATTTCGTTCAACCCAATTATCTCGGAAATCAATCCAAGTTCAGCGAAACCTTCGAACCCAAGGGAGAAAATGCCGACGTGGCTCAACGCATCGCGCGTAAACGACTCTCCGCCAAATTGCGTCCTCTCATGCTGCGACGTATGAAGCAGCAGGTGGCCAAGGACCTTCCCGAGCGTATTGATGAGCGTCGCGACTGCGAGTTGACCGAGGATCAACGCAAACTTTACCTCGCGGAATTGCGACGCAGTCGAGATCAGGTCTTCAAGGCGATGAAGCAAAAGGGGCTGGCCAAGAGCAAAATGCATGTTCTTGCCGCGCTCACCCGCCTGCGTCAGATTTGTTGTCATCCAAGCTTGGTGGGCAATGATTCGGTGTCCGGTAAAACTGAAACACTCTTTGAACTTTTGGAACCTCTCATGGAAGAAGGACAGAAGGTTTTGGTGTTTAGTCAATTTGTTCAGATGCTGCAGATACTTGAACGCGAATGCAAGGTACGTGGCATGCCGACCTATTTGCTGACAGGTGAGACCAAGAATCGAATGGACGTTGTCAGTGCTTTCCAGGAAGACAAGGATCCTTCAGTGTTCCTCCTGAGTCTTCGAGCAGCGGGCACCGGTTTGAATCTGACGACTGCCAGTTACGTGGTGCTGTATGATCCGTGGTGGAACCCGGCTGTGGAAGCACAGGCGATTGATCGATCGCACCGTATCGGGCAAACCCAAACGGTGAATGCGTATCGCCTGATTTCCCCGGGTACAGTGGAAGAAAAAATCTGGGAGCTACAACAATCAAAGGCCAAAACCATCAGCGATGTGCTGGGTGAAGAAGGTTTTGCCAGCAACTTGTCTAGCACGGATCTGGAATACCTGTTTTCAGAAGATTAAATAAACGCCAAACCAGTGTCGCCCGCTTTTGCCTGAAGCTGGCGACATTCAGAGTGGACACCCGCAATGAATTATGCGGGAAACAATCATTAAACGGAATGGGGGCAGCGGATATCAATTGCTGCGGCCATTGCTCAATCTATCGACAGTATCAGATTCTTTACGAATTCGATTTCTGGAACAGTGGGAATATCTTCTTCTGCCTTGGCTGATGCTCATTGTCAGTGTTCAGTCACATGGTGGGGAACTTGTTTCCATAGCCACATTCAACGTTGAGAATTACTTGCTGGAATCCTCAGGTGGAAGGCGCATCAAACCGCTGGCATCTCGTGGCATGGTTTGGGATTCCCTTTTCGAAATGAATGCGGATGTGGTGTTCTTACAGGAATTGGGTTCTGAACAGGCTCTGTTGAATATTCGGACGAACCTGCATGCTCGGGGGATCGATTATCCGCAGGCGGTCTTTTCTGAAACGCCCGGATCTTCCATTCATCTTGGGATGTTAAGCAAGTTGCCGGTGACGGCTGTGAGGCATCATACGACAAATGTGTTTGTATTGTATGGTCGGGCCTTCCGCTCTTCCCGCGCTTTTCTGGAAGTGGATATCCAATTGCCAAAAAGGACTTCGCTCAAGGTGTTTGCCGCTCACTTGAAATCCAAACGCCCTGTTCACTATGCCGACCAGTGGGATTTACGAACGCGCGAGGCAAAAATGCTTCGACAGTTGATTGAGCGCCGTATGAAAAAACATCCGGAACAACTGCTGGCTGTCGTAGGTGATTTTAATGATGATCCCTTTTCCGAGACCTTGAAGCTCCTAAAAGGTGCGACCGGGAAATGGAAACTGACGGATGCCCGTCCTGTGGAAGGGAGGCCAGGTTTCCAGACCGAAGGTAGAGCCTCAACCGGTAAACGCCAATCGGTGTGGACTCATTTTTTTGATGATGATGATTTGTTTTCTCGGGTTGATTTCATATTGATGAATCGAAATTTATCCAGGATCTATCGACCGGATTTAAGTTATGTCCTGGACCACCCAAAGTGGGGGGAAGCCTCCGATCACCGTCCTGTATGGATGACATTCGAGTTGCCGTGATAACAGCTGGAAAGCTTGTAAGGGGTCGATGAGTCTCCTCAGTAGAAAGCCGGTGGGAGATGAAAAAAGGCTCCCCGGATCGAGGAGCCTTGTTCGTGCAGTGTATTTGGAACATCAGAAGGCAAATTCAACCTGAGCCCAGAATTTATTGACATCCACCATGCCGGATTCTCCATTGAAGTGGGCGTATTTGACCAGGCCGGAGAAATATTTCCCGAACTTGCGGCTTGCCACAATGTCGATTTCATTACCGTAGTCACCACCACCTCCTGCTTGAGGCCGCAAATCATGATAGACAACCTTCAGGGGGATTTCGTAGGGCAGTTTCACACCCACCCAGGCTTGGTAATCTTCAATGCCGCCTGCCGGGGTAGCCAGGAACATATCAGCCCATCCCTGGAACGCATGCAGGGTTGAAAGGGGCGTCGTGAATCCCATGGCTGCATTGTCGCTGCCCAAGACTTCATAGCCGATGCCACCGCTGAATCGCTGGTATTCGCCTCCCAGTTGTAGGTTGATATATTCAGCGTTCAGATCTGCGGCGTTGTCGGCATAATCTGTCTGATAGGCAAACTCGGCGCGGTAAGTCAGATTGAATGAGTCTGTAAGGGGAGCTTTGCCTGCGTAGTAAAGACCATAGGTGCTGGTGGAAAGGGCCGGCGCTTCGTCAATGTCCAACAGGTAGGCATACCCTGCCAATGTTCCGTAAGGCACATTGTCATATTTTAAGTGGAAGATATGACTTTTGGATTCCCATCTTCCGTCGGCAGGCCCCGCTGCATTTCCAAATTCCGGTCCGAAGATTCGATTGACTCCAAAGATGTAGCCATAGGTGGCAGTCAGGTCGTCTATTGAATTATTGACGAGGGTGACTGCGTCATACGTTTGCAAATTCTGACGCCAAACCACATTCCCGATGAAACGATGGTTGTCGAGTGTGAAGTTCTGACGACCGAACTTCATGTTGGTGTCCCACTTTTCATAACCAACCCAGACTTGGTTGACTTCAGTTCCCTCAGGATCGGCGACGACATCGTGATTGAAAACATTGGCAGCCGGACCGGGGGCATTGCGGTAATTATCTTCTCCGCCGAGTGCCGAAACATTCTCGAATTCCACCATTCCTTTCAGTCCGTTCCAACTGTCTGTTGTATAACCCAGGCGAGTACGGAACGTGATGGCGTTGGCGGATTGGTTGCCGGGTATGGTGGAATCGGCGTTCTCATACCGCAACCGAGTATTGAGATTGATTTTACCCGAAGAAATGACTTTACCAATGCGGTCCTCCAGAGAAGTGCTTTTGTTCGAGCCATCGCCGGTGTTCAATGCGGGTTCGGCAGCTGTTAAACTCCATGTCGCCAAGAGTGAGGCGCACCAAAAGGATATTTTAGAAGGGGTTTTCATATTCGTGTTGTTGGTTGTTGTAGCGATGACTCGTCCAATTCATTAGGAATAGAATGAGGTATAGAATCGCCATGCAGTTCACGTTAGTAACTTGAACTGCACCAAGCTGCTCCTTTTTTGCTCAAGAAAAGGACAATGTTGCTTCCCTGTTTTACTGAAAGCAACCGCCGAAAGGCTGGTGACAGCTATGCGCTGCACCACATCTTTGCTGGAGTTCTCAAGGACGGGTGCCTTTCCATTCCCATTTCTCACCGAAAAAACCCGCTTCCGCGATACCGGCGGGCCAACGGGTGGAAGCAGGAACAGATATGTCAAGAATGGCCCAGTCAGGCAGTTTGGGAACTTGTCTGGCGTTGTTCAAATAGTCGTATTCCCGGTAGGTGAATCCACTGTTGATGACCACGTACTTTGACGGGTTCAGTGGGTTTGGGAAAATCATTGCCGGCAGATATCGTTCTGTCGGGTAATTTTTTTCAGGTGTGTGGAGGCCCTGGTGATCCCATCTGATTGGGAGTTGGGACGCGATCTTTCGAATCAGGCTATTGCTGGCAGGGTCTCCCCATAGAATCAGGTTGCTTTCTGCGATGTCTCTCGCAGTGATGTCTTTGTCCAGTTTGAACCTGGGTTCTCCCCGGAATTGTTGGCGCCAATGTTGCAATGAGTGGGACATTTCTTTTGAAACCCAAGCGCCCACTTCTGTGTTCATGGGCCAACTGCCCGGTCCCACCATCAGGAACCGGTCCATGAACGCATCGTCGATGGGACCTTGGAGGCCAGGACGTTTTTTCAAAACATCAGGAGTATGGGGAGACGCAAGTTTCCATGTTCCATTTTCCCTGGTCAGCTGAACGTTCCATGAACGATCGGTCAGTACCCTGTTAGCCACCACCTTTTGACCATCGATGGAAAGAACAGGGGACTTGGATACGTCCAGAGGACATTGTCCGGATTCCATATGAATAGTGAAGGATGCGATATTGGTGGTGGCGATGCTCAATGCATGATCCGAAATGATTTCCGCTTCAATGCGTGCCCGGTCCCAGTGCGATTCAAGTCCGGTTAACTCGATCCAATTCATCTTGTGATAGCGAAGTGTGTAGGTGGTGAATCGAATTTTGTTGGGAACAGGATTGCGTCCGATGGCTGCGATGGAGTCAATGCGTTTGTCGATTTCCACTTTGGCATCCGGATGGTAGCGGTGTGCGGTGTCGGGTCCGATGATGTGAGTCATGGCCAGTCCTTCGCGTTCGAGAAAGCGTTCCATGATGTCTGCTGCTTGTTTTTGGCGGTCAATGGCCCCGCTGTAGGCGACGGTTGGGCATTGGAAGAGATTTTCCGCATAGACCGTGGCATCATAGAGATTCCACAACTTGACCTCCCACCAGTATGGTTTGAGAGTTTCTTTTTGGAAAAACTCCAGGAACTCCTTGGTTTCGGAGAATCCGGCCCCGGGTGCAGCCGCGGCCCATAGACCGGCGTAGTGGGTTGCGAATTGCCAACAGGCGGCTCCTCCCATGGAAAAACCACGAACGATGATCCGGTTTTCATCGATCTGGTAATCTTGTCGAACATGGTCCAATGCTTCAAACAGATCAATCTCTCCTGCGAATTTGTTGGCATTGCAGTAACGTCCATACAGATGGAGGACGATGGTGTCATCGGGAGTGAACTGTCCCGCATTGTGCAATCGCTGGTTGAGGAAGGAAAGTTCGGTCAGTTTTTCGCCACGTCCGTGAAACCAGATGTCCAGGCGATGGGAGGCTGAGGTTCCGGGGCGCCAGGTGGATGGGATGACCAGTCCGTACGGTTGAATGGAATCGTCGATTTTTGAACGATATCCACGGGGTACGAGTCCGGTTTGTTGAAGCCATTGGGGTGTTTCGCCGAGCAGTTGTTGAAGTCGTTCCCGTGCGACCGCCAATTGTTCTTCAGCCTGTTGGAATTCTTTTTCCGGGGCGAAGATCTCATTGTAAGTGATGGCGGTTTCCACAGCCCTTGAAAACACTTCAATGTCCGAAAAACGCTGAAGTAGTTCCGGGCGATCCTTGAGTTTTCGTTTTGCCCTGCCGATGTCCTGCTTCAGTGACGCCACCTCTTTTTCCAACACAGCTTGTTGATCAGGATTCAGTGGCGTACCAAGCGGAGGTATGGGGCGGGCAGTGTCTGTACGGTTGTCAGTAGGTCCGTCAGCAATGATGGATAATTGAAAAGTCGATATGAACGCGCTGAATACGCACGTCATCGCCCATCTTTTCGACATTGAATTCATCCGCATATCAAATGCGTTCCACGCCTCAAGGGCAAGTTCAATCATTCAACCCTCTTGGAATCCGGTGGCTCCACAAATTGTTTCAAGGCACAAGCGGATTCGGTGCTCTTCTTTTCTATGTCTTCTACGGCACTCCTGATGTCTTCCTGACTCATTTTGTGAGCTTCTTTTTCCAGTTGACCGCAGAGTGCCGCCAATTGTTCCACTCCCATGTTGTTGGAACTTCCTTTGAAACTGTGTGCACTCCGGATGAGTTGGTCGTTTTGTCCGGATTCGGATGCATCTTTCAGTTCCTTCAATCTTTTGGGTATTTCCTTTTCCACAAACATGAGAATGAGTTTGGCCAACACACTGGATTCAGCTGGTTGGTCGTTGCCAAGAAATTGCTTGAGAATGGCTTGATTCAATAGCTGGATTTTAGCTTCCTTGGGTTTCGCTGCAGGTTTGCATTCAATCGTTGTGCGGGGTGGAGTCCCGGCTTTGAATTGTACTTTGAGTGATCGTTTCAATGCCGTGGCAAGGGATGTGAAGATGACTGGTTTTGAAAGGTAATCATCCATCCCGGCATCAAGGCACTTTTGTTGATCCTCATCCATGGTGTTGGCGGTCATCGCAATGATGCGATGCGGAATCTCCAAGATGGATTCACCGGTCTTTTCCAATTCCCGTATCCGGCGTGTCGTTTCGTATCCGTCCAGTTCCGGCATCTGGCAATCCATTAGGATAATCGGAAACGTTTTTTTCTGGATAAGTTCGAGGGCTTGTATGCCGGAATCGACCGTGACCGGCACGAATCCCAGGCGTTTCAGCATGTGCTCAGCAACGGATTGATTGACTGGGTTGTCCTCAACCACCAATACCTCAAATTGTGGGGCGTCCTCTTGGATAAGTTTAATGTCCGGCTCTTTTACGGATTGGTTGGCGGAAGTTTGAAATGATTTTGTCTCATTTTCAACCTGGTCACAGGTGTTCAAGCGGTTTAGTCCGCGAGTCAGGGAACTTTGTGTCACAGGCTTGTTGACCGTCAGGTCAATGCCCAGTTTTTTGAGTTCCTTTTTGGAGAGTCTTCCTCCGTAATTGGAGAGCAGGATGACTTTAGGGGTTGGAGTTAGTCCCAGCGATTTCAGCGTGTGGCAGGTTTCCATGCCTGTCTGGTCAGGGAGTTTTGCGTTCACCATCACGAAGTCGTAAGGCGCCTGGGTTCGCTGGACTTTTGTCAATTCTTCCAATCCGAGCCGCCCTTTTTTGACGAAATGATAGTCCATGCCATAGTTTCGCAGAATGGGGGCCAGAGCTTCCTGCGAATGATCATTTGGCTCAATAATGAGAATCTTTTTTTCGCTCCAATCAAATCGAGGTTGCTTGGCACGGGCTTTGCCGGTTGATTCAACCTCCAATGGAAGCGTGAACCAGAAACAGGAACCTTTGCCCCAGGCGCTTTCCAGATGAAGTTGGCCTCTCATGAGTTCGATCAGCTGGCGCGTGATGGCGAGGCCGAGTCCTGTGCCTCCATACTTGCGTGTCGTCGAACTATCTGCCTGGGTAAAGGCCTCAAAGATGCTCGCCTGTGCCTCTTCTTTGATGCCGATGCCCGTGTCGATGACCTGGAACTTGATCCAGCTGACATCACGAGTGTTTTTGATCAGCTCAATTTTGAGCTGGATTTCTCCTTCATGTGTGAATTTGATGGCGTTGCCGATCAGGTTGGTGATCACCTGCTGCAGGCGCGTGCAATCACCTCGAACCGTTGCCGGGAGAGCGGGGTCCAGATTCAGAATCATTTCCAGTCCCTTGCATTGGGCATTGTCCGCAAGCAGATTCACCGTCTGTTCCATCTTATCCCCGAGTGAAAACGGTTCTTTCTCAATGGTCATTTTGCCGGATTCAATCTTTGAGAAATCAAGGATGTCGTTGATCAACCTCAACAAACCATACGCACTGGATTCGATCGTTTCGGCAAAACTCAATTGTTCCTCCGACAACTGAGTTTGTCGCAAGAGGGAACTCATGCCGATGATGCCGTTCATGGGAGTACGAATTTCGTGACTCATGTTCGCCAAAAATACAGATTTGAGGCGATTGGATTCCATGGCTGCTTCGCTGGCAAACTGAAGGGCGGCTTCGGCTCGTTTACGTTCGGAAATGTCTTCGACGACTCCTTCGTAATAGAGGATTTTCCTTTCATCATCCCTGACCGCCCGAGCCGTTTCTGAAATCCAGATTTTTTTTCCATCGCGTCGATAAATCTCCGATTCAAATTCGTGCACCTCGCCATGATCCTGCATTTGACGTTCAAACTCGGACCTTCTGGATGGGTCCACGTAAAGTTGGTGTTGAATGTCTGTCAATGAATCCTGAAGGTCTTTGGTCGTTTTGTATCCGTAGATGCGGGCCAGCGCGGGATTGATTTCCTTGTAATGACCTTCTGGGGTTGTTTGAAAAATGCCTTCCACGGCATTTTCGAAAATACCTCGATATTTTTTCTCCGCTTTGCGAAGAGCCTGTTCTGTCTCGACCAGTTTGGTGATGTCTTTGGATACGCCGAACGTTCCGACGATGTCACCATCTTTGTCATAATAGGGCATTTTACTGGTCAATACCCATCCGGTTTTTCCGTTGATCCATGTTTCCTTTTCGACTTTGTTGATAATGGGTTTTCCGGTCTTGATGATTCTTTTTTCGTCATCCAACGCCGGTTGTGCATGTTCCTTGCTGAAGAAATCGAAATCCGTTTTTCCTTCCGCTTCCGTCGGGCTATCCAGTCCCAGACGGTCCGACAGTTCGCGGCTGCAACGAATAAAGCGGGATTTCTTGTCTTTGAAATAAACGTGATCCGGAATGGAATCCAACAATGAACGGAGGAGTTGACGTTCCAATGCCAGTTCCTTCTCTGTTTCGATCTTGTCGGTCACGTCCCAGAAAATACCTTGCGTGCCGACGACTTTGCCTTCCGGATCGTAGATGGGAGTTTTGATGACGTGCACATAACTTTTGGTGTTGTTCAACCCAACATTCTCCTCCGTCGTTTCGATGGTATCCTTTGTCGTCATGACATGCCGGTCATCGTCCTGATACTTTTTGGCGGAATCCGGGGGAAAGAGGTCGAAATCTGTCTTTCCTATTATTTCATCAAACGACTTCCCGATGGCTTTGCAGAAATTTTGATTGGCAAATGAGAAACGTCCTTTGGTGTCCTTGCGGATGATGTGTTGGGGAAGGCTTTCAACCAGATTGTGATAAAACGCCTCGGAATCGTCGTAGGCTTTCTTGACTTTTTCGTGTTCTCCCGAGAGTTGGTGAAGCTGTGATTTTGCTTTGCTCAGAAAAATCGATCCGGCTATTTGGCGCGTGATGATTTCCAGCGATTCCTTTTGTGCGACCGACAAACTGTGAGGCTCTGAATCAAGCAGACTCAAGACTCCCTGAAATTCGTTCGTTTTGCTGTGAATGGGAAATCCCGCCAGAAAACGAAACTTCCAGGGGCCTGTCACCAATCCGTTTTTCGACCATTTAGGATGTTTGCGCGCGTCACCAACGACGATCCTTGCTCTTTGTTGTTTGACTTCGTTTCCAAACGGTAGTTCCGGGTGTTGAGGGGATGGTTCCCAATTGCGTCCCGAAACCAGGGAGAGCTTTTTGTTCCGATAAAAGTGGATCAACACCGTGTTGGCGCCTGAAATAGTGGCGGCCAGTTGGCTTAGCTCCTTGAGTTCTTCCCCGTTACCGACCACTTGTGTGGCTTCCTGAGGGGACTTAGAAGAGGATGCAACGGTTGAGTGCGCGGTTTCCTTTGAGCTCATATGGATTTAGGGGCACTGGTTCTTGTTTTGTTCGATTTGGCTTAAAATGCGGTTGCCTAAGGCTAATGTAAACAGTGCGGCGCTCCATGTCACTCCAAAGATGCCCCACCAAATTCCATCCAGTTGCCAATCCAATACGAATGCCAGCAAATAAAAGACAATGCATGGAGCAAGGATCTGTCGATATAGTCCAATCCAGAGGGCGATCATGGGACGTTTGAGACCCTGGAGCATGAAAACTGTCTGGAATAAAATGACATAGGAGCAAAGTGTGATGGACGCGATCTTGAGGTATTCCATTCCAATCCGGGAGACTTCGGTGTCATCAGTGAAACGCCGCATCATCCAGCCGGCACTCCAGTATAGGATCACACCACCTGTCAACATCATGATCAAACCGGCTTTCATGGCAAATCGGCGCATTTCACGTACCCGGTCGATTCTGCCTGCTCCGTTGTTTTGACCGGTCAACGCCAGGACCGCGATATTCAGCCCGATGGTGGGAAGAAGAATGATTTGTTCGATGCGTGTGGCGATCCCGTAAGCAGCCACACCTTCTTTGCTGAAGAAACTGACAAACCAGGTGATGACAAAAATGCCGGCGGCAACGGTCATCATGTTCACCGATGCGGGGAAACCTTGCTGAGCCAGTTGTTTCCAGGCATGCATGTCCGGAAGCCAAGCTGTTCGATTCCAGGGAAAACGCAGTTTGGAATGGGAAACCTTCACCGCCATATAAACGCAACCCAACGCCTGAATCAGAACGGTCGCCAATGCAATCCCCCTGATGCCCATTGCGGGCAGTCCCATCCCTCCGTACATGAACCAGGGATCGAGCGCCAGATTCATGAGAAACCCGGCGATCAGCAGATTTCGGAAGGTTGTCGTGTCACCTTGTGCGTTGAGTATGGCGTTGCCGATGGATTGACCGATGAAGAACAGTGTCCCCGTCAGGATACCATTCATGTAGGTCGTGGTGATTTCCAGATAGACGCCTTCAGCTCCCAGGATCCTGAAAAGAGTGGGGCAGGCGGCAAATCCGATCAGCATCAAGATCACCCCCAGGGTCATGCTGAAAAGAACCGACTGGACCGCCATGGATTTTGCGCCCTCTTGATCTTCCGCTCCCAGGGAGTTTGAAAGAATGGCTGTGGCACCCTGTGAAATGCCGCTGCTGACCGCAATGAGGATGAAGAAAACGGGAAATGAGACTGACAGCGCGGCCAGGGCATCGGTGGATAGTTGACCGGCGAAGTAGGTGTCCACCACGTTGTACATGGTGTTGAAAAAAAATCCGACACTTGCGGGAATGGCGAGTTGCTTGATTAATTTGGGGACGGGGTCCTTGGTCAGATTCATGTTTTAATTCAGTGCTTGCTAGAGTGTTCGGAACGCTGCCGGATGACAATGGATTTTTTTGCAGAGAGGACTTTGAAAGGGACTGGGCGATCTTTATGATTTGAGCGCAAAATGATCAATTTAAGCCTCAGTAAACTGTTGGACGACGCACTGGATCCGCTCACCATGATTTGGTTTATCCTATTGCTGGCTGCCTGGCGGTTTTGGAAGTTGAAGGCCTACAAGTCATCAGCAGGATTGGTGGCTGTTTCGGTGCTGGTTTGGTTCTTGGGGGCGTCTCCATTGGCAGGGATGATTTTGGGGAGTTTGGAACGCCCCTATCTGGAAACTGATTCGTCAGTGCTGGATGGAGTAGATGCAGTGGTTTGTCTCGGGGGGGGGATGTACCCGCAGAAGGCAGAACGATTGTCTTTTACCGCCAGTGAATCCTGCGACCGTTATCTGACGGCTTTTGATTTGATTGAAACAGGTGTTGTGGATCACCTGGTGATAGGGGGATCTGATTACCAGATTCAAGGGAAACCATCTTCGGAGGGAATGTTGATTCAGCAATGGAGGAAGCGATGGAATTTGACCAAAGGCGAAATCCATTTGCTGTCTGGAAGCCTGAGTACGCGCGATGAAGCTGAGCGCGTGGGTAAACTGATGCGGAAAAAAGATTGGGAGCAAGTCGCTTTGGTTACCTCCGCATGGCATATGGACAGATCGTTAGCTGTTTTCAAAAGGTATGGAGTGAACGCTGTTCCTGTTGGTTGTGACTTTATTGGCACGACCAGTGCGACTAAACTGAAACGCCGCTGGAGAGTTTTTCCTCAGTCAGGTAGATTGCAGACAGTTCACATTTATCTGCATGAAATCGTCGGTTACTATTACTACAAGCTGAGGGGGTGGATTTGATGGATGATGAGGCGCTTCA
>CAYPZD010000003.1:41366-63639 GCA_964415055.1 uncultured Verrucomicrobiota bacterium | reverse complement strand
GGTTACTATTACTACAAGCTGAGGGGGTGGATTTGATGGATGATGAGGCGCTTCAGAAACTTTCAAAAGAAGAGTTGCTGACTTGGATTCGATGTCATCATTGGCAAAAAGGGGAAGCGGACCACCCGCATGCCGAAGCTTCAAAGGAATCTATCTCTTCCGGCTTTGATGTGGGCTCGTTGGTGCCCGGTTTGTTCACGAACCTGCCATTTACCGTGTATATCCGCCCAATGGACCCGGTGCATCCATTTGACTGGATTTCCGAACACTCGGCTCAATTGACTGGTTTCGATCCGCATTGTTTTACCGGGGAGCGGTCTTTCTGGAGACAGCGGATTCATCCGCAGGATAAGAAGCGTGTATTGGCAGTCATGGAGGGAGCAGGGGGAGGGGAAGTGATCGAATTGGAGTATCGCTTTCTGACGGCGGATGGTCGGTGGATCTACATGTTGGATCGTTCTGTCGGGCTGAAGGAGGGCGCTGTTGGTGGGGCCAATCAAAAAATGGTTGGAGCCTTGCTGGATGTGACGCACCGGCGGGAATTGGAAAAGCAGGTCTCGGAAATAAGTGAGCAGGAAAAACAGAAACTGGGTCGGGATCTCCATGATGATTTATCTCAACAGCTCACGTGCTTGGAACTTTTGGTTCACTCCATGCAACGGCGCTTGGCTCAAACAGGGAGGATGGAAACTTCCAAGCTGGAAGATCTGTTGCATCATGTCCGAAAAGCCATTGTGACAACCCAGACCATGGCCAGGGGATTGTCCACCTCTGAATTAGGTGATCAGGGACTGCCCGCCGCCCTCAACCATTGGCTATCCAAGCTTGATACGGTTTTACCGTTAAGGATCGGTTTCAAGGGACCGAAACAGCTGCAATTGAGAGATGGTAACGCTGCAGTACATATTTACCGCATTGCCCAGGAAGCCATCCAGAATGCCATCAAACACTCCGGTGCTTCTGAAATTCAAGTTAGTTTGGATGTGGATGGCCATGATTTGACTTTGATGATTGAGGACAATGGTATTTGCAAAGTAGACATTCATGCCCAATCAGGGTTGGGCATGAAAACGATGCATTATCGGAGCAGTCTGTTGAATGGCTTGCTCCAAATCAACAAGAACGGCCATGGAGGACTGACAGTTCGGTGTGAAATCCCTTTTATTGTCCATTCGGATGGCGTAGACCAATAGGCATCATGAGCCCTCAAAGTCAGCAAAAAACTCCTCGAGCAAAGAAAAGCCGTGCTTCCATTATCATCGTGGATGACCACCCTATGACAAGGTTTGGCCTCAAGGAACTGCTCGATTCAGAGGACGCACTGCAGGTTGTTGGGGAATCTGATAATGCTGATGACACTCTGGAAAAGGTGCAAAAGCAAAAACCCGATATGGTGCTGGTGGATCTGACTTTGAAAGGGAGGAGCGGCCTGGAATTGATCAAAGACCTTCGTCGCGTCATGCCGGAAGTTGATGTTTTGGTGTTTTCCATGCATGAAGAGGCGTTTTATGCCGAACGTGTGTTACGAGCCGGAGCCCGGGGGTATGTCATGAAATCCGAAGGGGCAGGGAGACTTCTGGAGGCGATCCAAACCATTATTGAGGGGAGAGTTTTTGTGAGTGATACCGTCGCCAACAGCTTTCTGGACAAGATGACGGGGCGACAAAATGAGACTACCTCCTCTCCGGTGGACCGTTTAACAGACCGTGAGCTGGAAGTGCTTGCACTTGTGGGGAAAGCATACGAAAGTCGGGATATTGCCTCTGAGTTGAGTATGAGTGTCAAAACTGTTGAGGCTCATCGCACGAGTATCCGGCAAAAACTGGATGTCAAATCGCGGGCCGAGCTTGTTCGTTTCGCTGTCTTATGGATGGCAGAGACTGGGGCTGAAGAATTTCCAAACAACTGACTCTCAGGAGATCTTTGAGAAGCTGCATCCTAGGGTTAACGCTTGCCTGCAAATAGGATTACTCCTAATTGATGGTCATGCACCCATCGGGCATGCTTTCCACGAGCAACCCAATCAAACATCACAATATCAATACAGATAATAGTATGAACCAACGTTTGAAAAAAACGAAACTAGGTGCATTCACGCTCATCGAGCTGCTGGTCGTGATTGCAATTATCGCCATTTTGGCGGGCATGCTGTTGCCGGCATTGGCTAAAGCCAAGGCCAAGGCACAGAAAATCAAGTGCGTGAGCAACCTGAAGAATGTCGGGTTGGCCTTCCGCATCTTTGCAACGGACAACGGGGATCTTTACCCCAT
Source organism: uncultured Verrucomicrobiota bacterium (assembly GCA_964415055.1). Lineage (GTDB taxonomy): Bacteria > Verrucomicrobiota > Verrucomicrobiia > Limisphaerales > AAA164-E04 > AAA164-E04. The sequence goes on along the minus strand of CAYPZD010000003.1, from coordinate 61,369 downwards.
GGCAGTGCCGGATGATCAAGGTGGTTCTTCCACCGCAGCGGACTTGCGCTCAGGTTCCGGACTCGTTTGGAGACACTTTTTGTCCCTCTCCAACGAACTCCAGACTCCTAAGATCGTTCTCTGCCCGAGTGACGGTTTGGGACGTGTTGAGTCCTCCACTTGGAACACAAACCGTATCCGTAGCTCCCGTGACAATGTTCAGGTAGCATTCAACTCCAACCAGAATATCAGTTATTTTGTTGGATTCGAAGCTGACGAAACCTTGCCACAGAGTCTTCTGTCCGGTGATCGTAACATCACCAACTCCGACCGCACCGACATCAGCGACGGTATTGTTTTCCGTTTCCGCATGCGTGCTCGTCGTAACGATCCGCCACCCTTGCCTACTCCAGAGCCTGGATATGACAAGAACATCCATGATACCTCCGGTAACACGGTTCTTGGCGACGGTAGTGTTCAAGGCTTCACCGATTCCAAACTGCGCGTTGGTATCCGTGACACCCAGCTGAGCGAAGTTCAGATCGCCGCTCCTGGTGACGAAGACTTCCGCGGTCGTTGATCCCGGATCTTTGATCTATCATTCATTTTGCACGCGCCCCGAATTTCGGGGCGCTTTTTGCGTACATCCATAGATTTATCTATGGTGCCAGCTGATCGAATTCGTTTACTTGTTCAGAAGGTCTTGGAGAGCTTCTGTCAATTCGGGGTGAAGGAATTTGAAACCCGAATGGATCAGTTTTTCCGGTTCAGCTCGACAACTGGATAGCAGGGTGGCTGTCCCCATTTCACCAAATATCCATCCAACCATGATTTCCGGAATGCGTAACAAGACCGGACGATGGATGACTTGCCCCAGAGTTTTTGCAAATGTGTTGAACCGAACCGGGTTTGGTGTGACGCAATTAACGGGTCCTTTCACATCCGGATGGTCCATACAATGCAGGATGACTCTTATTGCGTCATTCAGAGTGATCCAGGGGACAAATTGTTGTCCGGACCCCAACACAGCTCCCACTCCACATTTGAATGACGGGAGCATCGTTTTAAGCGCACCTCCCGAAGGGGAGAGGACCAATCCGAAACGTAAGGCAACACCCCGGGTACGTTCGGGATTCAATCCCAAGAGCTCTTGTTCCCATGCCGAGCCCAGTTTCCCTAAAAAATCTTTCGCAGGAGGAGAAGTTTCTACTTTTAAATTGCTTCCATCGTCTCCGTAGATGCCAACAGCTGATGCGTTGAGCATCCAGGCGGGAGGATGATTCATGGATTCAATGAATTGGACCAGGAGGCGTGTTGAGTCCACTCTGCTTTGGAAAAGTAACTCTTTGCGACGTTGCGTCCATCTTCCTTTGGCAATGTTTTCCCCAGCCAGGTGGATGACGCCATCAACGCCCTGGAAAGCGTTGGCATCCAATAGACCTTTGATTGGGTCCCAATGGAAGGTTTCAGATTGATCAGCCTGGGATTTGTTCCTTACCAGGCTGACAATTTCGTGTCCAATCTGCCGGAGATGCCGGGTGAGCGCTGTTCCAATGAACCCGGTTGCTCCTGTCACCAATATTTTCATGGTGATACTGTGCCCTGAAAATGGAGGCTGTAAACCTGGTTCAACGGAATGAACTCAAGCCTTCGACCACTTTCACGGTCGAATAGGACTTGTTAAGGCAATAGAAATGCAAGCCTTTCACTCCTTCCTTCAACAGTTCCTCACATTGCCGGATGGCGTATTCGATCCCGAATTCGGTGGCTGCCTGGTCGTTATCTGCTAGTCTGTTGAGTTTTTCCATCATGCTGCCTGGAATCGACGCGCCGCACAGTTCAGTGAATCGTTTGATTTGCCTGGTGGAAAGCACAGGTAAGATGCCCGGAATGATCGTCTGCGTCATTCCCAGTTCCTTGACCATGTGATCTCTGAATCTCAAAAAGTCTTCGTTGCTGAAAAACAGCTGGGTCATGACAAAATCCGCCCCTGAATCAACCTTGGCTTTCAAACGTTCCCAATCCAGTTCCCGACCTTCCTTGCATGCAATATGACCTTCCGGGAACCCGGCTACGCCAATGGAAAAATCGTAATTTGAATGTATATAGGCCACCAGATCCTTTGAGTAAGTGAAGCCGCCGTCGGTCGGTACGAAATCTCCGACACCACCAGGAGGATCTCCCCGCAAAGCCAGAATGTTTCTGATGCCCAGTTCGGAAGCTTCATCGAGAACCTTTCCAATTTCGGCCTTTGTTGCGTTCACGCAGGTCAAATGGCTCATGCAGGGCAGATCGAAATCTTTTTGGATTTTGGAGACGATGCCAAGTGTGGCCCCTTTGGTGCTGCCCCCGGCTCCATAGGTCACCGAACAATAGTCCGGTTGAATTTTCTGTAACTCAGGCAAGACTTTGGAATAAAGCAGACTCTCTCCTTTCTCCGTTTTGGGTGGAAAAAACTCAAAAGAAATGGCCGGTTTGCCTTGCTCCGCTTTTTGCTTGTGTATGTCCCTGATCAACTGCATGCGCCGCTCACTGTAAAAGGTGTAGGAGATGATCCGCAAGCAAGTTCCTTCGGGTGATTTTCATTGAATCACAGTCAGGAATTCGCATGATCCTCGTCCATTGAAGAAACATTTTACATCAGATTTCTCATTAGTGCCACTCGCCGATGGAACTTTTTCCGTTCGCTCTGAAGTGCATCAGGAGACTTTTCACCCCCAAGTAGGCGCTCAGGAAGAGGCTCGTTGTGTGTATTTTCAACCGATGCGCCTTCGCGAGCGCTTTATATCAGCCCGTAATGCCCTGTGTGTGTGGGATATTGGGCTCGGGAGCGCTGGCAACGCGTTGAACCTCATCCGGGATCATCAGGATTTAAATGCCTCGCTCCAACTGCACAGCTTTGAAGTCAACCTGACTCCTTTGGATTTTGCTTTGCAGCATGCTGATAAACTTCACTACTTGAACGGTTTTCAAAGCCATTTATCCCAATTGATGGAGCATGGCCAATCATGCTTCAAAACAGGAGAGCTTGATGTGACCTGGACCTTGCACATGTGCGATCTGCGGAAAGGCTATGGATGTGTGCCCCAAGGTGAGAAAACGGCAGATGCCATCATGTACGATCCTTACTCACCTGCCAAAAACCCGGAACTATGGTCGCTTCCCGCATTTAAGAGACTTCACGAACGTTTGGAAGGACCCGCCACGCTGTCGACCTATTCCCGAAGCACCAGTGTTCGTGTGGCTCTTTTGTTGGCCGGTTTTTACGTGGGGAGGGGAGGCGAAGTGGGGGAAAAAGAAGAAACAACCGTGGCGGCAACCACTCCGGATCTGGTGGGGCCCTTGCTGGATGAACCCTGGTTGAAAAAGATCCGCAACTCAACCAATGGAGAACCCATCAGGGAAGTGCCCCATACCAGATCGTTTCTTAAGCGTGATACCTGGGAACGATTGCTCAAGCACCCGCAGTTTTCGACATTGGAAGTTGATTTGGAGCTGCCCGTGAGGCACTGATAGGATGTGTCGCATCAAATTGTGAGTAAACCATCGATCAGTTTCATCATCCCCGCCTTCAATGAAGCCAAACTGCTGCCCGAAACGCTGGCTGGCATTCGGTCATCAGCAGTTGTGTTGTCCGCCAAGGGTGTGAGCTGGGAAATCGTAGTTTGCGACAACAACTCCACCGATGATACTGCCCGGATTGCCGAGGAGCACGGCGCCAGGGTGGTGTTTGAAAAAGTGAATCAGATTTCCCGGGCGCGAAATGCCGGCGCTTCCATCGCTTGCGGTGATTGGTTTGTGTTTATTGATGCCGATTCCATCCCTCCCAGCGGACTCCTGGAAGAAATGCACGAAGTCATATCAAGCGAACAGGTTGTCGGAGGGGGAGCCATCATGACCATGGATGCCGAACTGCATTGGTTTTGGATGCTCTGGTTGCACATGTGGAATCGAGTGAGCCGCCTGATGCACTGGGCGGCCGGTTCATTTGTTTATGCACGGGCGGATGCCTTTAAAGCGGTGGGGGGATTTCCTTTGGATTGTTATACGGGTGAAGAACTCGTCCTGAGCCAGAAATTGAAAAAATGGGGCCGCCAACACGGGTGCAAATTCAGGATCCTTACCCGACATCCACTCGTCACATCTGCCCGAAAAGTAACCCTCTATTCCAAAACAGAACTCCTCAAGACCCTGTTGTTTTCCCTTTTACTTTATCCTTTCGTTCGAAAAAAACGTGGATTCTGGTTCATGTGGTATGACGGTAGGAGATAGGGGTTTTATGCAGTGCGACAAGGCGCGATGATGGCTTCGGACATGCCGTGGATGATCTTTTTGTCCGCGGGACAAATGGTCGCCATCACTCCCCCCAGCTTTGCTCGGGCCTGATCACCTTCGCCGTGGACAAAATAGTAGGGGCAAAGGCGAACGCGGCCTTTCATCGGAACCAACGTGTCGTTTTCGAAGTCGAAGTAGGAAGCGTCGACGGTGCGTGGCTTATGGTATTCCTGCAGGATGTAGTTCTGTCTGCCAAAACTTCGGATGGCGGTGTCGACGACTTGCCCCCAGTCCTGACTGCTCAGGTCGCTCCCTAGAAACACCCCTCTCGCGCCCCAGGCTTGTTCGGAAAAGCCGGACACTTTCAGGATGAGATGCCGATCTTTCTGTGACAGGTTTTTGAGTTGATGCCAGTTGGTCAATCCCAGTTTGGGAATGGCCCCCTGAGGTGGCAGGGGGGCCGGATCGACCATCCAGGTGTAAGGAACATGGCGAAGCAACGTTTTCAAAAAGCCGCCACCCAGATGCTGCAGCCAGAACGATTCAAGATTGTGATTGTGGAGTAAGGCAAACGAAGCCTTTTCCTCCATGGTCGTTTTGGGGGGAGGTGTGAGGTGGAAACGTCCCTCTCCAGCTCCTGCCAAAATGGTTTTGGAATTGGCCACGTTGGCCAGGTCGAACAGCTCGAAAAAGCGATAAATCCAGTCCCCATCCTCAAAATCGTTAAACTGATCATCATGAACTCTGATGTTTCGGTCCTTGATCTGACTGGCCAGCCATTCCATTTCCGGACGGTAGGAACCCGCTTCTTCGGAGACCACGATTCGAACCGGAGCTTCTTTCTCGAAAATGCCACTGAATCCCTCGAGCATACCGTCCGCACCGCCAATGACCTCAGTATTTTCCTCAGAACCATTATTCAGCGCGGCGTAGGTTTGATTCAGCCATCCGGTTAATCCAATCCCGCCGGGCACACTGTCCAATTCACTGATGACGAATCCATCGTCCGTCAGCAATATGTCCGGACGAATCACCTTGGGAAGAGCCTGTTTGAAGGTTCTGCCAAGGCCGAGTTGAGTCAAAGCCTCGGGTTTGCCAGCATCCATCCACTCAGCGACCCAGGCCGGGGCCGCTTGTTCGTGGCTTTTGCGGTAGAGCAGGTTCAAGGCGCGGTAAAACTGAAGCAGTACGCGTCCAAGTTTTTCCAGTTGTTTGACCAGTTTTCGGTCCAGGGGAAACGCCTCGGGACTGATACGCCAGGTTTGCCCGGCAAACAATCCGTTTTCAGGAAAGGCGGACCGGACTTGATGGGCTTGGCGTTTGGCCGATTCGATGACGTTGGGATTCAAACCGAGTCAGGTGGTTGAAGGCTAGCGGATCTGTCCGGTGCCAAAACAAAGCCATTTGTAACTGGTCAACTCTTCCAGTCCCATGGGACCGCGTGCGCCGACTTTGTCCGTGCTGATGCCGATTTCGGCTCCCATGCCAAATTCCCCGCCGTCGGTGAACCGCGTCGAGGCGTTCCAGTAAACCGCGGAAGCGTCCACATCGCGCATGAATCGTTGAGCGGTTGCTTCGTTGGTGGTGACGATGGAATCGGAATGTCCCGAGCCATATTGATTGATATGGGCAATGGCGGCATCCAGATCATCCACCACACGAATGGCCAGGATCAGGTCCAGATATTCCGCATGCCAATCGTCTTCGGTCGCCGGTTCCAATGGAAGTTCCAGGGATCGTTCAGCAATGACCGGTTTGAGAATGGTCTGCACTGTGTCATCACCTTTGATGGCGACTTTTTTGGCAGCCAGTTCCGGAGCGAGCTGTGGCAGGTAGGTCTCGGCAATGGAGCTGTCCACCAACAGGGTTTCCATGGCATTGCAAACCCCGGGGCGATGCGTCTTGGCGTTGACCGCGATCTGGACGGCCATGTTCAGATCGGCTTCTTTGTCTATATGGACGTGACAGACGCCTTTGTAATGTTTGATGACCGGCACTTTGGAACAATCGGCAACCGCCCGGATCAAACCTTCCCCACCACGCGGCATGCAAAGGTCGACCAAGTCGGTCAGCGAAAGCAGTGCGGGTACTGCTGCCCGGTCGGTCGTGGGGACCACCTGGATGGCGTCCTGGGGGAAGTTCGGATCGCATTGGGTGGCGGCATCCACCATCAAGCGGGCAATGATTTGATTTGAATGGATGGCTTCCTTGCCGCCACGGAGAATGGTGGCGTTTCCGGATTTGAAACACAATCCAGCCGCGTCTGCGGTGACATTCGGGCGGGATTCGTAAATGATGACAATGACACCGATGGGCGTTGCGACTTTTCGTAACACGAGGCCATTGGGGCGTTCCTTGCAATCGAGTTCACGTCCGACCGGATCGGGAAGCGCGGCGATTTCCCGCAAACCCTGAGCCATCCCCTCGATACGCGCATCATTCAGGATCAATCTGTCTACCATGGCGCTGGAAAGGTTCATTTCCCTGGCGGTTTCCAGATCCTTGGCATTGGCTTCCTGGATGGCCTGGCGGTTGTTCAACAACGCATTGGCCATGGCCTCCAGACAGCGGTTTTTCTGATCGGTATCCAACTGCGTCAGACGATGCGACGCTGCCTTCGAGCGCTTCGCCAAATCCCGCATTTGTTCATTCAAATCCATAGTCCACGAGCATAAAAACAACCCTTCCCGGTTGAAAAGCTATAATTACTTCCGCAGCCAATTCAAAAAATGAATGATCCCTGAGAATTTTCTATGGTATCCTTGTGCTCGTGATGCCATTAATGCGGACATTTTAGAAGAGGTTGCACCCGGAATCCGGTAATGCGTGGATCGATTTTTTGCATTGCCTCCTTCCCAAATGTAGGGAAGGTTCCAGGCGATATGTGTTTTGGTAGGGCAAACAGGCATCGACCATCCAATGGATTTACGCTGATTGAGTTGTTGGTGGTGATTGCGATCATTTCCATCCTTGCGAGCATGTTGCTGCCGGCGCTCTCCAAAGCGAAAGGTAAGGCGAATGCCATCAAATGCCTCAGCAATGAGCGTCAACTGCATCTGGCGGTTCAAATGTATATTGATGATCATGATGACCAGTTTCCACCCCGCATTTCTGGTCAGGCCAACTGGGTGTCGTCTCTCAAACCATACTATACGGCGAGCGGGGTGGTGAAATGCCCGTCCGATGGTTTATTTGCTTCTCACAGTTATTTGATCAATGGGTTCAATGATTTCTTTGCGGTCAAACTGTCGGCAGAAGAGTTTGCGGAATACAAAAAGTGGAAGTGGCCTGTTGGAATGAAAATGTCCGGGATTCCAGAACCGTCCAACACCATCACTTTTGGTGAAAAACGAAAGGCTTCGCCACATGCACACATGGATTTTTACCAGGGGGAGGGCAATGATGTGCAGGAGATCGATCAGGCCAAACATGGCGGGAGTCGATCAGACTCCAGTGGCGGTTCCAATTATGCTTTTGCCGATGGCAGCGTGCGTTTCATGAAATACGGAACCACCCTGAGTCCGGAGAACCTCTGGGCGGTCACCGATGTATGGCGAAATGCACCTTCGCCACTTGAAGATACCTCGGAATAAAAATCCCTTCCTTCTTTGGGGAAGCTTGAGTGCCCGGTAGTTTTATGGTTCGTCCTGATTCCACTCAATCCGGCCATGTGAAAGTGTCACGGGTTTGGATTGCTGGCCCACCAAGTCGAGTGTGAATGATGGTGCATGCCCGTTGCGATGAGAAGTGGTCAGGAAACTGCCAAACGGCTCCTTGAAGGATACTTTTTCTGTGGAAAGAACGGTTCCTGCCTCATCTATCTCGGTGATCCAGTTTGCCGCTTGATGGCCGCCGACATAGCTGAGAATCCAAAGCTTGCCATCGGGTGTCTGATGAAATCTCGACCACCCGGGGATGCCGCCGTTCCATGCTTCCGCTTGGATTCTTTTGGACCAGAGCAGGGTTCCATTGGAGGTGACTTTGGTTAACCAAAGTTCATTGCCTGTGGATTTATCAGGAAAGAACGCATTGCGCATGAGTTCACTTTGGACTTCTCTTTTGCCGTAGAGTAACCATGAATTGAGCGCATCGTCTACCAATAGGTCCTGGTTGCTGATATGGCCTGCGGTGGCATCCACGTTGGCAATTTCGATGGGTTGTTCGAAAGATTCTTTTTCAATGTCATGGTTACGTGTCCAATAAAGGATCCGAAACACATAATCCCATGCGCGCCCGGTTTGTTCTTTTTTATATTTGCCCCAAGTTTCATTCGGTTCCCGGATATCGCTGATCGCCATCACGGCTGCGAAAGCTCCTTTCAGTTGTACCTGCGGATAACAGGACCGGATCGGGAAGGCGATCTTGCCTTGATGGAGGGTGTTGCCATCCGGATGCATGTAAGCCCAGTTTTGTTCGCTACTGACGGCGTCAATGTTGAAGAGAAGGATGCGATTGGATTGGGAATCTGTGGCCAGACCACGGTAGGAATGATCAGTGAACTGTGAGCCCGGATCCCATGTCGGCATCAGGGATTGCAACTGGCTTACCTTCTTTGAAACGGGGAGACGTTTCATGTGAGGTTGACATGCTTTGTAATGGGTGCCTGGTTCTGTCAGGGAATCATTGACTGATAAAATGAGATCCTCTCCACACAGAGCCAAAAGGCATGGTTCGCGTTGACGGTAATGTGATGCCTCGGCCCAAGTTTGCCAGGTTGCTCCCGCACGGCTCAGGATGCGCCAGCGAGTGTTGCATAATGGCGGAACATTTTCCCCTGTCTCGGTGGCACAAATGAACAAGGTGTCCTGGTGCCGCGCAATCAGCGAACTGCCATATCCCCAGAGTGGACCGGATCCGTTGTTGGGAGAAGTGTAAGTGTAGACCGGTTCTTCGGACGTTGATTTGATGTTGGACGATTGTCCGTGCAGCAGCTCGAACAAGGTTGGAACCAGAAAAAACAGACAGGAAATTCTGCGGATATTGTAAAGGGTGTTAAAAGACATGGGGCACTCCTTCCTCCATGACTTTGATTTGATCCATCAACCCCTGTTCTTCCGCCAGTTCACCCAACCAGCGTGGAGGTTCATCCATGTCTTCGAACGAGAGTTTGAAGGAACCGTAATGCATGGGGACCATCCACGAGGCTTTGAGGTCCTGGAAGACCTGCAGCGCTTCATCCGGCCCCATGTGGACCCGTCGGAATGAGTCCGGGAAGTAGGCTCCGATGGGGAGGAGTGCGATCTCAGGTTGACATCTCTTTCCGATCTCCTGGAATCCATTGAAATAGGCGCTGTCACCCGCATGGTAAATACGGCGTCCGCTGTGCTCCAGGACATATCCGCCGAACCCGCGGTGGTCATCATGAATGACGCGTGCGCCCCAGTGTTTGCTGGGTGTGAAGGTGACTTTCCAGTCTCCGTGAGAATAGCTCTCCCACCACTCCAGTTCAATCACTTTTTCAAAACCAAGTCCTTTGACCAGATCGCCGACGCCCCAGGGAACCACCGCAATGCGGGTGGGAAGTTTGCGCAGGCTGGCTTTGTGGAAATGATCGAAATGGGCATGTGTGATCATGACCAGATCCAAGGGGGGGACGTCCTGCAACTTGAGTCCTGCCTTGCGGACGCGTTTTTGCCAGAACAACCAGTTGGCAAAGTTCGGATCGACCATGGCATTCATGTCCCTGAATTGTATCAGGAAGGATGCATGGCCAATCCAGGTCAAGGCCAGTTCATCATTGTCAATGGTCGGGAAGTCCGGTTTTTTATGTTCACCGGATCGTTTGGTAAGGAATGCCTTCCACACCATTTCATAGAAAAAGGTCGCCGGATTGAATGCCTTGGTGGGCGTCAATTCCTTGAAGGACCGCGGAATTTTCCGCGATCCACGCCCTGATACCTTTAACGATTCCTTGTCGAACTCTGTCATGTCCGGCTCCTGTGGAATCTAACTCCTTTTATTCTGCCACACAACTCACTGTGAGGTTTATCTGCCGGTTATGATTCCAGCACGATCTTGCGCGGCCATTGTTGGTAGGCTTCCCAGTAGGTTTTTTTCAAGGCGATTTCATCGTCGTCGGCAGAGGGCTGGATGCGGCCGTTGGTGTCGATGGCCCGTGACACGATTGTGTGTTCACCGGGTTTGACATCACCGAGATCGATCCAGAAAAACTTCCAGCAGTATTTCTCCTGAGGGATGGATTCGTCCCATTGGGCGCGCTGCCATTTTCCGTTGTTCAATTTTACTTCGACCCGATCCAGCTTTGTGCCGTCACCCCAGGCGGCTCCGTAGGCCCGGAGCGGGACGTTTCCGTTTTGAGTGGGGCGTCGGGTCACTCTGGCGATGATCGATTTGAGGTTCATCCGTGTGACCGAAGTTTCCACAAACGTGACGTCCTCGTTGTCTCGACGTTCACCTCGAACGGTTACGTAATCGCGTGCCATGTAACGGCCCATGTAACGTCGGTCGCGCAGTTCGATGCGCGTGAGCCATTTGACGTTGGCAACCCCATACCATCCCGGAACAATGAGTCGCAGCGGAGCGCCGTTGCGGTATTCCATGGGGGCGCCGTTGCGTTCATAGGCCAAAAGCAGGGGCAGGTTCATGGCATCTTCCAGCGTCATGCTGCGTCCGTAGGGCACTTCGATTTTCAGTTCGCGATTGGTGCCCGGGCGCAGGACTTCTTCCTTGGTGTCCTTGCCGTAAAAAACAACTTCGATGGCTTTGGAATCGAGCTCGCACTTTTCCAACAGAGAGGCCAGGGGAGTGCCACCCCATTTGCTGTTGTAGATGGCATTCATGAACCCCTTGCTGGCGCCGTTGCCTGAACATTCCAGGGTCATGGGTTGTTCTGTTTTTGGCAGGGCGCGGATGTCGTCCATGGACAGCTTCATGGGCTTGCCAACCAAGCCATCGATGGTCAGCTCAAACTTTGAGGCGTCAAACTCCGGCAGGCCATAGTGCTGAACGTTGAAGACCTGGTCCTGAGGTGTGATCCAGTCGTTGAGCATTTCCCAGTCCAATCGATTCGGAACCGCTCTCGGCGCGCCGTCGAAAGGAACCAGTTCCTCATCCGGCCCCTGTCGTTCGAAAGCCGCCCAGGCGGAGCCCGGGAGAGTCATGCCGACGCCCGCCCATTGCAGGCTGCGTTTGATGGCCTGGCGACGATTGAGGTTAAGTGGGTCTTGAGTGTCCGATGTTTGGGTGCTTGGATTCTGTGGGTTCATGACAATGGTTGGTAGAATGCTTGGGTTGTTATTTTTTCTGTTGTTTTAAATGGTCAGGGGTAAGGGTGAGGTTCCATTCCACCGAACTTCCCGGTTCGATTTGGCGTGGTTTCGTTTCCAAAAAAAGTTCACCTGCCGGGTGGGCCACCCGCAATTGATACTTCCCGGGAGGAAAACCGTTAAATTGAAATGCGCCGCTTGCGTCGGTCAGTTTGAAATGGCGATGGGGCACGACAAACAACCAGCCTTTCATCGAACCGTGAAAGACGCAGCGAATGTCGAGCGGTTTCTTCGTGCCATCCGCCACTTTGGGTTCGTGAACATGTTCCTGCCCCTTTGCCAGGTTGACGTTGAAAGGTGGTTTATCATCCAGACACATCACGTTGTGGAATGCTTCTTCACTGTTCTTGAACCTGACTTTGTCTCCCAATTGAACAGCCAGTGTTTCGGGAACAAACATGAAGTTTTCCTGATCCATCAAGTATGTTTTGGATTCACGATCTGTTTCCTTGGGAAATTCGTTGTCCTCGGAGGCCGGGATGAGTTCGACGACGGCTTCTGCGAGATGCTTTTCCTTGCCCTTGATGTAATAGCGGCCGAATCGCCACGGACGTTTGCTGTCAGCTTCGTAACGGAGAACGCCGGAGATGGATGTGTTTGAGGAACCTGAATCGGTTTCCTCAGCGTTCAAGTTTGTTGTGACCGCGCAACAGACGGAGATTCCGAGCGTGATCGCCAATGCAAAGAGATGCCTGATCCTGCTGAACATGAGTTTTCTTTTAAGGAAAATTGTCTGGCAAATCTGCCGTTTCTGGTGCAGGATGGCAAGACATTACCCAGTGACGTTCTCAGACACATTCTCTGTGTCAGTGCATCTTTGTACTGAGGAGAGTAGGGGAGCTTCAGGATTCAACCCAACTGGAAAGGCAATTAAATGGCAAAGGAACAAAATCATTCCGACTTTTCGGAAATGTCCCGCCGCGGATTTTTGAAGGGCATCGGCGCCGGTGGCGCCGCGACCGGCCTTCTGTCCGACGCGAGCATGCACGATGCTGAAGCGGCGCAAAAGGGACTTAAAGGACCGGGGGAAATCCCCATCACACTGAACATCAACGGTAAAACTCAACGCGTTCGCGTGGAACCCAGAGTGACCCTGTTGGATCTTCTACGGAATCGACTGGACATCACGGGTGCCAAGAAAGTTTGCGATAAAGCGACCTGCGGAGCCTGCACAGTGTTACTCGATGGAGATCCTGTTTACGCGTGCTCAGTGCTTGCGGTTGAAGCGGAAGGGAGAGCCATCACCACGGTGGAAGGCCTTGGATCTTCCGATAACCTCAATAAACTTCAGAAATCCTTCGTGGACCGGGATGCCCAACAATGCGGATTCTGCACACCCGGTTTTGTCATGGCATCCACGGCGTTCGTTCGGGATAACCCCAACGCAAGCGTGGACGAAGTCCGTGAGGGGCTCGGTGGTAACTTGTGTCGTTGTGGTACCTATGCCGGCATGATGCTGGCCGTGTCCGACGCAGCCAAAAACAAAGGAGGTTCCAATGGCTAATGTCGCATGGCCCCAGGAGGGTGATCGCCGCGTTATCGGTAAACGGATCAGCCGCGTCGACGGACCGGTCAAGGTGTCCGGGGAAGCCAAGTATTCCTACGACATCAATCGGAAAGGCATGTTGCACGCCAAGGCCATTACTTCGCCTTACGCACTTGCCAAGTTGATCAGTGTTGATTTGTCGGCCGCAGAAGGTGTTGCCGGTTATGTGGCTGCTGAAATTCAGGAAGATTTGATCGGTGATGAGATTCGCTACTGTGGTCAGGTGGTGGGCGCCGTGGTCGCCGAAACCGAAGAACAGGCCATCGAAGCCCGAAACCTGGTCAAGCTCAACGTGGAAGTCCTCGAGCATCAGGTGGTGGACTCGGATCTCGCAAAGTTCGAAGGTCGGGTCGGTGAACGCACCGATGGTGACGTGGACAAAGCTTTTGAAGCCGCCGCTGTGGTATCTCAAGGCCAGTATGGCATGGCGACCATTACCCATTGCTGTCTTGAATCCCACGGACAGGTGATCGAAATCACCAAGGACAACGAACTGCTTGCCTGGCCATCCACACAGAATGTGTCCGGATATGCCGGTCAATTCGGTGATGCGGTGAATATTCCGCAGAACAAGGTCAAAGTGGATTGCCAGCACATGGGCGGTGGCTTTGGTTCCAAGTTTGGCGTGGATAACTGGGGCATCTTGTGCGCCAAGCTCGCCCAGAAAACCGGGCGTCCCGTCAAGCTGATGCTCGAGCGTGACACCGAACTCAAAGTGGCGGGCTCCCGGCCCTCGGCTTTTGCAAATGCGCGTGTTGGATTGCATCCGAACGGCCTGATCAGTGCGGTCGAGGCTGAAGTGTGGGGGACCGGTGGCAACGGTGGTTTTCGTGCCTTGCCCATCCCTTATGTGTTTACCAAGGTGGAAAACACCAAACTACTGACCAAAGGCATTCGCACCAATACCGGCAGTTCAAGAGCCTGGCGCGCACCGGCGCATCCGCAAGGGTGTTTAATCACGATGTCCGCCGCTGCCGATGCAGCCGCCTTGATGGGCATGGACGAGTTGGATTTCTTCCTGGCCAACACCGCCTTGACAGATCGTCCGGAAGTTTATCGCGAGGAATTGCGTATTGCCGCCAATATCATTGGTTACCGCCAAAAAGCTCATTTACGGGATAACCTGACATCCGGCCCCGTCAAACGTGGTTTGGGGATCTCCTTACACACCTGGGGCGGGCGAGGGCATCCCTCTGAGTGCGACGTCTCGATTCATTCGGACGGCACGGTTGAAGCCAAACTGGGCTCTCAGGATCTCGGCGTCGGGACACGTACTTGCGTCGGTATGGTCGTGGCTGAAACACTGGGATTGCCGCACGCAGCGGTCAATGTCCAGTTGGGGCGCAACGCTTACCCGGCTTCCGGCGCTTCCGGCGGCAGCACGACGATTGGTGGGATTTCGGTTTCTTCACGTCGAGCCGCAACCGATGCTCTGAACGCCTTGCTGGCAGTCGTCGCAGGTCGATTGGGAACCGCCGCCGACAATCTGGAGGCGGTTGACGGTCATATTCGACAGATGGACAAAATGGACAATCGCATTTCCTGGAAAGACGCTTGTGCCGCTCTGGGAGCCAACACCATCAACAAACGCGGAGTCAACGATCCCAACGCAAGTGTTGAGGAAGGTTTGATTGACGCAGGTGTGGGCGGTGTTCAGATCGCTGATGTCTCAGTGGATGTGGAAACCGGCGTGGTCTCCGTCAACGAAATGGTGGCCGTTCAGGACATTGGTTTGATCATCAACATGAAACTGGCCGAGAGTCAGGTCTACGGTGCCTTGATCATGGGGATTACCTATTCCCTGTTCGAGGAATCGGTTTACGATCCCAAGACCGGACAAATGCTCAACGCCGACATGGAATTCTATCGACTTGCCGGCATCAAGGATGTCGGAAAACTCAAAGTGCACATGATGACTGGAAAGGGATACGACGAACGCGGTGTCATTGGTCTAGGCGAACCCCCGGTGATTTCACCGGGCGCGGCCATTTCCAACGCGGTGGCCAACGCCATCGGCGTGCGGGTGCCGCACTTGCCGTTGACGCCGGACCGTGTCATTGACGCCTTGCAGAAGGGAGGAAACATCGCATGAAATCATTTGAATACGTAGCGCCGGAATCGATCCAGGAAGCCGTTGGCTTTTTGACTGGAGGGCGTGGGGAATCCGAAGTGTTGGCGGGAGGCATGGACCTGATCACCAGCATGAAACAGGGTTTAACAGAGCCAAAACGTTTGGTGAGCCTTAAAAATATTCCTTCCTTGAAACGCATCGAAGTTTCTCAGGAGGAAGTAACCATCGGCTCCATGGTGTCCCTGAAGGACCTTGCCGCGCATCCAGCCGTCCAGCGACAGTTTCCGTCACTGGTCACCGCCGTGAAAGGCATTGGCAGCGCCCAGATGAGAGCCCTGGGAACCGTGGGTGGTGATTTGTGCCAGCGTCCCCGTTGTTGGTTCTTCCGCAATGGAATGGGCCTGTTTCCCATCAAGGACGGTGTTTCGCTCATTGAAGAGGGAGACAATCGATACCACGCCATCTTCGGAAATGATGGTCCTGCCTTGTTTGTGAGTCCATCCAGTCTGGGACCTGCATTGGCTGCTCTGGGAGCCAAAGTGAATATCGCTACGGGTTCCAGTCGAGGGGGTATTCGGACCGTGAGCGCTGGCAATTTTTTCAAAACACCTTCTTCGGATCAGGAACGGGAAACCATTCTCGGTAGCAATGATCTGGTGGAATCGGTGAGCATTCCGGTTTCCGGTTTGAAAAATGCCACCTACGAAGTTCGGCATCGTTCCGGATTGGATTGGCCTTATGTCACAGCATCTGTCGCCTTTCAGGCGAAGGATGGGCGTGCAGATGGCGGTTCGATCGTGTTGGGGCACGTGGCCCCGCGACCCTGGCCGGCGATTCATGCGTCCAATTTGTTGAACGGATCGGTCATTGACGACGATCTGGCTGAAAAGTGCGCCGAAGCCGCCGTGCGCGGAGCGCGGCCGTTGAGTCGAAATGGCTATAAAGTGCACATGGTAAAAGCCGCCGTCAAACGCGCCGTGCTGGCGGCCGCACAAAGTTGAAAGGATTACCCCCATGAGTGAACAAACATCCAATTCAGCCTTTCAGATTCCTTGTCGCCACATGCGCAGCAATGAAATGTTCCACCAAGCTTTGGGGGAATACGATCAGCAGGACAGTGGCAGCGGGCAGTATTGGTGTGGTAAATCACATGAACCATTCGGAATGGATGGCGAGCCGGTTGAAAAATCCAGTTGCTGTCCCGGGCGTTCGTGTTATCAGTCTTAATATTTGGATTGAATCAGGCCGAGGCGTTCTGGACCAACGCCCCGGCCCAACGATAAAGCAACATCATCATGAGACTCAGAAACCTGCTAGCAACGGGAAGCGTTGCCGCATGGCTGTTATGCGGCATGGCTTCAGCACACGCCATCACCGGCGATTACCTTGAAGTAAGATCCTGCGATGTCTTCACCGGACCTTGTTTCGCCAATGCGGAAATGGGATTGACCGGCAAGGAGGGAATCCTTGTCTGGACCATTCGCGAGGGGCAATGGAATGGAGTGGACCTGAACGGACTCAGCGTGATCGCGGTGGTTCGGACCCGGGAAACCATGGGCGACACCTCGTTTCGTCCTCGTAAGGGGCGTTCGGTCATGATTGTGGATTCCAGGGCCAGTGCCAGTCAACGCGATGCGCTGGTTGGTTTCGCCGCTGCGAAAGCAGGGGATCTGGTATCAGAGGTGGTGGCCGTCCATACTTCTTCCATCGAATCCACAATCGGAGCCTGCACCAAGAGTGGCTGCAGTTCGATCAAGGCGGAAGGTATCGTGGAGGTTTCCACGCGCTGCATGGGGGCACACGATCACATCTGCGGAAACGAAGAACTCTACTACCCGCCCTTGACCGAAGTGGCGGATCCCATTCCTGCCTACACCGAATTGGCGGCCTATCAGGGGCGTGACCTGGATGTCACCTGGAGTTTGACCTCTCAGCGTGGTGCTTATCTTGCATCCTTCGAATATTGATTGCATGCTTGGCGTCTTTTACGGGGTCGGAAGGTCTACCTCTTCCGACCCTTTTGCTTGTTAAATGATAACCTTAAACTTGGACATGTTGACGAATTTACGAACCTCATTCTTTTTGGTCGCCGGAGTTTTGCTGGCGTCGGTGCAATGGACCGTTGCAACGGATTTCGGTTTGAAAACCAGTGAAACCCAGCCTCCGGAAGGTGTTTCAGATGAAATTGCCACCACTTTGGAACCGAAGGTCTTCGAAATATCAAAAGGGGATAAAGCCTTATACCGGTTTTGGTTTGCCAAGGCGATCCAACTTGCCGCCAAGCCTGAATCTGCCGGCAAGGGGGTGGAGCAGTTCATCCAGCCATCGGTGATTGGTGTGGTGGAAGTGCTTGAAGAACACCGCGATTACCGGGATGACGAACTCTTCGAAAATGTGTTCACCATCCGCTACGGCATACGCCCAAATGATGGAAACCATTTGGGTTCATCCGATTTTCGCCATTTCGGTGTGCTGGTCCCGGTCAAACAGGATACCAAATTGAACGGTATCGACGGATATAAACCGCTCGTCAAAGCCAGCAGTCTGGACACGGTGTCTGATCATCCTGTCATTTTGAGTTTACGCCCCGTGGATGGCGGCGAAGGGACATCGGCCTCGTTGCAGGAACCTGCGCCGGATCATCACGCTCTGCGTGTCCACGCATCAGGTGCAGTGGATGGAAGTGATGAGCGGCATTCTGTGGTGTTTGATATTGTGTTCGAGGGATACGCTGAGTTTTAATCCCAAGAGAAGCATTTGAATACGAAAAGCGCGACACCTTTGGGTGTCGCGCTTTTGCTTTATAAATGAGTTCTGATCAGAATCAAACGGCCTGTTCGCCGCGTTCCGAGGTGCGGATGCGGACAGCTTCTTCGATATTGGAAACAAAGACTTTGCCGTCTCCGATCTTTCCTGTTTTGGCGGACTCGATGATGGCATTCACACCGGTTTCCACCTGGTCCTCAGCCACCACGATTTCGATTTTGATCTTGGGCAGGAAATCGACCGTGTATTCACTGCCTCGATAGATTTCAGTGTGCCCCTTCTGACGGCCGAAGCCTTTGACCTCACAAACGGTCATGCCTTCAATGCCTACCTCGCCAAGTGCTTCTTTTACGTCTTCCAACTTAAAAGGTTTAATAATTGCCTCAATTTTCTTCATATTGGAAATATGCTTTCTAAGTGTTCAGTCGGCATGATGGACGAGTCGTTGAACTGGATAAATCATGCCTGTTTTGAAAATATGTTCTAATTTCTACAAAATCCGGCCCGCCCGCAATCCTTTTCGACGCCGATCTCGGAATCTTACGAATTCACGGGCGATCCGCTTCTTAATTATATCCGGATTCTCCATGCGAGCTTTGATCCAGCCCCATGGTTTCTTCTTCAAGGCTGACCCGCAGTCCGATCGTCTTATCAATCAGGAATAAGGCAACCACCGAAACAACGCCACTCCATACGATGGTCACAATGACACTCTTGATTTGAGCAAAGATTTGCGCGCCCACGCTCAGGTCCATACCCGCGCCTCCCATGGATTCAGAGGCACAAAGGCCTGTGAGAACAGCGCCGATGATACCGCCAACACCGTGAACTCCAAAGACATCCAGGCTGTCATCATACCCGAGCATGTGCTTCAGTTTTGTTGCTGACCAATAGCAAACAGCACTGGAACAGAAACCAATCAACATCGCGCCCATGGGGCCGGCGGTTCCGGATGCGGGGGTAATGGCCACCAGTCCGGCGACGGCGCCTGTGGCGATACCGACCGCGGTTGGTTTGCCGTTTTTGACCCATTCAATGACCATCCAGGTGATTGCAGCCATGGCGGTGGCAACTTGAGTGACCAACATGGCCATGCCGGCGGTGCCGTCCGCTGCCAATTCACTTCCGGCATTAAATCCAAACCATCCTACCCAAAGCATCGCGGCTCCAATCAAAGTCAGAGGAACGCTGTGGGGTTGTAATGCGGCACTCCCGAAGCCCTTACGTTTGCCGACCATGATACAGGCGGCCAGTCCGGCCATGCCGGCGTTAATATGCACCACCGTGCCTCCTGCGAAATCGAGCACTCCCCATCCATGGAACAAGGCGCCTTCACCGCCCCATGCCATGTGGCAGATCGGGAGGTAGGAAAGTGCGGCCCAGATAATGGTAAACACCAGCATGGCGCTGAATTTCATTCGCTCGGCAAACGCTCCAACTATGAGGGCGGGGGTGATGATGATGAAGGTCATTTGGAAGGTGATGAACACCGTCTCAGGGATGGTTCCCGATACGGAATCAACCGTGACATTTTTCAGGAACACGTTGTCGAAGTTGCCAATGAAAGTTTGTAAACCGCCACCATCGCCAAAGGCCATGCTGTAGCCGAAGGCAATCCATACAATCGTCATGACCCCGGCCATGGCAAAACATTGGACCAGGATGGACAAAATGTTTTTGGATCGGACCAACCCACCATAAAACAATGCCAAACCGGGCAATGACATGAATAAAACCAGGGCGGTTGCGGTGATCATCCAAGCGGTGTCCCCTGTATCAATGGTTGGGGTTTCTTCCGCTTCGGCTGAGACCGCTTCCGCAATTGTTTCGGCAATCGCGGCGCCATCCTCAGCGCCATATACTTGAATCCCTGACATCAGCATCCAAAGGAAGGTCAGGCTTGTGATGAGTCGTTTCGTTTTGTTCATTATGTTCTGTTTCTGATCTATCTTAAATGTTGGTTAGACAAAAAAGCCTTTAAGCAACCGGTATGCCAGTTAAAGTGAACCTGATTGGTGAATGCTTGTAATATGAAGAAACGGAATCAGTTGCGTGATGTTGATTAATTGGGGGACAGCAT
>CAYPZD010000003.1:39545-41266 GCA_964415055.1 uncultured Verrucomicrobiota bacterium | reverse complement strand
CCAAGGTTGTGGTTGATCTTTTTTGACGTTCCGCTTACTGAATATTCGCAATGGACATCAAAGTTGGCATCATTACGGTTTCGGATCGGGCTTCCAAAGGGCTTTATGACGATTTGGGAGGTCCCGCTCTCAAGACGGCTGCAGAGGGTTATGGCTGGGAGGTCGTCGCGGATTGCCTGGTAGCCGATGAGGTGCGCGAGATCCAACGTGCCGTTTTGGAACAAATCCGTCAGGGAGCTCATCTGATCCTCACCACTGGAGGAACTGGTGTGGCCACGCGCGATGTGACTCCCGAAGCGATCCGGGAAATTGCCATTCGTGAGTTGCCCGGGTTTGGTGAGGTCATGCGGGCCGAATCCATGAAGATCACTCCATACGCCATCTTATCCCGCAGTCTTGCCGCCGTTGTGGAGAAAGGATTGGTGCTTTGTCTACCAGGGAAGCCTTCCGGTGCAGTGGAATGCCTGGGTTTTGTGGTGAAAGCCATTCCTCATTGCATCGAGGTCATTCAAGATGTTCCCACCAGTTGCTGAAGGACGGCTTTTTCCTTTTTAGAGCCAGGAATCACTCGCGCATGTAGTTCCTGGCATAAAGCCCCAGTGCGCGGGAAATGACGAGCAGACCGTATATGTCGAGGATGCCTGCGATCACTTGCACAAGTTTGATCAATAAACCGGGTGTCCGGGCAGGATCGATGCCGGCTTCCATCAACACTTCCACTCCCACGATGATTCCGATCAGCGCCAGGATGGCGGCATACACCAACGGAGCCCGAAAAATGGCCTTGATCATTCCCAGGACATGAAAGCCGGCTAGCACGTTGTCATGAACGACCATCATGAGCCAGCCCATGGGCAGCATGCTTAGTCCTACTGTCAGGGCCATGGGTTTTGCCCAAGCAGATTCCACTTGGATGATATGGAGCGCAAAGAAGGGAGCCATCCAAGCGGTGGATAACAAGAAATATCCCAGAAAGATGCCTTTGGAATTTTCCCAATCGAAACTGTCTCCGATGGGCATTTCAAGGTCGTCATCTCCCGCCAGTGTGGTTCGAATAATTTCTTTGCAGGTCCCCAGCATAGTGAATCCGTAGAGAATGGCTAATGCCAATCCCAGAATAGCTGCCGGTAAGGCCAGGATACGTGGAATCAGGTGTGGAATGATCATCAAGACCACCATAATGAGCATCATCACCCAGGCATCTTTGCGGAAGGGGTAGTGGAAAATATCCGTCCAGTTTCGTTCGACCTGCTTTCCCGGTTCTTCTGTGTCTTCCGGGGCAGGGACTGACACTCGCTGGGGTGGGGGAGGGGGTGGAGTGGGGAGCGCTGATTCGCGTCCGATTTGGATTTCCCCAAGCATGCAATAGTCGCCTGGAAACAGCGTCAACAGGTCCTGAATGGTGCCATCCGAATCAATGATGCCCGAGGGGATTTGAGACTGGATCACCGTTTGCCCGCTTGAGGAAACATCAATCACCACGTGATGACTGGACACACTTGGATGTCCGATCTGAATGGAATTGTCCTCGGCCGCGCCCAGCGTGTATTGGCCAGGATCCAGATCCATTTCCGTTTTCCCTGATCCCGTTTGGATATATAACTTCATAGTGGACAACAGGGATTAAACTACTGAACGCCTCCATTGGGTGCCATTATAAACAAGCCCCATACTTCTCCCTCAACAACGTCCTTGAGCAAAGGAGATGGAATGTGGAAACG
>CAYPZD010000003.1:28328-39445 GCA_964415055.1 uncultured Verrucomicrobiota bacterium | reverse complement strand
CCCATACTTCTCCCTCAACAACGTCCTTGAGCAAAGGAGATGGAATGTGGAAACGCCGGGATGTACAAAGACCTGCGACCTTTCCATTCCAACTTGCACTCAGTCCAAGCACCGTGAGTTTTGAAGTGGGAGCAAGCCACCCAAGAGGGATTGCCTCACCGATGGGATAACCGATTTAAGAAACCTGGATGCCTTGGGTTTCCAGCGTCCCGCGTGTCACGCCCAATTGGTTGATGAGTTTCAGATCGCGCCAGACGCTTGGTCCATCCCGCTTGCCTAGCAGGAGGTCCTGGTAGGTTTGGAGCGTGTGTGTGACTTCGCCAGCCTTTTCTGAAATGAACTCCACTCGAAAATGTCGAACACTCATCTCCTGCATCAATGTGGCGTATTCAGCGCCTGTTTGGGCTCGGCCGTTGAACACCGTGTTACGACATCCTGCATCCGCTTTCAGCGTGTGACGTTGCCCCACTCGATCTCTGAGTTCGACATGATGTTTTTCGCAGGGACGTCCGCAGTCGCGATAGTCTTTGCCGGTGGATAAAAAGGCACAGAAAACACAGTGCTCCATATGAAACATGGGCATGTGCTGATGAAGCGTGATTTCAATCCTGTCGGTCGGTACGGATGCCAGAAACGCTTTGAGCTGCTCAATGTTCAGGTCGTAGGATGCGGTGAGGCGTTCCAGTTTGAATTGGTTTAACAACCACGCAGCGGACCAGGCATTGGAGACATTGAAGGAAAAATCGGCGATGCAGGGGGCTTCTGCATAGTATTCCAGATGATCGTAATTGCGAACCAGAAATCCGTCCGGTTCACAGGATTGAACCTGTTTCAGGATCCATTCCTCGCCCGGCTTGGTGATGCGGGGAGGAGCCACCCAAATGCCTGTTGAAGGTTCGGATGCTTTGGCGGGGTATGCCACTCTGAACCGTCTGACCGCATCGCGATATTTTTTAGGGTCCTCAAACTCACAGTAAATGTTGGAACTGCCAAATTGAATCGCGGCTTCCAGTTGGTCCATATTCCTGACCAAAGGGATCAGTTGGGCTGGTTCTGACAGGCCGGAGCTTTCTGAGTGGTTCTCGAAACGGACCTCCGGCAGGGATTCGGCTGTGATGGTCCACCTTGATTCCTTGGTCGAAGGGCATTGATCCAGCATGGTGACCATCTCCCGGCGCATGCGGTTCAGTTCGCTCACGGGCAGCATGCAGGGTTCATGTGTTTTGTAGTCGACGCGCTCCAGCTGATAAGAGGTGCCGCCCAGCCGGCTCCATTGTTTTGACAGCACTTCTTCGTTCAATGGCCTGTTTTGAGCGGGTTGAAGGTCAATGGAAGACTGCAGGTTGACCGACCGGCCGGAGGATTCCTTGACCTCCATTTTCAGAGGACTTCCGGGTTGTCCGGATGCCCGGATATGTAGCAGGGAACCGGAAGCTCTTGTTTCGTTCTGGTAACTTTTTCGGAGATCTTTATCCAGAGCGGGATCACTCGTTTTCCAGATTCGATCACCCACGTTGACCTTTCGCAGGTCCAGTTTGTTCCTTTGAAAAGAAACGCGGAGCAGGGGAGGTTTTGACGCGTGTTGTTCCTGTTTGTTTACCTTGAACAAACGTCCGCCTTGCTCAGGTTGATTGGGATTGCCCTGATCTATGACCACTCCATCGCCCGCTTTAAGTGGTTGCCGGGTGCTTAGCGTGAATCCGTCCTGATGCACGGATTTGATCTTGCCGAGATAAACCCCCCGCTTTTTGCCGAATCTGGCATGGACGAGCTTTTGGTTGTCGATGCCTTCAAACCACCCTGTGTGCAGTCCCCGGCTGAACGCCATTTCCAGATCGTATTGCGATTGATTCAGGAGTTGAGTCCCCGAGACCTCTTGTGTTGCTTGTTGTTGAACGATGCTGTCAATGGCCTGGCGGTAGACGCGGGTCACATTGGCCACATATTCGGGGGCTTTGAGGCGTCCTTCTATTTTTAACGATCGCATGCCAAGCCGCACGAGATCGGGCAGCACACTGATGCCTGCCAAATCCTGGGGGCTGAGGAGGTATTGTCGATCTCCCAATGGCACAGGGTTTCCGTCCTGGATCAATTCATAGGGCATGCGACATGCCTGGGCGCATTCTCCCCGATTGGCAGAACGCCCACCCAGAGCTTCACTGGTCAGGCATTGTCCCGAATAAGCCACGCAAAGCGCCCCGTGCACGAAAACTTCGAGGGGCATTTCAAATCCATCCCCGCTTTCCTGAGCGTTCCGGATGCTTTCGAGTTCCTTCATTGAACACTCACGCGCCATCACCACCAGTTCACACCCTAGATCTTTTGCGAACCGGATGCCTGCCGGACTGGTGATGGTCATCTGGGTGGATGCATGGATGGGAAAATCAGGGCTGATGGACCGGATCATGCGGCACAGCCCCATGTCCTGAACAATCACGGCATCCGCATCGGCGTCGATCATGGCCCGGATTTGTGATGCGGCCGCCTGGAC
Source organism: uncultured Verrucomicrobiota bacterium (assembly GCA_964415055.1). Lineage (GTDB taxonomy): Bacteria > Verrucomicrobiota > Verrucomicrobiia > Limisphaerales > AAA164-E04 > AAA164-E04. Next base: position 36,954 of record CAYPZD010000003.1, on the reverse strand, counting down.
TTCGTTCGCAAAGACCAGTGTGTTCATGGTGACATAACCCCGCACCCCTCGCTGGTGGAGGTAATCCATGAGTTCCGGGAGGGATTCCACCGTGAAATTGTTTGCCCGCATGCGTGCGTTGAAACCGGAGAGGCCGAAGTAAATGGCATCCGCTCCATTTTCAACCGCCGCACGAGCGCACTCCCAATCGCCTGCCGGAGCCAATAGCTCAGGAACTGCGTTGGAATTGTTTGATGTATCCAGTGTGTTTGATGAACGGGTCATGCCAAAGCAAGTCCGGGCTCAGTAAAAAAATATCAGCCGTCGGACTGGCAAAGCGTAGCATTGCGTGGAAGACTGTGCCAAGCATGGAGCGAAGAGACGCATCAATTAATCAGCAGCCACGTAGAGCATTGATCCTCGGGTTCGGCTATGTGGGGAGCCGGGTGGGGCAAATGTTGGTTGAACGTGGTGTGGAGGTCTGGGCGGTGAGCCGCACCAAACCTGCCGCCATGGCGGACATTGAAGGGAATGGGATTCATTGGTATGGAGCGGATCTGACAGAACCCGGGACGCTGGCCGGATTGCCGGGGGGCTTTGATGACGTATTGTTTTCCGCCTCTTCCAGCCGGGGAACCATGGAAGATTACGAGGACATTTACTGCCGGGGGCTTCAGCATGCCATGGATTGGTTGATGCAAACCAAGCTTCCGAAGCGTTTCGTCTATTTGAGCAGCACCGGGGTGTATGGTCAGGATGATGGGAACTGGGTGGATGAGACCATGCCTACGGATCCGGTTTCCCCAACCGGCAAGATACTTGTTCGAGCCGAACAGTTGCTTCGCGAGCGTCATGAGACTTCCGGGTTTCCGGGAATGATTTTACGCTTGTCCGGGATATATGGTCCGGGGCGAGGCTACGCGCTGAAGCGCATCTTGAAAGGTGACGCCGTCATCGAACTGCCGGGAGATCGATGGGTGAACATGATTCACCGGGACGACGCGGCCATGGCGGTCATTTCGGCTCTGGAATCAGGCGTGCCAGGGGAGACCTACAACGTCACCGACAACGAACCCGTTCAGCAACGCGCTTTTTATGAATGGCTGGCGAAATCCTCCGGGCAACCAGCCCCACCTTGTGTGGAAAACGATCCTTCGAAACCAGGGAAACGCCGGGTGACCAGCAAGCGGATCACTAACGCAAAAATATCCAAACTGTCACCCTTTAAGCTAACTTATCCAACATATCGGGAAGGTTATCGCTCTATTCTGAAGGGATATCTTGAATAGTCGGAATGATCTGACAACAAAGCGTTCTTCGAGATTTCATTCGGAGGATATATCTCCGGGGGCTATTTCTAAGCGCCTGGATACGGTTAACGAGTTGAATGCCGTGTGTAACTGGCTTGGAAAGGCGGCTCTATCCGGGGGGAAGATCATTCGCGAAACAAAGGCTAAAGCTGGTAAGCATTAGGTTTGAGAAATATTGAGTGTGCAATCCCGAGTAGAAAGTGAACCACTCGGAGTGAACTTGTTTCTTAACATGTGTCGCGGATAGCTTGGGGCATTGTATGAAGTTTTTGTTCTCACACTAAGTCACAAGGACACAAAGTTGTTTTGTACAGGATTTACAGGATGGCCGGGATGGTTTGCAGAGTGGCTGTGCTTGTGCCAATGCATGTGCATTGATCAAAAGCGACTTGGGGTGATTATGTGAAAGAATTGATCCACGTTGTTGCAAACGCGGCTACTAGTTACCCTCCACTTCGTGGCTTGGTGTCTTTGTGTGAGAACAATGAATAGTCCTTAAGATATCATTTCGAAGGGATTTGGCCGTTGATGGCTTCGAATCGAATGACCTTTTCGCCTGGCTTGGCGTAGCCGAGCTTTTCTCGTGCCAGTCTTTCCAAAACGACGTTGTTGGTGCCGATGGCTTTGATGGTGGCGGTCATTTGGTCGGCAAACCGTTCTTCTTCGGCGATCTGGGCTCGAAGCTGGTTGATGCGTCGCTGCATCCCCTCATTGCTGCGGATAACCGGCTTGTACCACTGGAAAACGGCAAGGCTTCCCGCACAGATAACCAGTAGCATGACCAGCTTGGTTAGCTTCATCCAGATCCCCACATCCACACGTTTTGATTTCCGGGCCATCGTTACAGGATTGTTGCTGTTGACGATTTTAACTACTTTTGGGACATGCGTCTTATAAGAATATTGTCATTCTTTGTCCAGTTTTTGCTGCAATAATTTTGCAATATCTTTGGCTGCCGGGACTCCTGCCCAGTAGGTGATGAGTCCATACAGGCTGGTCCCAATGATCAACGGGACGAATACCTCCACCAATTGTGTCCAAAGTTTGGGCGTTTCCACCAGGCTGACGATGTATTTCCAGGTTGCCCAGGTAATGAACGCGGCCAATGTTCCAGAACCCAGCACCGTCAGGGTCGGGATCTTCATTTCCTGGACTTTCATGTTCGGAAACTTACGCCGTATAGCATACCACAAAAGGCCCAGATTGACCAATGAACTCAAGGTGTTGGCGATCCCCATGCCCGCTTGTTTATAGGCTGGGATTAAGAAAAGTGCGAACAAGAGATTGCAACTCAGGCTGAACACAGCGATGCGCATCGGGGTTTTGACATCACCCAGCGCAAAAAAAGCACGTGCCAGGATGTTGACAAGGGAAAACGCAACCAATCCCGGCATCAGGCATTTCAGGGCCAAGGCAGCCCGAACGGTCGAGTCGTGGCCGAATTCTCCTCCTTCGAAGATCAATCGGACAATGGGTTCCGCCATGACGATGGTGACCGTGGTTGCGATCCAGTTGGCATAGATCAAGTATCCCATCCCCTGGCGAAGGCCGGTTTGGAATTCGCCATATTTTTTCTCGGCGGCCAACCCCGACAACATGGGCAGCATGAAAGTGGCCAGTGAAATCCCAAAGATACCCTGAGGCAGTTCCATCAACCGGGTAGCATAATTGAACGAGGCCACAATATAATCGCTTTCGGAGAAGGCGATGGCATTGGTCAGGATGATGTTCAGTTGAAACGCTGCGACGCCGACCACTCCTGGAAGGATGCGTGTGATTAGTTGTTTGACCGTGTCGTTGTTGAGCGGGTTGATCCACTGATATCGAAATCCTTCTTTAAACAATAGAGGAACTTGAAAGAGCATTTGAGCGACTCCGGCTATCAAGACTCCAACCGCCAGCCCTTCGATTTGACTGAACAGAGTTTCGCCAAATCTTGGGGCCAGGAAGTAAACGGAAGTAATCATCACCACATTCAGCATGGTGGCCCCCATGGCCGGGATGAAAAAATGTCCCCGGGCGTTCAACATCCCCATGAGGACCGCTGCCACGCAGACCATGATGACATAGGGCGCCATGATCCTGAGCAGTTTGAGGAACAGGATGGTTTCCAGAGAAAGGGTCATGCCCTTCAGGGCTGCTGTGGCAATCAGGATGATAAAGGTCGCGGCGATCGCACAGATCGTAATGAGCGCGGAGATGGTGGCGTTGGCGACCAGCCACATGGCTTTTTCGCCCTCCTGCATTTCCCTTTCCTTGAACATGGGGATAAAGGCAGCCGTCAGAGCGCCCTCGCCAAGGAGTCTGCGAAACAGATTGGGCACCTGGAATGCGAACAAAAACGCGCTGGCTTGCCAGGTGTCTCCCATGAACCGGGAGTAGACCATTTCCCGCAACATGCCGAGGATGCGACTCAGCAGCGTGGCGGCACCCATGGCGCCTGAGGATTTGAGCATTTTGGACATGTCAATACGGAGCGGCATCCTTTTCGGGGTTCATTTTTTGCATCCCGTTGCCGCAGAATTCTTGCTGGCGCATCATAAGCAAAGCCAAGGCGGGAGCAAACCTTTCTCACTTTCAGAATCAATTAAAATGGACCTGAAGAAAATCAACACTGGCACATTTGCCGGGGCTGGCCTAACTTTTGGCTCCGCAATTTTCTACGGAAACCCGGTTCATTTACAAAATTGGCAGCCAAGAGATCACGATCGTCCAAACGAAAAGGTTGGAAAAACACGACTTCCAATCTGGGCAGGGCTGTGGAAATCGGATTGGCATGGGTTGGCGCTCTTTTGTTGGTGGAAATGGTGGATTACGGTCTGGGAGGACGTCTCGACGGATTTGGGATTCTTCCCAGAACCTGGCCCGGTTTGATGGGTGTGATCACCAGTCCCTTGCTGCACGCCAATTTCGCACACCTCACCGCCAATGCCGGGCCGATGGCACTGTTGGTGACCATTCTTTTCTCGGATGGCCGTTACCATCCCAAATCCAGTCTGGCCCTGATATGGTTGGTTAGCGGGCTGGGCACTTGGTTGATAGGGCGTTCCGCCATTCATATCGGAGCCAGTTCAATTATTTATGGACTGGTTTCCTTTCTGATCGTGGCATCCCTCTGGATGAAAAGCTGGCGGGCCCTGTTTTTTTCCATTGTTGTGTTCTTCCTGTTCGGGGGACTTTTTTATGGCATTTTTCATGTTAATGCGGGTGTGTCCTGGGAAGGACATCTGAGTGGTGCTCTCGCCGGAGTCTGGGTGGCCTGGGTGATGCATGGTCGGTGATGACTGTCTCCAAGTGGGCGATTCAAGAGTGGGAGGAAAACAGCTTGTATTTTGGGTGGGACGTCCATGATTCATCTAGGATGCTCGTCCTGCAGCGGGGTCGCACAACACTAAAGGTTTTTCTTTACCCTTACGCGTTCATGGCCCTGCGGCAGCAGGGCCCTACCTTTTAACTTGTCCACTCATTATCATATCGGGCCGGTCTTTAAAATGTGACAGTTTTTGAATGGCCAAGGGCGGGGGGCTTGGCTACGGTCCCCCGATGATGCAACGTTGCTTATGCCTTTGTTTGGCCGTGATAGGTTTGAATGCGCCCTTTGAGCGAACCAGCGCTCATGTGGGAGATCATCCTTCCATCCATGATACTGTGGCTGCCATTACTCTCCGGATGAAGGAGCATTTTTCCGTGGACGAGTTGAAATCATTGACCTCCTTTCAGGTCGAGCAGTTTCTGAGTGATGAAGAGCGGGCCATTCTTGGCAAGGAACACATCCATTTCAAAGTCAATGTTCCCGTTGTGGTGACCATTCTGCGCGATCGCGATCTTAAATCCGAACCCTTTTGGATTCGGGAGAATGGATGGCAATTGACCGGGTTGGTTTTGACCGTGCAGGACACCGAACTGGATGTGTGGCAGAAAAACTTTCCTGCGGGGGATATTGGCCTGGGAGTTAATTCATTAGGAACCAGCGGCGTGCATTACATCCCTGTTTTGAGACCCCAAAATCCTGAAGATGAACTTCAGGTCACCGACCTCTATCCGGGCCAGGTCAAGCCCGCCATTTTGAAGAAGGGTGTCAAAATTTACTCCGATCGTGAGGAAGTGATCGATGCGGTTCCCCCCGGTTTTGAGGGCAGTGTCCTGCTTCAGACCGAATATGGCAGTCTACAGGATGCCTACCTGGTCAACTACTTCAAATGGACACAATATCCCAGCCAGCCATTCCCGGATCAGGTCGTGCTGACCTGGAGCGATGATCCTCAAACGACCCAGACGATTCAATGGCGCACCGATACGTCCATTGAGAAAGGATACGTCATGATCCAGAAGAAGGCGTTGTTCAACCGTTTCAATCCCAAGCCGCTTGAACCTCTGCCTGCCACAATGGAAGTGTTGGAAACACCCAACATTATCAATGATCCGTTATCTCACCGTTTCTTTGCGACCATTACCGGTTTGGAGCCTGGCACGACCTACGTTTATTCGGTGGGCGACGGCTCGGATGATGGATGGACCGAGTTGGCAGAATTCACCACCGCGCCTGCCCGCATCAGACCTTTTTCATTCATCTACATGGGCGATGCGCAGAATGGTCTGGATCGCTGGGGCAGCCTGGTTCACACCGCGTTTCGCGAGCGACCTGATGCGGCTTTCTACATCATGGCGGGTGATTTGGTGAATCGGGGCAACGATCGGGATGATTGGGACAGCTTTTTCTATAATTCTTCCGATATTTACGATCGCCGCCAGTTGGTGCCAGCCATTGGCAACCATGAAAACCAGGGGGGGCATCCTACCCTGTATTTGAGAAATTTTGACCTGCCGAAGAACGGTCCCAGGCAGATTGAAAAAGAACGCGCCTATTATTTCGAATACAGCAACGCCCTGTTCGTCGTGCTCGACACCAACATCACGCCGGAAAGCCAGGCCGAATGGTTGGATAAAGTTCTGTCTGAGAGCAAGGCCACCTGGAAGTTCATGATTTATCATCATCCCGCCTATTCATCTGCTCCGAGCCGGGACAACGCATCCATTCGAAAGCACTGGCTGCCCTTGTTTGACAAATACCATGTGGATCTGGCACTGCAGGGGCACGATCATGCTTACCTGCGGACTTATCCCATGAAAGGGGATAAGAGAGTGGCTTCTCCCAAGGAGGGGACTGTTTACATTGTGTCGGTCAGCGGAACAAAGATGTATGATCAGGATCCACGAGATTACACCGAATTCGGCATGACGAATACTTCCACGTTTCAGGTGCTGGACATTCAGATCTCAGGGAACCGGCTCGTTTATCGTGCCTATGACACGGACAACAATCTGAAAGACGAGCTGGTGATCGAAAAGTAATCCGCCTATCCTGCCCGCATGACATCAACTCTATTGGGACTCGAAACCGGCGGGACACGATCCACGTTGCTGGTCACGACCGTTGAGGGAGACCTGATCGAAAAACACACCCTTGGGCCAGGGAATTCCAGGCTGTTGGGTGACGTTGGCTTGCGCAAACTCTTTGAAGAATGTGGGGCATTGGCTCCGCAACCAGTGGCGATAGGCTTCGGAATGGCGGGTGTCCGTGATGCGAGGGATTGTGCCGTCATCAGGAAGATTGCGGAAAAGGTCTGGCCGGGTGTCCGGATGTGGGTGGATCACGATCTCGCCTCGGCGTTGATGGTGGCTCAGCGTTCATTCAAGGAGACCTCTTCGCACGTGCTGGTGTTATCGGGAACAGGGAGTTGTTGTTTCGGTCGCAGCATCCAGGGCAAAGAAGCCAAATGCGGTGGGTGGGGGCATCATCTGGGGGATCGTGGCAGCGCCTATGATGTGGCGCATACCGCTATTCGAAAGGTGATCGAAGTATACGATCAAACCGGAAAGTGGCCCAAACTGGGCGAACGTCTCCTGCATGTCTCGATGCAAAATGAGCCCAACGATTGGATTCAATGGTTTCAGACAGCTCAGAAATCAGAAGTGGCCTCATTGGCCGTCCCTGTTTTTGAAGCCTGGAAGCAACGTGATGCCCTGGCGGGCAAAGTGATTCATCAGGCAGCCGAATTGTTGGCGTCCGACGCGCATGCCTGCGCCAGTCGACTGGGTGATGCAGGTCCCGGATTTGTGGTGGCTGGCAGTATGTTTTTAAAACAGCCATCCTTTACCCGACTTTTTCAAAAGAAACTCCGGGCCAAACGACGGCATGCAAAGGTGCACACTATACCGCAGGAGAGCGTCTGGGGGACCATTTACGCGGCTCAAACGCTGCTCGATCAGGAAGCGGCTGAAGGGAGGACGAAGCCTTCTGCCCGCTCGAAACCAAGTCGTTCGACACCGCCAGCGAGGAAAGATGTACTTCCGGATAGTGTTGGGATCTCCCTCACGGAAAGACGATTGGATGCCTCCAGGAAGCTGGATACCCTGAGTGGCCCCAAAGCTCTGGACCTTTTTATCAACGAGGATGCCTCGATTCCGGAAGCAATCCGGAAAGAAAAAAAGCAACTGCTCAAATGGATCCGCTGGACCACCGAAGCCTTTGAAAAGGGGGGGCGCTTGTTTTATGTCGGGGCGGGAACCAGTGGTCGCCTCGGGGTGTTGGATGCCAGTGAATGCCCACCTACCTTTGGGGTTTCCCCAGAGATGGTTCAGGGCATCATGGCGGGTGGTTCAACCGCTTTGTGGAACGCTGTCGAGGGAGCAGAGGATGATTTTGAAGCGGGGTGGCGGGCTCTTGGGTTACGTGGTTTCACAGAAAAAGATCTCGTGCTGGGCATTGCGGCAAGTGGGCGAACGCCTTTCGTGCATGGCGCCTTGGCTTATGCAAGGATCATCAAGGCGCGCCAGGGGCTGTTGTGTTTTAATCCCCACTTGAAATGGCCGCGGATGCACCGGCCGGATGTGATTCTATGCCCCTTAACCGGACCGGAAATCCTCACCGGATCCACCCGACTCAAAGCCGGAACGGCGACCAAACTCGTTTTGAACATGATCACCACTCTGGCGATGGTCGGGATCGGAAAGGTCAAAAGCAACCTGATGATCGACGTTCAAGCGACCAACGAAAAACTGCGCGACCGGGCTGCCAGGATGGTGGTCACACTGACGGGAGCGGAATACAATATCGCTTTTAAAACTTTGGAGCAGTCAGCTTGGAAGATTCAAAAGGCCTGCTTCAAATTGGAAAAAAGAAAAAACCGATAATCGGCTTGATGTTGAACCTACCGTAGGCGACTCCCTGGGCCAGGAAATGACAGAGTGCCGTCAGAGCAACGAGGATCAGGGATGACACCAGATACATGCCGAATCCGACGCTGGTATTTGGTTGGATGACCAGCGCAACACCA
>CAYPZD010000003.1:26784-28228 GCA_964415055.1 uncultured Verrucomicrobiota bacterium | reverse complement strand
ATGGAAAACAAGAACACCACCAGCACGTTCCACGACTGGTCGGCGATTGTTTGCCAGCCCTTCATTGGGGCGAATAGGATGAGTAATGATCGAATCATGTGCAGTCACTCTAAGGGCGACCTTGCTCCGACACAAAGCGAAATCCGTATTTTTTGAAAAGATTCCACGCAGAGGATTTGAAATGTGTGGGTTCTTCCATTCCGGGTGAAAGGTCTCATCTCTTTCTTATAGCCTGGAGCACAGCACATCCGGGCTGCATGCATCGTTGCATTTGATCTCAGGCAGGGTATATTCCCACACACAATTTCGAATTTGACAGTGGAGACCATCGACCAAAATCAGCATCAGCCAAAAAAGGACAAACCCGAATCAAGCGCCCTGGTGGATACGCAGAATCAACGTGACGAACGTTGTATCCCCATCGACAAGGTGGGGGTGAAAGGCATACGATTCCCAATCCAGGTTCGGGACAAGGCACGGGAGCATCAGGAGACCATTGCGACGGTAGGTATGTGTGTGGACCTCCCGCACGACTTCAAGGGAACGCACATGAGCCGATTTGTTGAGGTGTTGCATTCGCATGGCAACCTGGTTCATGTGGAGAATATTCCGGATATTCTTCAGGAAATGCGTGTCAAACTGAATGCTGACACAGCTCACCTTGAAATGGCGTTTCCTTATTTCATGGAAAAAGCTGCTCCAGTGACAGGGAAAAAGAGCCTGATGGATTATTCCGTGGTTTTTGATGCGTCCGCTGACAATGATTCGTTGGATTTTGTGTTGCAGGTGAAGGTGCCGGTCACAACCTTGTGCCCTTGCTCCAAGGCCATCAGTCGATATGGAGCCCACAATCAGCGAGGAGAAGTGACCGTGGCGGTGCGATTTGACGAGATTGTCTGGATCGAAGACCTCATCGAGTGGGTGGAAGCTTCCGCCAGCAGCGAGCTATATGCCTTGCTCAAACGTCCCGATGAAAAAGCGGTGACCGAACGGGCTTATGAAAATCCTGTGTTCGTTGAAGATCTGGTCCGTAATGTCGTTCTGCGGCTCAAAGGAGTTCCTCAAATTGAATGGTATCGAGTTGAAGCAGAGAACTTTGAGAGCATTCACAATCACAATGCCTACGCCTGCATCGAATCACATGCCCGTTAGCGAATTTCAAAGGGTAAGTCCACGTATTCTTCGGTGATCCAACGTTGAACGCTGTCGAATACATCCACTTCAAAGGGTTTGCCGATATTGTTACCAGCCAAATCTTCAATGATGGTGGTGGCGCGGATGATGTAATGGCCAGCTTTCCAGGCTTCATCCGGAGTGAACACCCATTCGGTTTCCTGGCTCGCAAGGGTGATGCTTCCCTTTAAAAAATCGCCATCCTTGTGACGCACCTCGATGAGGCGTTGGGCGAGGGCAAAATCCATGGGCTCCCCAAATTGGATGATCA
>CAYPZD010000003.1:0-26684 GCA_964415055.1 uncultured Verrucomicrobiota bacterium | reverse complement strand
GGATCGATGAACAGGGTCAGGCGTTGCATGGGGGCATCCCAGAGTTCCTGCCCCAGTTCCAGGAAAGGCAGTTCCACTTCCTGATTGTTTTCGTCATACAGATGGATATGATCGTAAACATCTCCACCACTCATGGAGTCCGAAAACACCAGATAAAACTTCAACAGGTTCTCAGGTACCTGGTCTGAACTGGGGTAAACTTGGGAGACGACTGTCGAAGGCGATTTGGGGGGAGCGCTGGATTTCCATTCCGACGTAAAGTGTTGTTTTAGGGCGGAACCTTTGGGAGTCACATCAAATTCAGCTCGATACACCATGCGCTCTGAAAAGGGGAACCTCGGAGTGAATGCGACGCCGTCTTTCGTTTTGGAATAAGTCCCTAGAATGGGCAGGGGTTCCGCAGAGCTTCTGCCAGGTTGAATGACATAAACCTTGAGTTTGGGGTCCCATGTATCCGGTGTTTCAATGCGTGGTCCGACACTTGGATCAAAATCGCCAAAACCTGAAGCGACAACACGGTCCGGAACTGCTGCCCCTTCCTTCATGATCCACTCGATGCTTCCTCCTGAGAGAGATGCTAAACAGGTATGAATGGAGCCAAGGATCAGGATGGTTCGGGCATAAAGGCAAAAGAGAGCGATAGAACGTGGTGTGTTCATTTAATAAGGTAACTATTAGGGAAACAGGTGGGCCTTTTTCATGGTGTGAGTTCACATCATGTGAACTCACACCATCGAGAAAAAACAACGGCGGTCCCGCACAAGACCGCCGTTGTCAGGAACCTCTCCAGCACCTTTTCAGGGGAGAGGGCGGGACTCCAGATTGAGAGCCCCATTTTCCGCACGCACCAACAAAATTGCTTGCTTGTCATCGAGCTGGTCCAGTTGGTCTACCCCGGTCCAGTCCTCAATGGTTTCATATGGAAGGCCTTTGACGCCTCCTCCTTCAACACGCTCTTCGATTTTTTCAAATGCGGCAATATTCTTCGTGCTGATCTTCATGATACCCCGACTACTGTTTGCCATCAACAGGTAATCCTGCCCATCTTTCTGATAGACGATCATATCCAGCGGGCGGTTGCGATTGCCCAGTTCGGCAATTGTTTTTCCGATGATTTTAGCGCCGGGTTCGATCGATTTGAGGGGGAACTGGACCAGAGGCGTGCAGGTATAGGCTGCCAGCAAATGAGGTTCAGCGCCGATGTGGAACGGCACAAAAGTCCGGACCGGAGAGCGGGTTTCGAAGCGGCCGTGGGCGCCATGATAAATTTCAACACTCGTTCCAGTTGAGATGGTTTTGAAGGGGAAGGGGATGCCACGCAAGGTCGAGGAAGTAAACTCTTCATTCGCCAAACCAGCCACCAGGACACGATCGTCAAGGAATGCGATGTCGGTGATGGATTCCTGGCGTGGGTTGCTTCGGCGACGACCTTCGCCGACCAGGGCATCGGGCGGAGCATCGGGCAATACTGCCGAGGAAAAGGTGACATGGTTGAAATCCAGCACGGTCATTTTTCCGGCATGATCAAGATCCACCTTGGCTAATACCGGGATGGCTTCAGGCCCCCTGCCTCTTGAGACGGACAGGTATACTTTGTGGCTGGCCGGATTAACGGCGACATCCTGGATCAGGATTTCATCCGCCGAGGTCCCGAGCAGGGCAGCCAATTTAAGGTTGATCCCCTCAATTTTGACGGAAGCCTTACCATGGGGTGCCTGGGTGTCTCCCGTCGCAATCGCATGGACTGCAGCCGATTTGGCATCAGCGATGAACAAGATGCCCTCAGGTCCGAAAGCAATGCTGCCTGCCGCCGCAATGTTCGGAGTGCCAACTTTCATGCCTTCCTGCCAGTTGACTGCTTGCGCAGCATCCGTGAGGAGTAAAGCCCCCACGCCCATGGCTAATGTAGATTTGAAGATGTTTTTCATAACGCTGTCTTATTAACGACAAATCCTACGGCTTGAAAGTTACGTTTAAGATTCCTTGTTGTCGTAAAAAAGCGGACGAGTAATCGGTTTTTACTGTCCGCTTTGAATAAAAGGATTCGTTCCGGGTGGTATGTTAGTTCGCGTTTGTGAGTCGTTGGTATTTTTGATGTTTGTAACGCGTATGCACCCAGACAAAGTCTGGATTGTTTTCATTACCACCGTTCCAATAGAAACTGGCAGTTCCGTTTGAGGAATCTGTTGCAGCCCTGACAGTTGCTTCGTTTCTCCATGTTCTGGTCTCAGAATGACCGTCGGCAAATCCAATGGAACTGTTATTACCGTGGAAAACCGCGAAGGGATCGACCCAGCCCAATGAAGGTTGCACATTGATCACCCAAGTGCCTCGGTTGAAATCGCGTGGATCGGCTTCCTCAATGAACACCATGGCTTCTGTGGGGCCGTGGACAGATCCGAGCTTGACGTAAGGAGGTTGTGGGCCGGATGAGGAGCCACCCGTTCCGGATCCTTGCCAACCGCCACCGTTCATTCCGTTTGCCTTCGAGTAACTGTCATAGGCCCAGCCGGAACCGGGCTTGTTGCGCTTTGTGCGAATATCACCCGGGCAGTGGTAAGCGCCCGGTGCCGAGACGTAGCTGAAAAGCGGGCCCTTGCGGATACCGTCTTCAACTCGTTCCTGACCTTCAGACTTGGTCATGCTTGAGGTGATACCGGTAAAATTAAAACTACCATCGGCTCCCAATCTGCCGGGGCCCGGCCAGAATCCGCCCGCAGGATTGCCGTTCGTATCGATCATTTTGTCCTCATTGTCATTGGCATACATGACAAAGCCCAGGCCCAACTGCTTCTGATTGCTCAGGCAAACGGCACCGATGGCTTTGAGCTTGGCCTTGCTCAGTGCAGGCAAAAGCATGCCTGCCAAAATGGCGATAATGGCGATGACAACCAACAATTCAATCAGGGTAAATCCCGATCTGCGTGTTTTTGAAATGCGTACGTTCATACTTAAATCAATTCGTTCCTCAATAGATGTTCGTCTTAGTTAACATGAAAAATCAAAATGTGAAGCAAAAAGAATAGCGTTAACGATAACTTTGCTTCTTTGCTATCTTTGAACCTTTGTTTGATTTCTAATGGCTTCCAGTTTTTCGGCCATTTCTTTTGCTTTTTGCGGATAAATGACCGAAAGGTCGTTTTGTTCACCCAGGTCGTCTCCCAGGAAAAAGAGGTAGCCGTTTGGATTGTTTCCAAGCTCTGTATTGGTGTTTCGATTGATGCGTGCTCCTTTCGATGCCTCAATCCACTTCCAGTCACCCACTCGAAGCGACAAGGTTCTGGCCTGCTCGACAAGGTGGTCTCTTCCAGTGTTGATGTCTCCCAGAAGGGCTGCGAGCAGATTGAAACTGTCCGGTGCGGCGTCCCTGGGCAAGGACACACCAAACAATGCGGCAAGACTGGATGGCAGATCCACCTGGCTTACCAGTGCGCTGCTTCTTCCCGGTTGTATCTCTTTGGGCCATCGAACAATCCAGGGCACACGGGTACCTGCTTCAAAAGCACTGTATTTTCCGCCTCGGAAGGGACCGGCCGGATTGTGAGAACCCAACTGTTCAACGGCTTGATCCTTGTAACCGTCGTCGATGACCGGACCGTTATCACTGGTGAAAATGATCATCGTGTTCTCGGAAAGGCCTTGTTGGTCGAGTGTTTTAAGAATTTCTCCCACGCACCAGTCCAATTGGGCAATGGCGTCACCTCTTGGTCCCATTTCTGTTTTGCCTACAAACCTCGGATGCGGCACGCGTGGGACATGGATGTCGTGGAATGAGAAAAACAGGAAAAACGGATCCTTGGCGTTGGATTCGATAAATTTCACTGCCTGTGAAGTGATCACATCTGCCATGTCTTCATCTTTCCATAGCGCTGATTTGCCTCCGCTCATGTATCCGATGCGGCTGATGCCGTTGACAATGGTTCGGTCATGACCATGGCTGGGGTGCATTTTCAGCATTTCAGGATGTTCGGCTCCTATGGGTTCCTTGCCGATTCGCTTGCTGAAGCTGACTTCAATCGGATCATTGGGATCCAGATCCACGACGCGGTGGTTTTCGACATAGACGCAGGGGACACGGTCACCGGTTGCTGGAATGAGGTAGGCGTAATCAAATCCCAATTCCAGTGGACCTGGCTTGATCTCACCATTCCAGTCCGCGCCTCCCTTTGGGCCCAGGCCAAGGTGCCATTTTCCGACAACGCCCGTTTTGTAATCAGCCTTCTTCGCGATGTCGGCCAGAGTGAAGGTGTCGGGATCAATGATGAGTGGAGCGTCCCCGCGAGCGATGCCTGTGCCCGGCTGGCGCCACGCGTATTGACCGGTCAACATTGAAAATCGGGAAGGCGTGCACGTTGCCGCAGCGGCATGGCCATCGGTGAACAACAGGCCTTCCTTGGCCAGCCGGTCGATGTGAGGGGTTTTGACCGCCGTCGCTCCGTAACATCCAACGTCGGCATATCCGAGATCATCCGCATAAATCAAGACGACATTCGGCTTGCTTTCACCGGCGAGGGATGTGGATGCACCGAACGCCAGGAGTCCTATAAAGGCAAATGCCGCAAGCACTGGATTGGGCACAGCGGGTAAATGGCGCTTGATATGAAAACGTTTTGGTAGATTGACAAAAAGGGACATGGATTTGTTCTCAATCAAAATGATGGAATAGACAAGAGAATTTGTCAGGACTGACGTAATACAACTTCAACGGATTGGTTATTTAAGCCCCCATTTTGATGTTTCGATGGCAAACATGGTTCATTCTTTTTTCATAAAATTGGCATGCAAGGGTTGTCATCATGTGATCCGGGGTTAAGCTGTGGGCGCTTAAAAATGGCATAAACGTTGACCGTTTGACTCTTTATATATGATGAATTTTGATTCCATGAGTTTTCCACCGTTCAGTCTGTCCAGACTGTTGACCACCGTCTTTGCTCCCAAATCGGGTGAACGCGTTGCCGTGTTGATCGATCTGGAAGATACGTCCCTGATGAAGGACTTTGCCTTCCTGAAAGACGATGCCTTGACCATCCAACGCAAAGCGCATGACGTGTTTTATCTTGGCCTGAAGAACGGGGTGTCCGAAGAGCTGGGGCTGACCGGGGGCGAAATGTTCGCTTACCAGCGTACCGGGGGTAGCAATCTGGATCTGCCGGATGAAGCTTTCGATGCTGAAGGCAAACAATACAGTTTCGACAAGGATATCTATCCCAATTATGACATCCTGCTCTGCATTTCCACCGATTCGGCAACGGCTCCTTTGACGGCCTTTGCCAAGCAATTCGGATTCCGCGGTGCAACGCTGCACGGATTGAATGACATTATCTTAAACAGTGGATTGGCGGTCGACTACAACGTCATCAGCAAGGAAGCCGAAAAGTTGCGTGCGGCCCTGACAAAGGCGGATGCATTCCAGGTCGACTTCGAAGTCGAAGGTCAGACGATGACTCTTGAATTGCTGACGGGTCAACAGGAAGCCCAAAAGAGTCATGGACTCTGTCACGGTGAAGTGCCCGATGTGGCCAACCTACCCGCCGGAGAGGTTTATTTTGTGCCGACCGGTGGGCAGGGACAATTCCCGATGAAATATGAGGATGGAACCATCGGTATCATGGATGTGGCTGATGGCAGCGTTCAAAAAGCGACCTTGCTCAAGGGAGATGCCGAGGTCATTGAGGCTCATAATGCCAAGCTGGCATCCGATCCCGTGACGGGTGTGCTCGGTGAGCTTGGATTCGGCACGCAGGTCCTGCCAGTCTCCGGCAAGGATATCCAGGATGAAAAAATTCTGGGCACCATGCACGTGGCTACCGGGCGAAGCGACCATCTGGGAGGTGATCTGACTCCGGATAAATTCGCCAAGAAACTCAATGCCACCCACGATGATATCCTGTTTTCACCCAGCAAAACCCCTGAGATCCTCGTGAAACAAGTCCGAATGGTTCGGGACGGGCAGATCACCGTCGTGCTGGAAAACTTCCAGACAGCGGAGTATCTCTCGAATGCTATTCAGTGATTTATAGGGGCTTTTTGTCTCACACAAAGGCACAAAGGCACGAAGTTTTTTTCAATCTCGATTCTTTGTGTCTTTGAGACTTTGTGTGAGATAAAACCTTTTATTGCCGACTACTTGTTATTTGTAGCGGATGAAAAAGAGTTTTAGGCCTTCGGGATCGGTTTTTTGGGGGCTTCCGAAGGATTGAGGGGCAATGCGTTGGCCTTTCCAGTCGATGGGCTTGGCGTTGAGTTCCTCTTTGGTCAAGGGGGCTGTCGGGTCGAACCATTTCCAGAACGGCTTTCTTTTACTTTTTCGGGATGTTTCCCCATCTGCTTGGTCATTTTCAGAATTTTTCTTCCTTTCAAATGGTGCAAACCATTCTTTCAGCAATCCGCCCGTTTCCATTTTACGGGGTTCATTGCCGGTTAATCGTGATTCATCCGGGGTTTTGATCGAGGGACTCTCCAGGTTGGCTTGAGCTTGCGCTTCCAGTATTTGAAGTGTCGTCTCCGATAAGGCAGGGGAGGTTTGTTTGGAAGTTGCATCGGCTTCCTGGGCATGGAGTCCGGTGCATGCTGCAAGCCCCGCCCACAGAACGCATGTGGCTAATGAGAGGGAGCGAAATTTGAAATGAGCCTTGTTCGGAAGTTTCATGGTGTTTTTCCAGTGTGGTTGCGTCCAAGTAAAGACCGGGACTTAATTCTTGGCAATATTGATTTCTCACAGCATATTTTGAGTGAATCAGAGTATCCGGGTTATGAACGCACCACAGAGTCACTTTTGTGATCCAAACAAATCCATCGTCGTCAAAGCCAAAGGCCTGGTCTTCGGGGCCTTAATCTGCCTGTTCGCCTCCCTTGCATGCCAGGTCGAAGGAGCCTCAACAGGGAAATCACAGGATGCGGACCTGATGGCCCGCAGCCGGCAAATCGACGCATTCATCAGTGAGCGACTGAATCATGAGCAGGTTCAACCTTTGCCCGTAGCCGATGACAGTGTTTTGCTCAGGCGTCTTTACCTGGATTTGATCGGCCGTATTCCAACGACCGACGAAGCATACCGTTATTTGAATGCCGATCGTCCGGAGAAATGGAACAGTCTCATCGGAGAACTGTTGACGTCTGAAGGACATGTCAGCCACGAGTTCAATCATTGGGCGGATTTGCTGCGCGTTCAGTCCCGCATGCGTAATTTGCCGGGGCATCCATATGTGGAATGGATTCAGGAATCCTTTCGGAAGAACATGCCTTACGATGAGTTTGTTTCCAATCTGATCACGGCCGAGGGTTATCTATGGGATGACGGTGCGACCGGTTTTTATTTCCGTGATGCCGGGATGGAACTGGACCATATGGCCAACACGTTCCAGGTGTTCCTTGGGACGCAGGTTGTCTGTGCTCAGTGTCACGATCATCCATACGACAGTTGGACCCAGAAACAATACTACGAACAGGCTGCTTACATTTACGGCGTCAAAACCAACGATCCCAAAATCAACCGCAAGTTCCGTGGCTTGGGGAACAACAAG
The DNA here is from genome assembly GCA_964415055.1 of uncultured Verrucomicrobiota bacterium. Lineage (GTDB taxonomy): Bacteria > Verrucomicrobiota > Verrucomicrobiia > Limisphaerales > AAA164-E04 > AAA164-E04. The sequence continues at coordinate 19,161 of CAYPZD010000003.1, read as the reverse complement.
ATGCGGGAAGACATCGACCCGGAGTTGAAGGTTGCGGCCCGGCGCATGGTGCGCCCACTGCGAAATCGTGTGTTCGAGAGCAAGACGGCATTGAAGCTGCCGCACGATTATCAGTATGACGACGCGGCTCCCAAGTCCGCCGTCTCCCCTCATCCCATGTTTGGGGATGAAAATCTTTCTCAAATCGACGATTCCCTCCGACATCAGTATGCGGCATGGATGACGGATCCGGAGAACCCACGATTTGCGACGGTAGTGGCGAATCGTTATTGGAAGCGATTGATGGGAGTCGGGTTGATTGAACCGGTGGATGATTTGAAAGATGGCGTGGAAGCCAGTCATCCTGAGTTGATGAAATTCCTGGCGGATACGCTGGTGGAAATCGATTTCGACCTACGCAAGTTCCAGACCATTTTGTGCCGGACGGAAACCTACCAGCGTGCCACCCTGAAGCGCGAACTGGATCCGGATGTTCCGTTTCTGTTTGAAGGACGTCCTCTGGAACGCATGCGCGCCGAGCAGATGTGGGATTCGGTGATGGCATTGATTGTTCCCGACCTTGACGAACGTCCCGGCACGGTCCGAACCGATCGGAATTTTGAACTGGCCCGTCAAATGGAAGACAAATCGCTCGATGAAATCCTTGCCATTGTCGAAAAAGAGGATGCATTGGAAAAATCCATTCGATCCACCCAAAACAAGATGAATCAAATGCAACGACGTTTGAGAAACCTTCAAAGGCAGAAGCGCAAAGGGCAGGCAGATGAACTTCAAGGTCAATTGAAAGACATGCGCGAACAAATTGCCTCTTATCGCGCTGAGTCCATGGTGTACTCCAGTCGGGAACAGGAAGTTGATCAAAAACGCTGGAGCGGATTATCCGGGCAGTTGGTCCGCGCTTCGGCTGTTCAATCTCCGGCTCCGGAAGGACATTTCCTGAGGGAATTCGGCCAATCGGATCGGCAAACCATTGATGCGTCCAACGACGAAGCGAGTGTGCCACAGGCATTGATGCTGTTGAACGGACCTATCATGGATTATCTCAAAAACGGCCGGGCGGAACTGGCACACGCACTGAAACAAGCCGAAACACCGGATGCAAAACTGGACGTCCTGTTCATGGGATTCCTGACACGCAAGCCCAGTGTCGAGGAGAAGGAGTGGCTCTTGTCCGAATGGAATCAGCAGGGCAGGGAGGCCGTCGAAAAAATTGCCTGGATATTGTTGAATGCCCGTGAGTTTTCGTTCATTCAGTAAACGGTAGATCACTTTTAAAATTTTCATTCGAATATGAAACCTTCACTCAATCCGGAAACTGGATGCTCCCGCCGCGCCTTTGCCGGTTATCTGGCCAAATCTCTTTTGGGCGTGGGACTGGCTCCCTGGTCTTCGCATGCGCTGGCGGGCATTGCATCCAATCCAATGCCTGGCATCATCCGCAAGAGAGCGGCGACCAAGGTGATTTATCTCTACATGAACGGCGGGATGAGCCATCTCGACACTTTGGATCCGAAAACGGATTCGGAGGTCCGTGGCCCCGTCGAGTCTTTGGTCTCACCTGAATGCGGCATCGAGGTCAGTGAATACCTGCCTCGCATGGCCGGTTTGATGCATCACACGGCGGTGTTTCGTGGTATGCAATCAAACCAGGGAGCTCATGAGCGCGGGCGCTACTATATTTGGACCGGCTATAATCAACGTGGAACCATCCGACATCCAGCCATGGGGGCCTGGGCGGTTCGACTGGGAGGTTTGTTGAATCCGAATCTTCCCGGCTATGTTAAAGTAGGCGGCGACAGTCGGCATCCGGGCGGTGGTTTCATGGAAGCCAAATACGCGCCGCTTCCGATCCGTAATCCTGACAGTGGACTTCAAAACAGCGGTCGACCCCGAGGTCTGGACGAAAACGAATATGAAGATCGTCTGAGCATGGCCAAGCGGTTTAATAAAAAATTTCAGGAAGACTTCAATGTGAAAAGTGTCCGGGCCTATTCGGATGCTTATGAGAATGCGATCAAATTGATGAAGAGCCAGGATCTGGCCGCGTTCGACATCAGTAAAGAACCGGACGCCATCAAGGCATCCTATGGTGACGACGCGTTTGGCAAAGGCTGCCTATTGGCTCGACGTCTGGTAGAGCGTGATGTCCGCTTTGTGGAGGTCAGTCTTGGGGGGTGGGATACGCACCAGGACAACTTCACCCGGGTGCCTCAACGCACCGCCATTCTGGATCGTGCTATGAGTGCCTTGATACAAGACTTATCCAGCAGAGGTTTGTTGGAGGAGACTCTGGTGGTCCTGGCAACCGAGTTCGGAAGAACGCCCAAGATCAATCAGAACAATGGACGCGATCATTACCCAAAGGCCTTCAGCTGTCTGCTGGCGGGTGGTGGCATACGGGGTGGTTCCGTGATTGGTCGAACCGATGCCAAGGGCGCCAATGTCGTGTCCAATGCGGTGTCGATTCCGGATTTCAACGCCACCATTGCCTATGCATTGGGATTGCCTCAGGAAGAAATAATTTATTCACCCTCAGGACGACCCTTCACAGTTGCCGACAAAGGAAAACCTGTGACTTCGGTCTTTGCTTGAGTCAGAGAGATGGGGGATTTCCTACATGCTGGACAATGGCCCCTTGATCGTCTGGAGTGCGGCGTGCAGCGCCGCTCTGGATACATCAGGGAAAGGTCATTACATCCCAATCACTCAGTGCCGCTACATGATCGCGTGCATGGTTTCGTTGTGTGTAACCAATTCTGATCTGGAGAGCTTAAATGTTGTCGGCTTCCCATTTTGAAGTGCCTGGGATTTGGTCGCCACAAGGGGCGCGCCGGGGACGGCACGATCTACCGGGGCGCCCCGAGGACGGCACGATCTACCGTAGGAAACATTGGAGTGCCAGTTGGTTTTGATGCGTTTTCGCATGATGCGGTGTCATGGTCTTTTTATCTGGGCGTATTACTTGCTTTCCATGACGGCCAGCAAGATGGCCACGCACATCAGGGTGGCGCCGGTGAATCTTAGAAGCAATTTGCGGGCATCGGTTTCTTCGGTGGTTTTTCCAATAACACGTGCGGAAAGCCAGACCAGGACGATGGCCCAGAGTCCGCGAGAGCTGTAGACTACGTTGACTCCCGTTGCGTTGTGATAGAGCGAAACCGAAAGAGCAATGAAAATGGCTTGAAGTCCCGTTAATACCGCTCCGGTGACCAACCATCCAAGGGTGCTTTTTTCAAGCTGACGCATGGGCTTTTCGAAGAACGGAATCAGGCAGGAGGACAAGAGGGCCACTGTCAAGAACAGCAAACTCAGAAACGATTTCACACCGAACTGGATGGCCCATTCCTGCACCAGCGCATCGCACAGTCCAAAGCAAGCAGAACTGGCGATGGTTAGTCCCGTTGCCAGAGGCATCCTGTTTTTCAATGGTTTCAGATCTGTTTTTCCAAGAATATAAACCGCCACAGCGGTCAGGATGGCTGCGGTCCACATGCCTCTTGCAATTTCCTTTTGAAAGACCAGCCATGCAAAGAAGGCGACAAAAATTGATTTGGTTCCCATCACCGGTGTTACCAGAGAAATATCGCCCACCCGGATGGCGATGAAGGTGATCCAGTGTCCGATGAAGAATGCGAAGCCGGTCAGGAGCGGGTAGTGGATGAGATTCCACTGGATCGCTTTTGTTTCCCAGAAGATGAATGGCACGAAAAAAAGCGCCATGATCCAACTGGTTGCCACAAACGTATGCAAGGTGCCCGCGCCGCGCCTGAAGGCTTCCTTGAAAAACAAGGCTCCCACCGCGTAGACCACCGCCGCAATCATCGGCATCAGAAGGTAAACGGGAACACCATGCATGAGCGACTATTCAGAACGATCCAGCCCTGCTCTGAAAACAAGGAAAGGCCTCATTCCAAAGGGAAGAGGGGATGGTTCGAAAACGGTTTGGAGTCTATCGTAAAGGAAAATGCCAAACACCTTTCGCCTTGGTTTTGCGTTTGTAGATGGCATCGCCACAGGTGGCGTAGAGGTAATGGCGGCCGGGTCCTGAAAAGGCGACATTGCTCATACCCGATTTGGAAGGTTTGGCGATCACCCCGCTGATGCGTCCGGTGGCATCGAACATCTGCAGTCCAATGGCGGTGGTGACATAGAACCGGCCTTCCGTATCCACGGTCATCCCATCGCCGCGACAGTCGGATCCGTCGGATGGTGAACGCATGGTCATGTAGGTGTCTCCATGTGACGCGCCTTCTCCTGGTTGGATGGCGAAGGCCCAGACTTTGGTTCCGGTGTATTCGGAAACAGCCAGTTTGCCCATGTCGGGTGACATGCAGATGCCGTTCGGCCCTGAAATGGTATCACTGACTTTGGATTTTTTACCGTAAGCATCCAGGAACATCACGCCGTTTTCCGATGTGTAAAAGATCTCTCCTTTTGCGGTGACGACTAGATCGTTGGCGTGGGAATCGGTGGAGAGGATGTTGAATTGCTGGTTTTCATCGAAGACAAAGACATCATCGTTTCCCCAACGACATCCGAACAGACGTCCATCCGGACCAAAAGCCAATCCGCTGACTCCCGGTGCATCCTCAATGAATACCTCGATGTCGTCATTTTCGTTGATTCTGAAAATCGATTTTTTGTTTCCATTGCGGCCGGAAAAATAAAACCGACCGGATGCGTCGGTGCAGGCGCCATCGGTAAAACCAAAACCGTTGCCAACCAATTCCCAGTTTTCGCCATCGATCAGGACTTTCGAAAGTGCCATGTCGCCCGCAAAATTCTGCGCGTTCAGCTGTATTGCCATTGCGCATAGAATCCCTGCCGCTCCATGCAGCAGTGCTTTGAAACGCATCGAATTTGCCGTCAAGTTGCAACCATTCAACCACATGCCCGCCATTATGGAGAAACAAAGCTGGATGTCATTCACCGAATTTGGAAACATTCAAAAAAAGAGGGGACGCCTTGACTCGAGGGAGGGGGTAATGCCTGTGAATGAACCAACACAAGCAAGTCGCGGCGTCTCCTCTCTTTATCAATGCGTAAAATTTCGGGATTCGGGTTCATTTTTTTTGCAAAAAATGTTTCCTATCGAACTTTCCGACAAAAAGATCGATTCATGGATTGATTCGTCGTACAAACCCATGCATGGCATTGACGACTTCTGAAATCAAAGCGTCCGGAGGGGAATCACCGTTCTGGATGGCGGTTCTGCATGGCCTGGGGGATAGCATGGAAGGCTATCAATGGATGCCCGAACAGATGCGGCTTCCATGGCTTAACTATCTCTTGATCAACGCACCGGATCCTTATTTTACCGGATTTTCCTGGTTCGATATCGAGGGAGATCGTGATCCGGGCATCGTTCGAAGCAGGGGCATGTTGTTTGAAACCCTGGATGCATTTCGGGATCAAAATAACGTTGCGGCAGATCATTTGTTTGTTTTTGGATTTTCTCAAGGTTGTGTGATGACTGTGGAAACGGGTTTTCGTTATCCGCATCAACTGGCAGGTTGCATTGGCGTTTCCGGTTTTATCCACCGTCCTGACGCCTTGTTGCAGGACCAAACCAGCCACGCCAAGCAACAACGATTTTTGCTGACTCATGGCACCTATGATCCGTTGATTCCCTCCGAACCGGTTGGAGAACAAGTGGAAATGATGAAAAGACAGGGTTTCTCCATGCAATGGCAGGTCTATCCCAAGGAACACACCATCTATGGAGAAGTTGAACTGCAGTGTTTTCGTGAGTTTCTTGAGGAGACCAGATCCGAAATCGAGGCAGAGTAGGGAGCTTCCTAAATCACCGATGACCGGGATGCCATTTCACAGGACTTCTCATTGCTGACACGGTTCGATAGAACATTTTTGGGCATAAATCATGCTCTCATTGCTTTTACCTTACAGGTGAAGTAACAGGTTGAATTGTGTCATGATTTATTTCAGTCAGTATTTTAAAGGTTTTCAGAGCTTCCGATGTGCATGGGGTCTCTTCGTCGTGGCAGGGAGTTTTTGCTGGCAGTTGCTGGGGCAGACATCCTTTCCGGTCATCACCCAAATCAACCCCAACGCTGGAGAACCTGGCACGGTGGTGGTGATTCATGGTAGTGGGTTTACCGGTGTCAGTTCGGTGATGTTTGGAGTGGGCTCCGCTTCCTTTGAATCCGTTTCCGCCAATCAAATCAGGGCCGTGGTCCCGGAGGATGCGACCACAGGTGCCATAACTGTTTCGACGGATCATGGATTTGCCACGAGTCCCATTTTCTTTCAAGTAGCGCCCAGAATCATTAGTTTTGAGCCGGCTTACGGCAAACCGGGAGACACCATCCTGTTGCGTGGTGCCAACCTGGCCGGATTGAGTTCGCTTCGAGTTGGAACGATTGATGCCGCCTTTTCCACCGTCAGCGATTCCCAGTTGAGCTTTGTGATTCCAGCTGGTGCGGTCTCCGGGCTGATCAGGCTGAATTCGCCTGCCGGACGGGCTGATTCGGAATCCAGTCTGAAAGTCATCGGCCCTGAACCGTATATCACTTCCTTCGAGCCGAGCGTTGCAGCTCCCGGTACATTGGTCGCCATTCGTGGCGTTCAGTTATCCAATGCGAGTCAGGTGTTGTTTGGAGATGATTTGCCGGGAACATTCAGCGTGGTGGCGGACACTCAGATTTTGGTGAGAATTCCCGATGGTGCGGCTTCCGGTCCGGTCAAGGTAACGACTCCTCTGGGGCAGGGAATCAGTGAGATGGATTTGCTGGTGACAGGGAGCGGACCGTTTATTACTGCGTTGTCGCCAGATCATGGGCAACAGGGGGATTCCATTGTTGCTTCGGGAATCAATTTGACCGGTGTGATCGAGCTGAAGGTTAATGGTGTGGAGGCATCTTTTGAAGTGGTTGCGGACACTCAAATGAGTTTTGTGATCCCTGCCGACGCGACTTCCGGGCCGCTCAGCCTTCGCACTGTGGATGAGGAGTTTGTTTTTGAGAGCGGTATCACGGTAGACGGACCGGGCCCGGTCTTGGAATCATTTTCTCCCACATCCGGATTGCCAGGGGATACCATTCAATTGATTGGATCCCACTTCGCCCATGTGCAATCTGTTCGCTATGGTGAAGTGGAAGCGGCATTTCTGGTGACGGCGGAGACACAAATGACAGCTGATGTTCCCGAGGGCGCTGAAACTGCCCCGATCACCATTGTCACCGCCTTTGGTGAAACGCAAAGCAGCGTCGATTTCTTGGTCAGGCAACCTGCTCCTGAATTGGAGGCATTTACGCCGGGATTCGGCCCTGTAGGAACACAGATCACCCTACAGGGGATCTATCTGAATTCGGTGACGAATGTGGTGGTTGGTGGAAAAGATGCAGCTTTCGAGATTGTTGCGGATTCTCAGATCCTGACGCACGTTCCTGCCAGTGCCCAAACTGGTCTGATCGAGTTGCAATCAGGCGCGGGAACTGTTGTTTCATCAGATTTCTTTTATCTGCCTGCCACCGTCCAGTCTGTCGAGCCATCCACTGCCGTTCCGGGCGCCGAAGTCAGCATTCTGGGAACCAATTTTACGGGTGCGACCAGGGTGAGGCTCGGTGGGGTGGAAGCTGATATTGTCTCGGTTCAACTGGAATCTTTGCAAGTGACGGTGCCTTCCGCCGCGCTCATTGGACCGGTTTCGGTCACGACCCCGGCAGGTTCCATCGCAACACCATTTGATTATGGTGTGCTCCCTGAGGTGGAATTCATGACTCCTCTGGCCGGTCCGGTGGGGAGTTTGCTGGAGATTCATGGTCGTGGATTCACCGAAGTCGTCGATGTCGTGATCGGTTTGGTTTCGGCGCCTTTTGAAATCAAATCGCCGGAGCTTTTGGAGCTCGAGGTTCCTTTCAATGCCACCTCAGGTTCCATCATTGTTCGCAATCCGATCGGTCAGTCAACTTCGATCGAACAGTTTCAAGTTCGAACAGCTGCTGATTTGAGTCTTGAAGTGTCAATGAACGAGCTCTCTTCAAGCTGGCTGACTCCATCTCGATTGACCATTCGGGTTCACAACGCCGGACCGTCCGCTGCTCGCAATTTTTTTGTGCGACATCAAATGCCTGAGGGTGTGACGCGTATGAGTGGTTCAAATACCGGTGGTTCCACAGAACTTTTCGGGCAGGTTGTTGTGGACAGAGTGGTTAGTCTGAACGCTGGGGAAACGGTTGAAATCCAGCATGTCGTGTCCTCTCCATTCCATGGTTTTCAGACACATGTATTCAGCATTGATGCAGATATATTTGATCCTACAGCCGATGACTGGACCGTGGAGTTTCGGCGTCGCATTGTCGGTCCACCGGTTCGATTGAGTGTGGTCCCGGGAACGGAACATTCCGTGCAGTTGCGATGGTCGCCGGCCCTCAGGGGGTATGAACTTCAGGTGAATGAAACCCTGAACGAAACCGACGGATGGTCCCCCCTGGAAGCGCAACCTGTGTTTGAACAGGACTGGCAACAAATCACGCTGCCCAAATCCGATCTGTTGCCAACACAGTTTTTCCGCCTGCAGGCGAAAGATTAGGAGACCTTTTCACGAGGAAGGCATTCAGACAGGGTAAGGTAAGGTAGGGCTCCGCTGCTGCGGAGCCGTGAGCGTGTCGAGGTGCAGGAGAGCCTACAGGGTTGAGCGCACACGCCACTCTGATTCGCACCTCTTTGTCGATTCAAACCATCCAACTCTCCCCAATCAATCCAGTTGTGGTCTTGTATAATCTTGGGACAACTCAGCCACATGACATTGTTGGCATTGGCTTCGGTAAGGGTGTGGGGTACGGATGGCATGTTCCCCTTTGGGCCCATGGCATGACGAACAATTTTCCCGCATGAACGTCTTATGAGGAACCGTAGGAGGGGAGTAATCATGCGCTCTGGATCCTTTGCCGGGAAAATCGAGCCCTACAAACGTGTTCTCCCTCCAGGGAGTAATGCCATCATCTCTCTTCACGTGGCACTGCATGCATTGTGTGTATTCAGCGTGCGGCGTGGGAGCGATGGCTTTGTGTTTGAATCGCACACGGTTTTCCTTCGCGTGACATCCCAGGCACCAATCCGATCCGCGATCTGACTGGATCGTATGAGGAACGGGGGGAGGGGCTCCAAAATAGGATCGGGTGCTGGCGATTTCCTTACCCACCGCCGGTTCTCTGGGAGTGATCTGAAACTGCCGATCCCTTGAGGATTGGGGGACGTTGACCGGAGTTTTCCCCGGGTCGGCCGCCCATGACAAACTCGCAATCACAGCCGCCAAGCAAAGAAAAGTTGTTTTTTTCATGGTGCTTTCATTCCTCTTTTGGTCCTTTTTTACGACACTCAGACCTTTTCTATTTTAACGGCGCATTTTTTGTAATCCGGCTCTTTGGAGAGCGGACAGAATTCATGGAGCGTCACTTGATTGATCAGTGCTGTTTCCTCAAAAAACGGCACAAACACCAAGCCCTTTTGCGGTAAGGAACGACCATTGATCCAGGCAGGCAGTTCAATGGCGCCCCTGCGCGATGAGATTCTTACTTTGTCGTCGGTGGAGATATTCAATTTCCTGGCATCAAACGGATGCATCTCCACGTAAGCCTTGGGCATGGCTGCGTTTAATTGTGGAACCCGGCGTGTCATGGTACCTGTATGCCAATGTTCCAGCACCCGGCCGGTTGTCAGCCAGAATGGGTATTTTTCGTCGGGCACTTCAGGAGGTGCCTGGTAAGGTCTCGCCCAGATGGTGGCTTTGCCTTTCTCGACCTTACCCCAATAAAAATCAATTTCACGGTCCGGACTTGCAAACGGATCTTCCCCGCGGACGAATCGTCTTGAGGTTTCCTTCCAGGTTCCGTCCGATTGTTCGGTGACCGGCCATCTCATGCCTCGGGTTTTGACCAACTCATCATAGGGAGCAACATTCTTTTGCTTCAGATGAGTCAGGGGGCGATATTCCTCGAACAGAGCCTTGTCCACATTATGTTTGCGGAAGACGTCCCATTTCCAGGCTTCGATTTCTTTGCCGGATGCATCCTTGATGGAGAACAGAAACTTACCGTCCTTGTCCTTCATGCCGGCGAATCCAAGTTCATACATTCGATGAGCGACGGCGATCATTTGCCAGACGTCATCCCGTGCATCCCCGGGGGGCTCGACCATTTTGAACCATTGCTGGGTCCGGCGCTCGCTGTTGCCGAACAGGCCATTCTTTTCAACCCAGCATGCCGAAGGCAGTACGACGGTGGCGGCGTCGGTGGTGACGGTCGGATAGATGTCGGAGACCACCAGAAACCGTTCTTTCAACTTGTCAGTGAGCTTGTGGAGATTGGGCATGGATTGGGCCGGATTGGTGACCTGTACCCAGGCTCCTTTCAGAGTGCCTGACTGGAGTCCGTCGAACATGGCGACCGCGTGGAAACCGGGTTTGGGGTTCAACCGTCCACTGGGAAGGTTCCAGGCGGTTTCGACATGGCTGCGGTGTACCTCATTGGCCGCCAGTCTTCCTCCGGGTAGGGCATGAGCCAGCGTTCCGACTTCGCGGCAGGTTCCGCAGGCGCTCGGTTGGCCGGTCAGTGAAAAGGCGGTGCTTCCCGGTTTGCCGAATTTGCCGGACAAAAAGTGAACATTGTAAACGAGGTTGTTAATCCATGTGCCCCGTGTGTGTTGATTCATCCCCATGCACCAAAGTGAAAGAACCTTGCGTTTCGGATCCGCGAAGGTGGATGCCAACCGTTCCAACTGATGAGGGGGCACTCCGGCTACTTTCTCGACATACTCCGGGGTGTAAGTTTCAAGCCAAGCCGCATAATCATCGAAGGACATGGGCTTGCCCGCTCCATCCTCTCCTTCCCTGAAAACGCAGTTCTTTTCAATCCAATCACGATCATACCTGCCTTTGCCCGACTGAACGAGGTAACGGCAGATGCCGTTGGCGATGGCCAGGTCGCCTTGTGGTGTGAATTCAATATAATGATCGGCAGCTTCAGTGGATCGCGTCCTGCGTGTGGCGAGGTCGAAGATTTCGATTTTATCCCCCTTGGAGCGCCGGTCGACAATGCGGGACCAGAGCACGGGATGCATTTCAGCCGGGTTGTTGCCCCAAAGCACCACGGTGTCGCATTCGTCGAAATCATCATAACTTCCAGCCGGTTCATCCACCCCATAGGTGGTGATCATTCCCACCACTGCACTGGCCATACAGAGCCGTGCATTGGGGTCGAGATGATTGCTTGAACATCCTCCTTTGAGGAATTTCATGGCGGTGTATCCTTCCGTGATGGTCCATTGCCCTGATCCGTATACGCCGAATTCAGCGGAATGCTTCATGACGAAACGGGCGACTGTGTCGATGGCTTCATCCCAGGAAACGGGTTGCAAGGCACCATTTTTACGGACCATGGGCTGGGTCAATCGATCCGAACCGTAAAGGGCACTGCCCACGTGGTAACCTTTTGCGCAAAGCAATCCTCGATTAACAGGGTTTTCCAAATCACCCTGCACGGCGACCACTTTGCCATCCTTAACCCCAACCATCACGCCACACCCCGTTCCGCAGAATCGGCAGGGGGCTTTGGCCCAGATGAGTTGATCGGCGCCCTCCGCCAAACCATTGAAATTGGCAGGTAATGTCCCGCTCAAGGCTCCGGCTGCGGCCGCCATGGCGGCTTGCTTGAGAAATGCTCTTCTGTTTTGTTGTATCATGATTTGGTATTCTTTGTTGAGGGATGAGTCAGGTTCGGTTTTCCAAGTCTTCGAAATTGTGATAGACGAGCACGGCGCTCGATACGCCGGGGACCTGGGCAAGGATGTCCCCTTTGTCTTTGGCTTCATGTTCCGACTCGCTTTCGATAACGACCGGAATGCCGTTTTCCGCCGGTTTGCCTATCGTGACCCAAGGATATTGCTTCAATGCGCTCAAAACGCCGCTTGAATCCTCTTGCTCGGTCCGTATTACGTAGCTTGAAATGGGCATAACATCCAGCTTGGAGCCCTTGGGGACTTTTCAGCTTTTAGTCACTTTCCCGATTAAAGGCAAGGAGGGCTAAACTTCTCGTGGCTTGATGTTCCCTTTTATTGTTCTTTCTGTTGGTTGAATTTCGGGTAATTGGCTGCCTTTGTCGTTTCCATTTCAAGATTCAATGAAACCACCACAGTCGTTCGATGAACGATAGTCCTTCCCACCTTCCATTTCGTTTGCTCAGAGACGTTTCAAGGGGAAAATTTGGGGAGGGGTGGAACTCTCCCCTCCATTGTCAAAACCATGAACTGCGTGGTGCCTGTGCGGCGGATTGACTTTTGAGGTTGGAAATGCTTGGTTGGGCATCAAATTCATGTCAACGCAATCCAGCCAATCCAATCGTCTGCCACCCCATCAGGTACTCACCCAAAAATTTCCGGTGGTAGGGGAGAAGGTGGCGGATCCAGCAAAAATCGACCTTGATCGCTGGTGTTTGGAAGTTAGGAATGGCGAATCCCTGCTTGGTTCATTTTCCTTTGATACCCTTTGTGATATACCCTCTGAAGCATTGTTGGCAGACATTCATTGTGTCACCGGGTGGACTCGATTCAACGCATCCTTTCAAGGTTGGCCGCTTCAATCATTTTTGGATCGGTTCGATATCCGGATTCCTGAAACGACCAGGTTCATGCGGTTTGAAGCATTTTCGTCCAGAGGACACGATACGTCTTTGCCGGTTTCCTTGGCCATGAAGGATGCCTGGCTGGTGCATGCGTTCGGTGGTAAACCACTCACTCCGGAACATGGATTTCCGTTACGGCTCGTTGTGCCCTCACGATATTTCTATAAAAGCCTCAAATGGCTGAAAGCAATTCATTTTATGGAGAATGATCAGTTGGGTTTTTGGGAGCGGACCACGGGGTATCATAATGAGGCGGATCCTTGGAAAGAGCAACGACTGGATGCCACCCGCTTTAGCCGGCGGGAGGAGTGTGAGCAATTCAAACAGTTGTCCGATTTTGGAGCCTACCGGGCCGGGCAGGGTGATCCCAGGGTCATTGTGCAGGCTGACTTCTCCGCTTGGAACCCACTGACGCGGGATCTTCATGGTCTGCATTTGAAGTCATGTGATTTTCGTGGAGCCTATTTGAAGGGAGTGGATTTCCGCGATGCCAACCTGACTTTCGGACGCTTTCATGGAGCCAATCTGGAAGATGCGGATTTGACCGGGGCGGACCTGGAAGGGTGTGACTTCAGTGGTGCCAATCTGAAAGGGGCGAAATTGCACGGTTGCTTCATGTCGGCCGCACGCTTTTTTCGGGCCGATCCGAAGTCCGGCAAAGAAATAGCATTGGCTAATTGGGAGCGATTGAGCGTCATACGACCGGATGGTCTCCTGGAAGACCAGGAGACTTATCTCAAACGCTTGGGTGTGCTGGAAAAAGAGGGATGATCAGGACGCGCCTGACGTTTCATCCGACGGTTTTTCCTCGGACTCTGTCTCGTTTTCTCCCTTGTCCTCTGAAGAAGCCTGGACTTTCAGTTTGGGTTTCATTTGAGGGAACAACAGCACATCACGGATGCTCTCCTGCCCCAACAACATCATGCAAAGGCGATCAATGCCCATCCCCATCCCCCCGGCCGGAGGCATACCGTGTTCCAGTGCTACCAGAAAGTCTTCGTCCAGTTTTTGCTGCTCCTCGCCTGCCTGATGTTCGAGGCGTTCTCGTTGTTGGACTGGATCGTTTTGCTCGGTGTAAGCAGGTGCGATTTCCTGTCCATTGATGCAACACTCAAACACTTCCACGGTGGAATCGTCGTCCGGCGATAATTTTGCCAGTGGAACGAGTTCCTTGGGGAGGTGGGTGACGAACGTAGGTTGAATCAAATTGGGTTCGATAAACTTTTCGAAGATGGCATTGGATACTTCGAAATCTTCGTCAGTTTCATGAATCTCTGCGCCCAGTTCAAGCGCCTTCTTCTTGCGTTCTTCCGGAGTCAAATCAAACCAGTCCTCGCCTGCTTTTTCACGGATCAGATCCTTGTAGGGAACACGCCGCCAGGGAGTGGTCAGGTCGATGGTGCGAGTGACTTCGCCATCTCTGTTCTTGTGTTCAATGACCAGGGTGCCCAGAACTTTTTGGGCCACGTGAGTGATCATGCCCTGCACCAGTTCCATCATGGACTCGTAGTCACCATAAGCCTGGTAGGCTTCGAGCATGGTGAATTCCGGATTGTGACGTCGTGAGATGCCTTCGTTACGGAAATTTCGACCGATTTCGAATACCCGGTCGATGCCGCCCACCAGCAGACGCTTCAGGTAAAGTTCAAGTGCGATCCGCATGTAGAATTGGCATCCCAATGCGTTGTGGAACGTCACGAAAGGCTGCGCCGCCGCTCCTCCGGGGATCGACTGCATCATCGGGGTTTCGACTTCCATGTAGGCTTGATCATGCAGGTAGTTGCGGATTTCGCGGATGATCTGGCTGCGTTTGATGAAGACATCCTTGACCTCGTCATTGGCCATCAAGTCGAGATAACGTTGGCGATAGCGAATTTCGGTGTCCTCGAGTCCGTGCCATTTCTCGGGTGGTGGGCGAAGCGCTTTGCAGAGCACTACAAAACTGTCGATTTTGACCGAAATTTCACCCATTTTGGTGGTGAACATGCTGCCTTCCACACCGATAAAATCGGCCATATCCATAGACTTGAGCAGTTGGAACGCTTCCTCCCCCAGGTGTTGTTTCTGGGCATATACCTGGATACGCCCGCTCCCGTCCTTGATGTCGAGGAATTGACTTTTACCCATGACACGTTGGGCGGAAATGCGTCCAGCAAGCTTGACGGTCCGGCCTTCGGCATACTGGGCCTTGGCTTCAGCGCAGGTTTCATCGGGAGTGAACTTGTTGCGAAAAGGGTTCATACCCTTGTCAATCAGTTCGTTCAATTTCTGCCGGCGAAATTCGATCAATGCATTCGTATCTTCCATGTTTCCAAAACAGGGACTAAACCACAAACAGGAGTCCTTGTCCAAGCCTACATTTGATTTTGGTTTAAGGCGGGTGCGGTTCAACTTTCAGGTAGCGGGGGGGGAGCGTTCGCTATGTCACCCAAACGTTCCTCCTCAAAATTGTTCATGAGCAAACGAGATGAAATTTTGGGGGACGGTGGTTCGTCGAATTGTGGATTTCTATTCCATTGTAAATACACGGCGGTTCGGTCATGGTAATCACCTTATGGAGGTTTGGATTTGCATCTTTATGGGGACTTGCTGTGGTGTCGGCCTTCTGTTGAAACGTGTCAAGGGCGGGTTGTGCATGACTGTGCCCCTGGTCGTTTGTCTTTCAGTTCAGTTCTCTTCATTCGCTCAACCTGTTCCTAAAATTGTTGGTGGCAAGGAAACTGAAAGCGAATGGCCCTGGATGGCCGCCTTGATTCAAAGCCGCTTTGAGATTCCGGCTGATGGTGCTTTTTGCGGCGGTTCATTGGTGCATCCCCAGTGGGTGCTGACGGCTGCTCATTGCGTGGAAGAGCAGTTTGATTTTGGTTTCATCCAACCCGAGTCACTTCATGTGATCATTGGTAGTCACGATCTAAGCATTCCTGATGGTGGGATGCGGATTCCGGTATTGGACATTATTGTTCATCCTGATTACGATGGTGATGTGGCTCATACAGGCAATGATATCGCCTTGTTGCTGCTGGCATGGCCGGTTGAAGGTGTCGAGCCGATTGGTTTGGTGGAGGATCCGGATTTTCCGCTTGTGCAGCGAATGGCTACTTCGATCGGGTGGGGAGTGGTTTCTCCTGATGCCGAAAATGAAAAGCCTGCCAAACTCCGTGAAGCTTCCTATCCCATCGTCTCCAACGAAGTGGCAAACGAGGAGAAGGCCTATGACGGTTCGGTGATTTCCTCCATGCTGCCCGCAGGTTATCCCAAGGGGCGTGCCGGTTCTTGTTATGGAGACAGCGGAGGGCCTCTGATGATCCGTCATCCGGACAATGGAGATTGGTTGCAGGCGGGGATTGTCAGTTTTGGGAGGGAATGCGGGAAGCCTTTCAGCTATGGTATTTATACACGGGTCACTTCCTTTTATCCCTGGATCATGCAGTATCTGCACCCCTCCTTTGCTTCATGGAGTGAGCGTCATAGGGTCACTGGGATGCACGCCGATGGCGACGGTGATGGGGTGAGTCATTTTCGGGAATACGCTTTTGGTTCCGATCCCAATCGTCCAGATTCTGTTCCGGAGATTGCAGTGCAGTGGCGATCAGATCAGGTGGATCAAGGGCAGGCGTTTCAACTCGATATCACAGCGCCTTTGCCAGCTTTCGCAACAGAATTTCAGCTTTTGCAATCTGAAAACTTAGCGTCCTGGAACAGGGTGGCCAACGTGCGGTCGGAAGGTGAGTTTCTCTCTCGATCACCGGATTCATATGCTTTGTCACTCTTTGTTCCAGTCGAAACCGGTCATCCCGCCCAAAACTTTTTTCAACTTGTCCCGGAAATTTCTTCCGAGGCGCAATCGTATGGAGTTGAACTTGATGTGGGCTATGGCTTCTCCGGCAAGGTGATGGATCAATTCAGGGCAATGAATGATGCTTCACCTTTATCATCAGGCAATATGATTCGGGAGTTTCGGTTAAGAGCTGTCTCGAAAAATGCTTCTTTTCGAATCGGGGTTTCGTCGGATGATTTTTTACCCGGTCTGGAATTACGTGACCCTAAAACCCATGCCTTGTTGCTCCAGTCGCCTCCCGGTGGCTCCTTGGAAAGTGTGGGTTTGGAGGTGGAGGGGATGGAGCAGTCGGAGTTTCTGGTATGGGTGGTGTCATTGGATGATCGGGAAGGTGAGTTTGATATGGCGACTTGGATATGGCCGGAAGAAGAAGTCATCCCCGGGCAGACTCTTTCCAGAACATTGGTCGAATCGGATCCACTCACAAGTAATCCATACGGGGACGATTTGCAGACGGATTCATTTCTTCTTTCAAGTAAGGAGGATGGTCAAGCTCTCCAGGTTCATGCCATCAGTCGGGACATTGATATTGCTCTGGTGATTCTGGACCCGAAAACGGGGCGAATGGTTGGTGAGGATGATGACTCCGGGGAAGGTTTGGATGCGGCACTTGTGTTGGAGCCAACCGGGGTGGGGCAGGAGTGGATTGTTCAAGTGACCACATCCGGTTGGCATGACCTTGGCCGGTATCAATTGGAAGTATCACCTTATGATGGAGGATCTTTGGATCGGACCAAGTTGTCAGGAACATTGCGGCCAGGCGATTTGGTGGAGGGTGTTATTGACAGGAATGATGAGCGATTTGTGGATGATTTTGGTGAGGTGCTTATCGCTGATGTTTACGATTTGACGGGAGTCGTCGGGGGGCAGTTGTTGACGATTGATTTGGATTCCGATGATTTTGACACCTATCTTCAGTTGGTGGACGCCTTTACGTCGCAACTGATCGAATACAATGATGACAGCGGATTGACATCCAATTCCCGTATCATTTATCCGGTTCCTAAAGGAGGTTTGGAAGAAGAGGCGCGTATCGTTGTCAGTGGATTTGATCCCATGGACCGCGGGGACTATACCCTGAGTGTGGAGCAGCTTTCCGTTCCCACGGCTTTGACGGCACCTGCGAGGGACATTCAGATAGGTGACGTGATTGATGGTGTGCTGGAGCTTGGGGACAACACCTATTTCGATGCCTATACAGGCATTCAACCAGCGGACTATTACCTCTTGGATATTCCGAAAGAGGGGGCGACCGTGGAGATATTCTTAAACTCCACCGAATTCGATGCCTACTTGTCCCTGTTTGATACTAAGTTTGGTTTTCATCTTGCGGAAAACGATGATGACAATGGGACAAATGCATTGATTGCGCATACCTTCGATCCCTCCGATTCCGGTGAGAGGGTGCTTGTAGAAGTAAGCTCCGCGTTTGGCGAGGATATGGGCCATTATCAATTAAGCATCCGTCGTGTGAGCTCCGAACCACCCGGTGGTAAGGATTTCGCCGTTCTGCCTCTTGTTTCTGGAGCGATTGTTGATCAAGCACTCATTAAGCCAACAGACAAGCTTCCTGGTAATCGGTTGGGGCATGTATATCAACTTGAGTTGCCGGAGTCATTGAACCGTTGGACGGTTGTTTTGGAGAGTTCCAGTTTTGATTCATGGTTGGGCCTCAGCCGAACCTTGGAAGGGGAGATGGTTCTGGAAAATGATTTCTTTGAAGCAGATGATGTCGCCTTTGTGACGAATCGGGCCCGATTGGATTTTTTCACCACCGGAGAGGAAGATGATTTCTTTGTATGGGTATCTTCCTTTTTTAGTGACGAAACCGGGCAATACAATTTGTCAAGCAAGGCGACTGTGGTGCCTTCAGTTGGCGTCGATGAACCTGTTACAGGTGTGGTGGAGGCCACCCAAGAAGAGGATCCAAATTTTTCGATTTATGATGGGACTTTCTATTTTACGGATTTTGTCTTTAAAGCCGGGGAGAAGCCTGAGCCTCTTGTTGTCACGGTCTCGAGTCACGATTTTCTGCCGGAATGTTATTTGATGCGTCCCCCCACACAGGAAACGATTGCATGGAGTTTGCCGGACGAGACGTCATTGGGCCGGGCCAGTTTCCGGTTCACTCCTGAGTCTGGAATGGTCTATGTTATTCGTGTGACGACGGTTGAAGAGCGGCGGGAGGGCGCGTTTACACTGGATATTCGTATGGATGCTGCATCCGACGAGGTGAATGAATCTTCTTCGGGCAGTCAATCAACCCTGTGAGTTAAAAAAAAGTGGAAAAACGCTTGCATGGTTTTTTGACCGAGACTAAGGTTCGTCCTCCTTTTCAAAAGGGAAACTACTCGCGACTCGCGAGAATTTGGGGGGCTGGTAGCTCAGTTGGTAGAGCAGCGGCCTTTTAAGCCGTTTGTCCAGGGTTCGAGCCCCTGCCAGCCTACCATTTTTGGTGGTATCCCCTGAAACGTTTCCTGGACACCTCTCCCGGCTGAATGACCCTGCTGTATTCCGTAATGTTCCTCTTCTGGTCTGCTGTTTGAATTGTCATCGTTTTGTCACACCTCGATTTTGCCATTCAGGTCTGGTTGTTTTTTACCTGAGTAAGGTCGAGGAATCGCCGGGTTGACAATATTTGATTCGGTGAAAACAAAATCTGTTTATTTTTTAATCATTATATAG
>CAYPZD010000002.1:114346-124948 GCA_964415055.1 uncultured Verrucomicrobiota bacterium | reverse complement strand
GAAACAATCTTGAAATCGTTCAGTGAAAAATGTGTGTGGATCCGTTCTGAATCCGGTAGTAGATCGAGTTGATGCAGGATGAACGGAACCTGCATGCGGGGAATCGTCATCGGAGCCTGGAAAGCCGGCATCAGAGGCGAGGGGAGGCCCATGGGTTGAAAGTGATTCTCCGCCCAGACATAGCCCGGTTGCCCCATGAACAAACCCTGCGGCATGGATGAGCCATCACAGGTGATGGAGAGGCTGCCTTCATCCGTGAGCTTGATTTCCATAGGGGGGATCCAGGCTTGATTGGACACTTTGATGTGTTCCGATCGTCCGAGCATTATTTGATCCGATCCTTGCAGCAGATTCAGAAAATCGCAGAACGCCTCAGTTTTCATTTGGATCATGGGCACCGGTTTCCCGTCTGCCTGATCCTCCAGCAGCTTCAATAAATGCCGATCCGACTCGGTGAGGTTATAGGCCCGGTTGGGTGGAAAAGTGTTCAGTGGTTTGAAGGAACCGTCCGTCGAACCTTCCAGCATGACCGCGACTGCTTGCGGTTGCATTTGTCGAACACTGTTTGGCGCGAGGACAAATCGCAACGAGAGATGGGTTTTGGATGTGGGATCGTATTTGAACCAGGGATCCGGCGCTTGCTGTTCTTCGGTGGAACTTTGCCCGGATGGAGCAGATGGCTTCTGGGGGACTGTTGTGTCTTTGGAACGAATGGCGTCTGGATGCAGGGTAGCCAGCGCGATAGCAACCGAATGAGCGCACAAGGTGCCGTATTGCCTGGACTCACGACAAGTGCACAGGTTTTCGATGTCGAATTCAGAGTCAAACACCAGGCCCGCCTGATATTGCAACGAACCAGCCTGGATCAATCCACTTGCTCTGGGCGCTTTCCATTCCGCCGCCAGGACCGCTCCCGACTTGAGATATTGGCGCGCCGATTTCATTGCCTCCCATCCCGCCGATTTGGCTAAAAAAGGTTCCGTGATCTGATCTAATCCCATGTTTTCCTATCGAATGATTCCCTGTGTTATCTTGCCGGACGACGTGCTTAGCTTCTCTGCTAGAACCTTGATCTGTCAATTCCGGCGTGTTTGGGTTGCGTCAACTGATCATTGACAGTGGAGCGATTGTGCTACAAAATAGTAGCACAATGAGGACAGCATCGGTTAGAGAATTGCGCAATCATTACACTCGTCTGCTGAGTTGGTTGTCTTCTGGCGAAGAAATCTTGATCACTCAAAGAGGCAAGCCTGTTGCCCGATTGGTGCCCGAAACAAACCCTGCCCCAGGAAAGGTCGACTGGTCAAAGAGTGCAGCCGTAACACGCGACCGTACTTCTGAACGCATACTTTCCGTCAAGGAGTCGGCAGATTTAATTCATGAATCCAGCAGTAAATGGTGATATGTGTTGATACCAGTTTTTTGTTCGCCATTTATGGGACGGATGTCCATACACCAGTTGCATTGGATTGGTTGCACAAGCAAGAGCAGGCTCTCACACTTTCATCCTTAAATGAATTCGAATTATGTAATGCCTTGAGGCTGGCTGAATTTAGAAGATTGCTTCCGTCAGGTGGTGCCGAGCAATATTGGGCTCAGTTTGAGCAAGACCGTCAGAATGGACTGATGATGGTTCAGGCATGCAATCTTTCCCAAGTAGTGAACTTGGCCAAGAACCTTTCACAAACTCATACAGTGGCGAAGGGGTATCGAAGTTTTGATATTCTGCATGTGGCATCGGCCTTACAATTTGGAGCTTCTTGTTTTTTGACTTTTGACCGCAATCAACAGGATTTGGCTAGAGCTGAGGGATTGTCGGTGCCTTTATGATTGAACGGGCTCTGTTTTCGGCGCTCCCTTCAAATCGTCTTGCAAATCTCACAAACAAGCACATACAAATTCCAGGTTAAATATCTATGACAACAGTCCTGATCAACAAACGCGTCAAATCTCATGTCACAGGTTTCACCCTCATCGAGCTGTTGGTGGTGATTGCCATTATTGCCATTCTGGCTGGCATGTTGCTGCCAGCCTTGTCCAAGGCCAAAGCCAAGGCGCAGGCCATCAAGTGTGTCGGCAATCTGAAGCAGATCAGTTTGTCGAATTACATGTATATCAGTGATACAGGCAAACCGGTGCACTATGAATCGTGGCCTTATTTGTGGTTGGCGCAGTTGCAGGATAAATATGCTGCGATCAAGGATGTGAGATTCTGCCCCACTGCTCCCGAACGGAACGAGGTTGCCCTGCGTAAGGACAGCGCCAGTCATGGAACCATTAATCGCGCCTGGTTGGTGGACGGCGGCGGCACCAACAAGTGGCAGGGGAGCTATGCCTTGAACGGTTATTTCTACACCAAAAGTCCTTATGGCAATGACAAAAACATGTTCAAAGTCGAAACGGATATCCGCAATCCTTCCACCACACCCTATTTTGCCGATTCCGTCTGGGTGGATGCCTGGCCTGTGGAAACCAGCTTACCGGCTCGGAACCTTTTTGACGGTGACAAGTTCCAGGGGCCCATGGCTCGGTTTTCCATCCCACGGCATGCATCCGACCGATCGGCGGCGGTCACCAATTTTGATCCCAAAAACACGCTTCCGGGCGCCATCAATGCCGCCTTTGCAGACAATCATGTGGAACTGGTTCGATTGGAAAACCTCTGGAACCTGACCTGGCATAAAAACTGGAAAGTACCTGCCGTCAGGCCGGGGAAATGATCTTCACTTGTTTTTGCCCTGATCGGTTGTTATGTTCTGGTTCCGTCGGGGGCTTGGACCAAACGCCGCCGGTTGGATAAACTCAGGACGAAAAAATAAGAATATTATGGCTTACGAATTACCGAATCTGCCTTACGCCGCCGATGCGCTCGAACCGCATGTCGACGCTCAGACCATGGAAATCCATCATGGTAAACATCATAACACCTACATCACCAAGCTGAATGGTGCTTTGGAAGGTCAGGACGCACTTGCTTCCAAAGACATTTGGGACCTGGTTGCCAACCTGGATGCCGTTCCGGAAAACATCCGTGGCGCGGTTCGCAACAACGGTGGCGGACACGCCAATCATTCCTTGTTCTGGTCCATCATGGGACCGAACGGAGGTGGCGAGCCAACCGGCGCTCTTGGCGAAGCCATCACTTCCACCTTCGGAAGCTTCGATGCGTTCAAAGAGAAATTTGAAGCTGCCGGTGCCACCCGTTTTGGTAGTGGCTGGGCCTGGTTGATTGTGAACAACTCGGGCGCGCTCGAAGTGGTTTCCACACCGAATCAGGACAACCCGGTCATGGACGGATCCGGAAAAATTGTGATCGGTTGTGATGTCTGGGAACACGCCTATTATCTGCGTTACCAGAACCGCCGCCCTGATTACCTCAAGGCCTGGTGGAACGTCGTTAACTGGGACGCCGCCAATCAGAACTACGAAGCCGCCAAGGCTTGATCCTCTGATCCAGAACATCTTTCAAACCGGTTGGTGAACGCAAGTTCTCCAACCGGTTTTTTTTAACAGGTAGATCGGACCGTCCCGGTCCGCACCTTGTGGCATCCCTGAGCAAAAATGCCAATCAAAGGAAACCCCTGACGTATTTGAACCCCAAGACCTCCGTGCGCCTTCGCAACGAATAGAGGTTATAGAAAACCACAGGCTTCCCAAAACGGAGAGTGATGGCATTTCGAATACCATAAGGGACGCGCCAGGGATCCCGCAGTCGCCGGATTCTACCCGGCTTAGGCTGCAGGTAGATTCCCGACGAGCCGCAGTCGCCCGATTCTACCTTCCCTGAATGTTTATGCTCGACAGTGGCGGATGGTTTAAACTTCATAGGAATCACGTGCTTGATTGGAACGGATTTCAGCATTCACGCATTCTTAATTGTTATGACGGATAACCTTGCTACCCTTTACACTCAGGATTTCCAACAGCTTCATCCTGCCGATATAGCTGATCGCATTCAACGCATGCCGTTTGAGCAGGCTGCGGAGATCCTCCGTCAATTTCCTTTTTCCATTTCCGGTGAGGTGCTCACTGAACTGGAAGAAGACTTCAGATCCGAGCTCATCGTCCTGTTTTCAGAATCAGAACTGGTTAAACTCTTCCGAAAACTGGAGCACAACGACGCCACCGATTTGATGGCCGAGTTGGACGAAGACATTCAACAACAAGTGCTCGAAGCGCTGCCTGATGACGTCTCCATTCCTGTCCATGCGCTCCTCCAGTATGGAGAGGACACCGCGGGCGGAATCATGAGTGATCGGTTCATCACTTTGGATCAGGATGAATCGGTTGAATCTTGTCAGGCCAACTTGCGGGGCGATGCCCGGTTTCAAACCGAGGACATTTCCTACCTTTATGTCGTGGATCCCCAACAACGTCTGATAGGCATCGTCAGTTTTCGTGATCTGGTATTCAGTTCGCCTCAGCGCAAGGTTTCCGAAGTCATGCGCCCCAATGTTGCATCAGTTCGAGTGACTGATGATCAGGAAGAAATCTCGCGCCAATTTGCGCATTACCACTATCTGGGGCTTCCTGTACTGGATGAAAACGACCGTGTGGTCGGGGTGGTCAAGGCCAGCGACGTGTTGGAAATTGCCCGCGAAGAAGCCACCGAGGACATGCAGTTGATGGTGGGTTTGTCCGGTGAGGAGCGGGCATTGACCCCATGGCGCAAATCATTACCCAAGCGCTTGCCCTGGTTATACGTCAATCTCCTGACCGCTTTTGCCGCGGCATCGGTGGTTGGATTGTTTGAGTCCACCATAGCGAGTTGGACGGCTCTTGCCGTGTTTTTGCCGGTGGTGGCAGGGCAGGGGGGCAATGCGGCGATGCAAACCCTGACCGTTATCATCCGGGACATGGCCCTCGGCGAACTCAATAAAGGGGATGGCTATCGTGCCCTATGGAAAGAGCTGGCGCTTGGATTTGCCAACGGCCTTGCCATCGGATTGGTGGTGGGGCTTGCGGGTTTTCTTTGGAAAGGAAGTATCCTCCTTGGTGTCGTTGCTTTCCTGGCCATGGCATTGACTCAGTTGATGGCGGGTTTGGCCGGCGTCCTGATCCCCTTCACACTCAAGTTCTTCAAGGTTGATCCTGCTTTGGCGTCCAGCATCTTTGTCACCACCATCACCGATATCGCAGGCTTCTTTTTCTTTCTTGGCTTCGCCTCCATGGCGATGAAATGGGCTGAGACCATGCCTTGATTTCGTTGTTATTACATCATGAAAATAGCTATAGTAATTCATCTATGACTAAATACGCATAACGCCATGTTTTGCGGCAGGTGCTCGAAGATGAACATTTCCTAACATGCACAGGGCAAAATAGTTTAAAAAGCAGTAACCAAAATGCGACATCAGTAATGAAAACGCGACATTTTGGAAATCTGTCCAATTTTCTTTATTTTTTTCCCGCTTCTTTATTGACAGATGACGGTTCTGAACTACCCTTGTTGCGGGTTTTTCAATCAGGGATGATTGGTTTAGTTGGTTTAGTTGGTTTCACCGATAGAACGGGTCGCTTCAAGTGCAACGCTTGAAAGCGGCCCGTTCGCTTTTTGGAAAGGTGATTCCGGATCGAATGAATGTGCCCTGGTCACTCCCAGATCTTTTCAGTGTTCTCGTATATTCCGGTAGCCACTAATTGTTCTTTGCCGGAATGGTTTTCAAATCGTGTCTTGCCTCGAAGGATCACACCTTCATCAAATGTCACCGGACCTTTTATGGTCAAGGCATCGCAATCAACTAGAGAAGGAACCGCATTGCGAAAACGCTGATCGAAGGCATCAATGGTCTTGAAGTAATCTGTATCCAATTGAACCAGAGGTGGGATGCCGGAGCGTTCTTCACTCAGCACCAAACGATGATCTTGGGTGATGGCATAGGCATCGGATCGCAGGTTTAACAAATCTGATGTCGTTTTAACGGGGGAAAAGCGTTTTCGATCGACCTCAATGGCGCATGTCTGGTCAAAACAAGCGATGGCCGCGCCCATAGCGGACTCCAGTTGGAGGACCTTTTGAGATCCGGGATCTTTAGGGTCGACTGTTTTGCTGTTCCGGATCAACGGCAGCGGAAAGACTCCCTGCTGTTTTTCCAAGGTCTGCTTCAGCAAATCCAATCGGATCCAAAGGTTATTGGTATTGAAGTAGCGATGTCTGTCGGTGTCCTGGAAAGATGGAATGTCTTCCTTGGGGCATTGGGCTGATTCTCGAAGTATGAGGCGTCCGTCAGCCATGCGTTTGGCCAGGTGGCCGCCTTTCTTGTCGGAAGGTGTGCGTCGGGCCACTTCCATCATGAAAGCATTCCCCGATTCAGCGAAATACTTCAACAAGCCCTGATGAATGGTCGCTCCCAGATTGTCCGAGTTTGAGATGAAGGCATAGATGATCCCACGGTCCAGGAGGGAATCCAACAGGTTTTCCGCCTGCAGGGATGCGTATAAATCCCCATGTCCCGGAGGGCACCATTCCAATTCCGGATTTGGATCGTATTGAACAGGTTCCAATGTTTGAGCATCCAGTTTGGGGACTTTTCCCTGGAGAAAATCGATCCGGTCATCTCCGTTGGTTAGGGAAGGAAACTTTTCAAGGTAATTCAGCGTGTCGTCTTGAGTGCTGAAACTGTTCATCAGGTAAAATGCTGGTCGATCGGATCCGGATTTTTCCCTGAGGTAGAGAGCCTGACGTGCGATAAAATCCAGGAACGTGTCCTCACCTTTGACCGGCATCAACGATTTTGCCTGATCCAGTCCCATGCCTGTTCCCAGACCTCCGTTGAGTTTGATGCATGCCAATTGATTGAGCAGAGTTGCATCTTCGGTTTCATTGGATTCCAGATCTTCCAAGCGGATGAGGTCTCCTGCTGGTTCGATATCCTGTTCGCCAATCAGGCCCGAATCACCTGAAGCCACCTGCGTGACCGAAGCAAGAAACGCTTCGATACGAGAGTTTGCAATGCCCGCCTGCTGCATTTTCTGAGTGATTTTAAACCGGATGGACTGGGTTTCTTGGTGGGTATCCATGACTTTGATTCGACCTGTTTTGCGCTCCAGCACCACTCTGCCTGACATCGCCATCCCTCTCAAGTTGAAACCCAGAAACGCTTGATGCGTCGCAGATCCGCCAAGCCCAAAACCACCCCTGCCATGACAAAAAGCATGGCCCACCAGAAGGGGGCGTTCACGGTTTCATTCAGAAAAATCCAGCCGCACAATACCGTGGTCAATGGGATCAGATTGACAAAGAGCATGACGCGACTGGTGGGCCATTGTTTGAGCGCGTTGGTCCACAGGGCAAAGGCAAAGACACCTGCGGCGATGATGGAATAGATTTGTGTGGACCACAGCTTGATCTCCATGGGGATTACCTGCGTGCATTGATCATATATGGCAAAGGGGAGCAGCCAGACAAAGGTTCGCACGAAGTTGTGTCCGTTGATCTGGGCGCTGGACAGCTGATTAGCAAAGCTCCGACAGACCCGGCTGTATACGGTCCACAGAATGGACGCCAACAGTCCGAGCCCGTTGCCAATCCAGTTGGTGCTTTGATCCGTTGAAGTGGATTGAAAAAGGATGGCGACACCGAACAGAGTGAGGATGGCTGCGGCAAAGCGTTTGATCAGTTCCAGTCGTTCCACCTGTTTGATCTCCCACAACAAAGCCCACACCGGAGACGTGGCGAACAGCAGGCCCATGTTGGCTGCCGTGCTGAATCGAAGCGCCCAGATGAAGCTTAGAATGTAAGCGGTGAAGCTCAGGCTCCCCTTCCACCACAGGGCTTTGTTCACATCCGGACTGACGGGTTTATAAACCCCAAACCACTTGGTGTAACGGGCAAGAAAAAGCAGAAGCGCTCCTGAAATAAGGAAACGTGTGCAGCTGGTCCAGACCGGAGGCCACCGGTCTACCAGGTACTTGGTCGCGACGTTGTTGCCTCCCCACAGGAAAACAGCCACGACCAAACCGGTCACAATGTTGGTGGTATGATTCGAACCCTCTCGCACTTCCTGAGTAAGCGTGAAGCGCCTTCAAGTGACAACTAGAAATAACGCTTCAGGTTGCGCGCCGAAAGATCCTGCAAATCCAGCAACGTCAGGAAATCAATGGTCCCGAAGGAGCGATCCAGCGCAGGAGGACCACAAATGCGTGCTCCGACGGTCAAATAGGCTCGCAGGAGTTTGGGGACATCTGGTTTCTTGGAAAGCGTTTCTTCGGAAAAACAGGCGAACTCAGGATGCGGGTGGGTCATGAAGTCGGTGTTGACGTGAAATCGCTCCTTCAACATGCGGTAGACTTCCATTCCTTCCGCCGGGTCCTGTGAAGTGAGCGAGCTGCATCCGATCAGGTAACGAAGACCATGCTGACGCGCATAACAAGCTATGCCCTTCCATAAGAGGCTAAGGCTTGCCAGGTTGCGATGCGATCTGTGCACGCAGGCTCTTCCCAGTTCGAGGGCCTGATCACGAATGGATTCGTAGGGGGAAAAGTCGAATTCCTGCTCGCTGTAATAGCCTAGATTTTCGGCGGCGGACCGGCCCGATTGTAGGCGGTAGGTGCCGATGACTTGATTTGTCTCCTTGTGTCGAACGATCAGATGATCACAGACCGCGTCGTAAGGATCCTCATCGCGTCCGGTGGCGTAGGCCGTCTCCAATCCCTCGTTGAGTTCCAGATTGAAAACCTCGAAACGGAGTCGTTGGGCTTGCTCAAGATCGGCTGCTAATTGTGCCAGCGTGCAATGGTAACACTCCGCTTCAATGGATTGAAACAATGGGGTTGAAAGCTTCATGCATTCAGAAACGGAAGGGTTCCGTTTGGTTCGGGATGAGTCCTGATAAAGGTTGGGGCAGTTTCATTGTCAATGCATCCGTCGGGCACGCGGTGACTTATATGGTCTATGCGCGAATCTTTGTCCACCAAATTTCGCAATTCTTTGTGGCAAGCGGATGGAGGTAGCGTTACAGATGCGCAATTTTTGAATGACGAGGTAGATTCCGGACAAGTCGGGATCCCGGTCAGGTAGATCGGACCGTCCCGGTCCGCCCGCTAGCGCAGCTATGCGGATGTAGGGTTTTGGGGTGCCAAGGGGTTTTCCTTTGGGAGGTGATAAGCAGGGAATGGGGGTCATGAGGGTTGCGCGCCGAGACGCCACGCTCTACCTTCTTCTTGGCAAAAATGCCGGCGGGAAAGGTTCCCGCCGGCATTTGGCTTGGCTTTGGTTTTTATGGACTGAGGGAGAAATTCTTATTCCTCGTTGGGCAAACCTTCGGGAGCCTTGCGGACTCGATAGTACTGGCCTTTGCGTTGTCCGGGTTTGTCTGCGACGACGTCCAGAGCGTCTTCCTCGCTGACACCGGTGCCAATGACTTCCCAATCCTCCAGGTTGTCAGAGACTTCCATGACGTAACCTTCGCCGGGAACCGCAGGCAGACGCAGGTGAATGCTTCCGTCATCCAGAATCGACACGCCTTTGCGTCCGGGATTGTTGTCACTGATCACCACCGTGGCGGCGCCGGCGCGGCCGATGTTGTAGGTGTCGACCGGTTCCAGGATCAGGATGGCTGTTTCGAGGCGTTCCTCCACGTCATCCATGATGGGAGCCAGTTCCAAAGTGGCCCAGCGTTTCCTGGCTTCGATTACAACGGAACCTTCCAGGAGGGTATAGTCCACTCCGTTTTCCGCCGTGCCTTCCATTCGGTAAGCGACCTTCAACTCAGCGTCCGTTTTTCCGGTGCGTCGGATGCGGAACTTGGCGGTGTTGCCGTTGGGGCTGCCGTTTCCATTGCCGTTACCGGTGGTTTCCGATGCGAACGCATCTTTGGCGAACACGGTGACTTCTGGTTTTTCATTGTCTCCGATGACTTCGACCCTGGCCCGGCGTGATACCTTTGTCGCTCCGTCGTTGTCAGTGACTTCTAATGCGAGGTCATATTTGCCGGGGGCCACGTTTTCCCATAGGAAATCGAACGTCTGACTTTGGCCCGGGTCGGGGGCCACGATGAAGTTGATGGTTCCTTCGTGGATCAATTCGTCATTGGCCAGGAACTTAAAGGCTCCGATCCAACCATCTGAATCCACGGCTTCACCTGTCAGTTGAATACTTGCCGGGGCCTGGAATGTTTCCTTGTTGAACGGGGTGATCATGCTCACCTTCGGCGCGATGTTGCGATCCCGGTCATTGTCGAAGATGTTCAAGCGTGCGGCATCCTTTCGTCCCACCTGATAACAATCCGGTGAAGGCGGGAAGATGGCGATGCACTTGATGTCTTCAAGGAGAAGGACGACCTGTTCCACGCCTTCCACGAGATCGTCTTCCAATGGCACAACAGGAACGATCACTTCGCTCATGCCCTCAGGGATGGTGACCATGCCGCTGAGTTGTTCGTAGTCCTGACCATTCACACCGGCCCCGCGCATTTGATAGTGCACGTCCAGAGCGGTGGAAAGATCACCCTGACGCCAGATGAGGAAGGAACCTGGATTTGGATCTTCGCCGGCTCCTGTTTCATAGGCTTTGCCGTCATCGGTCTTGACTTGGACGAGCGTCAGGCCGTTGGTATTGCCATCGTTCCCGTTCCCGTTCCCGTTCCCATTTCCATTTCCATT
>CAYPZD010000002.1:92737-114246 GCA_964415055.1 uncultured Verrucomicrobiota bacterium | reverse complement strand
CCATTTCCATTTCCATTCCCGTTGCCATTGTTGTCCTCATCATCGTCACTATCCGATTTGTTGCGGACCTGGATGATTACCGGGCGGGAGCGTCCGATTTTGCCTTCGTCATCGGTGACTTCGGCGTGCAGTTCATATTTGCCCACGGGCACATCTGACCAGACCATGGCGTAATGCTGTTCTTCGCCATCGTCCGGAGGACGGATGAAGGTGATGAACTGTTCGCCGATCTTTCTGCCATTGGCGAAGAAGGCTGCCTGTGAGGTCCATCCGTTTTCGTCCTTGGCTTCCACCTCAATATGGATTTCGGCGGGTGCTTTGAAGGCGTCTCCGTTGTCGGGAGATTCGATCTTCACCACGGGAGCAGGGTTGTCGTCCTGGTCGTTATCGCGGATTTCCACTTTGGCCGTGATGTTTTGCCCCAGTTGATAGCAGTCGGCGGGTGGGGGGAAGATGGCAATGCAGACAGCCGGGAGCAGTTCCAGGACCACGGATTCGGTTGGTTCCGGCATATTATCGTCTTTGGGGACGAGTTGCAGACGGACGTTGTTGACCCCTGCAGGGATTTGGATGGTTCCGGACAATGGGGCGTAGTCGTCCCCGCTGGTAGCGGTTCCGGACACTCGATAGCCCACATTCAATGCCACATCCTTGTTGCCGGATCGGCGGATCATCCAGGTGGCGGTGTTGATCTTGTCAGGGCGATCATTGTCGTCGCGGTCTTTGTTTCGGAAGCCTTCCGATGCAATCGGATCAGCTGCGAAGACCTCGACACGAGGTGCACGAGTGGCGCCCTGAACGGAAACGTTGATGGTTTCCGAGCGAGCGCTTTGTCCATCAGCGTTGGTTGCGACGGCGGTCAGGTTATGACGGCCAGCGCTCAGGGTGCTGAGTTTGGTGGACCAGATGGGGCTTTTGCCACGACCGTTTCGTTCCAGTTTGGCCACGGCCTCATCACCCGAAAACAGGACAACCGAGTCGACATCGTTTTTGTGTTCGTTCACTTTGACCACGACATTGATCTTGTGGTTGGCAGGGAATACGGAACCGTTTCGTGGTGATTGAATGGCCAACGTGGTAGGTAAGGTTTCGCCATCATCGCCGGTGCCGTCCAGAATGGTGACTTCCGCCTGATGGGCTTCACCCAGAGCGTAGCATTTGTGGGCGTCATCACGGTTCAGTTCGCATTCCCGGGGGACCAGGGTCAGGATAACATTTTCAGAACCTTCCAGGAGGCGGTCGGCCAGAGGTTTGATCTCCACCCGGACACTGGCGACGCCCTCGTCCATGAGGACGGAATGTTCCAGTTCGGCGTAATCCTTGCCGTTCTGAGCGCGGCCGTTCAAGCGGTAGGCCACTTCGATCGCGTGGTCGGTTGGACCTTCACGACTGATGACGAAGAATCCGGGATCACCACCCTCTGCCGCTTCGGCGAGGGGGAGGGATCTTGGCTTCACCTTGTTTTGAGGTGCTTTGTTTTCCGGACGATTGGCATTGCCTTGTCCGTTGCCGTTGCCATTTCCGTTGTTTCCGGGGTTGTCGGTTTTGTTGTCATCTTCGTTGCCTTCCACGTCAGTATCGACGTCTACGTTGGCCAACAGGGTGGGTTCTGTGGCTTCCGCATCTTCGGCGTGCACGGAGACGATGGATGGTTCTTCTTTGGACAGCACGTGGAACACATGAGGTTGTGAATCCGTATAGGCTCCTTCGTTGTCATAAGCCCGGGCCACAATTTCATAGCGACCGGGGCCGAGGTTTTGCCAATATTGTTTGTACAGGTTGGGTTGTTCGAAGTTGCCGGCGGCAATCAGTTCGGTTCCCTCAAAGAACTCCACGCGTTCAACATTGCCATCCGCATCTTCGGCCTTGGCGATCAACCAGACACTGGCGGGATTGAGAAACGTTTCACCAGGTAATGGTGACACCATGGAGATTCTTGGGGGATTGTTGGGAATGGGATTTTCACCGTCGCGGATCACTGCTTCGGCAACGCTCAAGCGGCCCACTTCATAACAATCCGGCGGCATCGGAAAGATATCCGCACAGATTGAAGGTTCCAGAATGACCAGCACAGATTCATCTCCCTCGGGATCCTGATCGTCCAGGGGCTCAAGGATGACCACCGTGGATCGTTCTCCCGCCGGAATGGTGACCACATTGGACATGGGCAAATAGTCCACCCCCGCTATGGCGGCTCCTTCGGTTCGGAAATAGACGTCCAGATCATGATCCACCGATCCGGTGCGCGTGATGGTGAATTCGGCTGTATCGATCAAGGGATCTCCTTCCTTGGGTTCGCTGGCTTCCGGATCTGTGGCGGACACGGTCACGACATTGACCGGGATGCTTTCCACGATGGTGAAGTTCACGAGTTCGGACACAGATTCGGTTCCGTTTTCATCGCGTGCGGTGACTTGGACGGTGTGGCTTCCTCCCCGCAGGTTTTCCCAATTGAAACGGAAGGGTCCGATGGGAGTTTCGGGTGTCAGCAATTGAGGGGGAATCAGGTTCAAGGGTTCGTCCACCGTTCCCAGAGATTCCCCATCCCCTACGAATTCCATGCTTACGCTGGTTTGTCCGGCCCGATCCACCTCGGCGAAGATGGTCAGATCGCGTGGTCCCTCCAGAACCACCCCGCTCTCGGGGCTGGTAACACGTGCCTCGGGTGGTTCCGGTTGTGGATCCTGTGCCCAGGCCGATACGCCGACTCCCATGCCCATCAGCAGGGTGGCGAGTTTTCTCGACAGTTGGTTGTTGTATTTCATAATGCTCTTACTCCTAGTTTTGCAAAACAGAGAATATGCAGCCGCCATGCCATATCATTTTTTAGAAAATAAAAATCGTCGCCTCCTTCTCTACCTTTGTTCCGGAATCCTTGCCTGGATGACCGGGTGGGGCGATTTGAGCGCCCGGGCAGCTGGAAGTGCCGGATTGAGAATCGCTTGCCTGGGGGACAGTATCACGCAGGGAGCGCGGGTGAAGGAGGATACTCAATCGTATCCTGCTCGTATGCGGGAGCTTCTGGGTTCTCGATATGAGGTGGAAAATTTCGGGGTAGGAGGTGCCACTCTGTTGCGGTCGGGGCGGCCCAATGTCTGGTCCAAACTGGAAGCGGTGACATCTTTCAATCCCCACGGTGTGGTGATCTCCTTGGGAACCAACGACACAGTGGACGGCAACCGTGGCAACTGGTCCAGAATCAGGCGTTTTGAACCGGATTGCCAGGAACTGCTCGAAACTTTGCTGGCCCTGCCTGCACAACCGCAAATCTGGTTGTGTGGACCGACCTCCATGGTTCTCGAGACGCCGGGCCTCAGCGACGACCGGCGCGTCAATCTGGAGGAACGTCGGCCCCGACTGGAGCAACTCCGCGCCGTTTTGAAGCGAACGGTGGAGTCGCTTGACCACCCGCGTGTTCATTTTCTGGACCTGGGCCCGGTTTTGAACCATCACCCCGAGCTTTTGACCGAAAAGGACGGTGTTCACCCCAATGTTGAAGGCTATCAGGCCCTTGCCCGGACAGTTGCCAAAGCGGTTCAACAAGGCTTTCAGGATCAATGGCCTGAAGATAAGGTCGACCTTTGGCGCGGGTATCGTCGACATTATTTCAAGGTGGCAGGGCAATCGGCATGGGTGGTGCGTCCTTTGAAACCGGCGCCCAACAGACCATGGATCTGGCGGGCTCGGTTCCCAGGGTTTCATGCCGAAATGGATCTCCAGATGATCGGTCACGGCTTTCATGTGGCCTATGTGGATGTGGCCGGGCTTTACGGAAGCGGGCGCGCCATGGAGATTGGTGATGCTCTGTATGCCCGTTTGACGCAGGATCATCAGCTTTCGCCGACTCCCGTGCTGGAAGGGGTGAGTCGCGGTGGATTGTTTGTCTACCACTGGGCCGTCCGGCATCCTGAATCTGTCAGCGCCATCTACTGCGACACGCCCGTGTGCGATCCACGCAGTTGGCCCGGAGGCAAAGGAAGTGGTATCGGATCACCGGGAGATTGGAAACGCTTCATGGAAGTCAATCAGTTGACGACTGCGCAAATCGACGCATTCGAACCCGAGACTTTTGAAAAGGCATCCATCATAGCCAAGGCGGGCATCCCGGTGATGCACGTTGTCTCCGAGAACGACACGGTCGTTCCACCTGCCGAAAACACCCTTGTTTTAAAAGCGAAATTGGAAGCCTTGGGGCATTCGATGGATCTCATTCGTGTTCCGGTCGGCACGAAAGCCTCACACGGTCATCACTTCACCCATCCCCAGCCGGACCGGGTCGTTCGGTTCATGCTTGAGCATGCCAGATGAGCCCGGGAACAGGATCGGGTCGGGTTTTCACCATTTTTTTTCGTGAATCATCCTCCGATGATTTGCGTTCTTCTCGAATCTGAGTAAACTATTCCCATGAATCGTGTTTCGAGTGGCATCTCCATCCTTTTGCTTGTCTTTTGCTTTGTGTTTTCCGGTTGTCAACCCATGTCGGTGGCCAGGGTGGACGAGGAGCGGGAGGCCTATTACATGGATGCCAAGGAGAAACTGTTCGCGGGCGAATATGAAGAGGCTGCGATTGGTTTTGAGCGCGCCCTGGAGGTGAACCCGAAAAACGCCGCCGCACATTTGGAGTTGGGCTTGTTGCATTACGAACACCTGCCGAATTACGTCTCCGCCATTTATCATTTCCGAAAGATGCTGAGCCTGCGTCCGGACCATGCGATGGCTGGTCAGATCCAGGAACATTTGACCCGCTGCGAAATGGATTTTGCCTCATCGATCAATTTGGGTCCCCTGAACCAAAACACCGAAACCAAAATCCGAAACCTGCTGGAAACCAAAACCGAGCTTGAGGAAAAGGTTCAGAGTCTGGAGGGGCAATTGCAACAGATGCGGAGTGTCCTGGCTGCTCAAAGCAATGCCTTGAAAGCGGCGCAGGAAAATACCCATCAAGCTCAACAAGCTTCCACTCCCAACAACGGCAGCGAGCAAGGGAATCAAAATCGAAGACCTGCCGTGGGAGATGAAAGCCATCAAAAGTCCCTGCAATCGGATGTTTCCCAGGTAGCTGCCAAACCCAAATACCGCAAACATGTCGTGCGGGCCAATGACAGTTTTTACAAGCTTTCCCGTAAATACGGAGTCACCCCGAAGGCTATCGCCGCCGTCAACCAGGGCGTTGATTCAACAAAACTCCAGATTGGTCAGGTGTTGAACATTCCTTACCCAACGGCCACCGCTTCGCGATGAACCGGGTGTGGTTGATCCTCGCTGGCTGTTTTTGGGTGGGGATGAATGTGCTGCTCTGGCGCTCGGAATACGGCGGCGGATCGACCGGTACCCCGCTGCCCGTCGACAATGTGATCTCCAAAATACTCGAGACACCCGATCCCTCCGAACTTGAGATCTACCATCAGAATGAACGGGTGGGCAGTTGTCGCTGGATGGTGACGCAGCTCAGTGAAGCGGGCAATGAGCCCGATGAGGATGCGGATGTCGACCTTGAGGCCGCCGAAATGTCCGGTTTGATCAAAAACATCAAATCCTTTTCCGTGAACCTCGACGGACATCTCCAATGGGAGCAACAGGCCCGGCGGGTGCGATACATGCTGAATGTCAATCTGACTCCCGATTGGCAGTGGACCTCACTCGACGCCAAGGTCGGTTTCCGCGATCAATGGTTCCATGTGCATTCCAAACAGGCAGATAGTACTGTTAGGTTTGAGTTTGAACAGGGTGCTGCGAAATGGGAAAGCGAAATTACGTTCGAACAATTGAAGCATCCCGAAACTCTCCTTGAACAATGGCTGCCCGAGAACCCGCTCCTGGTCGGGTTGGCGGCACCCTTGTTAGCCCAGGCCAAGGCCTTGGTTGGCGATGGAAACACCGGGGGTGATTCGGTGGGGGGATGGTCAGCCTGGGGGGACAACTGGAAAGCCTACTCTGATTGGTTGACCATCGCGCATTCCAGGATGCGGGTCTATCGCATCGAACACGCGCTCGAAGAGAAGCCCGCCGTATCGGTCACCATCAACCGAGCCGGAGAAATCCTCACGGTGACACTGCCCCAGCGGATACTCATCAAAAACGAGGGCGTGCTGGGCTTGTAGTTTTTTTGACAGTCACAGCAGTGGCGGGATCTGCGAGATTTGCAGGATGGTGTAAGACAGTTTGGCGCGTTTGAAGCAACGGCATGCGTCCAAAATCCGTTAACGCAATTTGGAGTGCGTGTCCCGATGAATCGGGACCGCTTTGGATGCCTTTGGCTAACATGATAGCTTGCGTCCGACTTTGTCTTCCCATTCCTCTAGTGTGCCCTCTGGAGTGCTCCGAGTCATCGGAGCTCTGGATACGGTCCGAATCCCCAAAGAGCATTCTCACCACCACTACCAATCCAGCACCCTCACCATCCCCATTTCGGAACACGAGCACTCACCGAAAACTCCCTGTACAAAACGTTATCGCAAGGTATCCAGAGCGGCGATATCTCGCCAGCACTCCAAAAAACGCTTACCATGATCGGAACTTTTTAACAAAAATGGAGATTTATAACGCCAGCTCAAGTGCACGGCGTCTTTTTTTGTTTGGCTGGTTTGTCTTTTAAAGTTTCTCAGGAGTGTGATTGAATCCAAACACAATCCGTTTAAAAGTTCATCTGCACATGGACAGCAAAGCACCAAAAGAAAAGCCAGAGAACCATCCTGAGCAGACGCCTGTTCAACCCACCAAACCGATGTCTCGTGCCAAGACCTGGGTGTTCCGTATCCTGGCCATGGTGTTGGTTTGTGGGTGCGTGATGGGGGCATTGGAAGGTGTTCTGCGATTGGCGGGTTTCGGTTACCATCCTGATTTCTTTCAGAAAAGGGTGTTCAACGAGGTCGAATACTGGATCGAAAATCCCGGATTTCTCTACCGGTTCATGCCAAAAACCCAGGCCAGGTCGCCTCGGCCGGTGTTGGTCCCCGTCAAAAAGGGCGAAAATGTGGTTCGTATATTTGTTTTGGGGGAATCGGCCGCCATGGGAGACCCGGAACCGGCTTTTGGCCTGGCTCAGACGCTCAGGGTGTTGTTGGAGGATCGGTTTCCTGATAAAGAATTCGAAGTGGTCAACACCGCCCTGACTGCCATTAATTCACACCTGATCCTTCCGTTGGCCCATGAATGTGTCGAAAAGGACGCTGACTTTCTGGTCGTCTACATGGGGAATAATGAAGTCGTCGGCCCCTTCGGCCCGGGCACGGTCTTCGGGGAGCATTCCCCAAATCCGGCTTTACTTGAATGGGGACTGGCCCTGAAACGTTTTCGTCTGGGGCAACTGGTCGATCACCTGGCGACAAGGTTCGGATCAAATCCATCCGACCATGCCTGGGGTGGTATGGCCATGTTTCAGGAAAAACAGGTAAGCCGCGAGGATCCGCGTTTGCAGGTCGTCTATGATCATTTCCAATCGCAAATCAAAGATTTGGTTTCTCTACCCAGACGCACAGGAGTTCCCGTTTTCATCAGCACGGTGCCCTGCAATCTGAAAGATTCCGCTCCTTTTGCTTCGAGTCTGCCATCCGGCATGTCGGAGGATAACAAACTGGCGTGGCGGGAGCATTACGATCAAGGAGTGCAATTGAAACAGGCCGGGTTGATATCCGAGGCCTTTCTGAAATTCCAGGAAGCCGAATCTGTCTTTGCAGATCATGCAGATCTGCAATTTCACCTGGGACAATGCCTGATCCAACTCGGCACTCCGGAGGAAGCTCCCAAGCATTTCCAACTCGCAAAGGAACTCGATTTGCTGCGGTTTCGGGCCGATGACCGTTTGAATCAGATCATCCGGGATGCTTCGGAAGGGAAAATTTCCGCTGGGATTTACCTCTTGGATGCTGTTCAGTTTTTCGCCGATAATTCCAAGCATGAACTGCCGGGGAGTGACCTCTTCTGGGACCATGTACATCTAAAATTTTCCGGGAACTATTTGCTGGCAAGGCTTTATGCCGAGAATATGGCAAATGTCCTGGATCCAAACAGTCAGTCCACCGGATGGCTGAGCGCGGAACAATGCGCTCAGCGGTTGGGTTTGACGCGTTGGGGGCAGTACCAAATGACCACCACTATGCTTTCCAGGCTCAATGTCCCTCCCTTCACCGCCCAATCCAACCGCGCTGAAATCAATACCGCCATGGCTGAGGAAATCCGCTTACTCCGCATGGAGCCTAATCAGGAAAAATTAAAGGCCATGTCCGACTTGTATCTGGCGACCATTGACAAAGATCCGGATAACTGGATGCTCTACGACCAACATGCCCGGTTTCTTAAAGCCATTGGCGACAAGGAGAATGCTGCCATTCAGTGGAAGAAAGTGATCGAACGGGTTCCCCACCATTTCATGGTGCGGTATGAGCTAGGTGTTTTGTTGAAGAGTTCCGAATTGACGGTTTCCCTGGCCGAACAGTACCTGCGGGAAGCCATTGAGTTGCGCCCATACATTCCTCAGGTCCACTCCGAACTGGGTCTTTGTCTGGGACGGCAGAACCGTTATCAGGAGGCCATTGAATCCTTTCAGCAGGCAACGAGACTCAATCCCAATGATGCCAATGTGCATGTAAACTGGGCCATTGCCTTGAATTTCATGAAGAAAACAGACAAGGCCGTCCAACGTCTTGAATCAGCCTTGAACCTTTCCACCAACAACCTTCCTGCACATCTGAACATGGCCCGCTTCCTGGCTCCTTCCAAGGATTGGGATCGCGTTCGGTATCATCTCAATCAGGTGCTGAGATTGGATCCAAATAACACTGAAGCGACCGAAGCTTTGGGGAAATTGGAATCCATCGCTCCCCGTGCTAAAACTCCCTGAATGATTGCCTGCCTGGTAACGTTAAAAGGTTTATTTACAAGGCGGATACAGCTGGAATCGCCTGCGAACAGCAAAATACTCACACTTTTGACTTGTAAAAATCGGACAGTTTTTAGTATTACTCTGCGCTATCCATTAATACGTGTCTCTGTTCGGTAGCCGGGACACCTTGTGGTTTTGCAGTGTTGTAACTAAATGCAAATCAGGAACGATATGAGTAAAAATAAAAATAACCTATTAACACGCAGTAAGTTAGGGTTTGCTTCACTCTCTGCGGCCGTGATCGGCCTCAGTGGTGTGGCAAACGCTGGCGATGTCACGTGGGATTTCAATAGCGATCCCGTAGATGACGGAATTATTCTGTCCGGTAATAACGACGCAATTTGGGTCGAAGAGGGCGGAAATGACGGTGGCTTCTTGGCGGTTACATACCCCGAAGGTGGCCAGGACGGCTATGTTGCATTCCCAAGCATTGATGCTGACAACGAAATCGTCGCCGGCTTCAAGCTCGAAGGTGAAGCACGTATCGGTAACAGTACTGGTGATCGTGCTGCGGATGGTTTCAGTGTGAGTTTGGCTCGCGATAACGGAACTGATCCTGTTGTTGAAGAGTTGAATGCCAACGGAGCGATTGCCGGCATGGGTAACTTTGCCGGCGGTATTGCTGAAGGTGGAACAACCACTGGTGTGGCTGTTAGCTTCGATACCTGGCAGGGTAATACACTTCCCGATGGTGGTGATATCGAAGGTATCAT
The DNA here is from genome assembly GCA_964415055.1 of uncultured Verrucomicrobiota bacterium. Lineage (GTDB taxonomy): Bacteria > Verrucomicrobiota > Verrucomicrobiia > Limisphaerales > AAA164-E04 > AAA164-E04. The sequence continues at coordinate 104,652 of CAYPZD010000002.1, read as the reverse complement.
CGTTCGCGTGGATAATGTGACTATTACCCGTGAAGGTCTTCCTACTCGCCATGGAGAGTGTGATGACATCACCAGTTTGCAAACTGGGCCTCGTAATGCTGATTACTGGGCCGATGGCGGCGATCCTCGCGATCCTGAGTCCTGGGCTGACCTTTGCTGGCAGCCATTCTCCGTGGAAGTCACTGCTCCTACAGGTGGCGAGCTCGCAAAACTCACCGTTTCCTTCAAAGGTAACAATGTGTTGGAAAACTTCGAGCTTGATTACTTCCCAACCAAGAGCCGAGTGATTCTCGCCGGCCGAACCGGTGGTGCTAACGAGCACACTCACTTCGACAACCTGCGCTTGAGCACAACAGCCATTACTGGCGGTGGCGCTCCTCCTAAGCCAGGCGACTTAGCCGTGGACCTGGAAGGTGCTGGTTTCGTCCGCCTGTCATGGGAAGCTGCTAACACCCCTGACTTGGTTGCATACAAAGTCGAGCGTGATGGTGTCCAGTTGTCCGGTCAGGTGACAGGTACCACCTTTGATGACTTTGGCGTGAGCGCTAACACCACTTACAAGTATAAGGTTTACACCATGAGCATCGATGGTACTCTTTCCGAAGAGCCTACCAACGAAGTAAGCGCAACCACCATCGACGTTGTCGAAGTGGAAGCATTCCAAAACATGCTCGTTTACGAAGGAATTGGCGGTACTGACACCCCAACCTTGATCTTCGATACACCTGATTTCCCAGACAACCCAACACGCACTGTGTTCATCAATGGTCTGGACTTCACTCCTGGTGGCATTGCTGACAACTACGGTGGTTATGTAACCGGAACCTTGACTCCTCCTGTTTCCGGCGACTACCACTTCTTCATTCGTTCGGACGATGCTTCCGAGTTCTTCTTGAACGACAGCGGAGCTGATATCCCAGATCCTACTTCCGACTTCCCAATCGCATTCGAAACCGGATGCTGTAACGGCTTCTATGAGCCAGGTGAAGACGATGCCACGACCGTGACTCCTATCTCCCTCTCTGCTGGTGAGAAATATGGTTTCGCCATGGTGGTTAAAGAAGGTGGCGGTGGCGACTGGTTCCAGGTCGCATGGCGTCGCGAAGGTGACGACACCCCTGCTGCAGATCTGCCTCCTATCACTGGTTCAGCTGTTGGTGGTGGTCTCGGTGATCCTACCGGTGCCTGGATCAACATTACTGCTCAACCTCAAGACGCAGTCATTCCTACCGGTTCTTCCGCTACGATCGAGCTCGGTGTGGACGCTGGTTCTCCTTATACCGACGCTGTTCTTTACCAGTGGATGAAAGACGGCGAGCCTGTTGCTGGTGGTACTAGCCAAAACTTGGTCATCAATGAGGCGACTGCTGACGATTCCGGTGAATACACCGTTAAGATCATCGTTCTGGGTCTGTCTGAAACTTCAGAAGCAGCCACGATTTCCGTGCAAGAGCCTGCCGCCTTGGTTGCAGGAAACTCCATTGGTATCAACTTCGCTTCCGATGAGCCAGCCGGTAACGGTTCGGCTGTGGACGGTGAAGCTGGTGTGGTTGGAACTTCTGTCTGGAACAACTTGGAAGGCGGTAGCGGAGCTTCTGACTTCCTGATTGCTGACGTGGACGGATCTGCTGGTTTGACCGGCGTGAAAGTCTCCTGGAGCTCTCCTAACACCTGGTCCAGCCAGGGTCGCGGTGAAGAAAACAACAGCGCTCCTGAAGGCAACGATCGTAACCTCATGACTGGTTACATCGACACCAACAGCAACGATCCTAATCAGGTCATCGTGACCGGATTGCCTTCCGACATCGATTATGATGTGGTTGTTTACATGAAGGGTGGCGTTGTTGGTCGCGGTGGTGATTACACTGTCAAAGGTAGCCTCTCCAACGGTCTGGTTGCTCGTTGGAACTTCGACAACGAAGACCTGACCGACTCCGCTGGTAGTTACGATGGCGAAGCCATGGGAACTGATCCGATCGGATATGTTGACGGTCCTTCAGCTGACTTCGGAAAAGCACTGACCTTGGATGGTATTGATCAATTCGTTGAAATCACCAGTGATGGTGGTGACCTCGGTTTCACAGGTGGCAGCATGTCTGTTTCAACCTGGTTCCGTGCAAATGACTTCGACAAGAGCTGGCAAGCCCTGATCGCTGACGGTGAATCCAACCGCTGGCGTCTCCACCGCCGTGGCGGTGAAGGTGGCTTTGCTTGGGTCGGTGGTAATGGAGATACCCCTGCGGGTATCGATGTTACCCTCGGAGAATGGCATCACGTGGTAGGTGTAGCTGACGCAGCCGGTACGGAATTTGGCTCACGCCTCTACCTTGACGGCGAAATCTACGCCACAAACACCAACCCATCTGACTTGGGTAGCAACGACTTCAACGTCATGATCGGTGAGAACCCTGACGCACGTGGTCGTACCTGGAATGGTGACATCGATGACGTCGCCATGTGGAACCGTGTCTTGACTCACGACGAAGTCAAAGCACTGGGTGCAGGTCCTCTCCAAACCGGTGGTGTGACCCTGCCTCACTATGACAGCGGTGCCTTCACAGGTAACTACGTCCATGGTCGTGACGGTGACTACATCGTGTTCAGCGGCATCTCCGGAACCAGCTTCGTGCTGGAAGGTCAACCTATAGAAACCCGCGCTCCGATCAACGGTATTGACATCTTGATCGGTGGTGGATTCGAGCCTCCCGCCGGTGGCGGTGGTGGCGAAGGTGGCATCTCCAGCGTTGCTTTGACCGACGGAAATGTTGTCATCGAATACACTGGCACACTGAAGAGTGCTGACAGTGTGACCGGTCCTTACAGTGATGTTGCAGGTGCCAGCTCACCTTACTCTGTTGAGCCTACCAAGGCCGCCGAGTTCTACATCGCTGAATAAGCCCACTATTTAACAACGTTAAATCTCAACACGAAAGCCCGCTCGCAAGAGCGGGCTTTCCTTTTAGGTAGATCGGACCGTCCCGGTCCGCCCTTGTGGCATCCCTATTCAAAATTGCCACCCAATGGAAACCCCTGACGTAATAGAAAGCCAAAACCCACCTGCTCGCGATTGCGTAGGATACAGGTCATCGAGAATCGGAGGCTTCCCGAAACGAAAGTTGATAGCAATTCGAAAGCCACAAGGAACGCGCCAGGGACGGCACGTTCTACCCAGGGTGAACTGCTGGTAGTGCTGACCGTCCCGGTCCGCCCTTGCGGCATCCCTGCTCAAATAAGCCATCCAAAGGAAAACCCAACTGTATCCGAACCCCAATATCTCCGGGCGCGTCTACGAAGGATACAGCTCATTGAAAACCGCAGGCTTCCCAAAGCGGAAGTTGATTGGAATTCGTATGCCACAAGGGCGCGCCAGGGACGGCACGCTCTACCTTTTCCATGGCATTATGACGTTCCAAACGCTTGGAATTTTCTTTTTCTGACCTTAAGGTCCTATCCGCACATGATGAATCTTATCCGACACATTGTTTGTATCTTGCTGTTTCATTCGGTGGTAAGCGATACCACGAATGCTGCATCGTTGGTTGCCAAAGATCTGATCAAAAGCAAAGAGCACACCCATTTCCGAGTCTCCCCCGACGGCTCTAAAATCGCTTTGCTGGCGCCTTATGAAGGAGCCATGAATATTTGGCATCAGGGTGTAGGGAGAGGCAGACGAACGCTCGTCACGCGTGAATCCCGATCACTGACCAACTTCTTCTGGCAATACGACAATGAACATTTTCTTTATCTTCAGGATCAGGATGGCGATCAGCAATACCACCTTTATCAAGTCGATATAAACGGATTCAATACCCGTGACCTCACGCCTTATAGGGGCATTCAAGCGCGTGTGGTATCCATGTTGCCATTGGTGCCGGATCAGATTCTGGTTTCCATGAACCTCAAAAACCGGCAGCGCCATGATGTGTTTCGGATTCATTTGGACACGGGGGCGATCGAATTGGATACGGTGAATCCAGGGTATGTCCTGCAATGGTCGGCAGATGCCGATCTGCAGACCAGAGCCGGGGTGGCGCTTTCATCAAACGGAGGGTATGAGATCTTGATCAAGGATCTCGCCACAGGCGAATGGTCTCCGAAGGTATCTCTTCCTGAGGGCAGAGCCATTCCGAATCTTATCGGTTTTTCGCCTGATGGTACCGTTTTATGGTATTTGGGAGATGACGAAACCGGGAGTATCAAGCAATGGGCGCTGAATTTGGAAAGCGGAGAAACCGCCTCCACTCCCGATGGGAATTTGGGGGATGTGGTGGAAGTATTTCGAGATCCGGTGCTGGGAGTGCCGGAGGGGGTGGCGTTACGGAATCCCATGAAATCCTGGCGCATGTTTCATGGCGGCTATGAAAGCATCATTGAGTTTTTGCGTTTTGAAAAAGGCGATCTGTTCTTTCCGAATCGCAGTCTGCAGAAAAAGGAATGGATCGTAGGTTACACCGATCCTCAAATGTCGACCACCTATCAGGTCTATGTTTTGGGAGATCGTCACAAAGTTATCCTGATGGGCATGGAACGGCCCAATTTACGCAACGGCAATTTTTCCGCCACCCAACCGGTGTTGATTCCCGGACCCGATGGACAAAAAATCCGTGCCACACTGAATCGACCGATCCTGAAGAAAGAAGGGGCCGTGCCGATGGTGATTCGCTTGGGTGATGGTGTCATAGACCAACCAACATTTACTTTTGATGAAGAAGCTCAATGGTTGACTTACAAAGAAATGGCGGTGTTGACCATCTACCCGTCTCCTGGCGTGGCTTCGAAGGATTTGCTGACTTCACTGGCCGATGGTCATTGGGCTACTGGGTTGAAGGATGACATTCTGACCGCCCGTAAGTGGGCAATCGCAGAAGGACACGCCAAGTCCGATCAGATTTATCTCAAAGGGACTGGTTTGGGCGCTTATGCCGCTCTCTCTGCAGGAGTGAAGCAAGCAGATGCTTTCGCTGGTTTGGTTTTGGTGAATGGAGTGACCGATGTTCCTTCATTCATGAAAGAGTTGCCGGTTTATGACCAACCCATCGCTTCCAAGTTGGCCGGATGGTATGCGGCTGATGCTTCCGGTCAAAATGCCTGGTCAGAGCCGTCTCCCTTGGGGCAATTGACTGAACTGGAATCCAGGGTTCTGCTGGTTCATGGCGCCAACAATCCGTGGATCAAAAAGGATCAGGCCGGCCGTCTAAGAGCAAAGTTGCTCCAACTGCAAAAACCGGTGGAAACCCTCCTCATCGAAGGCGAAGGCCACCAGATCATCCAGGAGCAAAACGTAGCCCGTTACTACGAAGCACTGGATAAGTTTCTAATTTCACGATGAGAAGAGCGTAAAACAGGTAGAGCTGACCGTCCCGGTCCGCACCTTGTGGTTATCTTACTCAAATTTGCCATCCAATGGCCCCCCTGACGTAATCGAACGCCAAAACCCTTCTGTTCGCGTTAGCATAGAATACAGGTCATTGAGAACCGTAGGCTTCCCAAAACGGGAGATTTTGGCAGTTCGCTTACCATAAGGCACGCGCCAGGGATCCACGCAGTCGCGGGACAAGCAGGCACGTTCTACCTTTGGGGGGCGTTCGTCATTATCAAGGTTTGACCGGGTATCGCTTTACTTTCACATCATTGAGTTGTTCAGGCCCAGGATTGCTGCGTCCTTGTGTGATCAAAGTTTCCAGCAGATTGCTTAGTTCCTTAACCTTTTCGGGTTGAGCAGCGGCAAGGTTGTTGGCTTCGGCAATGTCTTTTGAGAGATCGTAAAGTTGCACGGAAGTTTCCGCCTCCCCTTTGGTCCAGCCTCCGGATCCCTTGGCCAGAACCAGTTTCCAGTCGCCTTGTCGAATGCTGGGGATGCCGCGGATGGAGCAGCTCACCGCGTGTTCCCGAATGGGGTTGTTTCCGCCTTTCAGTAATGGGATCAGGCTAAAACTGTCTTCCCCTTCATTTTCGGCCAAGGGCGAATCGAGCACATCTGCCAAGGTAGCGATCCAGTCGGCCTGGTGGATCAACTGATGATTTGCCGAATCGGGCTCCACAACCCCGGGCCAGCGTACAATGAAAGGGACACGATGCCCGCCTTCCCATGCGTCGGATTTGTACCCACGCAGTGGTCCGCTCGGGAAGTGACCTTTGGCTTCAAGTTGATCGACATCGATGTAGGGTGCGCACCCATTGTCGCTGGTGAACAGGACGAGGGTTTGCTCCGCTTGACCACTTTCTTTAAGCGCTTTCAGGATGCGTCCCACGACCGCGTCGGTTTCCATCACCATGTCAGCATAAAGATTCAATCCGCTTTTGCCTTTCCATTCGTCGTTGACGGATAGCGGGGTATGAGGGGAAGTCAGGGAGACGTAGAGTAAAAACGGTTCGGGTGTGGACGCTTCTTCTTTGATGAATGCAGACGCACGCTCAGCGAGTGCCGGCAGGATGGGTTCCAGTATCCATCCTTCGAGAGCGGGACCTTGTTTGCTGGCTTGATTGCGGGCGAGTTGGGGGGCGCCCAGAAATTCTGAAGGTATGCCGACCGTTCGATCATTTTCGATGAAACAATAAGGGGGCCAGTTGGGAACGTCCGTCCCAAAATAGACATCGAATCCGCGAGTGGCCGGACCGCCTTGAATGGGCTGCGAAAAAATTTCTTTCCAGATCGCTCGATGTTCATCAGTTGCCCCGGCATCTTTGGGGAAATTTCCGCGCATGATGTCCATGGACGCGTCGGGTATGGGCCACTCCCATCCCAAATGCCATTTGCCAATGCATGCCGTGTTGTAGCCGCTTTTCTTGGCCAATCCGGCAATGGTCAATCGATCCGGCGCGATCAGGGGTTTGCCCCAGAGCCCGACAATGCCGGCCTGCAGGCGAGATCGCCAGTGATAGCGACCGGTCAATAAAGTGTAGCGTGAAGGCGAGCAAACTCCGGAGGAGGAATGTGCATCGGTGAAACGCATTCCTTCGCTAGCTAGGCGATCCATGTTGGGGGTCGGAATGAGACCGCGTTCCGGATTGTAACATTGAACATCACCGTAGCCCAGGTCGTCGGCATAGATGACCAAAACGTTGGGAGTGTCGGCCGAGGCGAGGGATAAGCCTGCCCAAAGCAAGCTGATCAGGATGGAACAAAAGGATGCGAGTTGCTGTTTCATAAAGCTAAGCGAATGTTCTGGAATGGGACTCATGGTAAAGATTCATCCTTTCAAGGCAAGTCGGGACGGATGAATATTCGGAGGGTCGGGTTCCACCCCGAACCCAAACTTTCTCCTCGAACCTTTCCTAAGCAAAAGACGTGGAACGTGGGAAGCCGTTGGCAATCGCATGCCAGTGGCGTTTCCATTGTAGCTTGGTGGCAGGTTGGGTGTCTCGAGGTCTGAAGTGGGAGTCCCGACTCGTCGCATGCGCGTTAGGATAATGTCATGCAGTTGCGCAACTTGTTTTAAACCAAAAGGTAAGTTTTTCATTTTACCACGAAGTCACGAAGATATGGTTAAAATGAATGTATTATCAGTTGCAAATACACTTCTAACATGGTTTTCCTGAAGAGCGTGATCCACAGAAATCTTTGCGTCTTGGCGCTCATCCGGATTGAGGGGGACGGATTCATCAATTGGGAATCAAATTCAGTACGATCCTTTTCTACGTTAGCGAATCTTCCTCGGAACCTTTTTATAGGTCACGAAGTTTTCAATGATTGCCTGCTTATATCGCAAAGGCGCGGAGGCGCAAAGACGCGAAGCAGTGGGTAACAAAGAATGCAGGAAGAACATGTAAGATGAACAGTAACTACCTATTGGGAACCTAAGGGACTATAGCTTGGTTTCTTTATCCTGACGCCCATGCGACTCGTCGGGAGAATTTACCCCTCCATTTTTTTGATTCAGGAGCTGGCGCTGTTGTAGTGGCGCATGGCGAAGCGCCACATGGCTTCGGACGCCATCAGGCACACCGCCATCATGACGATGAGGAAAACGATTTCCATCGGACTTTCCATCTTTTGAATGAAAAATTTGGTTGGGATATTGGCGACAAGCAGCATGGGGACGGCGAAGGTGAAGAACGCTTTGAAGCCTCCCTTGAAGGCAGAGTCCGGCAGCCGGGCCACATTGAAGAGGTTGTAATAGCCCCAGGCGAAACCTTCGGCTTTGATGGTCCAAAAGCTGATGCTGGCCAGGATGAACATCAGCGAGTAATGGATCATGATCCCGCAAATGCACATCAAAAGAAACCCGACACATTGGATCAGTGTTGGTTGCAGATTCAGTTGCACGCCCGCATAGACCATCACTGAAATGGCGGCGAGTGTGCTGACGTATGAACCGAGGTCCATGGTTCGAAGGGAGATGAGAAACCGGGAGTTGACTGGGAGCAGCAACATGAAATCCAGTCGGCCGGTCCGTATATGTTCGGATAATTGGGTGATGTTGTTGAGGAAAACGGCGTGAAAGAGTTGTTCGATGAAATTGGCGGCTCCGATCAGAAAGATCACCTCGTAGCGACTCCAGGTGCCGATGCGGTCGGTGTGGGAGTAGATGACCGAGATAAAGGTGATCTGCAGGCCGAACCAAAGCATTTCCACCACCAGCCAGAGGAGGAAATTGGCTTTGAACTGCATGTCGCGTATGACCGAGTTGCGACAGAGCGCGCCGTAGATATTCAGGTATCGTCGCCAGCCTGTTGTTAACGGAGGGATGGACTGCGTTTGACCGGTTGGAATGGATTCGTTCATGCGTTCATCCTCCGACGGCGGTATAAGATTTAATCCCGCGGCTCCACACAAATCGTGCTGCAAAAAAGGCGATGATCAGCCAGGCGAATTGCACCGCCAATCCGCTCCACATCTCACTTCCTTCCACGCGCCCCAGATAAATCAGAACCGGATAGGAAAGCAGGTAGGGGAACGGGGTCCAGTAAAGCAAAGTCTCCAACCAGCCGGGAAGCAGGTCGATGGGAAACAAGTGTCCACCCGCCACATATTCGAAGGCGTATAAAATGAAGATGAACGTCGCGACCTCCAGCAGCCAAAAGGCCAGCAGGGCCATGGTGTAGGAAAGCAGGAACTGCAACATGCCGGTGAGCACGAGCGAGACAAGAGAGAGTGCCAGGGCTTGCTCGCTGGCAGGAGGAGCCCAGTATTCGTGTTGCCAAAGCAGAAACAGCCCGACCGGAATGGACGCCACCGCCAGATACATGGCGCGGTTGGCAAAAAACAGACTGAGACGAAAGGTGAGGTAATCAATGGGCTTCAGAAGAAACTGACTGATGGTGCCGTTGCGAATATCGGCCACGATCTGCCAATCGTCTTCATTGACCGCTGTCAATGAGTTCACGATGAGGATCAGCAGGTAGTAGGAGATCATATGGGAAAGTTCATACGATCCGATGGTTTCCCCTTCGCCTTTTCCGGAGAAAATCGTTTTCCAAAGCAGCACTTGAGCCAGAAGTGGAATGAGTGAAAAGACCGACCGAAACAGGAAGTTCACCCGGTAGGCAAGGGTGTTCTGAATGCCAATGTTGATGACATGCGCATACTTGCTCCAGGATGAAATGATGCCGGTCATAAAATAGGACATATTCAATGATTGGTGGTGCTCACATAGCGCGGAGCATAAACCTTGTGGTCTGACAAGGCCGCTAGCTTACGGATGAAACATTCAATGCCTTCCTTTTCCGGGGCTCCAAGATCATAGCGGATGGCCTTGCCCAAATAGTCCGATCGAAATGCTTCGTCAAATCGGGATGTGGTTCGAACCAGCTCGTCCAGATGTTGAACACCACTGACTTTGGCCTCCTGCAGGGCTTTCAACATGGTTGGGTGTGCGCAGGATTCCCGGATCGCCCAAACGGCATACACAAATGGTAGTTGAAAACACTCTTTCCATGCTTGCCCCAGATCCCAGATGTGATGCGTCGGGCCGGATTGCCGGAATCTGATTGCCGGATCACCGATCAGCAACACCGCGTTTTTTTCCGGGGCGCTGTCGTAATCCGGCAGTGGTTGCCATTGAGGAGCGATGCCTTTCTCCTTCAACAGGACCTTCAATAAATTAATGCTGGTCAAAGAGGCCGGATCGCAGTGAATGGTTTCGACCGATTCCAAGGGGCCTTTGCTTGCCAGAAAAACGCTTTGGACCGGGCCGTCACTGGCGACGGCCACGTTGTCGAGGATGACGTATCCGGGGTGCAGCAGTGCTTCGGTGATGCTGACGAGTGCTGCGTCCAGCGTTTCATTTTCCAACATGCCTGCCAGTTGAGAAGGTGGCGCAAAGACCACTTGATCTTCGATGCCATAGGTCAATGGTACCGAATTCAGATACGGAACCGATCCCACACGAAAATTCGACAAAGGGTGCGAGGCAGGTGATGGGTTTTGGCTCATAAGATCGAATCAATGAGCATCGACCGTTTGATTGTCGCGGGTCGTTGGTTTGGGGAGGGGTTGGTAAAAAGTGTTTCTTTGGACGGGTTCACGTCCCGCTTCAAGGATGGCTTTGCGCATGGCATCCTCGGTCTGGCCCTGGGGGGATCCGGCTCCAGCCATGTGGAAAATGTGTTCTTCCACGATGGTCCCGTGCACGTCGTCCGCACCATAACTCAATGCCACCTGAGCCATTTTGAGTCCCATGCCCACCCAGTAAGCTGTGATATGATCGAAATTATCGAGAAACAACCGGGCTACGGCAATCGTGCGCAGCATGTCGTTGCCGGTGGGCGGCCGATCGACGGGGATTTCATTGTTCTCGGGTTGATAGGGCAGAGGGACAAAACCGCAGAAACCGCCTGTTTCGTCCTGGAGTTCCCTCAGTTGCCTCATGTGATCGATGCGGTCTTCCAATGATTCCACATGACCGTAGAGCATCGTGCAGGTGCTTTGTCCTCCAAGATGGTGCCAGCGACGGTGGACGTCCAGGTACTCAGTTGCGGATTCCTTGCCGGTGGCGATTTGTTTTCGGACATCGGATTGAAAAATTTCGGCGCCTCCTCCCGTCAATGAATCCAGTCCGCTCTCTTTGAGTGCTCCAAGCGTGTCATCCACGGATTGTTTTGAAAGCCATGCAAGATGGAGAATCTCCACGGCGGTGAAGCATTTCAATTGAAGCGATCCGCTGACTTCCTTCAAACCGCGCAACATGTCCGTGTAATAGGAAAAGGGAAGGCTGGGGTGGAGTCCGCCGACGATATGCAGTTCCGTGATGCCCAATGCCAGCGCTTCACGCGCCTTGGTTTGCATTTCTTCGAGGCTGAGTTCGAATCCGTCCCGATCCCGCTTTTTTCGGGAGAAGGAGCAGAACTGGCAGCTCAGGATGCAGTAGTTCGAATAGTTGATGTATCGATTGACGATGTAGGAGGCGCGGACTCCGTTTTTTTGCTCGTTGGCGGTATTCGCCATAGCGCCAAGCACATTCAAGTCCGGGCATGTGTACAAACGAAGTGCGTCCTCGTCATTCAAGCGCTGGCCGTTCCGAATCTTCTCGTTCAGATCGGCCAGGCCGCTTTTTTCTATCATCCAATTCTCGCGCATGTTCAATGAGGGGTTGGCGTGGTGTTATGATAACCCGCTCAACCTCGCCTGAAACGTGACCAAAAATGCGCCTGATTTCAAGGGCGGAACGCGTCGAAAGGGTATTTTGCAGTTGGACCATCTCTGAAAAGGTGAACTTTCCACGCGGAGCAGCTCACAGGTAGAGTCCCGACGAGTCGGGATCCCGATCCGCCCCTTGTGGCATTCTTATTCAAAAATGCCAACCAAAGGAAAATCCCAACGTATCCAAAGGACAAAAATCCAATGCGCACGCCCGAGTAGAGTTTAGGCTATTGAAAAATCGCAGGTTTCTCAAAATTGAAGTTAACTGGATTTCGAACGCCACAAGGACGCGCCGGGGACGGCACGATCTACCTGGGGCAGACTGCAGGTAGAT
>CAYPZD010000002.1:87539-92637 GCA_964415055.1 uncultured Verrucomicrobiota bacterium | reverse complement strand
CCACAAGGACGCGCCGGGGACGGCACGATCTACCTGGGGCAGACTGCAGGTAGATCGGACCGTCTCGGTCCGCACCTTGTGGCATTCTTACTCAAAACTGGTATACAAAGGAAACCCTGGCGTAGTCCGAATCGCATACCGCATTGGCGGCATTCGAGAAGGGTGCAGGACATTGAGGGCTGTGGGCTTCCCTAAACAGAAGTTGACTGGATTTCGAACACCACAAGGCGCGCGCCAGGGACGGCACGCTCTACCTGCTGGAAGGTTTCTGCGGAGTGGTACGACTTTCTCAGGATCGCGAATGGTATGCCTTATGCTTCCTATTACGGGTTGTAACAATGAAAGGGAAAGGCATCAGGGTGATGAAACTCAATACAATTCCGCCTCAGGATTATCTCGAACCGCCGGGGCATGTTAAGACTCAATCGGATATGCAACTTTGGGCGCGCATTATGATGGAAAGTGAGTGCCCCTGCATCCATCTGCCCAAATGTGATCCACATGCATTTCATCGGATCGCTGATGAACAGGATATCAGTTCATATCTTGTTTACATGTCCGGCAAGAATGAACCGGACAGTTTGCGATCGTATTGGTTGATACGGGAATCCTAATCCTGTCAGTGTGTTTTTCACGTGACCTGCGAGAGTCATCGTTACATTCTTGTTTCATGAGATTCCTGTTGGTGGTTTTTTTAGGCGCCTGTTCATGCTTTGCGGAAAAGGTTCGATGGGTGATCCATGAAACCGATTCAGATCAGCCTTTGCCTTGTCGCATCCATCTGACGGATTCAAAGGGCCAGGCTGTTCGTGCTCCTGATCTCCCATTTTGGCGGAATCATTTTGATACCCCGGGAGAATTTACCCTCGATCTCAAACCGGGTTCCTATCGTTTCGAAATTTTACGTGGTCCTGAATATGGGCTGGTTGATGGTGGCTTTGAGGTCAAAGCGGGGGATGATACGTTGATGCTGCGGCATTCGCTCAAGCGCATTGCTCATATGTCGGAGGAAGGTTGGTGGTCCGGGGAACTGCACATCCATCGTCCGGTGAATGAGGTGCCCTTGTTGGTGCGAGCCGAGGATTTGCATGTGGGGCCGCTGATCACCTGGTGGAACCGAAACAATCCATGGAAGGATCAAGCCTTGCCTCGGACGCTTTGGCGGGAAGTCGAACCTGATCGATTCATCGGCCTCATGGGAGGCGAGGACGAGCGTCGGGGTGGTGCGTTGTTGTATTTTAATCTCAATGAACCTTTGGACATTCAGTCTGCTCAGCCTGAGCATCCGTCTCCCATGAAATTCTTGAACCAAGCCGAGGAGCTTGGGGCCTGGATTGATATTGAAAAACCTTTCTGGAGGGATGTCCCTGCATGGATTGCTTCGGGAAAAGCGGATTCAATCGGTTTGGCAAATAATCACATGTGGGAGCGCGGTATGCTCGACAATGAAGCCTGGGGCAGGCCTCGGTCCATGCATGATTATCCATCACCCCAGGGAAATGGCCGCTGGACGCAGTTTTTGTATTATCAAATTCTCAACGCGGGAATCCAACTGGCTCCATCCGCCGGAAGCGCGTCGGGGGTGTTGAATAATCCGGTGGGATACAACCGGGTGTATGTGCATTTGAAAAATGGTTTGAATCTGGACGATTGGTGGGATGGATTGCGCGAGGGTAGATCGTTTGTGACCAACGGCCCCTTATTGCGGTGTCGAGTGGGGGAATCGCTGCCGGGCAGTCGCATGCAGCCCTCCGGTGCGGATGTCTCGCCGCATTTGATGGCGCGCTTGACGAGCCGGGATCCGGTCGAAGAGTTTGAAGTGATTCACAATGGTAAGGTGGTCCGAAGGATTCCGGTGCGGGATTTGAAAGGAACGATCGAGCAGGATTTGGGGATAGCCCCCATCGATCAACCGGGTTGGTTTTTGGTTCGAGCGGTGACATCCCTGCCGCACACGTTTCGTTTTGCTTCGACCGCTCCATTTTATGTGGTGGATGAAAAGGGAGGCATTCCCGCTCAAAGAGACGCATGCCAGTTTTTCCTTACCTGGACGCGAGAGCGTATGAATTCCATTTCATTGGATGATGACCGTTTGCGCGGGGAAGTTTTGGAATACTGGAAGGAAGCCGAGGTGTTCTGGATGGATCGTCTGGATGGGATTGGAAAATAGGTTGCTCAGGTGTTGTTTCGGAGTAGTTTAGCTGGGCATGGAGTTTGTGAAGATTAAACCAACGTATCCAGTCCATTTGAATCCACGTTGTGGGGACGCAGTGGATCGGATTGGAATTGGGGGCAGGCCAGGCGCGCTCGCGGACCTGCGGCAGCAGGTCCCTACCTGTTGTGTTGGTTGCAATGGTCTGAAGCTTCGTCCGTTGATGGAAGGGTAGGATAGTCATATCAGCCAATGGAACTCCCTTTCAACATTCCGGAACTCAACCCCGATCAGTGGAGCCTGGCCACGGGCATCCTTGTCGGGCTTGCCTTGCTGCTGTTTGGGCGGCGCTTGTATTGGTTGATGTTTGCGACTGTCTGGTTTTTCATTGCCATGTTGGTGACGCATATGTTTTTGCCGCCGACACAGGAATCTCAATGGTGGGTGATTGTTCCATTTCTTGTCGGCATTGCCGGAGCCATCTTGAGCATCTTTGTACACAAAACCGCCCTACGGTTTTTTGGCGCGCTTGTGGGCGCCTATGTTGGATACCATCTGTTGCAACCTTATGTTGTGGAACCCTGGCCCTGGGTTGGCTTGGGAGTGGGTGTTTTAATGGGATTCCTGATGGTGATGATGGTTTTCAATGGGGCGCTCATCCTCCTGTCCTCATTACTTGGTGCCATGATGTTGCTGGAACCCATGTCCGCCTCCCCGGAAGTCCGCATGGCCGTGACGGCAGGTCTGGTCATTGTGGGGTGCGCGATACAAACACGCTCGCGTCCCAAGGAGAAGAAAGAGAAAGATTAAAATCTTATGAGCGTTTAGTATTTCCAGGTGCACCAAGTGAACTCAGATTCACGGACATGCTGTTGGATCACCCGTCAGTTATCTGTTCTTAAACTGTTTTAACAGTTGAGGGCGTCTCTCCCTATATGCTTGATTAATGAGAAACCGAAAGTTGGGCAATGTGAGGCCTTTGGGCTCTGCGACTTCATGGAAAGTTTTTAAAAGTAGTTGCTCATAAGCTTCGAGAAGATCTCCGTAGTCAGGTTCGCCCTTGGCGCGGGCTTCTCTGAATAAGTGAAGGGCCACCATCAGAGGGTCTAGCAGCTCATCGCGCACGAGGTCATAAATCGGCCAAAGCTGTCATGGCATGGTTGTGTTGATCCTGTGTTGCGCAAAACACATGCCCGGCAAGCTCCAGTTCGGTTAACAGACCTCTCAGCTTTCTGGGGCCCATATGATTAGATAACTGAGGGTTGTTTTCGAGGATGCCTAAAATAACCTGTCCGCATTCCATCAATGGGTCCAATGATGCTTTAAACTCTTCTCGATCTTTCTCAATAACAGGGCCTTCAGGTGCTCCTGCATCCATAAAATTATCGGCAATCTGAATGAGTTGTAGAGCTGTATGCTCCCAAACCTTAAGCGCCAGATCATATACATATGTTGCATCTGCAGGAGTCGACAGTGGTGAGGAAAAGCGTTCAACTGTTGGTAAAGCCGTACGTTGCGAGAACGTTCCTCTTACATACTGAGTCATGCCTCTCACCGTTTCCGGATCTACTGTTGATGGTGCTACCATGGGCTGTATCGTGTGATGGACCTATGTCTAAGATAAAATTGGTCCTAATGTGGGTCAACCACAATATGAAGGTGACAGGAAAACTGAAATTCCTGTGGATACACCTTGGTGAGGTGATCGTAGGAGGTGGATAAAATATTTTGGGGAACCAGTTTTTATAGAGCCCTTACTTTTTCGGAGGTTCTACTCCCAGTTTTTGGAAGGAGAGTGGAGTGGCTGCCCGGCCCTGGGGGGTTCGGATGAGGAAGCCTTCCATGATGAGGTAGGGTTCGTAGACTTCTTCGAGGGTGTCGGATTCTTCTCCGACGGCAACGGCCAGGGAGTTGATGCCGACGGGGCCGCCTCCGAATTTGATGACAATGCATTCGAGGATGCGTTTGTCCATTTCATCGAGTCCGTTCTCGTCGATTTCCAGCATGGCCAGGGCTTTGTCTGCTATGTCGGCGGTGACGCGTCCATCATGGCGGACCTGAGCGTAGTCCCGCACACGGCGCAGGAGGTTGTTGGCGATGCGCGGGGTGCCCCGGCTGCGTCGGGCGATTTCAAAAGCACCTTCTGGTTCCATCTCGACGTTCAGCAGGCGCGCTGATCTGAGTACGATCTTTTGCAGGTAATCAGCCGGGTAATGATCCAATCGTTCACGCACCGGGAATCGACTCAGCAGCGGAGCCGACAAGAGTCCGCTGCGGGTGGTGGCTCCGATGAGGGTGAATTTGGGGAGGTTGAGCCGGACGCTGCGGGCATTGGGGCCCTGGTCGATGATGATGTCCAGTTTGTAGTCTTCCATCGCCGGGTAGAGGTATTCCTCAATGGTTTTTTGCATGCGATGGATTTCGTCAATGAAGAGAACGTCGCCTTCTTCAAGATTGGTCAACAGACCGGCCAGGTCGCCTGCTTTTTCGATCGTGGGACCGCTGGTGCTTTTGAGACTGGCCCCCATGCTTTTGGCGATGATGCTGGCCAGGGTGGTTTTACCCAGGCCGGGGGGGCCGTTGAGGAGGATGTGATCCAGTACGTCACCTCGTTGTTTGGCGGCTTGGACGGCTATTTCGAGTCGTTCCTTGATTTTGTCCTGACCGGTGAAGTCGGAGAACAGCGAGGGTCTCAGCGTCAGTTCCAATGCTGAGTCCGGTCGATTCAGAGTTTCCAAAGGCCGTTCGTCCATGTGACGGAAAACATGCGCCAAGGTCGGTGTTGCGACAAGCTGAAAACTGCAGGGGATGTCTTTGGGAACCGCAGATTTTGCAGATTGTCGCAGATTTTTGAGGGGTGGGGTTTTCGGTGCGTCAGGGTTTCCTTTGGGTGGTGGGTTTGGTTAGGGATGCCTCAAGGGGCGCATCGAGACGATACGATCTACC
>CAYPZD010000002.1:32168-87439 GCA_964415055.1 uncultured Verrucomicrobiota bacterium | reverse complement strand
TGGTGGGTTTGGTTAGGGATGCCTCAAGGGGCGCATCGAGACGATACGATCTACCTGTCGTCTACCTGGTGGGGCTGGTCAAAGGTAGCGTTCCAGGATCGGCCCCAGTTTGTCGATGGTTTCCTGGGGCCAGACATCGCGTTGGGTGATGACGGCGTTTTTCAGGGCGTCGTGTGCCGGCCAGTTTGCTTCTTCGGGGATTTTGGGGATGATCGATCCGAGGAGTTTTCGGGCGGTGTCGGTGTTGCGGTGGAGGTATTCGATGACTTGTTCGACGGTGACGTGATCGTGGTCTTCGTTCCAGGCGTCGTAGTCGGTGACCATGGCCATGGTGGCGTAGGAGATTTCCGCTTCCCGGGCGCATTTGGCTTCGCCGAGGTTGGTCATGCCGATGACGGCGCATTCGGCGTGATGGTTGAGCAGGGATTCGGCTTTGGTGCTGAAGGCGGGACCTTCCATGTTGACGTAGCTGCCGCCGTCGTGACAGGGGACATCCTGTTCCTGCGCTGTTTTCAGGAGGATTTGCCGCAGATGTTCGCAGATCGGGTGGGCGAAGGCGATGTGGGCCACGATGCCTTGGCCGAAGAACGTGTGGTTCTGGGATTGCTTGGTTCGATCAACGAATTGATCAATCATCACAATGTCGCAGGGGTGGTATTGGGGTTGAAGGGAGCCCACTGCGCTGACGCTGATGATCCATTTGACGCCGAGAGATTTCATGGCCCAGATGTTGGCGCGGTGGTTGAGTTCGGCGGGCATCAGGCGGTGTCCGCGGCCGTGTCTGGGAAGGAACACCATTTCGCGTCCTTCCAATTTGCCCATCAGGAATGCGTCCGATGGTTTGCCGAAGGGTGTGTTCACCGTTTTCCAGGTTTGGTCGGTGAATCCGTCCAGATTGTAGAGACCGCTGCCTCCAATTATTCCGATGCGATGATTCGACATGGCGGCATTATGGTGGGAGGTTTTGATGTGACAATGCGAAAACGCGGATTTTAGCTTTGATTTATGGTTTGGAAGAACTAGATTGATCAGCTTTTGATAAAGGCGGAAGTATGGCCAAAAAGAAACCCGAAATAGAGATATACGACACGACCCTGAGGGATGGAACCCAGGGTGAAGGCATCAATTTTTCCGTAGCGGACAAGATCCGGCTGGCGGAACGCTTCGACGCATTTGGTATTCATTATATTGAAGGCGGCTGGCCGGGTTCGAATCCACGTGATATTGAGTTTTTCCAACAGGCAGCCAAGAAGCGCTGGAAAAACTCCAAAATCGCGGCATTCGGATCCACTCGGCGCAAGAAGATTGCGGTGGAAGAGGACGCTCAGGTCAAGCTGTTGATTGATGCCAAAACGCCGGTCGTTACCATTTTCGGCAAGACCTGGCTTCTTCACGTCCAGAAAGTGCTGCGCACGTCGGCTGATGAAAACATTGCGATGATCGCCGATACGGTGGCCTATTTGAAAGCCAATGGTCGTCAGGTCATTTATGACGCCGAGCATGCGTTTGACGGATACAAGGACAATGCCAAATACGCCATGGCGACCTGGGTCGCTGCAGCGGAAGCCGGCGCCGATTGTGTGGTGTTGTGCGACACGAACGGTGGATGCCTGCCTTCCGAGATCCGCTGCATCACGGAAGATGCGGTGAAAAACGTTCCAACACGCGTAGGTATTCACACTCACAATGACATCGGTGTGGGCGTTGCCAATGCATTGGAGGCGCTCGAAGCGGGGGCGGTTCAGGTGCAGGGGACGATGAATGGATTTGGTGAGCGCACGGGTAATTGCAGTCTGACATCGGTGATTCCCAATGTGGCCTTGAAGATGAACAAGACCTGCGTGCCGGCTGCGTCGCTGCCGAAATTGTCGGAGCTATCGCAGTTCGTCGATGAAATCGCCAATCTACGTCATGACACCCGCATGCCTTGGGTGGGGGCGACTGCTTTTGCTCACAAGGGCGGGATGCATGTCAATGCGGTTCAAAAAGTGGCTCATAGTTTCGAGCACATCAATCCGGAATCCATTGGGAATCGTCGTCGCATTTTGATGAGCGATTTGGCGGGGCGCAGTAATATCGTTATGAAAGCCCAGGAGATGGGTTTTGAAATCGATAACGACACGCCGGAACTTAAACAGATCCTGCAGCGCATCAAGGAACTCGAACACGAGGGTTACGAGTTTGAAGCGGCTGAAGCCTCCATGGCCCTGCTGATTCAGAAAACGCTGAAACACCAGGAACTGCCTTTCAATGTGGATTCCTATCACGTTTCGATGCGCAAGGAGAATGATTTTGCCATCTGCCAAGCCACGATCAAAGTCCGGGTCGGTGATGAAGTCGAGCACACGGTGGATGAAGGAGATGGTCCGGTCAATGCCCTGGATGGCGCGATGCGCAAGGCGTTGAGGAAGTTTTTCCCGCGTCAATTGAAGCAGGTGAAGCTCACGGATTACAAGGTGCGCATCCTTGATTCCTCCGGCGGCACCGCTGCCAAGACCCGTGTGTTCATCGAATCTTCGGATGGCAAGGAGTCCTGGTCCACGGTGGGCGCCCACGACAATATCATCGAGGCCAGTTTGCGGGCCCTGATCGACAGTTTTGAATATCGTTTAATGCGTAAAAAGAAATCCTGAACATGAGCGAACTTCCCAAGGCGTATCAACCTCAGGCGGTTGAATCGAAGTGGTATCAATATTGGCTGGACGAAAAGTTTTTTGAAGCCGATCCGGAATCCAGCAAACCCGGCTTTTCCATCGTCATTCCTCCTCCGAATGTGACGGGGATGCTCCACATGGGGCATGTGCTGAACAATACGATTCAGGATATCCTGGCCCGCAAGGCACGCATGGACGGGAAGGAAGTGCTGTGGTTGCCGGGAACCGATCATGCGGGGATTGCCACTCAGGTCATGGTGGAAAAGGATATCCGCAAGGAAGGCCTGACTCGCCACGATCTGGGGCGTGAGAAGTTCCTGGAGAAAGTATGGGAGTGGAAGGAAAAGCACGGCGGGATCATCATCAATCAGCTCAAGAAACTGGGAGCTTCCTGTGATTGGTCTCGTGAACGCTTCACCATGGATGAGGATTATTCCCGTTGTGTGCAGCGTGTGTTTGTCGAGCTTCATCAGCAGGGGTTGATTTATCGGGGCAAGCGGATGGTCAATTGGTGTCCGGCTTCGTTGACGGCTTTGTCGGACGAAGAGGTGATCATGACCCCGCAGAAGAGTTTTCTGTGGTATTTCAAAGTGCAGGTGGTGGAAGAACCCGGCACCTGGATGACGATTGCCACGACGCGTCCGGAGACGATCCCCGGTGACACGGCTGTCGCGGTGAACCCGAAAGATCCGCGTTATGGACATCTGATCGGCAAGCACATCATTCGACCGCTGCCGATCGAGAATCAGGCTCATATTCCGATCGTGGCTGATGAGCACATTGATCTGGAGTTCGGAACCGGTGTGCTCAAAGTCACCCCGGCTCACGACAAAGCCGACTTCGAAATCGGTCAACGTCACAACCTGGAAGTCATCGACATTCTGAATCCCAACGGAACGACGAATGAGTTGGCCGGTCAGGATCTGGCGGGATTGGATCGCTTTGAAGCTCGCGAAAAAGCGGCGGAATTGTTGCGTGAAATGGGCGTCCTCGAGAAAGAGGAAGCCTATGAGAACAACGTGGGATTCAGTGAACGCGCCAAGGTGCCGATCGAACCGCGTTTGTCCGAGCAGTGGTTTTTGAAATACCCTGAGGTGGAGGCGTCTCATCGTTGCGTCGCCGAGGGGCACATGAAGTTTTACCCGGAACGATGGGCCAAGACGTATGATCACTGGATGACCAACATTCAGGACTGGTGCATCAGCCGCCAGTTATGGTGGGGGCATCAGATTCCGGTCTGGTATCACAATGAGACCGGGGAAGTGCACTGCGATCTTGAGCCGCCGGCCAATGAGTCGGAATGGACACGGGATCCCGATGTGCTGGATACCTGGTTCAGCTCCTGGTTGTGGCCGTTCGCCACGATGGGGTGGACCGGGGACAAGGCAAAGGATGCTGATAATCCTGCGCTCAAGGCATTTTATCCCACCACTGACCTGGTCACGGGGCCGGATATCATCTTCTTCTGGGTGGCTCGCATGATCATGGCGGGGTATGCGTTCATGGGTGATTTGCCTTTCCGCAATGTGTATTACACGGGGATCATTCGGGACAAACAGGGGCGTAAGATGTCCAAGACACTCGGCAATTCACCGGATCCGCTGGAATTGATTGCCAAGTACGGCGCCGATGCCTTGCGGTTCGGCACGATGCGCAGCGCTCCGTTGGGGCTGGATGTGTTGTTTGACGAGAAGGACGTCGAGCTGGGACGCAACTTCTGTAACAAACTCTGGAATGCCTGTCGCTTCCGTCAGATGCAGGGAGGTGAGCAGGAAGGGGAGATTGATCCCATGCGTTTGAGTTCGGATGACAAGTGGATTTTGATCCGGCTTAACACGGCCATCACCGAGGTCAATCAGGCCTTCGAGCATTACAAATTCAATGAAGCCACCACGGCGCTCTACCGGTTTTTCTGGAATGAGTATTGCGATTGGTATATCGAGGCGAGCAAGGCGGCGTTGCAGAGCGATGATGAAGCTGTTCGCGCGAACACACTGGCTGTGATTGATTTTGTGTTGTCGAATACCTTGCGTTTGTTCCATCCGTTCCTGCCGTTTATTACGGAAGAACTTTGGAACGGTATGGGTTTCAACAGCGATTTGCCGGAGAATCGCGGTGGTCAAACCATCAATTTCGCCACCTGGCCCAAGTCATTCGACGAGGATTTTGTGGAGCATTATGGATTGCATCAGCACTTTTCTGATTTCGTGGAAGCCAAGTATGAACTGGTGAGGAGTGGTCGTAACTTGCGGGGCGAATTCAACATCGCGAGCAAACAGAAAATCCGTTACGTCCTGCAGCCTTCCGAGACACTTTCCGACTACGAATTAAACACGCTTCGGATTTTGTTGAATGCTGGTCCGCTGGATGTGGAATCCAGTTTCGACGCTCCCAAAGGCACGCCAACCATTCCTTCTTCTCTGGGGACATTGTTTCTGCCGTTGGAGGGCTTGATTGATGTGGAAGCCGAAAAGGCGCGTTTGAGCAAGGAGCTTGAAAAAATTGCCAAGGAAGTCGAGAAGGTGGAGAAGAAATTGGCCAACAAAGGCTTTGTTGACCGGGCTCCCGCCGAGGTGGTTGAGGAGCATCGTCAACGCCTCACCGATTGGCAGCACAAGCTTGAACACACCAAAAAGAGCCTGGACGCACTTGGTGCGGGTGGCGCTTGATCTCTGTTGCTTAAGCCGTGAGGTTTGATCCTCTGTGCTCGGAGGAACAGGATTTGCTGACGTGGTGGTGTATACGTTGCTGTCACAGATAAGTGCCGATGTTCAAGGCGACTGATTGTGCATGTAGTGCTGGTCCCCTTGGAGTCGGTTCACGCTCGTTGCCGCCTTTTGACCTTAGAAGACAATGGATTCCATGACATCCCAGCTATCGACATTGGTCGTCCTGTTCAGGGATGTTTGTTTGCCTATTGTGGTGTTGTTCGGCACGGGGTGGGCATTGGATCGGAAGTTCAAGTTCGACATGCCGACCCTGGTGCGGTTGAACATCTATCTGTTTGTCCCTGCGTTCATCTTCGTCAAGGTCACCGAGGCCCAGCTTGATACCCGGACAGGCCTCAAGATCATCCTGTTTACCCTGGCGTCCATTGCCTGCATGGGTTTCGTCAGCACTGCGACAGCCCGTTGGTTCCGGGATGATTTGGCGACACGCAAATCCTTGCAGTTGTCGACCATGTTTTATAACTGCGGGAACTATGGTATTCCGTTGATGAGCCTGGCTTTTCCAGGGGAAGGGCCCCTGGTTCAGGTTTTTGTCCTGATGACCATGAATGTGTCGACCTTCACGCTCGGCTTGTTCATTGCGCATTCGTCTCTCGGTGCGGGAGCGGGCCACTGGAAGGAGTCTTTGGGTCCTGTCTTCCGTCAACCTGCGATTTATGCCATTGCGTTGGCCTGGATCTTCAAGGGACTGGATGTGCCGGTTCAGGACACCGTGTTCTTGTGGCGTCCGCTGGAGTATCTTGCCGAGGGGTTGGTTGGGTTTGCTCTGATCACTCTGGGAGTCCAGCTTTCCAAGACCAAGGTCAAGGGATTGCGCGGTCCTTTGACTCAATCCCTCGTGATTCGTCTGATTGGCGGACCTTTCATCGGGATCCTGCTGACCTGGTTGTTTGGCTTTGAGGGTACGACCGCGGCGATTCTTATTCTGGGTACGGCAGCGCCCTCGGCTGTCAACACCGCGTTGTTGGCATACGAGTTCAAGGCCAACAGTCAGTTTGCTGCTGCCACCGTTTTTTACACGACTTTATTGAGTATCCTGGTCGTGACATTCCTGCTTGGGGTGATGGCCTTTGGATGGATCCCCTGGGCCCGGTTTTGACAACATGCTTGCAGGACAAGTGCGCGGTCTGTCAAATGGATGACCCACCTATTTTGGTTTTCAATAGCCCTGTATGGATTCAATGATGGTGCGTCGGATAAAATCCGCTGGCAAAACCTTGTGAATCATATTACGCTGAATCCCGTTATTGAACCCCGAAGAATGATTTATGGATATTGTATTTAGCTGCCCAGGATGCCATCAGGAGCTTGTTGTGGATGCGCAGGGAACGGGTTCTGAGATTGAGTGCCCTTCATGTGAGACGGCGATCACCGTGCCGGAGGCGGATGCCGCGAACGTTAAACTTCACGGATCCAGCAATGCGGCCAACAAGGTGGACAAACAGTTTGTGGTTCCTACCTATGATCAGCCCGCTGAAAGCCTGATCACCAAGGCTCGCCCCCCACTCGAAAAGCAAAAGGACGGTGAAAAGATATTGCGCATCAAGACTATCCGTCATACCGACTGTAAGGAAGTCGGCCACGATGCGTTTGATGAGCGGGTGACCGAGATATTAAACCAGATCGGTGAAACCAATATTGTCAGCATCAACACCATTTCCTACTCGTACGTGGATTTGAGCACCAAGCAATTGCTGGCTGATTTTGGTGTGGTCATTATTTACAAGGGGTAAGTCAGGATTTGACTGGTTGCCCGGCTTGAGATTTGCAAACAAAAAGCCCTCCCGTGCGGGAGGGCTTTTTTATGATCAAATAGGTTTGGCTTTGTTTTAGCTCAACCCGTTGGCCAGCTTGCTCAAGCGGGATTTTTTGTTGTTGGCTTTGTTGCGATGAAGGACGCCTTTTTTGGCGGCTTTATCGTAGGCGGAAGCGACATCGCGCAGGGCGGTGGTGGCTTCTTCCTTTTTGCCTTCTTTCACGAGGTCCTTGAAGGTGCGCTCCAAGGTGCCGATGCGTGATTTGATCGCACGGTTAACTTTTTGTTTACGTTCCGTGTTGCGTGTTCTTTTGATTGCGGATTTTGTATTTGGCATACCTGATACTGATTAAGACTGATGCATCAATAGAGTCGGCAAATCTAAGGATCTGGGACGGTTTGTCAATGGTTCTGTTCAAAATATTTGAATGAAAGTGTTTTTTCCTTCGTTTTAGGAGGATCCTTTCTTGCAAGGAAACCATTTGTCGGAACAATATGAGCCACGCTCAATTCTCGGGAAGCCATGATTCGATCGTTTGCATTCACGACACAGGGAAAGCTCCATAGCAGGGACATGGAGGCATTCTTGATGCCTACCTTGTTGGGTAATACCAACTTGTTCCTGTGGGTGGATATTGAGGCTCCCACCAAGGAAGAGTTGAAGATGGTGCTGGAGGAGATTTTCCATTTTCACCCTTTGTCCATCGAAGATTGTGTTTCCGATCTGGGGGCGCCCAAGGTGGAAGAGTACCTTCCCAAGGAAGAGGACCAGTTTGCTCCTTATCTGTTCATGGTGATTCATGGTGTTGATTACAGTAAGGAGGACGGGGTGTTTGCTACCAGTGAGTTGAATTTTTTTCTGGGCAAGAATTTCCTGGTGACCTGTCATGTGAAACCGGTTAAGAGTATTCAATATACTGAAGATCAATGCCTAAGACGGAAGAGGCAGGTGGCCAGAGCACCGGACCGTGTGGCGCACACCTTGTTGGATAATCTGGTGGACAACTATAAGCCGGCACTTCAGGAGCTGGCTTTTGAGATCGGGGAGATCGAGGAACAGGTGTTGGATCAGGCTACTCCGGAGGTATTGAACAAAATCACATCCATCAAAAAGGAAGTGCAGCATCTTCGGCGAATCATCGGTCCGCAGCGTGAGGTTCTTTCGAGATTTGCCCGTGGTGATTTCAAGTTGATTCGGCCCAAGTTGATTCCTTATTACCGTGATGTTTATGACGATCTGTTTCGGATTCATGGGTTGGCTCAGAGTTATACCGATTCGCTGACCGCCATTCTGCAGTTGTATCTCAACATGTCGTCCAATCAGACCGGCGAAGTGGTCAAGTTGCTGACCATGATCACCATGATCACGACTCCTATGATGATGATTGGCACCTGGTACGGGATGAATTTTTCATCGATGCCTGAGTTGACGGCCACCGGCGGTTATCTGGTGGCCGCGGCGGTCATGTTGTTTTCGACGGCTGGAACTTATTTGTATTTCAAGCGGAAAAAGTGGTTGTGATTCAATGGGATTTGTTTGCGGTTAGGATGATCAATGGCTGGTTTTAAATCTAATTTCCTGGACAAGGTTTTGGGGCGCATTGACCGCCTGGATGCCGAGGGGTTGCAGTCGGTCGTTGAGCGCATGAATGAACAGCGACAGTTGTTTGATACGGTGTTCAATGTCATCGAGGACAGCATTCTGGTGGTCAACCCTGCGGGCAAACTGCTTTACTGCAATCAGGCAACGTTTGAGCTGCTGGGGCAATCCTGGGAGAAAATGGAAAACAAGGCGGTGACGCGGTTGATTCCGGATCTGGATTGGGAAGGCCTGGTGCAATCCATGAGTGAAGACGAATCTTCGCGGATGGTGCGTTTGGAGTTTGATATCCGTTATCCAAAGCCCCGCTTCCTGCGGCTTTTTGCATCCGCCATCGAGCGTCAGAGTGCCAAGCAGTCCGGTTATGTGCTGGTGTTGCATGACGTGACCGAGACACGGCAGAAAACGGTGGAAGCCATTGAGAGTGAGCGTGTGCACACGTTGACTCTGCTTGCTGCAAGCGTTGCGCATGAAATTGGCAATCCGTTAAATGCCTTGCATATACATCTTCAGTTGATTGCCCGTGAGACGTCCAAATTGCGACAGGCCTTCGAGGAGCAATCGGTCAAGAAAAAGCGGGGCCGGGGCCGGCCTCGTTTGGATGTCGCGGCTGAAATGAATGCAATTGATCTGAACAAGGGATTCAACCGGTTGGAGGAGTTCATTGATATTTCCAAGGGTGAAATCAATCGCCTGGAGTATATCATCACCCAGTTTTTGCAGGCGATCCGTCCGACTGCTCCGGATCGAAAGCCGGATCAGTTGAACAGTGTGATTTTGGAAACCGTTGATCTGATGCGTCCTGAGTTGGATAATCGCAATATTGAATTGATCAAGGAGCTTGATCGGGATTTGCC
The DNA here is from genome assembly GCA_964415055.1 of uncultured Verrucomicrobiota bacterium. Classification (GTDB taxonomy): domain Bacteria; phylum Verrucomicrobiota; class Verrucomicrobiia; order Limisphaerales; family AAA164-E04; genus AAA164-E04. The sequence continues at coordinate 77,843 of CAYPZD010000002.1, read as the reverse complement.
TGATACGCCCTTTGACCGGTCACAGATCAAGCAGGTGTTGGTCAATTTGATCAAGAATGCCATGCAGGCGATGAGTAAATCGGGTGTGTTGACGATTCGGACGCTTGGGGAAGCGGATGGGGTGTGGATGAGTATTGAGGACGTGGGGGCTGGTATTCCAAGTGAACGGATCAGTCGTATCTTCGAACCCTACTTTACGACCAAAAAGAAGGGGACAGGGTTGGGGTTGATGATTGTTCACCGTATTGTGCGCGATCATGGGGGCAGAATCATGGTGGAACCCAATCAGCCCAAAGGGACTGTTTTTCGGGTGTGGCTGCCGTTGTTTGAGAAGCAAAAGCGGTTGTTGGGAAATGGCGTGATTTAATGTTGGGCGTTCTGTCTGATTTTCAGCTAAAGTGGTCGAGTCCGCTTTTGGTCAAGGAGGATCGTTCTCAGGAGGCAAAGAATGCATTCTTTGTGTATTATTTTGAGCGAAATGCACATTTGATGTTGTCAGAGTGGGTGGAACTGTGGAAGTTGGCGTTGCTGTTGGGCGTGGTATTCGGGGATCGTTGCATTGCATGAAGGCGGTGGCTGTCCGGTATCGCGCTCGTTTTAGGGAAAAATGAAACCATTATTGTTGATTGTAGATGACGAGAAGACACAGCGTGAAGGTTTGCGTGCTGTCTTGGAGGATCATTATGATATCTACATTGCCGACAATGCGGCATCCGCCATTGAGCTGCTGGAGAGTGAGCCTTTCGGTATCCTGCTCACCGACTTTCGCATGCCCGGGGAAGACGGGTTGAAGTTGATCAAGCGAGCAAAGAGTCTTTCGCATCCTCCTATTTGTATTTTGATGACGGCCTTTGGTTCTGAAGAAACCGCCGTTCAAGCCATCAAAGAGGGGGCAGACGATTATATCCCGAAGGGCGGCATGCTGATTGAGGATCTCGAAAAGAAGATTCAACGTGCCTTAAAGCTGCGAAATTTGGAGGAGGAAAACACAGCTCTTAAGAAACAGTTGGGAAACCAGTTTAAGACCAACAACATTGTGGGGGAATCCCCTGTAATGAGGCATGTGTTTGACACCGTGGATCAGGTGGCGCCCACCAATGCCACTGTGTTGATTCTTGGTGAAAGCGGCACGGGAAAAGAGTTGATTGCCAAGGCGATTCATCAGATGAGTCATCGCTCCCATCATCCCATGGTCACCGTCCACTGTGCGGGGCTTTCACCCACCCTGCTGGAGAGTGAGTTGTTTGGTCATGAAAAGGGGGCATTCACCGGGGCGCACGAAAGGAGGATTGGCAGGTTTGAAAAAGCAGATGGGGGGACTTTGTTTCTCGATGAAATCGGCGAGATTGACACCTCGACACAGATCAAGCTTTTGAGAATCCTGGGCGAACGTTCTTTCGAGCGCGTTGGGTCTACCAAGACGATTAATGTGGATGTCAGATTGCTGGCGGCCACCAACAAGGATCTTCCCAAGCTGATGCAAGAAGGGAAATTCCGCGAGGATCTTTATTATCGGTTGCGGGTGGTTGAGATTCGCTTGCCAGCCTTGAGGGAGCGTCCTACCGATATTCCAGCTCTGGCCATGACGTTTCTCAAGGAGTTTGCCAGTCAAAACCGCAAGAAGGTCAATGATTTTTCAAAGGAAGCATTGGATTGCATTGTGCGTCATCCCTGGCCCGGGAATGTGCGGGAATTAAGGGCTGCGATTGAGCATGCGCTGGTTTTTGCAAAGGGGCGGCGTGTTGAGCTTGCGGATTTGCCGGGCTCCATGCGTGTGGTGCCTTCCGGGCATGTTTCACCAATGCTGCCGGGAGAACCGGCGGAGTTGTCTCAAGGTGGTGCTTCCGGATTGAATGCTGCCCCTGTGGCTCCTGCGAATTTATCCGTTGAAGAAAACGAAAAACAATTGATGATGGAGGCCTTGAAGCAAACCAGAGGAAACCGTACGGAAGCCGCAAAGCTTCTTGGAATGAGCCGTCGCACCTTACATCGAAAATTAGCTAAATTTCAGATCCATTAAACCAACACTCGCATGCCATCTATTCAGGAATTAATCCACAAATTTGAGGTGGGGGAAGGGTCCCGCTCTATCACCAAATTGGCCATTCTGCTGGCCTTTATCACCTTGGTGATTGCCTACAATGTCAGGGAATACCGAAACTTCATGTCTGTTGAAGCGATGGAGTCGGCTCAACTGGCTCGTAACATCTCTGAGGGGAAGGGGTTCACCACGCAAAGTATCCGGCCTCTCAGTCTGGCAATGGTAAGGGCTCAGAGTGGGCAGGAGAGCCAGGATCCCATGATGCTGAAGGGGCAGCATCCTGATTTGGTCACGCCACCTGTTTATCCTGTTGTTCTGAGTCTATGGATGAAGATCATGCCCTTTGAATTTGATATCCCGTCCATGCGTTCCGAGAATTTTCGGCGCTATCAGCCGGAAGTGTTGATCAGTTTTCTGAACCAGGGCTTTTTTATTGTCAGTGGTCTGCTGGTGTTTTTGATTTCCAGGCGTCTTTTTGATGCAAGCGTAGCCTGGATGACTACCGCCGTCTTTTTTGGTTCCGATGTGTTGTGGCGGTTTAGTGTTTCCGGTTTGTCAACCATGTTGACCCTGTTCCTTTTCCTGGTGTTGCTGGCTTGCCTGGTTGCGATGGAGCGGGCTGACAGAGCTGGATTGGAGGAGGGTGAACCCCAGTCTGATGATGAACATGATGAGGAAGAAGGTGTCAGTCATCCGAAGCCCAGATCCATGGGGTGGTTCATTGGGCTTGCGATCTTAAGCGGTTTGGTGTTGGGGGTGGGCGCTTTGACCCGATATTCGTTCCTGTGGTTGCTGGTTCCTTCCCTGTTGTATACCGTATTGTTCCTCAAGACGAAACGAGTGCCTGTGTCGCTCATCATGCTGGTGGTCTCGATGCTTGTCGTCGGTCCTTGGTTGATGAGGAATTATCAAATTGGTGGTACGCTGTTCGGTTTGCATTCGTACGATATTGTCATGGGGACGGAGGATTTTCCGGGGGACCGCTTGGAGAGGGCTTTAAATGCCGATATTTCCAGCCCTGACTTCAGTGTGTATTTGCGAAAACTTCTTGAAAATGCACCAGAAATTGTGACGGAGCAGTTGCCAACTTTGGGGGGGAGCTGGATGGTGATGTTTTTCTTCGTGGGCCTCATGATACCGTTCAGTAATCCGGGGTTGAGGCGATTAAGGCTTTTTGGGGTCGTGAGTTTGGTGTTGTTGGTTGTGGTGCAGGCTCTTGGGAGGACGTATCTCAGTGATTTAAGTCCGGTCATAAACGGGCAAAATCACCTTGTCATGCTGATGCCTCTGGTTTGCATGTTCGGTGCGGCTCTGTTTTTTACGCTTTTGGATCAACTGCCGCTACCCTACGAGGGCGCTCGGAACATTGTGGTGGTTGGGGTGTTTTTGGTGGTTTGTTCACCATTGGTGTTTCGTTTGCTGCCTCCCAGGACGACTCCCATTGTATATCCGCCCTACAGTCCGCCCTTGATTCAGGAAATCAGTTATTGGAATCAACCCGATGAATTGATGATGAGTGATATGCCGTGGGCGGTTGCGTGGTATGGTGATCGAAAATGCCTATGGTTGACTCGTAACGTAGAGCCGGATTTCTACACCATTAACGACGAGCATTCGGTGATTCGTTCCATTTACCTGACACCGTTGACCACGGACAGGAAACTGATGTCCGAAGTGTTGAAAGGGGCTGATCATGCGTGGGCCAGGTTTTATATGGATGTGCAAGTGCGGCAAAATCTTCCTGCAGGATTTCCCTTGAAGTTTGGATACCCACATGTTATGCCAGACCAGTTGTATGTATCAGACCGGCAACGATGGTTGTCGGCTTTTAAAGAGGTAACTGAAGATCAGGAATGAAGTGGCAGGATTGGAGATTGATAGAATGGCTCCAGCCACTGACAAAATTTCAAGGTTTCAGCTTGATTTGTGTTTGACATTCAAAGCCGATCGACCTATTGGTTTTGACTGTATCACGACTCAAGCTGGGCAATAAGCAGCAAATAGCGAAAAACAAGGTATGAAAAAGATTGTAACAACCGCCGGATTGGCAGCCGTTGGGGTAATGAGCATGCAGGCCGCTTCCGACGCAGGATTGACACCTACTCAAACCGCCAAGCCGTGGAGCATTCAAGCGAACCTGCGAGGTTTCTACGACGACAATATCACCACTGCTCCCAATGCCATCGCAAATGATAGCGTCGGTATTGAGTTTACTCCCTCCGTTAGTCTTAATCTCGTCAAAGAGCAAACCTACATTGGTTTGGGCTACGAGTACAAGCTGAAATGGTTCGAAGATCGTGATCCGGATGGTGATGATCACTCTCACCGTTTTAACCTGGACCTCTCACACGACGTCAATGAAAAGCTGAATATCGACGTTGGAGAAGAATTTCTTATTGCTCAGGAGCCTGAAGTGTTGGAGCCCACCGGTGCCACGCGTTTGCGTTCCAACATGGACGCCATTCACAACCGCGCCCACATCAATTTCACCACCCAGCTGAGTCGCACCTACAGCCTGATGGCTGGTTACCAGAACGACGTCTACAACTACGATGCCAGCGGGCCTGCCAGTTTCTCTGCTTTGCTGGATCGTTTGGAGCACCGTATCACTGCGAATTTACGTTCTCAGATCCGTCCTGAAACCAGCGGAATCTTGGGATATCAATATCGCATTGTTGACTATACCAGTGATGACAGCTTGGGCTTTGGTCCTTACATTGATCCTGATGTCCGCAACAGTGACTCTCACTATGTGTATGTCGGAGCCGACCACAATTTTACCCCTCAGTTGGTTGGTTCGATCCGTGCTGGTGCGCAGTTTACCAGTTATGACAATGCCCTGGCGGGTTCAGATGATTCTCAGGCAAGCCCGTATGTCGATGCCAACATCTCATACTCTTATGCACAAGGTAGTAGCATAGCTCTGGGTGTGCGTCATGAGCGTAACCAGACTGACTTGGCACAAGTGGGTGGAGCCTTGGTTCTCGATCAGGAAACCACTTCGATTTATGCCTCTGTCAGTCATCAGCTGACAGCAAAGTTGACCGCCAACCTTATCGGTATGTATGCCAATAGCTCCTTCGGAGACAGCTTGGCTGGCAGTCCGACAGACGAATTCTTCAGCTTGGGAGCCAACCTCAACTACCAGATTAATCAATATCTGGCGGCGGAAACCGGCTACAACTTTGATGATCTGAGTTCCGATCTTGGTAATCGTAGCTACGATCGGAATCGAGTGTATATTGGCTTGAAAGCCAACTATTAATCGTCAAACCTTTACATGCTTTAATGGGGAGGCTGGAACTTTTTCATTCTAGCCTCCCTTTTTTTCTCTTGAACCATGCAAGCTAAACCGAATCAGCAGCAGCAACAATCAGATTCAAAGCTCCATTTTCTGGATTATTGGCGCATTATTCGTATCCGAAAAACCGTCATCCTTGCGGTGTTTCTATTGGTGGTTTTAACCACTACCATCATCACTTTCCTTCTCAAACCGACCTATGCCAGTTCGGTACGTATAGCCATTGAGAAAGATTCATCCGACATTACACCGCTGATGGGTTACCAAGTTTCCCAGCAGCATGATCCCTATTGGGTCTTGACTGAATATGAAAAGATTCAGTCCAAAAAGGTCCTGCATCCGGTCATCCATTCATTGGGACTCAACCGCAAATGGATGGAGCGCTTTAATCTGGATGCTCCCTTGACCACCAATGAAACCTTTCAGGTGCTCAAGAAATCCATCGATGTCGATCAATATCGGAATACCAGTCTGATTGAGATCAAGGCATACAGTCAGGATAAAGAGGAAGCAGCACAGATAGCCCAGGAAATAGCCGAGCAGTATAAAGCGGTTCGAGAACAAAACCTGGCAACGATGGCTACATCAGGGATTGATGTTCTTAAGGAGGAACTGAGACTGCAGAAAATAGCGGTGTCAAAGAAACAGGAAGAACTGGATAAGATCCGGGCTGAACTCAACATTTCTGATATCTACAGTGCTGAAGGTAGTCCGATTGGGATGACCACCGAGCCCCAGGTTGTGATGCGTCTTGAGCAGGAGCGTACGGTTGCTGAAGCGAAATGGATTCGTTACCGGACATTGTTTGATGAGTTGAAGGTGTTGACGTTCGACGAATTGAAAAACACCATTCTGACCGCCATGCCGGGCAATTTGCGTTTAACTCATTTGTTGAATGAATATGATACGGCATTGCAGACCGAGTCTCGGTTGAAAGAACTTCACGGACCGGAACATCCTCAAATGAAATCCATCCGTTCTTTGTTGGTGACCCTGAATCAGCAGCTGACCGAGGAGTTGACCGGTGTGTTGCGCGGCTTGCAGAGCCAGGTGAATGCCGCAAAGAATGAACTGAATCAAATTAAAGAAGCTGTTGAAGAAGCTAAAAAGACCGACGCCGAGGAAACCAAAAAATACCGTCCATATTTTACGGCAAAACGTGAATTGGAGGGGCTTTCGAAGATCAGTGACATGATTCAGATTCGTATCCTCCAGGAAACGGTGGATGCGCAGTTGCCCAATGATTCCATTGTTGAAATCTATGACCATGCCGAACCGAATGATGATCCGGTTCGACCAAAGGTCTTTCTAAACATCGCTCTTGGCGTTGTTGTAGGATTGATTGTCGGTGTTGGATTGGCCTTCTTCATTGAGTATCTCGATACCAGTGTGAAGACCATTGACGATGTGGAGCAGGCCCTCCAGGCGCCCGTGCTGGGTGTTATTCCTCAAAACGTTCAGTCCTTGCTATTGGAAGGGCCGGATAGTCCCCATGCGGAAGCTTACCGTGTGCTGAGAACCAATATTCTCTTTTCGCGCAAAGATCAGAATGCAAACACATTGACAGTGGTTAGTGGTGGTGCAGGTGAAGGTAAGTCGACCACCATTTTCAATTTGGCGGCTATCTTTGCTCAGCATGGTTCACGTGTGTTGATTGTGGATTCGGATCTGAGACGTCCCAGTTTGCACAAGCATGTAGGAGTTTCCAATGCGATTGGATTGACTGATTTCCTATTGGGGCAAAAACAATTGGAAGAAGTGGTTCAGACGACCAAGCAGGAAGGTCTTGATTTTCTGCCTAGCGGAAAACTCCCCAGCAGTTCCATGGGGATTTTGAATTCAACCCAGATGAAGGAATTCATTGTCGATGCTCGAAAGCGCTATGATTTTGTATTCTTCGATTCACCACCCATCATGGGTGTGAGTGATGCTTCGGTCTTGGCAAGTGAAGTTGATATGGCCATTCTGGTTATTCAATATCGCAAATATCCGCAGGCCATGACGATCCGGGCCAAACAAATGGTCGAGAAGGTGGGTGGCAATCTGTTGGGTGTTGTGTTGAACAATATCAATATTTCACAGGATTCCTACTACTACTACTACAGCGGGTATTACTACGATTACTACTCCAAACAGGATGAAGCCGAAGGCAAGTCCAAGAAGAAGAAGAGTGATGGGAAATCCGGAAAAACCTCAGCAAGAGGTGATGTGGAGTTGAAAAATAAGTTTTAGTCATTTTGTTTGAGTCATGATGTTGGTTTTAAGAATGAAGAAGTTGGCAACTGCCCTTAAAGGTGGGGTGTGGATGCTTGGAGTGGTGGGGCTATTGAGCTGTATGACCGGGTGTGAAACCGGTGGGCCATACGTAGGCCCCAATGCGGGAAATGGGGATGGTCCAGCCCCTGGTTTGGAACTTTCTGTAGGTGAAAAAGTATCCATTCGTTTTGCTGGTCTACCGACACCGCCTCCTCCGCATGAGGAGCGTATCCGCGAAGATGGAACGATTCATCCGCCATACCTCAGCGCCCCTGTTAAGGCTGAAGGTTTGACGCCTCCACAGTTGCAGGCAAAGTTGTTGGAAGCTTACGTTCCTGATATTTTTACGACGATATCAATTACCGTCATCACAGAGGACCGTTTGTTCACCATCAATGGTGAGGTAGCTCGTCCCGGTCGATATCCATACGTTGGCGAATCCACTGCTGTTGAGGCGATTTCCCAGGCCGGAGGGCTTACTGTTTTTGCCCGGAAACAAAAGATTACCATCAACCGTGGCAATGGCACACAAGTGGAATTCAATTATGAAAAAGCCCGGAAAGATTCGAGATACGACCCAATCGTTATTCCAGGTGACATCATTGATGTTCCACGTCGTTTGTGGTGATATTTAGATGTTTCAACTCGTCAGGACGGATATAGGGCAAGCGCGGCCTGTTGAAACGGTCGTGTTGGATAAATGGCCTTTTACCATCGGGCGAAATTCGGAAGCGGACTGGGTGCTGGAATTTCCCGGTGTTTGGGAATCCCATGGTTCCTTTCATTTGGATGAATCCGGGCGTCCTCAATTCAAATGTCGTGACGACGCCAGTTGCCTGTTGAATGATCAACTGATCGACGGTTCGTCGACGCTTAAGTCGGGTGATATACTGAAAATTGGATCTGTTGCCATCCGGTTGGATCTTCTGCCCATTGATCAAAAGAAAGCTCTTTTCAGGGAAATGATGCTGGCTTGTATGGCTTTATTATTTGTTGCCAGCCAGTTTTATTTCATTTACCGGTTCCTTTCAGAATAAGGTGTCACTCATTGCTTACTGATCGGTGATTGCCGGGGTTTGGTTGCCTGTTTCGGATACCGATTCAACATTCACAGGTTGAAGCATGATCATTTCGAAATCATGCATCAGATCCCTTGCTTCCTGTAGATGATGCTTGTTTGCTTTTCTTGTCTCCTCCAGACTGCTCTGGCGATGTGTAATAATGCTGACTTGAACTGTTACGTCTGTCTGAAGAGAGTCTTTTTCTTCCGAGATAGTCGGTTCCAATCGCACCCAGGCATTGGGTTCCAGAAAGGATCCATATTTGAAGTGGTCCCAGTTTGAGCTCTTTTTGTCGAACCGCAGAGTCCCGTCTCTTCCTCGTGATACCAAAAAGGATTTTGATTCCATGAACTGGGGCAGGAGTCGCTCAATGGACTTTTTCGGCCATCCTGTGAAATAAACGGTGAAGGGATTGGTGGCCGGAGTTTGTTTGGGGGACGTTTTGCACGCGCTCAGGATTAACCCAAGGGAGGCTATGATGGCGAGCGATGACCCGTATTTGTAAGTGAGGTTTTTTTGCATAAACGAAATCTGCCTCTGATTATTCTAATTGCCTACCTGAAAAATGCATTAAAAAAGTACTTAGATGTCGCATTTTAATAACTAAATAGTAATAAAGTATATAAAAGTGCTTGATATTGAATGTGTCACGTGTGTATGTGTGAGTGCATTCAATGCTTGTTTTTGCACAAGTGTTGCTACCTGATAAAAAAGTGATGACGGGGTCGTGTCTTCAGGGAAGCGCGAATGGATCGCCTTTTAACTGTTAACGTAAAAAGAAAGGCGAACATATGTATCAAAATCTAGGAGTAGTCAGTGGTCTTTTGCTGCTGATTTCACATCTCAATGCGCAAGTTGTCACCTACAGTTTTTCCGGAGCTGCAGGTAACGAAGACAGTTTTGCTGCAGATAGTCAACCAGCCGGAGCTGTAGCGAGTGTGTTTTCACGGGGGAGCGGAATCAATGCTGCCTCCGGGGCGGATGCGTTCAGTGCAAATGCATGGACGACAGGTGAATTGGATGCGGATGAGTATTTCACATTTTCGCTGACACCTGATTCAGGGTATGAAATGTCCCTGACACAGTTGCAATTGGATGAGCGACGATCCGGGACGGGGATTCGGGATTGGGTGGTGAGGTCGAGCCTGGATGGGTTTGCTTCGAATATAGGAACGGTCTTCTCTGTGCCTGACAGTTCGGCAACCCGAACGGACCAAACCATTTCACTTGCTGGAGGCACATTCGACCAGATAGGCGGTCCGGTCGAGTTTCGCATTTACGGATTTAATGCTGAAAGTGCGGCGGGTACCTGGCGAGTGGATAATGTGGAGGTATTTGGGACCCTGACGCCGGTTCCCGAGGTGTCCAGTGCTTATTGGGTGGCGGGTGGTTTACTGGGATTTTCAATTTGGCGTGGTCGATCCAAATCTGCAAGACAACAAGCGGATTTCCGCATGACAACATGAAATGCGTTGATCATCCGGTTAATTTGTTGAACCTTCATTGACTTGGGTGCCCTTTGTGGCCCAATATCCATAACCAACATCTACTCAAAACATGGCAAGCAAATCATCATCCAGATCCAAATCGAGCGCTGCTTCTGCGGCAGGAGCTCCGACAACCGACAAACAGCGCAACCTGGATACGGCAATACAATCCATTACCAAGACTTTTGGTGAGGGGAGTATCATGCGGTTGGGGAACGCCCCCTCCCAGAAAAAGATCGATGTCATTTCCACCGGCGCGTTATCTGTGGATCTGGCGCTTGGTGTGGGTGGTTTGCCGCGTGGGCGAATCATTGAAATCTATGGTCCCGAATCATCCGGAAAAACCACCGTCATGCTTCATGTCATTGCCAATGCTCAAAAAGCGGGCGGCACCGCAGCTTTCATTGATGCCGAACATGCTTTGGATCCGGGGTATGCCCGTCGGTTGGGGGTGAATCTGGATGATCTCCTGGTTTCGCAGCCGGACAGTGGGGAAGAAGCTTTGACCATCTGTGAAACGCTTGCTCGATCCAATGCGCTGGATGTGATTGTGGTGGATTCTGTGGCGGCATTGGTTCCCAAGGCGGAACTGGAAGGGGATATGGGGATGGCTACCATGGGGATGCAGGCTCGTTTGATGAGCCAGGCCCTTCGCAAATTAACCTCCATTTTGAATAAGGCCAAGACAACCTGTCTTTTCACCAATCAGCTTCGTGAGAAGGTGGGAGTCATGTTTGGGAGTCCCGAGACCACCCCCGGTGGAAAGGCTCTCAAATTTTACGCCAGTGTTCGCATTGATATTCGGCGCAAGGAAACCTTGAAGGACTCTTCCGGGAATGCCGTCGGCAATCATGTCAAAGTCAAGATTGTCAAAAACAAGGTCGCTCCCCCGTTTGCGGAGGCTGAGTTTGATATTCTTTACAATCAGGGGATCAACCGTGAGAGCAGCATTCTGGATGTGGCCCTGTCCTATGGTGTGGTGCAGAAACGCGGCGCATGGTTTCAGTATGATGGAGAGCTCATCGGGCAGGGCAAGGAGTCGGCCCGCACGGCTCTGTGTGAAAAACCGGAACTAACGGAGCAGATCATCAATGATATCATGGCGAAGCGAAACCCTGAAGAGGACACATCCGGGGAAAAAGACGAAGACAAAACAAAGAAAAGTGAGAAAGATAAGAGCGAAAAGGAAAAGTCCTGATAAACAGGATTTCCTCGGCTCGTTCATTTAAAGCACATCCAAGTTGTTCAATCTTATGCGATCTGTAAGTAAAATCTTATTCCTTTGTCTGGTCTGGATTACGGTGCTGGGGCAGGCCCAACCCTTGGCATTGTTGCCCGGGGATTCATATTTTGAACCATACAAGGCACACCTGGCCCCGAAGTCAGGTGCTTTGATGCTGAAAGAGGGCGATCGTTTGGCCATCTGTGGCGATTCCATCACCGAGCAGAAAATGTATTCCCGCATCATGGAAACTTATCTGACGGTCTGTGTGCCGCAGTTGCGGATAACGGTGCGTCAGTTTGGTTGGAGTGGTGAAAAGGCTCCCGGATTCCAGGCTCGCATGACCAATGATGTCCTTCGTTTTCGCCCGACCATAGCGACCACTTGCTATGGAATGAACGATCATCGATATCGCCCATTCACCGATGAGATCGGCAGGGAATACGAGGAAAGTTCACGCGCCATCATCCAGGCATTCAAAACGCATGGAGTCAGAGTGGTGCAAGGTTCCGCAGGTACCGTCGGAAAAATGCCCTCGTGGGTGCGTTCGGCTGACGGTACGGTGCAGGATTTGAACCTTGGCCTACTTGCTCTGCGAAATATTGATATTCGGTTGGCTCGCGAAGAGAACGTTGCTTTCGCGGATGTTTACCTGCCCATGTTGGTTCAGGGATATGTCGCCCAGCAGCAATATGGAAAGGATTATATGATCACTGGCAAAGACGGTGTGCATCCGGGATGGGCCGGTCAGGTGGTCATGGCCTACGCGTTTTTGAAGGCATTTGGATTGGACGGGAATTTGGGGGAGATCACCATGAATCTCAGTGGCGGGACAACAACCGTCACTGGTTTGCATGAAGTATTGGACGCCTCGAAGGGGGAGGTTACTGTGTTAAGTCGTCAGTATCCGTTTTGTGCGGAAGGTCCATTGGGGGATGATTCCAGCATGCGATCGGGGATGGAATGGGTTCCTTTCTTTCAGGATTTGAGTCGCTTTGTGTTGAAAGTGCGAGAAGCCGAGGCTCTGAAATATCGTGTCATTTGGGGTGAGTTTGAGGAAGTGTTTACATCTGATCAGTTGCGGGCCGGGATCAATTTGGCAGATGCATTTCCGGTGAATCCTTTCAGTGGCGCATTTCAAAAAGTCGATGGCGCTGTTGCTGCCAAGCAGTCTTATGAAACAAGGCAGATCAAGCAGATCTTTCATGGTCCGGAAGGCAGGCAGGAACCTGAATTGGCGGCTGCTTTGACCGAAAAGGTGCGGGCCCCGCTTGCTGAAGAAATCCGAAAATCATTTCAGCCTGTAAAACATACGATCCGGGTTGTTGCCGAATAAATTTAATTCGTTGGTAGCACGTTCGCTTCGCAGTGGCCGGTAAACATTGTTAAGTCCGGATAATCCGATTCACATCGATCCGATGGTGCGTTACGATTGATCCTATGGAAAAAGTAAACCTTGATCAGGTGGAGCCCTTCATTACCAAGGACGGCTCTCAGATTCGTGAGCTGCTGGCTTATCGGAATTCGGCCGTTCGAAATCAAAGTCTGGCTGAGGCAACCGTTCCAGTCGGGGGCAGTACGGATGAGCATTATCACTCTGAAACGGAGGAAATTTATTTCATACTTGCAGGAGAAGGTAAAATGCGGATCGAGGATGAATCTCAAGATGTTCGTGTCGGGGATGCCATTGCCATATTGCCCGGACAAAAGCATAAGCTTTGGAATACTGGAGACGTGCCTCTCAGATTGCTCTGTTGTTGTGCGCCTTGCTACGAGCATCGCGATACCATCATTACCGAATCCTGAATAGTTGTCCTTTATTGAATATGTCTGATTCTCCCCTTCAAATACGTTTGTTCATCAAATCCTACTGCGGTTGGTGTCACGAAGCCATCGACTGGCTCAAATCCCGTCAGATCCATTTTGAACCTTTGGAAGTCATTTCCGATCCATGTGCCATGAAGGAATTGAGGGAGTTGACCGGGCGCACTATGACTCCGTCCATTGAAGTGAACGGTGAAGTGTTGGCCGACTTCGATGTGGATGAGCTGGAGCAGTGGTGGCGGGCCAAAGGATTTGACAAGCTTGTCTGAGGTTAACAGGGTTGAACACCATGGAGACAGTCACCACGCAACAAGCGCGACCACGCCTGCCGATATGGTTGAGGCGGGCATTGCCGACTGAACATACGTTTGCCCAGACCAGAGGGTTGTTGGATGAGTTAAATCTCCACACGGTGTGCGAAAGCGCAAAGTGTCCCAACCACTGGGAATGTTGGAGCAAGGGGACAGCTTCCTTCATGATTGCCGGCGATCGCTGTACGCGTGCCTGTGGTTTCTGTGCCATTTCGACTTTGAAACCACTGCCTCTGGACAAAGAAGAACCGGAGCGTGTCGCCGAAGCCGCCGCCCGAATGCAGCTCAAGCATGTGGTCATCACCGCTGTTGCCCGGGATGACATGCAGGATGGGGGAGCCGAACATTTTCGGCAAACCATTGAAGCGGTCCGTTCACGATGCCCGGACATGGTGATCGAAGTGTTGACTCCTGATTTTTTGCTGAAAGAAGACGCTGTGGATACCGTGCTCTCGGCACGTCCCCACATCTTTAATCATAACATGGAAACCGTCCGTCGCTTAACTCCGGAAGTGCGATCCCGAGCCACTTACGAACGTTCGTTGGCTGTTTTGGGCATGGTAAGGGAAAGGGCGGATTATCGTGTTTATACCAAGTCAGGCCTGATGCTTGGCCTGGGAGAAACCGAAGCGGAATTGAACGAAACGATGGACGACTTGAGGCGTGTGGATTGTGACATCCTCACCCTTGGACAGTATTTGCAGCCCAGTCTGAAACATCTTTCCGTCAAGGAATACATTCCACCGGAGACATTCGATCAGTTGGGAAATGCGGCCCGGGAGAAAGGATTTGTTCATGTGGCGAGTGGCCCCATGGTGCGGAGTTCTTATCATGCCGATGCCTTCAACGCCCATCACGAATCTGAGGCAATAACATCAGACCCCGAATCGTGAAGTAGGCCAGCAGGACCATCAAAAAGCCTGCGAGGGACCATGCAATGACGCGGATGATACGGGTTCGGCGTTCAGTTTGGGATTCTTCTTCAAAACGGGTTGCCTGAAGCTCGATCATTTTCTTTTCAATGATTTTTTCGGCCTTGGCATCTCTTAAGGGAAAAACCTTGAGAGACCGATCCATTGTTCCCAGCCCGGTCGGAAACTTTTGTTTTTCATCCACGGTAGGCATCCGAAAGCCGATTGAATTCCAAAATTCAGCCTTCTCTCTTGTCCAAACCCGATGGACCCCCTGATTGCCAAACATGATTTTTAATCGATGCCACAGGGCTTCCCGCATGGCGGACTCGGTTGTTGGGTGGGTGAAAGCTTCGTGATGAATCCAGGCTTCCTCGCCATCGACGTGAATCCCAAGGGCTCCCAGTAAACGTCCGTCATCACCTTCCACCAATTGAAACTCGGTCAGGTGCTTTTCAAGTTCGATGGGTGAATAGAGCGCGGTTTGCCAAAGACCACGCAGCACATCCAGATCCTCCAACGTGGCTCGGCGAAAATGGAATTTCAAATTCGTCATGACTGATCTTTGTTAGGATGGTTTTCGAGTCATCGCTGCCTGGACGTTGATCGCGATGGGCTTTATTTAAGTGTGACACCCACCGGGCAGTGATCGGATCCCATCACCTCGGGCATGATGAATGCCGACTGCAAGCGGGGGCGGAGATCGGGTGAAATGCAGCAATAATCAATACGCCACCCAACATTCCTCCCTCGGGCTCCAGCCCGATAACTCCACCAGGAATAATGGCCCCCTCCGGATTCAAATTCACGAAACGTGTCGATGAATCCGGCCTCTACCAGTCGGGTGAAGGACGCGCGTTCCTCCGGACTGAATCCCGGGTTCTTGACGTTTTCTTTTGGCCGAGCCAAATCAATTTCCTGGTGCGCAACATTCAGGTCACCGCAGAACAATACGGGTTTCTTCTTTTGCAATTTCAGAACGTGCTTTCGAAAAGCGGCATCCCATTCGAGCCGGTAGTCCAGGCGTGCCAATGCGTGCTGGGCGTTCGGTGTATAAACATTGACGAGGATGAAGGAATCAAATTCCACGTTCTGGACGCGCCCTTCCTGGTCATGTTCCGGGATGTTCAGACCGTCCCAAACTTTCAGGGGTTTCTGTCGTGTCAGGATACCCGTCCCGGAGTAGCCTTTCTTGACCGCCGCATTCCAGTGGCATTCATATCCATCCGGCCACTCGATGTGGGTGAGTTGGTCCGGTTGTGCTTTGGTTTCCTGCAGACAAATGACATCGGCATCCACTGAATCGATGAAATCAAGCAAGCCTTTGCCAATCACCGCCCGCACTCCGTTGACATTCCAGGAGATGATTTTCATGAGTTTTGTTCCTCTCCCCGGTTGTCGGATGTGGCTGGCAGTTCAAAGAATGCTTCCGCTGTTTCAGTCGTTTCTCTGGCCAATTGCTCAAAGGGTTTGTCGGCGCATCGTGCGATTTCCCGGGCGATGTGGGGTAGGTGCATGGGTTCGTTGCGTTGTGTTTTCGGTTTGGGATCAAGATCCCGTGGCATGAGGTAGGGCGCGTCGGTTTCAATCATCAAACGATTTGCCGGGATGCTTGCCACGAGTTCCTTCAGGTGGTGCCCACGACGTTCATCACAAATCCAACCGGTGATCCCGATGTGGCAATCCAGATCCAGTAATTGAAAAAGCACTTTTTTGGAATCCGTGAAACAGTGGACGACGGCTCCGTTTATCTTCTCCCGAAAATCCTTCAAAATGGAAACGAATGCATCTCCCGCGTCCCGTTGATGCAGGAACATGGGGAGTTGGTTTTTGACCGCCATCTCCAAATGAGCGATAAACACTTTTTCCTGCGCGGATTTCGGCGAGAAGTTTCGGAAGTAATCCAGACCGCACTCTCCCACCGCCACGACTTCATCCTTTGCGTGGAGGTCCTTTAACACGGTGTAGGTGTCACCATTCACATCTTTTGCATGGTGGGGATGAATGCCTGCGGTTGCAAAAAAGTGCCGGTTCTGTTTCCGGGCCAGTTCGAAAGCTTTTTGACTGCCTTCTTCGCTGGCGCCGGTCAGTATCATTCGACGCACACCCAGGTCGACCGCCCGGCGGATCACTTCGCCACGGTCTTTGTCGAACGAATCGTGTGTCAGGTTGAGCCCGATATCAATCAGGGATGGAGTTTCTTCACTCATTTAGAAATCGTTTGGGAAAACAGGTCAAAGCATCCATGAGGCCTGATCGAATCAATCCTCCTGAAATACGGGGGTCGGCAATCCCGCCACGCCCACATCTGCTGAAAACAACCCTCCTGCCTGAGGTTGCTCAAGGTGGCCTTTCTCGTCGAGATCACGACTGGCGGTGGTGATGAAAAGGGTGCGGTAGTCCTCACCTCCAAAGCAGCATGCCGTCACGCATTCGACCGGGATCTCCACTTTGCCAAGTAATTCGCCTGTGTTTGGATTCCAACAGCCAACACCCCATCCGGCCCAGAGAGCTACCCAGAGGTTTCCTTTGGCGTCGATGGTCATGCCGTCCGGATATCCCATGTCTTTCGGAATCTCGATGGCGTGACGGCGATTGCTGATTTCGCCCGTATCAGGATCAAAATCAAACGCGTCCACATGGCGTGTCGGTGTGTCGATGTAGTACATGGTGCGATGATCTTTGGACCACGCGAGCCCGTTTGAAATGGTGACGGATTCAACTGTTTTCTTTACCTCACCGTCTTTCGTGATGCGGTAGAGGCTGCCGGCTCCTTCTTCTTCCTTGCAGGACATGGTGCCTGCCCAGAGGCGACCTTGAGGGTCACACTTGCCGTCGTTGAATCGATTGTCCGGCAATCCGGGTTCCGGATTCTGGAGGGAGGTGGTTTTGCCGGAGGAGGGATCCAGGCGCAAAAGGCCGGACTGTGTTCCCGCCAGAAGATGGCCGTTGGATGTGCGAACAACGCAACCCACCCGTTGGCTCAGAGCCCAGGTTTCATTGCGATGTTCCCTGGGGTGGAAACGGCAGATTTTTCCCTGTTCGATATCAACCCAGACGATCGCCTGGAGATTTTCATCCCAACCGGGACCCTCAGCCAGCGTGGCTTTGCCGTCGAAAATGCATGTTGCCTGATAGGTTTGCATGGGATTTGTTTTAGAGGCTTGGGGCGGAACCTGCAAGTTTGGGCTGTCAAAATGAATAAGCTGGCAAAATCCCGCGGTCGCTTTTATGAGTATCTCCATCATGCGTGTTTGTAGATTTGTTACCAAAGACAACGACTCCCCTCGAGTGGGTGTTGTGAATGAAGCCAACCAGGTTATCGATTTGAGTATCTATGGGATCCGGGATGTGGTCTCCCTCTTTGACAAGTCCAGGAGAACCGCGCTTCAGGAGAAGCTCAATCAGGCGACAGAGGGTGCTTGCCCGCTCGAAGAGGTTCGTCTCCTGGCGCCGGTGGACAAGCAGGAAGTGTGGGCGGCAGGGGTGACTTATTTACGCAGTAAAACGGCGAGGATGGAAGAGTCGGACTTCAGCGCAACGGCTTATGACAAGGTCTATGACGCTCCTCGCCCGGAAATCTTTTTCAAATCGTTGCCGGAGAAAGTGGTGGCGACCGGTGATCCGGTCGGAATCCGCAAGGACGCCACATGGAATGTGCCTGAACCTGAGTTGGCATTGGTCATGGATTCTGAGGGGCAAGTGGTTGGGTATTCCATTGGCAACGACATGAGTTCCCGTGATATCGAGGGCGAGAATCTGCTCTATCTCCCTCAGGCCAAAATGTATGATCGCAGTTGTTCCCTCGGGCCCTGGTTGGTGCTGGGTCCGGACGAGGAGACCGTGCGTGGCTGGACGATAGGTGTCTGCATTGAAAGGGATGGTAAAGTGGTTTTCGAGGGAGAAACATCCATCAGCCAGATCAAGCGTTCTTTTGATGAACTGGCTGGATACTTGTTTCGTTCCCAAACGTTTACATCAGGCGCCGTGTTGCTGACCGGAACGGGTGTGGTGCCGGATGATGATTTTACTCTGGAAGAAGGAGACCGTGTTGGGATCAAAGTTTCCGGAGTGGGAGAGCTGTCAAATCCAGTCATCCGGGTTTGACAGGATTCCTCATGTAGTATACCTCCTCACGTCTCTTGGAGAGGCAGTGCGCGTACCTTTTTCTGAAGCTATGACGCTGTTTTTCCTAAAGAGATTTCTGACACGTTTTTTTAACCAAGGAATATGAATACAAAACATACATTCAAAAACCCCCTTCAATGGTTTGTTGCCGTTGTAGTGATGATCGGTCTGCAATCTTCCTCCCTGCGTGCAGCGGAAGAGGCGGAAGTCACTGAAAAACCAAAGTGGGAAACCAACGCGTCGGTTGGCTTTACCCTGACTCAAGGTAACAACGATACCCTTTTGGCTACTGCCAGTATTCTGGGATTGAAAAAATGGGAGATGAACGAACTGAGTCTGGGCGCCGATGCCAGTATCGGTGAAGTGGAAGGGGTGAAGAACAACGAAACCCTCCGTGGTTTCAGCCAGTATAACCGTTTGTTCACCAATGACCGCAGCTACGCCTTGATCAACACATCCATTCTGCACGATGCCATTGCGGACGTTGATTATCGTTTCACGGTCAGTCCGGGTTTGGGTCATTATTTCTATAAGAAGGACAAATTCGAGCTCAGTGGGGAACTTGGTCCGGGTTTTGTGGCTGAAAATGTCGGTGGTGTGACAGATCAATATATGTCTCTGCGTGTTGCCGAATCCGCCAAATATAAAATCAGCGATCGAGCTAGAATGTGGCAAAAAATCGAATACATTCCACAGGTGGATCAGTTTTCCAACTACTTGATCGTTGCTGAAATCGGTATTGATTCTGATTTGACCGAAAAGCTCGGCTTACGTTTGACCATTCAGGACATGTTCGATAATGAACCCGCAGCGGGCCGCAAGAGCAACGACCTGAAGGTGGTTTCAAGTTTGCGGTATAAATTCTGATCGCATTCACACGAAATATAATCTCAACGCCCAGGCCATCGGATCATTGAAAGATGAAACATTCCGGATTGAAGAAGAAATCGGCCAGTTGATAGCCGATATGAATCGATCTATTGAGGAAACGGAGGCTTTCATCGACATTTTGGGAGACACGTCTTCTTCGGATAATTAGCCATTCATACTCGTTTTATTTCAAAACCTAATGGAGCCGGCAGTGACACGCTGCCGGCTCTTTTTTGTTTGGACGTCGCGCTTGAATTTTTCGACCGTTCCTTATTCAATGGATGTATTCCGAGTGGCAACTGTCATTGAGTGAAGATGCTCCTCCGGAATCATAAGGCATTAATCATGAATCTCAGGTTTCCCATGAACAATCGCATGCATTCGATGAAACAGTTGGCATTCGTCCTGGTAACTGCCGTGGCGGTTATTTTCGGCTCCGTCCCTGCCCGGGCTCAACAAGCTTCTCCCTACGCCTTTCATTTGAAGGAGAATGACCGTATTGCGTTCATTGGAGACACTCTGCTGGAACGTGAGCAGATATGGGGGCAGTTGGAGACCCGCCTGACCGTTCGGTATCCACACCACAACTTGGTGTTTCGGAATTTGTCCTGGAGCGGCGACAACCCCTCCGGTCAATCCAGAGCCAGCTTCGACTGGAGCAAGCCTCGCGATACCTGGCAGGACTTGATTCTGAAGGAAGTGGAAGCCTTTCAACCAACCGTTGTGATGTTGGGGTATGGGATGGCTTCTTCGTTGGAAGGGCGCGGTGCTCTGGCCCAGTTTCGGGCGGATATGAATCGTCTGCTGGACAATGTTCAGCAGGTTGCCAAACAGGACGCTGCGGTTCGGTTTGTGTTTTTTGGTCCGATGCGCCACGAATTCATGGGGGGCGACCTGCCGGACCCCCAGGCGCATAACCAGGATTTGAGGGTTTACTCGAATGCCATCCAATCCATCGCGAACGAACGTCAACAGCCCTTCATCGATCTTTTCAACGGACTGGGCGATGGCCGATCGGATGCCTTCAAACGATCCTTTACCCAAAACGGCATTCATCCAACTCCCTATGGCTTTGCCCGGATTGCTGATTTGTATCAACAGGTCATGCAATGTGAGCCTTGGGCCTGGACGCTGGATGTTTCTTCAAGCGGCGAGGTCGGCACTGCTTCCAAGGGATTCCAGGTGTTCAAGGTGAGCACCGGCAACGGTGGTATTCGATTTGAAGGGCGGGATGATCAATTGCCATTTCCCAATACTGACGAGAATGATGCCGTCTATCCTTCCTCCCTTCCTTCTCGTATGATCCGGTTTACCGGCCTGAATGCGGGATCGTATGCGCTGAAGGTGGACGGCAAGGTATACGCCGTGCGCACAGCTTCTCAATGGGAGCAGGGACAAGCCCTTCAGCGTGGGCCACAATTTGATCAATCCGAGGCGTTGAGACAAATGGTGGTTGAGAAGAATGAGTTGTTCTTCCATCGATTCCGGCCTCAGAACCAGACGTATCTTTTTGGGTTTCGAAAGCATGAACAAGGGCAGAATGCGGTGGAGATTCCGCAGTTTGATCCCTTGATTGATGAAAAGGAGCTGGCCATTCATGCGCTTTCCATTCCCAGGAGACATACGTATGAACTGGTCAAAGTAGAAGATGGCCTGACTGAAGAGACCGCTTTGGCCTGGCGTGTGCCGGAACCGGTTGTGCCTGAAACACGATCCAACTTGGGAGAACCCGTTCAAACCTTGAACGCCAGTCAGCATCCGGATTTTCAGTTGTCACCCGAAGTGGAAATGACGCTTTATGCCGAGACCCCCATGTTGAGCAAACCTATCCAGATCAATTTTGATCCGGAAGGACGGCTCTGGGTGGCGGGCTCGAAATTGTATCCCCAAATCAAACCCGGTCAGGAAGCCGATGATCAGATCCTGATTCTGGAAGATACCAATCGGGACGGCATTGCCGATCGAACAACGGTCTTTGCCGATGGGTTATTGATGCCAACCGGTATCGAGCCGGGCGACGGCGGAGCTTATGTGGGGCAAAGCACCCAACTGTTGCATCTGAAAGATACCGACGGTGATGGTCGGGCTGATGAGAAGCGGATTGTGTTGTCCGGATTCGGGACGGAAGACACCCATCACATCCTGCATACTTTGCGCTGGGGACATGACGGTCAGCTTTACATGAATCAGTCGATCTACATTCATAGCCACCTTGAAACACCCAATGGTCTGGTTCGATTGAATAGTGGAGGTGTGTTGCACCTTCGTCCTTCCACCTTGGAGCTGGATGTTTACCTGCGTGGTTTTTGCAATCCATGGGGGCATCAGTTTGACCGGTATGGTCAGTCCTTTGTCACCGATGGCGCGGGTTTCCAGGGGATCAGCTACGGTGTGCCGGGTGCGATGTATTTCACCTATGCCGGCGCCCGGCGTTTGCTGGATAGTGTGAGCCCCGGAGCCTATCCCAAGTTCTGTGGTCTGGAATTGATTCAGAGTGAGCATTGGCCTGAGGAATGGCAAGGGTCCGCCATCACCTGTGATTTTCGGGCCCATCGGATCGTTCGTTTTGCCCTTTCCGAGCAGGATGCCGGATATGCCGCTCAGGAGGCGGGAGATTTGGTGCGCTCGCTGGATGCCACCTTCCGGCCCATCGATGTCAAGATCGGCCCCGATGGCGCTCTTTATGTGGCGGACTGGAGCAATCCCATCATTCAACACGGAGAAGTGGATTTCCGGGATCCAAGGCGCGACAAGACAACCGGTCGGATTTGGCGGATCAGTTACCGCAATGAATCCCTGTTGCCCCGCCCGAACTTGATGGCCATGAGCGAACGCGAGTTGCTCGATCAACTGCTGACATCGAACGGATTCAATCAGAAACAGGCACGACGGATTCTGACGGAAAAGGGTGAGAGCATTTTTGGTGTCTTGAACGAATGGCAACAAGATCTGAGTAACGATGAGGAACAATTACAAGCCTTGTGGATGTATCAATCATTGGACCAGGTCCATCAGCCCCTGTTGGAAACGTTGCTCAAGTCCAGCGACGGGCGTGTCCGTGCGGCTGCGGCTCGAGTGCTTGGGTTCTGGCTGGAAGATATTGAAAACCACGAGGCATGGTTGGAAAAACTGATTGCAGATGAACACCCCCGCGTTCGTCTGGAAGCGCTTCGAATTCTGCCCAAATTAAATAGTGGCGCTGCTGCCGCACTGGCATTGACTGTTCTGGACAAGCCGATGGACCGGTTTGTGGATTATGCGCTTTGGTTGACCATGAATGACCTGGCGGATCCCTGGATTGAGTCCATCAGAAACGGTCGATGGAATCCGGAAGGCAAGGATGCTCAATTGGAGTTTGGCTTGACGGCGATTGACAGTAGCAAAGCCCGGGAAGTATTGGGGCCCCTGACGCAAAGCATGTCCGATGAAGCATTGGCCACTGGTCCCTGGATGGGGCTCATCGCAAAAGCCGGAACCACGGGGCAACTGAACCGGATGTTGTCCATCATCGAGGATTCGGACGCATCCACGGAAACCGTTTTGAAGAGCATTCAGTCACTCAACGAAGCTTCCCGCTTGCGTCAGGCGAAACCCAGTGCGAACCGGGGAACGCTCACGGATCTCTTTGGGCATTCTGATGAACGTGTGCAACTCGCCGCCCTGGATTTGGCAAGGGAATGGAAACTGTCGGATGGTTTGGAGTCTTTGACAAACACCGTGGTGAACGAGGACACCTCCCTCCAGGTAAGAGCTCGTGCCGTGGAGGCTCTCGGCGCCATCGGTGGCGGTGCGGCATGGGAATCGCTGAAGTCACTTTCCGAACAAGGCGAATCCATGTTGATCCGGCGTTTGTCGGTTCAATCCCTTGCGAGTTTGAAACCCAAACAGGCATTGCCCTTTATCTGGGCGGTAATGAATGATCTGGAATCGGACTCGGAACTGGAAGCTCTCTGGACCTACCTCATTCAGCGTCGCAACGTGTTCCAGGTGGTCTCCGGCGCCTTGAAAGATGTCGAATTAAGCAAAGCAGCCGCCCAGGCTGGTATTCGTAGCGTGCAAAAGGCAGGCCGCAATGAATCCGAACTTTTGCTGGCTCTTGAAAGAGCCGGATCTCTGGTTTCCGATCAGGACGGAGTGGATGTCGCCATGATGAAGCGGATGGCTCAGGCTGCCGAGGAAAAGGGGGATCCGTATCGTGGTGAAAGTGTTTACCGGCGTTTGGAACTGGCCTGTATCGCCTGTCATGCCATCGGAGGAGTGGGAGGTCAGGTGGGGCCTGATCTGACATCCATTGGCGCCAGTGCTCCGACGGATTATCTGGTTGAATCCCTGTTGGCTCCCAATGCCAAGATCAAGGAGGGGTATCATACCATCATTGTGGAAACCAAAGATTTCGAAGAGTATACGGGGATTCTCCATTCTGAGAACAACGAAGAGATCTTCATCCGAAATGCGGTCAATCAGATCGTTTCCGTTCCCAAAAAAGATGTCAGTCAAAGGGTGATGGGGGCTTCGATGATGCCATCGGGTCTGATTGCCACCTTGACCGAGCAAGAGCAGTGGGATCTCTTTCAATTTCTGTCCAAACTGGGTGAACCAGGTCCATTTGACGCTGCCCGCAACAACATAGCCCGTCGTTGGAAATTGCGCGCGGGCAAGCACACCGACGAGCAATTCGGTATCGACAAGATCATTGGTGACACATCAGGTCCCGCCTGGAAAAACGCGGATACTCTGGTGGATGGGCGTTTACCCCAGCCCGTGATGGCGGAAGCCTTGCAGCTCAGGAATATCAACCAGGTGACCAGCCTGATCGGGCTCATGGCGAGTTGTGTGTTTGAAACCACCAACGAGCCGGTGACTTTTAAGTTTGACGCCCATGAAGATACTCAGGTCTGGATTGATGGGCGTTCGCTTGAGTTTCATCCCGAAATGACCGTCACCTTGCCGGCCGGTCAGCATACGATGGTGATACAACTAAACCCCAGAAATCTTCCAAATGCCTTGCGCGTTGAAGTTTCCGGAGGTACGTTTGTCGTCAAGGAGTGAAGTTTGCCCGTTACTTCAATGGGTAGAAGCCGTTTTCCAAAGCAATAGAACATGAAAGGCCCGGTGGTCAACGGGGCTGATCGCTGCACTTCTCATGCATGAGAAGGCATGGAATGTGCTATATTGGATACTTGGAAGCACTTTTTATCACAAATATTTTGCGGATAACTTGAATGTGGCGATGGTTCCTCAAGTAGCTTTGAAAAGCGTCTGATAACAACCATCCATTCACCTGGTAATTGTTTCGTGTCTCTTGGCGGAGACAAGGGAACCATCGCTCCATTCAAGTTTGAGACAAAATTATTCAAGAAAGAAAAATGGACTTATTGTTAGTCATAGGTTTTTTAACGGTGGGGATCGCCCTTTATCATTTGGATCCTACCCGCTCCATTTGATACCTCATTCTTCGCTTTGGGGGGGCGGTCAAATTTTTGATAGAAGGGCGAGTTCTCCCAACGACGAGCCGCAAACGCGTCAGGCTTACGCGCCACATGATTTGGTCATATTCCTTGGCAAGTGCTGGAGTATTTACAATGGACCACAGTCATTCGATTAATTGTTGCTTCCCCGCGTTCCATTTCTTTTGCACAGAAACGTTTTCAAGGGGAAAGTTTGGGGAGAGGTGGAACTCTCCCCTCCATTGTTTAGGTAATGACTTGCACCCGTCCCTTCTTTTTCCACATCGAATCCACTTGCATCGATTGGTGTTCCCGTGAAGAGTGGTCTACCTCCTTCTGCTGGAAACCATCAACGACCAGCATGTGGGAGTTGTTTCATTCATGATACTTAAAGGCAATTACTATCTGTGTGTTCCTGTCTGCTTGCTGGGATTCGGGTTGCTCGTGGGCTGTGGTCCTGAGGAAGATGCCGCATCCGGCGGGAGTCCCATGATGATGATGCCCACCCAGGTGGTCGCGGTCCCTGCAAAAACCGAGGCCGTTGCCGACACGCTTTCTTTGATCGGAACGGTTGCGGCGGATGAAATGGTGGAACTTAAGTCAGAAACGGCGGGCATCATTGAGTCGATCCATTTCACCGAGGGGCAACATGTTGAACAAGACCAGCTCCTGATCGAGCTGGATCGGAGCAAACTGCAGGCAGCGGTGGTGGAAGCGGAAGCGAATCTGGCTTTGAGCCAATCCAATTACGATCGAAACCGCGAACTCCTCGAGGGCAAGCTGATTTCCAAACAGGAATTTGACCAGGCCAAGACCCGGTTCGAGGCCGATACGGCCTTGCTCAATCTGCGAAAGCGTCAGTTGAAGGATACCCGGATCACGGCACCTTTTGGCGGAACGGTAGGTTCCAGGCAGGTGAGTCCCGGGCAGGTGATTTCTCAGAATACAACGCTGACGTGGTTGGTGGCGCTCGATCCGGTCAAGCTTGAGTTCAATGTTCCGGAGCGATTTCTCAGTGTCTGCAAAACCGGTCAGACCATTGATGTGAATGTGGCCGCCTATCCCCGGAACGAGTTTGAGGGAACCGTTTACTTCGTGGCTCCCTTTGTGGAACCGGAACTCCGCACCACCCTGGTCAAGGCAACGGTGGCTAATCCGGACGAATTGTTGAAGCCGGGTATGTTTGCCACATTGGACCTGACACTCACTATCCGGGATAAAGCCATCGTCATACCCGAACCGGCCATTTTCCGGACCCTGGACGAAGAGCGCGCCATGATATATGTGGTGGATGCCGATGATACCGCCCAATTCCGCACGGTCCGTGTCGGTGAAAGAAAAACCAAAAAGGTCGAAATTCTGGAAGGTCTTGCCGAAGGGGAAAAGGTTATCGTCGAAGGTACCCAGAAAATCGGCCCCGGATCACCTGTTAAACTTGCCCCGGCTGAAGCGGCCGAAATTTACCAATAACACCTCGCATGAAGTTGCCGGAAATCAGCATCCGTCGTCCCGTCCTGGCCACCATGATGAGCCTGGCTCTGGTGCTTTTTGGCGCGATCAGTCTGAGTCGGCTGCCGGTGAGGGAATTGCCCGATATTGATCCTCCCATCGTCAATGTCACCACCGTTTACCCCGGCGCGAATGCCTCTGTGGTCGAAACGGAAATCACCGAACGGTTGGAAGAGGCGGTCAACAACGTCCCGGGCATCAAAACCCTGACCAGCGAGAGTCGGGAGCAGGTGAGCAACATCACCATCGAGTTCAATCTATCGCGGGACATCGATATTGCCTCGCAGGATGTGCGGGATCGTGTTTCCCGCATCAGGGGACGATTGCCCGAGAACATCGACGAGCCGGTCATTTCCAAGCAGGATTCCGATGCGCGCCCCATCATTTGGGTGGGGATGAGCAGTGATCGTTTCACGCCCATCGAGTTGACCGATCTGGCCGAAAAACAGATTAAGAACCGTTTGCAGACGGTTGAAGGTGTCTCTTCCATTTTCATTGGCGGTGAACAACGCTTCGCCATTCGATTGTGGCTGGATTCGCAAAAAATGGCCGCACATCAGGTGACCATTCTGGACGTCCAGCAATCCTTGCGAGAACAGAATGTCGAGCTTCCGAGCGGACGTGTCGAGAACTGGGACCGTGAGATGACCATTCAGACCAAGGGCGAAATGAAAACGGTTGAAGAGTTCAACCAACTGGTCATTCGGCAGGATCGGGATCGATTTGTTCGCTTGCGGGATGTCGGTTACGCCGAACAGGGAGTGGAAAATGAACGTACCGGCGCGCGCAACAATGGAAAGCCCTGCATCTTCCTCGGCATCGTCAAACAATCCAAAGCCAACTCCGTTTCCGTTTCCCACGGCATCCGCGATCAACTCAAATTAATCCAACCGACCTTGCCTGACGGGATCGAAATGGTTGTCAATTATGATGAATCCACCTTTGTGGAAGATTCCATCAGCGAGGTTTGGTTTACCCTGGGATTCGCGTTTTTTCTCGTGGTGACGGTGATTTTTGTCTTCCTCCACAACTTCCGGGCCACGCTGGTTCCGGCCGTGGCCATTCCGGTTTCGATCATAGCAACGTTTGCGGTCATGCAGTTGCTTGGCTTTTCCATCAACATCCTGACCATGTTGGCGATGGTGCTTTCCATCGGGATTGTGGTGGATGATGCCATTGTTGTGCTGGAAAACATTCATCGTCATATCGAAGAGGGTATGAAGCCCATGGAGGCCGCCTTCAAGGGTATGAAGGAAATTACTTTCGCCGTCATTGCAACGACCGTCGCTCTGGTTGCGGTGTTCACCCCGCTGGCCTTTCAATCCAGCACCACCGGACGTCTGTTCGTTGAGTTTGCGGTGGCCATTGCCGGATCGGTGATTGTTTCGACGTTTGTGGCCTTGTCTCTGACTCCCATGATGGCTTCGCGTATTTTGCGGCCGAGCGGGAACAAGCAGGGTTTTCTGGTAAGACGCTTCGAAGCGACACTTCACTTTGTCACCCGGATTTATAAAAGTGTGTTACAGCGTTTGCTGGATTTGTCCGTTGTCGCCAGGCTGGGCATCCTGGGGGCGATCGCTGTTGCCTTGTTTATCTCAAGCCAATTGCTTTATACACACCTGGAAGGTGATTTTCTGCCGGAAGAAGACAAGGGGCGATTGTTTTGTTTCGTGATTGCGCCGGAAGGTTCGACCGCCGAATACACGAACCGCATGCTGCTTCAGATGGAGCAGATTCTTTCCGAAACTCCCGAGATTTCCATCTACGGTTCTTTGGTGGCGCCCGGATTTTCTGGGCCGGGTTTGGCCAACAACGGGATCGTATTTGTGCATCTAAAAGAGGAACGGGATCGAAGTGTACAGGAAATCGTCAACGCGCCGGGAGGTTTGAGAACCCGGTTTTTCTCTGAGGTGGAAGGTGCCATTGCCATTCCTAATATCCCCAAAACCATCAATCGCAGTTTTGGATCACCGTTTCAGGTGGTTATTCAGGGATCGAATCTGGAGGAATTGGACGCGTTTGTGACAGATTTTGTCAATCAACTGCGACAGTCCGGTTTCATTCAAAACGTCCAGAGTTCGTTTGAAATGAACAAACCCGAACTGAAGCTGGACATCGACCGCAACCGGGCGGCCGCCCTGGGCGTTTCGATTCAGGATGTTTCGCGAACCTTGCAGATTTTATTCGGCGGACTGGATATCAGTCGCATCAAGAAAGACGGTAAAGAGTATGATGTGATCGCACAGTTGGAACGTGAGAGTCGATTGACCCCCGAGCATCTCGACAAGATTTATGTGCGCAATCAGGACGGGAATCTGATCCAGTTGTCCAGCATCATCCGTCGCGAAGTGGGCGTTGCTCCCAACAAGATCGAACGCTACAACCGCATTCGCAGCGCCACGATCTCCGGCAGTCCGGTGGGCGTGACCATGGGCACCGCGGTGGACAAGGTGAAAGCCATGTTGGACGAGCAGTTGCCTGCAGGATTCCTCTACGATTGGTCCGGCGAATCCCGGGATCTTCAGGATGCCGGCAAGGAGATTTATTGGGTGATGATCCTGTCCTTGGTGATTGTTTACATGGTGCTGGCTTCCCAGTTCGAAAGTCTGGTGCATCCGTTTACCGTCATGCTGACGGTTCCCCTTGCAGCTGTGGGGGCCTTTGGGTTGCTTTGGCTGTTGGGGACACTGGGGAAAGTCGGGTTGATCACACCGATTCCCGCCATGAACATCAACCTGTTCAGCCAAATCGGATTGGTGCTGCTGATTGGTCTGGTGACCAAGAACGGCATTCTGCTGGTGGAATTTGCCAATCAACTGATGGAAAAGGGCATGAACGCACATCAGGCCATGGCTCAATCCGGCGCCGTCCGGCTGCGTCCGATCCTGATGACCGCCGTTTCAACCGTATCCGGCATCCTGCCCATCGCCATCGGATTTGGCGCCGGCGCTGAAAGTCGGCGTCCCATGGGGGTGGTTGTTGTGGGGGGGATGTTGACCAGCACGTTCCTGACCCTGTTTGTCATTCCGCTGGTATATACGGTGTTCAGCGATCTGTTCGCAAAATTCCGGAAAAGCGAAACAGCCGCTTCTTGATTGATTTTTGCAACTAATTTTCAATAAGTAGATTATATGAATGTTGGGTGCATCTCTCTGGACTGCGGTGAGTCATCACCGCTCTGGATAGCATAGGTCAACGGACAGAGCATTCCTTAATCTTAATGCCTTCGTGCGAGGTAAAGCTTGGATACAACTATTACGCTTTTTCCAAACAGGCATCCGCACACTTTGATCATATTGAAGATGATTCCCATTTATTCCTACTTCCACTTTGCTGTGGGATTGCTAAAAAACTAAGTCTTTGAAATTGCAGCCTGGAGTTGAAACGAACTCTTACTCCCGCTAAGATCTTTCCGACGTAAAGAATGAACTCGATTTGCTATTTGGATAACAACGGGACGACTCAGGTGGCTCCGGAAGTGCTTGAGGCCATGCTGCCTTTTTATACCCAGCACTGGGGGAATCCTTCCAGTGCCCACAGGTTTTGTCGCCCGGTCAAGGAAGCTCTGCAAGAGGCCCGTGTGCAGATTGCTTCGTTGATCAATGCCGAGCCGGAAGAAATCGTGTTCACCGGTTGCGGGACTGAAAGCAACAACACCGCCATTCATAGCGCCCTGTGTCGCAACCCGTCCAAAAAGCATTTTATCACCACTGCGGTGGAGCATTCCGCCAATCGCAAATACGGACAATTTCTCCAGCGGCAGGGTTACGATGTGACCTTCCTTCCCGTTGAAGAGGATGGTTCGCTGGATATCTGTCTGTTGAACGACATGATCCGTGAGGATACGGCCATCGTCTCCATCATGTGGGCCAACAATGAAACGGGTTTGATCTTCCCTATCGAAGAAGTGGCTGCCATCTGCCGAAGCAAGGAGGTGCCATTTCACACCGATGCCATTCAAGCCGCCGGCAAGGTGCCGATTGACGTCCAATCCACCGAGATCGATTTTCTTTCCCTGTCTGCGCACAAAATTTATGCCCCCAAAGGAATCGGAGCCTTGTACGTTCGCAAAGGCATTCCATACAACTCCTACATCTTCGGGGGAGGGCAGGAATCCGGTCGACGAGCCGGAACCGAAAACGTCGCAGGCATCGTCGGGTTTGGTCGTGCCGCTCAAATGGCTTTGGAAGATTCAGGGCGTTCTGCTCGATTGGAAGCTTTGAGGGATCATATGGAGACTTCCATCCTGACCCGGATTCCGCAAACCTCCCGCAACGGATGCAAATCCAGCCGACTCCCCAACACTTCCAACATCGCATTTGACGGAGTGGAAGGGGAAGCGTTGCTGTTGAAACTGGATCGCCTGGGTATTTGTGCCTCCAGTGGATCCGCCTGCACCACCGGATCTCTGGAGCCATCACATGTCCTGCTGGCCATGGGCGTGCCCACTCGTCGAGCTTTGTCCAGTATTCGGTTTAGTTTGGGACATTATTCCACCGAGGCGGATGTCGATTTCCTGTTGAAGCATTTGCCGGATATCGTGACCGAACTCAAAGGCCAGACGCCTGCACCAAAACCTTCAGAAACCATCACCCAATCTCATTAAATCGCTTTATGGATCCTTTGCTGAAATTACTGCGTGAAAACGCCTCTTACCGTCCCGATCAACTTGCCAAAATGCTGCAGTTGGACGAGTCGGAGGTCATTGCCCGCATCAAGGCCTACGAAGAAGATGGTACCATTGTTGGGTATCGTACCATCATCAATGAGGAGAAACTCGAGCTGGACCGCGTGCGCGCGGTGATCGAAGTGAAGTTGACGCCCGAGCGCGAAGGTGGATTCAACCACCTCGCCTCCCGCATCGCCAAACATACCGAAGTACGCGCCTGCTACCTGATGTCCGGAGCCTATGACCTGCTCGCCATCGTCGAAGGCAATACCCTCAAGGAAGTGGCAACGTTTGTTTCGGAAAAACTTTCCACGCTGGATGGAGTGGTCTCCACCTCCACCCATTTCATGCTCAAACCTTACAAGGAACATGGCGTGCTGTTGCAGTCCGATGAATCCGATCATCGCTTGAGTGTGTCACCTTGAGCGTAGGATCTTGCTTGATTCAGGTGATTTTTGATTTTTTGTTCAAGTTCCACCCTCGTTGTGTCGATAAGATTAAGACGCTGCTTCCAGAACAAAAAAGAGACTCACTGGATCCGTATTGAAGTTTAGGTTTTCTTTTCAGAAGCAGTTTCATGGTGTTATCAATCTTACTGTGAAACGCTATGCCAAAGGATCTATTATTAAAACCTGTCCGGGTGGATCTGGAATTAACGAATGCAATGGGATTGCATGCCAGACCCGCTTCCATGTTCGTCAGGACCGCCAGTAAATACGATGCGGATGTATTTGTCGAAAAAGACGGCGAGCGGGTGGTGGGTAAGAGTATGATGGGGTTGATGATGCTTGCAGCCGGCCAAGGGGCTCGGTTGCAGGTAGAAGCATGTGGCAGGGATGCCGACAAGGTCCTTTCCGAACTTCAAACCTTGGTGGTAAATAAGTTTGGAGAAATGTGAGCTTGTCGGGACTTCGGATTGCTTGGAAAGTCTCTGTTGTGATATTCTTGCTATCTGCAAGGTGGCGGTCCAAAGCGTTGCACTCCCCCCATCCTTGTTATACATTTGTCAGCATTCAAGCTGATGAATTTATTGCTACGACATTTTTCGATCACGTGCTGGATGTTGACTATTCCGGTTTTGGCAAGCCTGTTGAAAACGGATTTGCAGGCATTGGACTACCAACGAGACATCGAGCCAATCCTGATTGATTTTTGTTATGATTGCCATGGGGATGGCATGGACAAGGGCAAGGTTGCCCTGGATGTTTACCCATCAAATGCAGATCGGTTAAACGACAAAGAACTCTGGCTGCGTGTCATCAAGAATCTCCGTGCCGGGCTGATGCCGCCATCCGACAAATCTCAGCCCAGTCCGGAACAACTGCTTGAGTTGGAAACCTGGATCAAACGGTCCGTCTTCGAATTGGATCCCGGGAATCCCAATCCCGGTCGTGTGACCATGCGTCGCCTCAATCGCGTGGAATACCAAAAGACCATCCGTGATTTGATGGGAGTGGATTTCAAGGTTTACGAAGAGTTCCCGCCTGATGACACGGGTTTTGGTTTTGATAATATCGGTGATGTATTGAGCGTTTCGCCATTGCTGATGGAAAAGTATATGGACGCCGCCGAGATGATCGTTTCGGAAGCCGTCCCGACTGTTCCCCTCCAAATGGCCGAACAGAACTTTGGAGACTCCGAGTGGCTGAACATCCAACAACCCGAACAACGCCGATCACGCCATAGTTTTTACGAAGAGGTCGAGTTGGAACGTTCCTTCGAGATTGAGATTGCCGGAGAATATGAAGTGCTGCTGGAGCATGAAGTCCGAGGCGATTTTGATTTCGATCCGGGCCAGTGTCAGGTGCATGTCGAATTGGATGGCGCCTCGCTTCTTGAAACCACTTACCAATGGCAAAACCGGAAACGCTACCCCTATTCGGTCACCAAACACTTTGAGCCTGGGAAATACACGCTGAAGCTACAGTTGCAGCCACTCCAGTCCATCGAAGAAAAGAAAAACAACGTCGACCTGCGCCTGGCGCTTACGACGGTCAGGGGACCGGTTGATAAGAAGCATTGGGTGCGCCCTCCGAATTACGATCGTTTTTTCCAACGACCTCATCCACCTGAAGATCAAAATGAACGCCTCGTTTACGCTCGCGAGACCTTGGCTCGATTTGTTTTTAAAGCATACCGGCGTCCGGTGTCCGATCAGGTGGTGGATCGGCTCATGACCATTGCTCAATCGGCCTGGGAGGAAACCGGAAAATCATTTGAAGCCGGTATTGCCGAAGCGATGAAAGCGGTCCTGGCATCACCTTACTTTGTGTTCCGGGTGGAGGAAACCCTCGATCAACCTTTGCTTGCAGGTGAACATCCGAACCTGGATGAGTTCGCGTTGGCGTCACGTCTTTCCTATTTTCTTTGGTCCACCATGCCTGATCAGGAATTGTTGGATCTTGCAAGTGCTGGTCGCTTGAAAGACGAATGGGCTCAGCAAGTGGATCGTCTGTTGAAGGATCAGCGTTCCGAGGCGTGGAGAAATGCATTTATCGGGCAATGGCTGCAGGCGCGGGATATTGAAAGTGTCCCGCTGAACGCGCGCGCCATCCTGGCACGTGAATCAAGCGAGGAACGCAAACTCGATCGCCAACGCAGCCGGTATTTCGAACTACGTCGCAAACCGGAAGATTCCTTGACCGAAGAGGAGGTCAAGGAAGTGGCTGCGCTCCGTGAAATTCGGTTCCAGTTTTTCCGTCCACCCCAAAAGGATCTCGACGGCTCCCTGAGGCGGGCCATGCGTCGCGAGACCGAGATGCTGTTCGAACACATCGTCGAGGATGATCGCAGTGTGCTGGAATTGTTGGACAGTGATTATGCTTTCTTGAACGAAGAGCTGGCCAGGCACTATGACATCGAAGGCGTGGAAGGAGACCGCATGCGCAAGATTTCCCTCCCGGAAGGAAGCCCAAGGGGCGGCATTCTCACGCAGGGGACTTTTCTGGCAGTGACATCCAATCCCACCCGTACCTCTCCGGTCAAACGTGGACTTTTCATCCTGGACAACCTGCTCGGAACTCCCGCGCCGCCGCCTCCCGGTGATGTGCCTCCGCTGGAAGAAGCAGCCGCGGGTTTCGAGGGACGCGAGCCAACTCTGAGGGAAACCCTTGAGCTTCACAGAGCCGATGCCATTTGTCGCAGCTGTCACGAACGCATGGATCCGCTGGGACTTGCTCTTGAGAATTTTAATCCACTAGGATTATGGCGCGATCAGGAATTCGATCAACCCGTGGCTCCCCAAGGACAACTCGTCACCGGCGAAGCCTTCACCGGGATTCGTGAACTCAAATCCATCCTGACCAGCACAAGACGTTTGGATTTCTACCGATGCCTGACCGAAAAACTCATGACTTACGCGCTGGGGCGCGGTTTGGATTACCGGGACGTGGAGACGGTTGATCAAATCGTTGTCAATCTCGATGCGCAAGGCGGCAGGTTTTCGGTGTTGCTGATGGGGATTTTGAACTCATCCGCATTTCAAAAAAGACAATCTGATGAATCCCTGCACGCATTGAACAAATCTGTTTCAAACGACTCGATCGCATTCACACAACAAACAACCGTAAAATGAAATCATCCATCCTCAACCGTCCCTTCAATCGCCGATCCTTCCTGCGTGGATTGGGCGCCGCCATTGCCTTGCCGTCCATGGAAACCATGAAGCCCCTTTCTATCATGGCCGAGGGAGCCGCTGGTCAAGGGCTGGCAACGACAGCAACGGGCGCGCCACTTCGGCTTGCGTTTGTCTACTTTCCGAACGGCGCCATCCAGAATCATTGGTGGCCCGGGAAACAGGGAAATGATCTTCAGCTTCCCCAGACGCTTACCCCGCTGGCCGCGGTCAAGCATCGCCTGCAGGTGCTGGGCGGGCTCGATCACGTGAATGCCACGCCCGGACCCGATGGAGCAGGGGATCATGCCCGCGCCAGCGGCACGTTCCTGACCGGTGTGCGCGTGAAGAAAACGGCGGGCGCCGACATCAAGGCGGGGATTTCCATTGACCAGGTGATCGCCAATCAGATCGGACACGTGACCCGTTTTCCATCGCTCGAACTAAGTTGCGACATGGTGCGCAAGTCCGGGAACTGTGATTCCGGATACTCCTGTGCCTACCAATACAACCTTGCCTGGCGCAGCGAAACCCAACCGGTACCGCCCGAGCCAAATCCCCGGCTCTACTTTGAACGGCTCTTCGGGGCCGGCGCACCCAATGAACGTCATGAGTCACTCCTCAAGCGTCGGGCCCAGCAGAAATCGATCCTCGATTTTGTGTTGGAAGAATCCCGGGATCTGAACCGCAAATTGACTTATCGGGACAAAGACAAACTGAATGGCTATCTCGAAAGTGTGCGGGCTATCGAAAAACGCATCGAACAAGCCGAACGCTTCGGCGCGCCACCCGATCCCCAGCGTGATGCACCAGTCGGTATCCCCGAATCACTGGACAATTACCTGGAACTGATGTTCGACATGCTGGCGCTCACTTTTGAAACGGATTCGACGCGCGTGGCCACATTCCTCATGCAGAACGAAGGCAGTAATCGTCCTTTCCCTGAAATCGGCATCTCGGAAGGGCATCATTACCTGACCCACCATCGCAGCCAACAGGACATGATGGATAAAGTAGCTCTCATCGATCAATGGTATGTCACCCGCTTTGCCCGGTTCCTCGAAAAACTGGAAGCCATGCAGGATAGTGACGGCCACTCCGTGTTGCATAATTCCATGATTGTTTACGGCAGCGGCAACAGCGACGGCAACCGCCACACCCATGTGAACCTTCCCGTGCTGATGGCCGGTTCCGGTGGCGGATCCCTGCAGACCGATCGATTCCATCACTACGGTGAAACCCCAATGAGCAACTTCCTCCTGACCCTGGGCGACCGGATGGGAATGCAGGGAGTGGATCGACTTGGAGACAGCACGGGGCGTGTTTCCAAT
Organism: uncultured Verrucomicrobiota bacterium; assembly: GCA_964415055.1. Classification (GTDB taxonomy): domain Bacteria; phylum Verrucomicrobiota; class Verrucomicrobiia; order Limisphaerales; family AAA164-E04; genus AAA164-E04. The sequence goes on along the minus strand of CAYPZD010000002.1, from coordinate 41,862 downwards.
GTTTGATACATTTTAAGAAAATCAGAATCAGAGACAAATAGGCATCGTAACACAGAACACTTACATCATATGAAAAAACACCTGTTAACCTTAACAATTCTGGTCATTTCGGCTTGTGCATCGAATGCGGCAGAAGGATACACCGATACCCCGATGCAACCCAATGGACGCTGGCACGTGCATGATCCGAACCGTCCGTTGCCTCCGGTGGTCACGCCGGGAGAATCCTTCAGTCACCAGGCAGCGGCTCCATCTGATGCCCTTGTCCTGTTCGATGGATCTGATTTTTCGCAATGGACCGGACGCGGTGGTGAAGTGAAATGGAAACTGGAAAACGGCTACATGGAAACCACCCGCACCGGACGCATTCGAACCAAAAAAGAATTTGGTGATTTTCAGCTGCACCTGGAATTTGCCACCCCTTCCGTTGTGGAAGGCAAAGGGCAGGGACGCGGCAACAACGGAGTGAACATTTTCGGGAAATACGAAATCCAGATCCTGGACAGCTATAACAATCCCACTTATGCAGATGGCATGGTCGGTTCCATGTATGGACAAAACCCGCCACTGCGAAATGCCGCCAAACCACCCGGCCAATGGCAGACCTACGACATCATCTTCGAAGGGCCACGCTGGGACGACGAAGGCAAACTCATCAAACGCGCCCACATCACCGTGATCCACAACGGCGTATTGCTCCACCACCGAAAAGATTTCTACGGCAACACCCCCTGGCGCGCACTCGGTAACTACGACAAACCCCACGCTCCTACCGGTTACCTGGAACTCTACGAACACGGCAACCCGGTCCGCTTCCGCAACATCTGGATCCGACCTATCGGCGAATACGATGAGGGAGCGGAATAAAGCGTTCAATGTTCGTGATTCTGTAGCTCATCGAGGGGCACGGGGTCTTTCTTTTGAATGTCTTGGATCACTTTCAGTGTTTCCGGTGAAGGCGAGAATGGTTGGACCATCTGGTCGGTGACATCCACGTATTTGGTGCCTGGTGACTGATAATCGATTTTCCATTTGGATACGATCAGGTCCACGCCTGTTTTCTTGGCGATCTCTGGCAGTTTGTCTTTGATTTGTTCGATGACCTCATCAACAGGAGCGTTTCCAAAACCTTGCCGATGAGCTTTTGCCTGAATGTCTTTCCCTTTTTCGTTCAGCTCATTGATCTTGGATTCGTTCCCTTCCTCCTGGGCTTTCTTCATGGATTCATGCAGCCCCGACATGTGTCTGGAAAAAAACTCAGACCGGTAGTATGCCATCGCAACCGCGCGGGAGTCGTAGATTCCAACTTTGCAGGTTGGGGGTTCTGCGTTTAAGTCTGCTTCCGATTTTGCTTCTTGTGTCGAAATTAACAGCAGGGTTAAGACGACAGGAATGAACCAAATTGATTTGCTCAGAGACTGGGTAGCGTTTTTCATGATAAATCTTTCTTAACCTTTCAGGCCACCCATCCCGGCGATATATCTGTGTCAATCTGCGCTCATCTGCGGATAAAGAACATAAAACGTTCTATCCCAATCCGGCATATTCTTCCGGTGTGGAGATGTCCATGCCCATGAGGACGTAGTCGTGCATATTCAGGTCCATGTCCTGAACATAGTTGGGCACGCGGGCCAGCTCCTGGAATCCTACTTCGGCGAAACCGTGGATGGCGGTGTCGCGTTCGCCGTTGATTTCGGTTTCCAGTTTTCTCAGGCCGGCGTGTTGGGCCAGTTCGATGATTTCCCTCAGCAGGATTTCAGACAGCCCTTTGCCCCGGAAATCCGGATGAGTCAGTTCGCTCACCAGGCCGATGTGGCGTTTCCAACCTCCTTGTCGCTGGTGGAGGGTGGCCTCGGCGATGATGATTCCGTCACGAATGGCTAGAAGTGGGAGATTGTTTTCGTAGTCGATGTTTTCACACCAGTCGTGGAATATTTCGCCATCATTGACGCGTCGTTTGATGAACAGCCGTTCGTATTCCGGGATCTTGAGGTAGAAGTCTTTGATCAACTGTTCGTCTTCCTTGACCAAGGGGCGGATTTGGCAGTCGTGTCCGTCGCCGCAACCGGGTTTGATGGGGTACTTATCTAATGCAAGTTCAATTGACATATTTCACCTTTCCGTTTGTGGATCATCTGCCACGGTGTCAATCCGATGGCTTTCGTCCGATTTTGCTGCCCACGTCCACCTTTGCTGGGCTTTAGGCGTGGTGATGCAACGTATCATTAAGTCTCATTACCACCTTCATCATACCGTCAATTGTTGGGGCAGACTTATCCGATTTTGGCCAATCATCCACTTCATTTCCCGAAGGTTTTTTTTGGTTTTGACATAAAAAAAGCGGAAACCTGTTTGGTTTCCGCTTGTTGCGTGAAAGGGACGGTCGAGGGAGCTTAGCTGAGCTTTTCGCGAACCCGCACCAGCAGGTCTTTGGTGGCCTGGATGCCTTCCATTTCGGACAGCTTGCTTCCTTCGTATTCGATGCCCACGTGACCATGGTAACCTGCCTTCAAAACGATTTTCATCATCTTGAGATAGTCGGTGTGGGTTTCGTTGCCGTCTTCATCGAAATCGTGTGATTTGGCGCTGACCGCGAGAGCGTGGGGCATCAGTTCTTTGACACCTTTGTAGCGGTCGTATTCTTCATCGCGACTGACGCGGAAATTGCCGAAGTCGGGCAAGGTGCCGCAGTTGGGCATGTCGACTTTCTTCATGACACCGGCCAGCCAGGCTCCGTTGGAAGACAGGCCACCGTGGTTTTCAACGATCACGCCGATGCGATAACCCTTGGCGAAATCTGCCAGTGCGGCCAATCCGTCGGCAGCACGGTCCTGTTGTTCTTCGTAAGATCCTTTATTGCCGGTGGCTGCATTGACACGGATGGAGTGGCATCCCAGGAACTTGGCGGCTTCAACCCATTTGTGATGGTTTTCGACGGCCTTGCTGCGTTTGGCTTCGTCGGCGTCGCCGAGATTGCCTTCGCCGTCGATCATGATGAGCACGCTTTGAACGCCTTCACCCTCGGCGCGTTTGCGCATTTCCATCAGGTAATTTCCGTCGGTGGCCTTATCCTTAAAGAACTGGTTGACGTATTCGACGGCTTCGATGCCGAACTCGCGTTTGGCGACTTTGGCGTAATCGAGATGGTCCATTTTACCTCCGAAGAGGGTTTTGTGCAGTGACCATTCCGCCAGGGATATTTTGAACAATGGATCCTTGGCGGCGCTTAATGCTGGGGCCAGAGAAAAGGCTCCCATCGCCAGACCTGCTTGTTTGATAAAATGACGACGATTCATGGATGGCTTCATTTTGTGTGTAATTTAGTCTTGTTGAGTTGATGTTTGTGAGTTGCTTTTTTGCTCTTTAAACAGCGCCAGGAAAACGACCATGACGATGGCCGCAAAGATGGCCGGTTTGCCCCAGAGCGGTTTCCATTCCAGAGATTTTAATTCCGATTTACGAGCTGCCTGGGCTTCTGATTCGAGTGCTGCTATCTGTGTCTCCAGCGCTTCCTTTTCGCCCTCAGCGACTGTGGCCAATTGATCTTTCAGGCCTTGAGCTTCCGTGGTTTTGGCCTGGACTTCGGCAGCAAAGGTGGCGGCTGCTTCAGGTGTGTGTTTGGCCTCAATGTTCCCGGCGATTTGTGCTCCAATGAACATGCCAAGCCCCAGGGTGAACAACACCAGCATGCCCTGAGCTTGTGCCCTGATCTGTTTCGGCGCAAATCGATCGGTGTAGATCTGACCGGTGACAAAGAAGAAATCGTAGCAAATACCGTGGATAACAACGCCGGTAAGGATCATCCATCTTACCTCGTCCGGAGCGCCGATGGCAAACAAGCCATATCGAATGACCCAGGCCAACATGCCGACTGCCAGCATCCATTTGACGCCGAGGCGAGCAAAGAAGAATGGCATGATCACCATGAAGAAAATCTCGGACATCTGTCCGTAGGACATGGTCTGGCCGATGGGCAGTCCGGTCATTTCAACGACACGGCTGGCAATCTGGTAGTAGAACGCCAAGGGTATGCAGATCAGGAAAGAGGAAATCATGAACACCAGGTAGGAGCGATTCTTTAAAAGAACCAGTGCATCCAGTCCCAGAATTTGTCCCAACGTGATCTTGCCTTCCTGTTTGCTTGGAGGGGTGTGAGGCAGCATGAAACTCACCACACCCAAGGCCAGGGAAGCGACGGCGGTCAGGTAAAACATCGAAATGGAAGTGTCCCAGGCCAGTCCGGTCAAAAGGAGGCCTGCTGCGATCCACCCGATGGTTCCGAAAACACGGATGAGGGGGAATTCCTTGTCAGGATTGGTCATGTTTTTCATGGCCAAAGTGTTGGAAAGTGCCAGCGTTGGGTAGTAGGTCAGCATGTATCCGAAGAAAACCCAGTTGATCAGGCCGGGAGAGGGTTCTGCTGTTTTCATGAGCGCCGTTGCGGCCAGCATGATCAGTCCCCCGGCGAAGTGCATGACCCCCATGACCCGTTGAGCGGCGAAGAAGCGATCAGCGATCATTCCCACGAAGAACGGGGAAATAATACCCGCCAAGGGGCCAACCGAATAGGTCCAACCAAAGTCTTTGGCTCCAAAACCGATGGTGCCCAGGTAATTGGGCGCTGTTACATACCAGGCTCCCCAGACGAAAAACTGGAGGAACATCATGACCGACAATTGAATTCTTACGATTGGGTTCATTGTTTTTTAATGGTTTGATGCATTCATTGGGTCCGACGCCTGAAAAGGGATCAACCCAGCATACAATATCTCCAGCACATCGTTCGGATGGTACCGGGGAAATCGGTGTGAGGCTAAGGGAATCCGCCTCTTTATAGCAAGCTCATAGATGAGCTGCCTTTTCTCATCGGGAACCTGGTAGAGTCCCGACGAGTCGGGTTCCTGATTCGCCCCGCGTGCGGCAGCGATGCGGGAGTGGGGTGTTGGGTGCGGTTGGGTTTTCCTTTGAGGGGTGAAAAGCCGGGGATGGATGCCACGAGGTTTGCGCGCCGGGACGCCACGCTCGACCTGGGGGTTTATTTACTATTCACTATTTTAAATTCACCATTCATTTCGGCTTCCAGGGGGCCTTCAGGGAAATGGTGCGGTTGAATACGATTTGGTCGGGGGTGGAATCTTTTGAATCCACGCAGAAATAGCCGACGCGTTCGAACTGGTAGCGTTGCTCGGTGCTGGCGTCTTTCAGACTGGGTTCGAGTTTGCAGTCTTTGAGAACGGTCAGCGATTCCGGATTGAGGAATTCGGTGTAGTCGCGTTTTTCCTTGTCGGCGTCAGGTTGCTCGGCGGTGAAGAGTCGGTCATAGAGCCTCACCTCGGCGTTGACGGCGTGCTTGGCCGAGACCCAATGGATGATGCCTTTGACTTTACGTCCGGAGGTGGCCCCGCCGCGTTTGGAATCCGGATCCACGGTGGCGCGTAGTTCCACGATGTTTCCATTTTCATCCTTGATGACCTGTTCGCATTTGAGGATGTAGGCGTAGCGGAGGCGGACTTCGCCTTCGGGCTTGAGGCGGAAGAATTTCTTGGGCGCTTCCTCCATGAAATCGTCCTGGTCGATGTAGATTTCCCGGGTGAAGGGAATCTTCCGGGAGCCTGCATCCGGGTCCTCGGGATTGTTGACGGCTTCGAGTTCTTCGAAGTGATCTTCCGGAAGGTTTTCAATGACGACCTTGAGGGGCTTGAGCACGCCCATCGCGCGCAGGGCGCGTTTGTTCAGGTCTTCGCGGATGCTGTGTTCCAGCACGGCGATATCGGTCAATCCATCGTATTTGGTGATTCCAATTCGTTTGCAGAATTGCCGGACGGAATCAGCGGTGACACCGCGTCGTCTCAATCCGGAGACGGTGGGCATGCGTGGGTCGTCCCATCCGGAGACCTTCTTCTCCTGCACCAACTGGAGCAATTTGCGTTTGCTCATCACGGTGTAGCCGAGGTTCAGCCGGGCAAATTCGATCTGACGTGGGAGAGGCCGTGGAAGGTTGACGTTTTCCAGTATCCAGTCGTAAAGCGGACGATGCACTTCAAATTCCAATGTGCAGAGCGAGTGGGTGATGCCTTCGATGGCGTCGCTCAGGCAGTGGGCGAAGTCATACATGGGGTAGATTGGCCAGGCGTCTCCGGTGCGGTGATGGTGGACGCGTCGGATCCGATACAGCGCGGGATCGCGCAGATGGATGTTGGGGGATGCCATGTCGATTTTGGCGCGCAAAGTTTTGCTGCCATCTTCAAATTCACCTGCCCGCATGCGTTCGAAAAGGTCGAGGTTTTCTTCCACCGACCGATCACGGTTGGGGCTTTCTTCGCCGGCCCGGGTGGTGGTTCCACGCGTGCGCATGAATTCGTCGGCTGAGAGGTCGCAGACGAATGCCTTGCCTGCTTTGATCAAATCCTGAGCAAAGGCGTAGAGTTTTTCAAAGTAATCGGATGCAAAAAACTGCTTCTCTTTCCAGTCAAATCCCAGCCAGCGCACGTCTTCCTTGATGGAATCCACATATTCGGTGTCTTCGCGGGTTGGGTTGGTGTCGTCGAATCGAAGGTGGCAGGTTCCCTGGTTTTCCTGGGCGACGCCGAAGTTCAGGCAGATGGATTTGGCGTGTCCGATGTGCAGGTAGCCGTTGGGTTCCGGGGGGAACCGGGTGATGATATGGTTGTGCTTGCCCGAGGCGAGGTCGCCCTGGACGATCTCGCGGATGAAGTCCAATGAGTCGTTCGATTCGTTTGATGGTTCCGATGCCATGATTGATTGTGTATGCGTTCTACGATCCCTGATCGTTTATCAGCAGACGATACCGATGCTGTCGAGCAAGGCAACGCCAATGTGCTGGATTTGAGGGGTTTGATTTATCATTTTTCAGTTCAGGGTCTTTGTGCTAGGGTGTGCTCCAACATGGAATTAACAGGTAAACATTTGATCGGGGACACCGTGGGAGCAGTTGGGCAGGAAACATTTCAGGCATTTGATCCTTCCACGCAAGCCGCTCTGGAACCCGCTTTTCATGAAGCCACTGTCGCGGAAGCGGGGATGGCCTTGCGTCTGGCTCAGGAGGCTTTCGATCCATTTCGGAGCAAATCACCCGAGGAACGCGCTCAATTTCTGGACACCATTGCCGATGAAATCATGGCCTTGGGAGACGCTTTGCTGGAGCGGGCTCATCAGGAAACCGGGTTACCGCTGGCGAGGTTGACCGGTGAGCGTGGCCGTGCGGTTAACCAGGCCAAGCTTTTTGCACAAGTCATCCGGGAAGGTTCCTGGGTGGATGCCCGTATTGACCAGGCGATTCCGGATCGTCAACCGCTCCCTAAACCGGATGTGCGCCGCATGCTGTCGCCGATCGGACCGGTTGTTGTTTTTGGCGCCAGCAATTTCCCGCTCGCCATTTCCGTGGTGGGTTCGGACACGGTTTCTGCTTTGGGAGCCGGGTGTCCGGTGGTGGTGAAGGGGCATCCCGGGCATCCCGGGGTTTGTGAAATGTTGGGGCGCGCCGTTCAGAATGCGGTCAAGAAATGCGGATTGCCGCCCGGAGTGTTTTCCATGCTGCAGGGAGCGGGGCACGAACTCGGTGTGGCCCTGGTGCAGCATCCATTGACGCAGGCGGTTGCTTTTACCGGATCCTTGCGTGGTGGTCGCGCTTTGTTCGATGTGGCCAATGGCCGCAAGGAACCCATTCCATTTTATGGTGAAATGGGGAGTGTGAACCCGGTGTTCATCCTGCCCGGAGCAGCTGCCGAACGCGGTGATGCCATCGCTGAACAATATGTCCAATCGGTGACTCTGGGTGTGGGACAATTTTGCACGAATCCCGGCATGCTGATCGGTTTGAAGGGGGATGCCCTGGATCAATTGGCTCAAAAAACAGCCGAAGCAGCCGGCAACGCAGCGCCTTCAACCATGTTGCATCAGGGAATTTGCAAGTCATACGATGCCGGGCTGGAGAAATTGAAGATGATTCCCGGTGTGAAATCCCTGGGCATGTCCTCGACCACATCGGATTCCGCCAAGACCCAGGCCGCGTGTCATATCTTCGAAGCGGATCTCTGCACCCTCTTTGCCCATCCGGAATTGAAGGAAGAGAACTTTGGTCCCTCCTCTGTGTTTTTGAAGGGAGATTCCGCTGAACAACTCGAACAGGCTGCCGAAGGTTTGGAAGGTCAGTTGACCGCCACGATTCACGGAACCGAGGAAGACCTGCAAACCCATGCCCGCCTTATTCAAATCCTGCAGCGCAAGGTAGGTCGATTGATCTTCAACGGATTCCCCACGGGGATTGAAGTATGTCCTTCGATGCATCACGGGGGGCCGTATCCGTCCACGACTCATAGTCACTTTACCTCGATTGGCACGGCATCGATTGTTCGGTTTGTGCGGCCTTTGTGTTTCCAGGGTTTTCCGGACGCTGCTTTGCCTGCTGAACTGCGTAATCAAAATGAACGCGGCATTCTCCGTATGGTGGACGGGCGGTTTACCAAAGACGATGTGAAATGACCGTATTGCCTGCTCATCGCTCCATGACTGCCAGTGCAGGTATTTCTGCACTGGTGATTGCATTGTTCATGACGGCTTGTGGTCCGGCGCCGGGAAGTGAAACTGGATCCATCTCTGCTGATCAAACATCGGAGGAAACAAGCGATGGCACATTGACTCAGTCGTCCGGTGTGACGGAGGGGGAAGCGGTTGCTGCTGGCCCATCTCTGACTGCGGCCAATGAACCCGAGCCTGCCATGGATGAATTCGCGACGCCTTCGCTGATGGACTACGCCAAAGCCGAGGAAGCTATGACCAAAGGGACGGAACTCTTGTCCCAGGGCGAGTTTGAGAAAGCCATCGAGCAGTTTGAGTTTGCGAAAAAAATCGATTCCGAAAACGAGGAAGTTTATTTCAATCTGGGTTATGGATTAACGCGAGTGGGAAGGAAGGATGAGGCCATCGCGGCTTATGAGAAAACCATTGAAATTTTCCCTGATTATGGTGAAGCCCATAACAATCTGGGAAATCTTTTGATGAGCCAGAAATCCTTTGACAAGGCCATCGAACACTTCAAAGAGGCGCTCAACATCAATCCGGATCACGCGGTGGCCCACAACAACCTGGGCACTGCGTTGAGCCGTCAGAACAAAGTCAACGAAGCAGTGCCTCATTTCTCCAAAGCGGCTCAATTGGACGCCGGCTACATCCAGGCCTGGTGCAATCTGGGTAACGCTTATGTGTCCCAGGGTCGGTTCGAAGATGCCGGGAAAGCTTTTCAGAGCGCCTTGCGTATTGATTCGAGCTTTCCTCCTGCCATCAGGGGCATGCAACGATTGCGTGTCAAGACTGGCGGTTTGTCGAGGTAATGCAAGCTCCGTGGCTGAATCCTGCGAAAGTCTGCTGAATTAAGTTCGTTGGTTTGTGCATATTGTTTTTGGATTTGGGGGGCTCTCAGTCATTTGGAAAAATCCAATTTCTTATCCGCAGATGACGCAGATTTACGCAGATTTTTGTACGAAGAGTCAGAGTTTTCCAGCTTCAATGATGCTTCCATCGGTCATCGAAAAATCAAGAACCAAGCTTTTTACTTTTCTGCTTTATCTGCGTCAATCTGTGCCATCTGCGCATAGAATAAACTACCGCTCCGCTTTCAGGCGGTAAAACGATTGGACAGGATCTTCAGCTTCCACAACGATTTCCAGGTTTTGTT
>CAYPZD010000002.1:21825-32068 GCA_964415055.1 uncultured Verrucomicrobiota bacterium | reverse complement strand
CGGTAAAACGATTGGACAGGATCTTCAGCTTCCACAACGATTTCCAGGTTTTGTTCCGTGGTGGTGGGTGTCGTGCGTAGGACTTCGTCCCATGCCCCGCTTTGTATGGAGGATGTGGATTCGATGACGTAGGTGATTTCCGGTTGAACGGTGATCGAAAACAGGATTTGCGCGCCATCATTCCTCAGTTCAAAACTTGAGAACTTCAGGATGCTGTTCGCGTCGTTCGGATCGGTTGCAGCCCGGAATTCATCGACGTTCAGGAACCCGTCCCCGTCTGCGTCCAGGAAGGCGTCCAGGGGATCAGCCGGATCCAGTCCGTTGGCCAGTTCCCAGGCATCGTCCATTTCATCCGCATCGGTGTCATTTGGCAGATCCCCATCGAGTTTGAAGGTGGACCAGTTGTCTGGATTGCTTCCATCTCCGTCCAGTTTGATGCGCAGAAGTCCGAACCCAAGCCCGTCTGCTTCCCTTGGCCAGGGGAGTTCGTTGTCGTAGTTGACTTCGTCCATGATCAGGTAGGGCACGAATCCGGCATCGGGATCGGGTTGTTTCAGGGGTTCATCGGGCCAGAGCAGTTGGATGGATTCCCCGACGTTATCCAGTTTGCCCAGGTAAGGGCCCAGGACAGGGACATCAGTTGGGATTTGGTATTTCTGCCGAAACGTGTCGGGATCGGTTTCCGTGACGATCAGTCTGCCTTGAGCGGGAATCCGTTGGTTGGCGGGGAAATCGAATTCAATCCCGCCTCGTATTTGCCAGGTGTTTTGAGGGAAACCAAGATCAAACAAAGGCAGATCCCTGTTGGTGCGGTTTCTGAGTTCGATGAACTCGTCGTTGTCGATGGTAGGATGATACATGATACGTCCCACCACGATTGGCCCGGCGTAGGGTTCCGCGTTCGGGGCTCCTTCGCCCTGCAGGAACAGGGAAAGCGCTTCAGGAGGATCGGTGTTCCGCAGGTTGGTTCCGAATGTTTGGTGGCTCAAGGTGCGAATGGTGTCCGCTCCATCGGGGTGACGTCCCATGGATCTACCGTTTTCGGATGCCGGGAATTCCACCGCATCCACGAAGGCAATAATGTCTCCGTTTGCGTTGGCCTGAGTCAAATGCACGGTTTCGCCGAATGCGGAACTCAAGGCAAATGGAACGCGCGGGTTATTGGTCAGGAATGCTGTTTCATAGATGACCTTGAAACCATTCGGGGCAATCACGGTGCCTGGTGGTATCTGGTATTTTTGAAGGGTCTCTTCGTTATCGCTTAAATACCAACCGCTGATATCGACTGCAGTCGCGCCGGGATTGAACAGCTCGATGGCGTCCACAAAGGGAGGATCGGTGTGTGCCAGGATTTCGTTGATCACCACGGAAGGGGTTGTTTCGGCGCCATGGGTTCCCGGTGTGCCGTGTACGTTGGTGCTGGCTTCCCAGTGATCGGGATCATCGACGTCACCCTGCAGCGAGACTGCTTGAAGGGAACTGCCCAATCCGTCTGCACGCTTGGGCCAGCCGTTGGAGTCGTCGTATCGCACGGAAAAGACCACATTGGCATCTGCGTCCACAAAGGTGACACGTTCCCCTTCATCGGCCAAGCGGCCTTCGAAGGATCCGGCTGCGAGGCGAACACCTGTGTTGCCGTAGAATGCAAGGAAAGCGTTTCGATCACCGGCCACGACGATGCTTTCACCCGGGGCAAGGAGTGTTGCGCCGAACTGGTAACGTATGCCTTCAACGAATTCTCCTCCCGCCAGGTCAACCGTGCCGGATCCGGCATTGGTCAGTTCGATATATTCCACCTCGGAGGGAGGGAGGGGATGATACATGATTTCGGTGGGGCGGATGGCCAGGGCCAGATCGCTTGCCAATGAGGGATCGATCAGCATCGCAAAATCGACGTTCACAGTGGCTCCGACCGCTTCACTGGTGGTCATGAACGGGCCTCCTTCCACGATGGTGGTTTCCGGCGCCAGGGTGGTTGACGCGATTTTTTGCCAGACGCCTGCCTCGCCTGTTTCAAAGCTGATGGTGTTTGACTGACGCCGAATGCGGATGGTTGTGGCGTCGTCGTTCACTTCCAGTTGTCCCAGAACGCGGGTGGGTGAGGTTCTGGAAACGCTTCTTGCCACCAAACGTGTTCCATCTTCAATCCCTACGGCATACCAACCGTCCCGTCCTTCTTCTTTTGTGCTGATCATGATGCCGGCCCAGGTGCCGTCGCCCAGGTTTGAATCGAGTCGGAATTTGGAGTGTAAAGACCAGTCTGAATTTGCCGGCAGCAGACGGGCCAGGTAGGGGAATTTGGCCTGGGATTGTCTCCAGGGACGTGGTTCGTCGGCTGTTGTGTTGATGGTTAAATGACCCGGTCTGGTTTCCAGGGAGAACCAGGCGCCGTTGGGGTGGTTGTCTGCGATGCGTCCTCCCCGGATTTGCCACCATGGATCGAGTGTCGGGTTTCCAAAGTTGCTGAAACCGTGTCGTCCATAGACGGATACTTCTCTGGTCTCGGTCACTTGGTTGCCGGATCCGTCCTGGGTGCTTGCCTGAATGTCATACCAACCGGGCCCAGTGAATTGCAAGGTGGCCTGGTCGGGAGGATCTTCGGTCAATGCCACGCCTGCCTGTTGATTGTTCCACGAAATGCGCAGGTTGTCGCCTTCAGGATCATAGCTCTGGCCGGCGTCCAATTGTAAGGTTTCGTCCAGATCCACGTTCCAGGATGCGGGGTTTGCCTGAATGGCAAGAATGGGTCTGGCGTTGCCGGATCGTGTTACCTGGATGCTTGTGGTTTCTTGGATGGTACCCCATTGATCCAGACCATGCAGTGTCAGCGTGTTCAGTCCTTCGCGCGTGTAAATGGACTCCAGTGACCACTCCGCTTCGTCCTCTCTTGTGAATTGTGCCTGGGGCTGACCTTCAACGATGACGTTGAAAATGCCCGGTGAAGACTGACCTTTCAACGTAATGAAATCATCCGATGTTTCAAAATCGCTTCCGCCGTTGTTTGTAATCTTCAATTCCAGATTCTCATAACGTCGTAATTGATTGAGTCCGTAACGTTCTCTAGATCGAAACCAGTTGGTGTAAGTGCTTCGACTCACATTGAAGCTGTTGCTGGCTTCTTCCTCCGCATCGAGCCAGGCCAGCATGCGTGGTGATTGGTGGGTGTAATGTTCGAGCAGTTCGGTCAGGTAATACCTGAAGAGACGCATGTTGTAAGGTTTTCGGATGTAGGTGTCGACTTTGGGTAATCCCTGGTAGAAGGGAGCCCCAACATTTCCGAATGTCAAGTCGCTGTCCCAATGCAGAAATTGGAATTTACCATCTGTTGCACGGCGATACATGTATCCGTTTTTGCCGCGCCGCAGTGAAATGGAATCCCAGTCGTCGATGTATCCCCGAACCACAAACATCTTCATGATGGCCTCGGGATCGGCCAGTTGTTCGATTTGCTGTTGGTCGTAGTTCCCGGAGGCGGTTTGAAACAAACGCATCAAGGCGGTGAAATTGTCTTCCGTTTCCAGGGTGCGCTTCATCCATTCCGTGCGATAGCGTCCCGGGTTATCGGAGTTTTTGTAGTTCCAGGAGGCGTCCTGATTCTGGCGATCCCAGGTGTCACGGAACCACCATTCGTCATCGATGCGATACAGTTCGCCGTCACTGCCCATTTCGAAATTACGATCCAGAAACTCGTTGCCAACCGGTTCGGTGTCTTCCCTGAGTTGGGGGCTCCCATTGTTGACCATGGTGTGGATGAATTCGTTTTCGTTCACTGGATGCCCGAGAAGGTAAAGCATGTAACGGGCCACACGGTTGTGATGGCGTCTGCCGCTGTTGGAGGCGTCGTTGTCCCATCGGTGTTTGATGCGACCGCGAAACGGGCGGTCCGCGGGGAGTTTGAATTTGGCCCGGTCCAGATTGCCCCCTCGTGTCCAGGGGCTGCCGGAGTTTCGCACGCCAGTGTTGTACGTGATGTCCCGTTCATTGGAAATGAAGGTGGCGTTGAAGTAATGATTGGAAAGACGCGGGAAATCATAGTTGTATTTGCTGGTTTCTCCATTTGAAATCGCTCCCAGATCATAAGCGGAAACCACGATGCGAACCGTGCGTAAATCGGTGTTGATGGATCGATTGTCCACGACATAAAGAGCAGGTGCTTCGGGGCCGTTTTTGGGCAAGTGTTGGATCTCTCCACTGATGGTTTTTGCTTCCACGTAGAATTGCACGATCCTCCCGTTCACCCGATAGGATGACAAATTCCAATTAAATTGCCCGTCCTCCGCCACCAGATCACCACCCGATGTTCCGTTGTCATGCATTTCATCGAAATCCCAAGTCCCCGTGTTATTCGAGTTATCCAACCGATGGTACACCCGGACGTATTCCAATGGTTCATTGGATCGGACATCGGCCGTGATCGTGACCACGTCGGCGCTCGTCGGGACGGCAGGCGAATGTTGTAACCCGCTTAACTGGGGAGGGGGTGTTGATTTTAAACGTGAGTTGGCCTGTCCGGGAGTGCCCAGTCGGGATGGAATGGGAATGAGAAAATTGTTGGCGATGCTGTGGTCCCAGGTGGAAAAGATCAGCCTTGGAGAACCGGATACCCACCGCGCACTGAATCTGATCTCATAATCTTCCCGCCGATTCAAAGATGTTGCATCGATCTCGGCACGGTTCGGGCGATTGTCGCCGCGGCCGTCGGATATCAGATGCATCACCCCATCATCATCCACGTCCGTCTGCCAGTGATTGCCTTGTGCCAGCCAGCCGGTTGCGCTGCGGTTATTACCGGACATCCGGTCACCGTTTTTGAGGATGTCGGTTCCATCTCTGAGACGGATGAGCTGGATATCACGCAGCATGACGTAACCGTCGTTGACGAGGTGGAAGTAGATTTCCTTGTAATCCGTTGTGCTGCCGAAGGTCCGCAACTGTTGGAACGTGTCTTGATAGCGAAAGGATTGCCAATCTGATTTGCTTGCCTCATTACTGGCCCGCCAGGCTGAGCCGATTGAATTGTCAGCGTCAGGGTGGATCAGTTCCAGACTGCTTCCACCTCCGTTGGCGAGTTCCGGCCATTCACCTCCTGCCCGGTAGTCCACTTCATCTGCCAGGTTGCCCCACTGATCCACCAGGCGGATGCGTTCCCCGTTATTGCTGAGTTGGCCGGTGAATTCCCCTACCACAGGTGCGTCTCCATAAATTTCCCGGAAAGCATTCACGTTCGAAGCAACCAAGAGGAAACCGCCCGGGGCCAGGGTGGTTCCTGCCGGGAACATGTATCCGATGCCATCATTGAATTCCCACCCACTCAGATCGATGGTTTCGTTGCTGCGATTGTAAAGTTCGACGTATTCGCCCCTGGTCAGATTGGAGGGCGGATCATACATGATTTCATTGATGACGATTCCATCCTGGATGATCGGCTGATTGGCGGTATTGGGAGTAGGGGACTCGGTGGCATACCACTTGGAACCACCTTCGGGAAACGCCTGCCAGGTCCATCCCAGGCGTGGTGTGTCAAAACGATAGGCTTGCAAAACCGTGTTCTGTCGGTTGGCAATGGAAATAGTGTGGCGTCCCTTACTGACTTTGGCTTGGATGTTCACTTGCAACCTGCCTTGAGCAGGAATGGTTTCCTCTATCCGGATGCTTTCATCAAACGCATCAGCCAGGATGATGCGAAGTGTGTTGGCCGAGACGGGAATGTTTTCTTGATTGAGCACTTCCACCCACTCCAGCTGTCCTTCTTCCGAGTAGTGCACTTCATTCAATTCCACTTTTGGACGGTTGCTGTCGCTTCCGTTTCGGTCATCCGGTGTTGGAGTGGTGAACGCAAACCATTCTGCCCCGCCATCGGGTTTTCTTCCGATGGAACGTCCATCCTGGGTGATCGTCGCGCGGATAGCGGAGAGAGGCGTTTTTCCATCGGGTGATGTCAGGTAAAGGGTCGTTTCGGGGGAGGGGGACAAGTCGATCTCGTCAAAGCGAAGGATGCCAAAACTACCGGGTTGCAGGATCAGATCCTGGTTGATTTTGAATTGGTTCAGGCGGCCCGGGGTATCAGAGAGATAGTGATCACGCAGGTTTTGGACGGAGCTGAGCGGATTGTAAAACTCGATGAAACCCTTGTTGCCGTCCGCTGGAAGGATTTCATTGATGACAACAGAAGTAGCCGCTCGGGTGGCCATCCTTAACCGGGCTCCAAATACAACGTCTGAGGAAGTGGTGTTGATCTGGTGAACCTCCACTGCCAGCAGGTTTTCTCCAGATCGCAACAGAGAACCGGGTGCTGACAGAATATCTTCCTCGAGTGTGGCATTGGAGACAGCGCCACCGGCAGCGGTTGTCGTGAAAGTCAGGGTGCCGTTCGGTAACCGAACGCGGCCCAGCTCCTGCCCGTTCAGGTAGAACGCCGCTCCGTCGTCCAGGATGGTGTCCAATTTCAATGTAGTGAGGTCGGGGTTGCCTGAGAATTGGAATGTTTTTCTGAAGTAATAGGTCAACTGGTTTTCGTCGTTCAGTGGCGTCCTGATGCCGGGTGAGGGCAGAGCAGAGTTCTCGAAACCGAACAACCCGCCTCCTTGTTTCCAGGTGGAATCATTATAATTGTTGGCTCTCCAGGATGTGCCGAGGTTTTGGTTGCCGTCATGAAATTTCCATGTATCAGGGAAATCCACCAACGCGATCCCCGAGGCAAGGTCGATCTCGGGAGATTCGACAGGCGATTCGGCTCTTTCAATAGGTTCCGTGCCGGGAGTGCCATCGGGTCGCAGGCTGGGCGTCCAGGATGCCGGGTCGTTGACGATGCCGTCTCCGTTTTCCAACACAAGAGAATGTCCCAAACCGTCCGCAGCAACTGGCCAATCACCCGAGTCATCGTAATCGACCCTGGTGAGCGGGACGCCGTTTTTGTCTTTGAGGATGACTGAATCTCCTGAATCACTCAATTTCCCTGTCCACGGGCCAAAAACTCTGATGGAGTCTGGAATGCCGTAAAAGGATCGCAGTTCTTCACTGGTTTTTTCCCCGATGACGATTCGTTCTCCAGGTTTCAGAAAAGCTTCATCTGCCCTTTCGGGGTCGAAATTTGGAAATTGAAAGGCAACGCCCCCTGAAAGGGTCCAATCGATCATATCCAGCGGCGTTTTTGTCTGGTTGTGTAACTCCGCGAACTCAGGCGCATCTCCCTTGGGATGGTACATGATCTCCGAAAAAACGACCTGTTCGGCCACAGCGCTGTGAAATGGGGCCACGAGACCTCCAAGCAGGCACGCGGTCATGATGAGAATTAGTCGGATCGTTTCAAAAGATCTCATTTTCATATGTTGGGCATCCATAATATGGGTTCACTCCCCCAAATTGAGGGTAGAGTGGGTCACAGGAATAAGCTAAATGCATGCCAAAGCAATGTAAAACAACGCATCCTGTCCATTCATCTTCACCAAACATTCCGATGGGCCCCATCGTTAGGTGAAAATGGATAGGAGTGCTTCTGATCGTGGTCTCAAAAAGGGGGAGATCCTCGCTGAAGAAACGTTTTCATGGGGGCGAGATCATCTTTTCTTTGAAATCTCGAAGGTGAGAAAAACTAATGCAAATACGTTCTCGGAAAATGTCGACTTCTTTCCAACCTCTTGTCAGTAAGGGGAAAAAACGGTGTGAAAGACCGGTAACACCAACGTGAACAAATGGAAAAGATAGTTGTCCTTCCTGGGGTGTTTCGGCAATGAAGGTCGAAATAATCGCAAAAAAAAGTTGTCATAAATGAGAAAATGCACGAAGTTATCGCAAATGTGGTCATCGGGCCTTGGCGGGTTCGGTGGCCTAGTTTGTTAAAAAATTAGAGGAACTGATATGAAATTTAACAAATGGACAGTTGCGTTGGCAGCCGCAGGGCTGGTCAACCTAGGATCTGTAACTCAAGCGGAGGAAGCCAGCAATGCTGTGATGACCTCCTTGTCAAAAACTACCCTTAGTGGTTACGTGGGCGCTTCTGCGTCTTGGTCGGATACAAGTGCCGCTGTGCCTTTGCACGGTCGTGTTGCTTATCAAAACACTGCCAAAATGGATGGCTTCAACTTGGACGTGATCGGTTTGACCCTTGAAAAACCTCTCGATGAGAGCGATTGGGCATCCGGATACCGCGTGGACCTCCTTCTCGGTCCTGATGCCAGCCACTACGTTGGCACATCCCCGAATGCTACCGCCGGTGGTCCTAGCGACACGGTTGGTATCAAACAGGCATACGTGGCTACCCGCGTTCCTGTTGGCAATGGCCTGGACCTCAAATTGGGTGTTTATGATGCCATCATCGGTTATGAAGTCTTCACCGATGGCGCGAATCCTAACTACAGCCGTTCATTCGCATACAACTTGGAACCATTTGCCCACACCGGTGCCTTGGCTTCTTACCAAGTCAACGATATGGTAGGTGTGAGTGCTGGTATCGCCAACACTTCTCGCTCGGTCATCAATGATCGTGCCGGTTTGTTGGGCGGAAGCTCTTCTCACTTCTCCTACATGGCATCTGTCGCAGTGGTTGCTCCTGACAGCATGGGAGCCTTGAGCGGTGCCACGATTTACGCTGGCTTCCTCGATGGTCTTGCTGGTAACACCAGCACACAGCCTGACACCACCAACTACTACCTCGGTGCAACTCTGCCAACTCCTGTTGACGGATTGGCTCTGGGACTGGCTTATGATCATGTTGACGACGCTCCTACCGGCGTGGCTGGTATCGACGCTGACGTGATCGGTGCTTATGTCTCTTACCAGGCCACCGACAAGATGGCTGTTCATGGTCGTATCGAGTATGTGACTGGCGATAACGGTCTTTACTACGTTGGAAATGGTAGCGATGACAATGAGTTGCTCGGCTTGACCGCAACTGTCGACTACAGCCTCTGGGATAACGTGATCACTCGTCTCGAAGGTCGCTGGGACCAGCAACTTGACGACAATGGCGATGTATACGGCGCTGGAGACGATGTCTTCACCTTGACGCTGAACGCTATCTACAACTTCTAATCGAGCTTCTCGATCTTAGAACCTTTTTTGTAAGCCCCACGGACAATTTCCGTGGGGCTTTTTGTTGCCTATCGACCTTGTTTCCATTCCTGTGAGGAGTATAATTTTCCATATATGAATCATATGATGAAACACTCATTAATTGTGGCCCTTGGTTTATGTTGCTTGAGTGCAACTGCCGCAGAGGGGGAATCGACCTATGATCAGGCCAAAAAGGCCGAACTAAGAGATACCGCTAATTCACTGTTCG
Source organism: uncultured Verrucomicrobiota bacterium (assembly GCA_964415055.1). Taxonomy (GTDB): domain Bacteria; phylum Verrucomicrobiota; class Verrucomicrobiia; order Limisphaerales; family AAA164-E04; genus AAA164-E04. The sequence goes on along the minus strand of CAYPZD010000002.1, from coordinate 22,788 downwards.
GGCCACTCCCGGATGCCATGCCAGGGTCGGAAAACGACACCGATGTTCGAAAGCACCTGGGTGAAAAACTCTACTTTGATACTCAATTATCGAAAAACAACACCATTTCCTGCAACTCCTGCCACCGTGTGGACCAAGGCCTTGGTGGAGTCGATAATGCTTCTGGTTCGACCGGCGCTTTTGGTGATATCGGCGGTCGTAATGCCCCCACAGTGTTGAATGCGGGATTCCAATTGGCGCAATTTTGGGATGGCAGAGCTGAGGATTTGAAGGCGCAGGCAAAAGGCCCCGTACTGAACCCCATCGAAATGGCCATGCCGCATGAAGGAGCCGTGTTGGATAGGATTCGTTTGAACGATGATTATCGGGCGCTTTTCAAAAAGGCTTTTCCACATGCCAATCCTGCCATTACTTACGACAATATGGCCGAGGCGATTGCTGCTTTCGAGCGAACCTTGATCACGAAAGATCGGTTCGATGACTTTCTGAAGGGGGACGACGAAGCGTTGACCCAGTTGGAATTGAAAGGATTGGAAACATTTACCGGAATTGGTTGCACGACCTGTCACATCGGGCCGCTTTTGGGTGGTTCCATGTATCAAAAAGTGGGCTTGGTGAATGCTTATGAAAACTTCAGCGATATTGGGCGCGAAGAAGTTACCAAGAATGAGGATGACAAATACAAGTTCAAAGTCCCCACTCTTCGCAATATTGCGATCACTGGTCCCTATTTCCATGACGGCGGCGTCGCGACCCTCGATTTTGCCGTCCGAAAAATGGCCTACATGCAGTTGGGCCAACAACTTACCATGAAACAAACCGACGCCATCGTCGCATTTCTCGGCGCCCTGACCGACAAAGGTCGCACCGGAAAATAAACTCGCAGTCTTTAGTTTGCGAACCATAAGGACGGCGCGCCGGGAGTGGACTGCAGGTAGATCGGACCGTTTCGGTCCGCCCCTT
>CAYPZD010000002.1:0-21725 GCA_964415055.1 uncultured Verrucomicrobiota bacterium | reverse complement strand
CGGTCCGCCCCTTGTGGCTTACATATACAAAAATGCTGTCCAAAGGAAATCCGGGCGTATGAGGGGCGACAAGTTCTGCTGCGCAAGGAATCCGATTAAAGGGCACTTGCTTCGCTCGACCCTGCTGCGGTATGAATAACCGTTATGCACTCCTTAACTCCCTTCCTGCGATGTTTTTTGATCATCATTTCAAGCGTGGCGTGCAGTCTTGGCCATGCAGCGGATGATCGTCCGAATATCCTTTTTATGATGGCGGATGATCACACTTCCCAGGCCTGGGGGTGTTATGGATCCAGGTTTGCCCCACATTTCACGACTCCCAATATTGATCGCCTTGCCCAGGAAGGTGCCAGGCTGACGAATTGTTTTGTCACCAATTCCATCTGCGTTCCAAGCAGGGCATCCATTCTGACAGGGCAATATAGTCACATAAATGGGGTGAAAACGCTTGCAGATAGGATAGATCCAAAAAAGCAACATGTTGCACATCTGCTTCAAGCGGCTGGGTACCAGACCGCATTGGTGGGCAAATGGCACCTGAAATCAGCTCCAACCGGGTTTGATTATTGGAAAATCATCAAAGGTCAGGGGAGGTATCATGAGCCTGTCATGTATGAAATGGACTTGGAGAAACCTGAAGTCCAGAAAGATGCCTATTCGACAGATGTGTTTACGACGACAGCTCTTGATTGGCTGGGGCAACGGGACAAGGAGCGTCCATTTTGTATGATGCTCCATTTCAAAGCGACGCATGAGCCTTGGCAATTTCATCCACGTCATGCGCAATTATTTGAACATGTCGAATTTCCGGAGCCTGCTGATTTACTCGGTGAAACCGGGCCGGAAAACACACGGATTCCGGGTTGGCCCTTGGAAATATTGACCAAACGCATGACAGATAAGCCGAATCACGGAAACGGATACTTGGAATTGACCAGTCAGGACCCTGTGGAAATACGAAAACAAACCTACCAAAAGTTCATTAAAGACTTTTTGAGATGTGCTGTTGCAATTGATGAAAACATTGGGAGGGTGCTGGATTACCTTGATAGCTATGGCTTAGGGCAGAATACGGTGGTCATTTACACCAGTGATCAGGGGTACTTCTTGGGGGAGCATAACTATTTTGATAAACGTTTCATGTTGGAAGAGAGCCTTCGAATGCCCTTCGTGGCTAGATTTCCCGGGGAAATCAGTAAAGGGACGGTTCTGGATGATATGGTATTGAATGTGGATTTTGCACCGACGCTATTGGATTATGCGGGATTGAAAACGCCTGGCGACATGCAGGGTGAGAGTTTCAGGGGCAATCTTTCGGGGAAAACAAAAGAAAATTGGCGTCAATCCATGTATTACCGGTATTGGGAGAATAGCGAGGCCAGGCCATCTCACTACGGTGTGAGGACACGTACGGAAAAATTGATATTCTACGATGGTTTGTCAGGTGGTGAAAATTCTCATCGTTGGGAATATTACGATTTGAAGAAAGACCCGATGGAGACCAAAAACATGTATAATGTTTTTGAGAGAGAAAAAAGAGTGAAAACACTTAAAACCAAGTTGGTTGAATGGCAAAAAATATTGGGTGATGCGTAATTGGGGGCCGTTAAGCCCCGGAAAGCACATCAAGAGCACTTTTCATAAGCATGGGTAATGAATCTTAGTTGACGGGGGAAAGTGTATGTGTCTCCATGGAGTGCGTGAACGATTGTGAAAATTGAGGGAAACAAACAGAATGTATATTCCTTCCCGCCGTTCAACTCATACCCAAAGGCTATTTAATTGGTGTCCCTTCAGCTCAAATACGCGAAAAAAATGGTTCACATTAAAAATAATGTTGGCCTGAATTTTGCTTTTTATTCGATTTGATGTATTGTGATACGGCATTCCATCGTCAATAGAGGCTGATTTAATGTAATAAACCTAGTTTTCATTTGACGATTTGCTGGAAGTGATGCAAATTGAGTTCCAATTTTATTGGGAAAACGCACGTACTAACATGAATAGAGTTATGAAACTAAAACCATCAGGCGGTTGCCGGATTATTCTGGCGGCCTTCGTTGCCACGCTAGCTAGTGTGGCCCAGTTGTTTGCAGCTGATGCTGCAATTAATTGGAGCAATCCGGCTGATATCGTATATGGGACGCCTCTGAGCAGTGCTCAGCAGAACGCCACTTTTACGAATCCAGACACGGGTGCTTCACTACAGGGGACTGTTATATACACCCCGTTGGCCGGCACTTATTTAAATGCCGGAAGTCAGCAGGCACTGACCGTCACATTTGTGCCGAACTCCAATCAAGGTGTTAACGCAAATGCGGTCACTAAGACGGTGTTCGTCAATGTGCAGAAAGCTCCGTTGACTGCTTCGGCACCCAGCAAGACTGTTGCTTACGGTACTGCGGTTGCCAATTATATAGCAGGTCTAAGCGGCGATTCGGTCAGCTACAGTGGTTTCGTTCGCAACGAAAACAAAGACAGCGCTGGTGCTATATCCGTAAAACCTACCATTGAGGTTAAGGATACAGACCACACCACGCCTGCTGGATCAGTCAAAGCAATCACATTTGCTACTGCACCCTCATCGTCGAATTATAATATTACGACGGTAAACGGCACACTTACCATTGCTCAAAAAGAATTGGTATTTGATTTGGCAAACAAAACCAAACTTTATGGTGAATCTCCTATTGCTCCGCACTTAGACGTTCCTCAAGGAACGACTGGTAATTTTGGTTTGGGCAACGGTGGACGTGGAACTGGATGGGAAAATGGGCAAGATGCTAATGTGAAAGTTAGCCAAGTTCATAACGTGACTGAAAAATCGAATGTTGGCACATATGATATCAATATTCTTTTGGAAGAAACGACTCCTAATATCCTGAGGAACTACACTGTCAAGATTAACAATGCAATTTACACGGTTACAAAGCGTGATCTTCAAATTGCAGTTGATCCAGCGAACGCCACCATCAAATATGGTGAGAAATTCCCCACGTTCAAAGCCAACTACACCATTGTTGAGCCAGGTGCGCAGACATTCGACATCGCCAATGTGAACAAGACAGGTAATGCCTTGTCAACAGCCAGCGGAGTTTTGACCGGAGCTGCAGCTCTTGCCTTACCGGCCGCAAACGCGAATGTTGCTAAGTCTCCTCATGATGTCAAAACCACCGGCGGAACAACCTTTGGAAACAACTTCAATATTGTTCGAGTTAATGGAACATTAACTGTTAACAAAACAGATCTGACCATTAAAGCGTCCAATCGTACAAAGATTACTGGTGTTGCTTTGCCTGGTATCGGATCGCTTCAAGTTGAATTCCCTAAATCTGGTGAATTCAAGTTTGGTGAAAGCCCTTCTAGCATCTTCGATCCGTTCCCGCCTGAGTTGCAATACAGTTTTGTGAATCCAAACCCGGATCCAACTCCTGGTGATACGACCAACAATGCTGATTTGAATGTGAACAACGGTGTGGGAGCCAAACCAGGTACCTACTCATCCGCAATTGTATTCAAAAATGCAGCTTTGACAGCAGCGAATTACAACATCATACAGCAAGATGGTGATTTGAATGTGACCCTTCAGCCTCTGCAGGTTAGCTGGGCTCCTCAGACCACCTCATTGACTTATGGTGATGGTTTCGATGCTACCAAGCACTTGAATGCCAAGGGAACAACGACCGTTCCATTTGGAAACGGCATTTATGCCATTCCATTCACGGTTACCTACGAGGCATTCGACAAAGACAATAAGAGTCAAGGTGCTGTAGTAGCTGGAACTACGTTGCCAGCTGGAACTTTCCGCGTTACAGCAACGGTAACAGTTAACCAGGCACAGATCACAGCTGATCAAAATGCAAATCCAGCCAAGGCACCTGCACAGGTCCCTGCATTTGGAGACGGTCTTGCCTCTCTTAACTTCGTTTTTGTTAAGAAAGCACTTGAAGTTTCCGCCAACAAGCAGGAACGCACCTTTGGTAGCACGAATGGTTTTGATAACACCAAGGTTTCCTACAAAGGATTTGTGTTGGGTGATACGGATGCAAACTTGGGAACAAAACCAACAGTTGCCGATCCGACAAATGCTGCCAGTGACGTAGGCGATTACAGCATCATTCCTTCCGGAGGTAAATCTGGGAACTACAGTTTCAACTATGTTTCCAGTACTTTGAAAGTGAAAACAGCAGCTACCAGCATTACCTGGAATCCTGAAGCTGCCGGTGGTGATACCAAGAAGCATGTTACTTACGGCACAGCATTATCTGCGACACCAAACGTTAACGCAGCAGTCAATAACGGTATTGCAGGAACGATCACATATAGCATTAATATCAATGATCCTCGTGCTCTTACAGTTCCTTCGACGGACGTGAAAGCAACGTTCACTCCTTCTTCGCCAAATTATGCGAAGTCGGACTTGACCAGAACGATCAATGTGTTGCGTAAGGAATCTGAAGTTGCTCCTGCAGGTCATACTTTGACATTCGGTGATGCAATTCCAGCTCTGAGTGGAACAACTGGTTTCATTGACGGTGACGGGATTGAAACAACATTCAAATCCATCGCTTATAAGGGAATTGACGTGGGCGATTATCTGATCTCTGCTGAGTTCAAAGATACCTTCGGTCGCTTGAAGAACTATAACATCAAGTTGTTATCTGCCGCTGAAAACCGCATCAAGATCAATCCTGCCACACTCAACATTGAGACTCAGGATCAGACCAGTGCAGTTGCTGCCGGTGGTCCTAAAGACACCGAATTGAAACTGTTTGGTCTGCAAGCTGAAGCTGAAGTGTTGAACGGCATTGCCATGACTAAAGCCGAACTCGATCTGGCTTACGCCCAAACGGGAGTGACCGTGATTGACGAAGCAGATGGAAACAAGCAGAAGACCTACAACAACTCCAAAGTAACACTGAATGATGCGATCAAGAACAACGCATTGTTGAGTCGTGTGTTTACCAGCTTGGCGAACATTCCAACCATGTCCGTTCCTAATTTCAGTGATGCTAAAGAAGCTAACTTCGAAATTAAGACAGCTGTTGATGTTAAGACCGATGATGGTGATCCAATTGCTGTGGCTAAAAACTACAAACTGGGCACCGTTTCCAACGCTACCTATGGTGTAGGAAAAGCCAAGCCAGCGATTACATGGACCGATAAGGCTATTACTTACGGTGCTGAAATCAAGAAAGACCAATTGAATGCGACTGTTCCTAATCCTCCCGAAGGGAAGGATAACAAGAAAGGAACCTTCGTATACAAGATTGGTGATGCAAACGGTCCTGATGCATTGGGTGCAAAATTGGAAACAGGAACGTATACGCTGCACGTGACATACACGCCGCATGCTGACTTCTCGAACCAATACCTGAGTAACACCAAGACCATCAAACTGACGGTTAACAAAGCACAGTTGGATGTTCACATTCCAAACATCACCAACTACATCTATGGTGATCAGTTGCCCGTTCTTCAAGCCATTGATTTGACTTACGGAACAGTTGCTAACAACAAGTTGACCAATGGATTCGTGAACGGTGATGATGCAAGCATCTTCAACAACGCTGGTTCCATTCAGCCTGTTGTTGCAATTCTGCCAGCATTGAACGCCAAGAATGAGCCAACAGACTTCTCAGTGGCTAACAGCCCTGCACGAGTTGTGTTCGGTCAGGAGCCCGTAACGAAGAATTACAATATTAATGTCTTCACCGGTAACATGACCATCAATCGACGTGCTCTGACAGTTAAGCCTGCTGACATTACCACTCCATTCGGAGTGAATGTTCCGTTGACCTTGGAATACGTCAATCTGGCTCCTGGTGAGACGGCATCGAACCTGAGCAATCCTGGATTTGCTTTCATGAACCCATCCGCAAACATTGCGACATTGGCTCCTGGAACTTATTCCACTTTTGCCAACGGTGCCTTCGGTAACAACTACGTTGTGACACACGCACCTGGTAACCTCATCGTTGACCGTGCATTGGCAGTGATTAATATCAATGACAATGTTCACACCTACGATGGTTCTACCAAAGGTGTGACTGTGACGACTGTCCCTGCCGGGTTGCCCGCTACCGTTACTTATGACGGTAACGCTCAACCTCCTGTTAATGCTGGAAGCTACGCTGTCAATGTGATAGTGAACGATCCAAATTATCAGGGAACAGTTACCGGAACCTTGGTCATAAACAAGGCTAATGCAACCATCGCTTTGAGTGATACAGTTCAAACATACGATGGCACGGCTAAGTTCGCTACTGTGACTACCACACCTGCTGGATTGCCTGTGAACGCAACCTACAACAAGAACCCTGCTGGAGCTACCGCAGCCGGAACATACGACCTTAAAGTTGAGGTTACTGATCCGAACTACATTGGTTCAGCCGCTGGTTCCTTCAAGGTTGAAAAGGCAACTGGTCAGATTGCTCTCTTGAATACTGAACAAGTATTTGATGGAACAGCTAAGATCGTTGGTGTTGAAACCACTCCTGCTGGTATGACTGCAATCGTTAACTACGATGGTCAAGCAACTGCACCTAGTGCCGTTGGTACCTACGCGGTAACAGTTGCAATCTCAAATCCCAACTATCAGGGAACAGCCACTGGTCAGTTGACCATTCTGGACGCAGCAACGATCAGCTTGTCCAACTTGAGTGTTCCTTACAATGGAAATGCCCAGAGTGCGACAGTGACCACTGCTCCTGCTGGATTGAAGGTAAATGTAACCTACAATAAGAATCCTAACGCTCCTACAGCTGCCGGAACTTATGAGGTTGTTGCAACCATCGAAGATGCCTTGTATAAAGGATCTGCTAAGGGAACATTCAAGATCCTCAAGGGTGATGCAACCGTTCAGTTTGTTGCCAGCTCGCTGGAAACCAACTGGCAATCACCTGCTGCTGCTCAAGTAACCACCAATCCTGCCGGATTGAACACGGTGATTACTTACAATGGCAGCACTGATCTGCCTACTGAGCCTGGTGACTACGAAGTGGTAGCAACTGTTGTCAGCAGTAACTACTCCGGTAGCGCCACTGCTACGTTCAGCGTTGGAAAAGCTCCTCAGAGCATTACGTTCCCAGCCATTCCTAATCTGACCATCAGCGGTCAACCTCTGTTGTTGATCCTGAACGCAACGTCTGATTCTGGATTGCCTGTGAATTACACCGTGACTGCCGGTTCTGCTACTATCAACGGTAATGTGTTGACGGTAACTCAGCCTGGTAGCGTGGTTGTCACAGCACAGCAGTTGGGTAACGATCGTTACTTGGCAGCGGACGAGAAAGTTCGTTCCTTCCAGGTGAGTGGAACTGGCGTGCCATTGGGTGCACCTCAAACTACCGCCTCGTTGACCGACGATGGTGATGTTAGCTTGAGTGTTTCCGGTGAGCCATTCACAACCTTGAGCGTGTATGCAGCTGACGCCTTAACCGGTGAATTCAAGCCAGTTGTTAAGATTGGTTTGGACGAAAACGGTCAGGGTAATTACAACACCCCTGTTGAAGGTGCACAACGCTTCTTCCAGGTGAAGTAATTAAAGCGCGCGTTTCATAACTTTATCTAAAAGCAAGCCAGGGGCAGTCCAACTGCCCCTGGTCTTTTTGTGCCCACTGGTTGAATACTACAGAGAAATTTGGAACATCGATGAGTTTGATTGGTCGAATGCAATCGTTAATGGGCGGACGCATGGTGCGGGATATTCGTGGCACCATGCTGATTGCATTGCTAGGTCGGATTTGTCATTTCTTTGCCTTTGTATATGCAGCAAGATGCCTCGGAGACAGTTTGGGAGAGTCTTCAGAAGCATTAGGGTGGGCTCAGTATTTACAGTTTATTCTTACGCTTGGTCTAGACATTGTTGCAGTGCGTCATCTTGCTGCGAAATCGGTATCATTTGAACAATTGGTTCCGAGAATTTTCACCTCCCGACTTGTCATATATGGTGTTTGTTCGTCATGTTGGATTCTCGGCTTATTTTTCCTACAATTACCTTGGCTTGAATTTCAGTTATGGTTGGCCGCTATTTTAAATCTGATGACGCTAGGAATGAATTTCCAATGGGTATTCCAGGGTAAGGAACGGATGCCGATTTTTACCATGATCCAGGCGATGATTTCGTTTGGGATCCTTTTGTGTTTTGTCTTGTTTCTAAAACCAGGAACACAAGCAGGTGCCGATCTTTGGGTCATGGGTATGTGCCAATTGTTTGTTACGACTGGATCTTGGATCTACATCAAAATGCATTACAAAGTAGCTCTGTATGCAAAAAAGTGGTGGCGAGATATAGGGGTTTATATTCTAGAAGGTTTACCCAATTGGATTTTCGGTCTTCTCTACAATACGCTCATTACCATAGGAATGTTGAGTTTGAAGAAGCTTTCCGCAGGTGAGGGCAAGTTCTCTAATCATGATGATGCTTATGCAACCCTTTATCGACTGGCTCTTGCGGTTCATTTTATTTTGGCATTTGTAGGTTCAGTGATTTACACGCGTATCGTTATTTGGAAGAACGAGCGCAGTGATTTCTTTTTTCGTGTCGGATTGGTTTGTTTTGGAGTCATTTCAAGTGGATTCGTTGTATGTTCAATCATTCATTGGGTGCATCCAATTTTGTATCCGTTCTTATTTAAAAAAGAGGTGTTCTTGCCGGCTGCGCCGTATATGTCATGGATGTTGTTTGGACGCTTCGTCGGATTAACGAGTGGTATTCTTGTTTGGGGAATGCTGGCGCATCACCGTGATTGGCGGGCTGTACAATGCGCATTGTTTCCCGTAGTGGCCTCGGTCTTGTTGCACTTTATACTCGTGCCTCAGTACGGCATGACTGCTACGGTTTTCTTGAATTTAGGTGGTGAATTGGGGTTGTTGATTTGTTGCTTGATTGGTTTTATGGGGCTTCGCAAGTCTGCTGGAACAAGTAATCAATGAAAAATCCATTTAAACAAGCATGGGGCGCTTTTCAGTATTGGCGCACTTTCCGGAAGTATCCGGGAGTTTTCGCTTTAAGTGATGCATGTTTGCAAATTAATCGAATCCTTGTTCCCGGTAGATTGAACGATGCCCACGCGGCCAGGGAGCTGGATCGTTATTTGCAGGTGTTTGTAAATGCTGAAGGTGAGGGTGTTTCCCGAATACATTGTTCATCCATTGAAATTGATTTTTTTTGGAATGCTCCGGTGGACAATAATATGTTTTTCATGGTGGAACAGGAATTGAACGCCAAAAATCCTCATTGTTACACAACGGACCCAATAAAATTAGATCAAACCGGATGTATTATTGATGTCGGTGCATGCGAAGGTTTGTTTGCTTTTCGTATGACCAAACAACATCCTAATGCAATTATTCACTGTTTTGAACCTTTTGGCGAAATGGCAGATTTGATCCGAAAGGGATCTGAGTTCAACCGGGTTAAGGATCAGATTAAGGTTCATACGATTGCTGTGGGAGCATCGGAAGGTCATGTTAAGTTTGTGGCCTCAGATTCACCGGATGCCGGTGCGGTGAGTCCTTGTTCCGAGTCGGATCAGGATGCGTTGAAGGCGACGACATTGGATCATTTTGCAGCCAAAAATGGACTTGAGCTAACCTGTCATGATCTTATCAAGATTGATGCCGAGGGCGCTGATTTGGATGTGTTGAAGGGGAGCGAAAAAATCATACGCCGTTATCGCCCCCAGATTGCGGTGACCACTTACCATAAGGATGAGCATCCTGAGGAAATCTATACCTGGTTGAATGATCTCGATCTGGGTTACCGATTCCGGTTAAAAGGATTCTCCTTCTGGACTGAGAAACCTCGTCCTGTTTTATTACAGGCCAGCACATTGGATAGGGCCCAGGTCAATATTTAGACAATGGAGGGGAGATCCCGCATGCGGGACTCACACCCAAACTTCCCCCTTAAAAGCGTTCCTGAGCAAAACAGATGGAACGTGGGACGACTGAGATCAGTCGAATGACAGTGGCGATTCCATTGCAGCGTGAAAACAGTTCCAGTGCTCTGAGGTTTGAAGTGGGGTTAAGGAGGAGCTTACACCTCCGATATTGGACTTTTATTCAATGATGCCCTGGCCAGGGATTGTTGTTGCGTTGATAGAATCCCTTTTCCTTGCCGTCAAAAAACAATTTGAGCAGTGGATGTTTGAATTCGATGTCCTTCGGGTCGGGCTTGAGGCTAGTCTCGGCGGCATAGGTCACAGATGAGCTTCCGTGCACCAGGACATGATACCACGGTTGGTTCTTGTTTGGTTGGGTGGTGTTTTTCTGATACCAGCTTTCGGATGCCTTAAATCGTGAATCCATGGCGACGATCAAACCCTGGTAATGATAGCGGGCATGTTTGACGCGTTGTCCAATGCTGAATTTTGGAGTCCCTGAATCTTCCCGTGGTGGTATGAATGCATCGTGCCATCGAAACATGTTTTTCCTCTCTTCGTAACCAGACAGGTTGTCAATCGTTTCCGCCGTTGTCTTTGCGTTTACGTTCCCATTTCGGTCGGCTGCGTTCGGGTAGTTCTTTGTCTACTTTCACATAGTAGGCCTGGTCTCCGAACAGGTGTTCGACTTCTTTCTGAATGTCATTGCCTGGCATGACCTGATATTTTTCATGAGGTTCCATGAAGGCAAAGTTGCCATTGGATTTCATGAAACAGAGGATGAGTGGACAACTCCCTTTGTGTGTCTCCACCAGCTTGACCAGCGTTTCCAGTTTTTCGGATGTGAAGCTTTCGTATGGTATTCGGAAATGAATCTGCTGGGTGAAGCGTTGGGGAGCTTCATCAAGTGACATCAATTCCTGAGGGAAAATCTTCGGCCGATCTTCCGCATTGTTGACTTCTCCGATTACCATCAAGGGTTTGTTTGGCTCAAACAAATGCCTGTATTTGTCGTAATTGTCGTTCATGCACAGAACCTGCACCGTGCCTTCCAGGTCCTCGAGAGTGATCATGGCATAAGGTTTGCCACTCTTCTTGGAAAAACCTTGTTGCAACGCGGAGATCATGCCTCCGATCCTTGTCATGCTCCTGTCCGGGAGGGATGCAATACTTTGAGAGTTACCCAGGCCATAGTTTTTCAGGATGTCGGCATATGGATTCAACGGGTGTCCGGATACATAAAAACCTAGAAGTTCTTTTTCTGCTGCGAGACGTTCAGCGATGGGCCAGTCTTCAATGCGGTCCGTCTCCGTGATTTCAATATTCTCCGGTTCATCCATCACGGCAAACAGGGAGGTTTGACCTTTTGAACGATCGGACGCCACACTGGCCGCTCGGGACAAGGCTTTATCAATCAACCCAAACAACGTTGCGCGGTTTTCACCGAGAGAATCGCATGCGCCGGATTTGATCAGCGCTTCCAGGATTTTCCGGTTCAATGAGCGTCCATCAACCCGCATGCAAAGGTCATACATGGAACTGAATTTTTCTCCCTCATCACGAGCCTTGAGAATTTGTTGCACCGCGACTTCGCCAACGCCTTTGATGGCGGCCATGCCAAATCGAATGACTTTGCCCCCTTGAGCCGGAGCGAACACCACGCGGCTTTCATTGACATCCGGTGGGAGCACTTCCACGCCGAGTTGTTTGGCTTCATCAATGAGAACGGTGAGCTTGGCCGTGTCACCCATGTCATTCGTCATCATGGCAGCCAGGAACTCGACCGGATATTTGGCTTTCAGGTAGGCGGTTTGATAGGCCACCACGGCATAAGCCGCAGCGTGTGATTTGTTAAAACCGTATCCTGCGAATTTTTCCAGGAGATCGAATACCTCATTGGCTTTCGCTGCCGGGATGTCGTTGAGTTTGGCGCATCCTTCGACGAACAGTTTGCGATGCTCCTGCATCACTTCGACCTTCTTTTTACCCATCGCCCGCCGCAGCAGGTCAGCGCCGCCGAGCGTATAACCCGCCAGGATCTGGGCAGCTTGCATGACCTGTTCCTGATAGATCATGATGCCGTAGGTTTCTTTACAGATGGGTTCCAGAAGGGGATGTGGATATTCAATCTCCACTTCGCCATGGCGCCGTCGGATGAAGTCGGGAATCAGGTCCATGGGCCCCGGTCGATAAAGGGAAACCAAGGCTGTGATGTGCTCCACAGAAGCAATCTGAAACTTGCGACACAAATCACGCATGCCCCCTGATTCCAGCTGGAACACACCGACCGTATTGCCTTTGTTCAGGAGGTCGTAGGTTTCTTTGTCATCCAGCGGCAAGGTGTCGATATCGATATCGATATCCTTGGTCAGCTTGACCATTTCGCAGCAATTACGAATGACCGACAGGGTTTTTAAACCCAGAAAATCCATCTTCAGCAAGCCGAGATCCCCCACGGGATTCATGGGATATTGTGTCACGGTGCCGCCTTCGTCATCCTGTTTAAGTGGGAGAACATTGTAGAGCGGTTCTGCCCCGATGACGACGCCGGCTGCATGCACGGAGGTGTTGCGCGTGCAATCCTCAAGGATGAACGCGGTGTCAATCAACTCGCGGGTGACATCTTCCGTGTCGTAAGCTTGTTTCAGATCGGGCGATTTTTCGAGCGAACTGGTCAGGTTGATTTTTAGATCGTTCGGTACCATTTTGGCCAAGCGATCGACCTCGCCGTAGCTCAACCCCATGACGCGTCCCACATCCCGGATCACCGATTTGGCCCCCATGGTTCCGAAGGTTCCGATCTGGGCGACACATTCGCTGCCGTATTTCTGGCGCGTGTATTCGATCACATCGGCGCGCCGGTCATCGGCGAAATCGATATCGATATCGGGAGGATTCACACGTTCGGGGTTCAGGAATCGTTCAAACAGTAGTCCGTAGCGTATGGGGTCGACGTTACTGATTTCCAAAAGGTAGGTCACCAATGAACCTGCAGCCGAACCACGAGCCACACATGAAATCCCCTTGGCACGACCGTATTGGACGAAGTCACCGACGATCAGAAAGTAACTCACAAAACCCATCTGTTCGATGACACCCATCTCGGTATCCAGTCGATCCGTCAGGACTTTGGCCGCGGCGGCGATGGCGGGATCCTGCATGGCGGTATCCGGGTTGTAGTCATCCGGTTTTCCATTTCCGTCCGGGGCTTCATAGGTCGGAAGCCTGGTGGGATCTTCCACCCTTTCGACGATGAATTTTTCTCCATCCACCCGAACATCGATGTCGTAACGCTTTTTGAGTCCGTCGGCCAGTAGTTGACGGAGGTAACCTTCGCGGGTGAAATGTTCGGGTGGTTCAAATACCGGATAATGCAATTCGCCAAAATTGATTTCCAAATGGCATTTTTCGGCCACTTCCAACGTGTTTTTGACTGCGTCGGGAACTTCTTTGAACAGCTCGGCCATTTCCTGTGCGGATCGCAGGTAAAATTGTTCCGGCACATAACTCATGCGTTTGGTGTCGTTGAGTTGCGCCTGGGTGCCGATGCAGATCAGGGAATCGTGGGCATGTGAATGTTCTTTTTTGATGTAGTGAACATCGTTGGTGGCGACCATTTTGAGGTCGAACTCACCCGCCCATTCGATCAAGTGGCGATTGACGACCTGTTGTTCGGGAATGCCGTGGTTCTGGAGTTCGAGGTAGAAGTTTTCCTTCCCGAAGATTTGTTTGAACCAATCGATTGCGTCACGTGCTTCCTTGAGTTTGCTGTGGGAGATGCATGCCGGAATTTCACTGGCCAGGCATCCGGACAATGCAATCAAGCCATCCTTATGATCTTCGAGAATGTCCTTGTCGATGCGGGGTTTGTAATAGTAACCGTTCAGATGGGCATCCGAGACCAATTTGACCAGATTTTTATAGCCGGTTTCGTTTTGGGCAAGGAGGACCAGGTGATTGTAGACTTCCTTGCCCCCAATGCTGGATTTTTTCTCCAAGCGGCTGCCGGGGGCCACATAGACCTCGCAACCGATGATGGGTTTGATGCCCGCCTTGTTGGCTGCCTGATAGAAATCGATGGCGCCGTACATCACACCATGATCGGTGATCGCCATGGCTGGAAACTCCAGTTCCTCGGCATACTTCATGAGCCTGTTTACCTTACAGGCGGCATCCAGTAGTGAGTATTCCGTGTGCAGATGTAAATGGACGAATTCGGCCTTCCCCATGGCGGGCAGTATATCCCTACTGACAAGGGTCCCAAAGATCAAAAAGGAGAAGTCGCCTATTTTTCCAGAAATCGTATCTTCATCCATCGAAACCAACGACAGGATCTGCAGAATCCAAGCGTTCGTTTTTCGAATGAACTTGCCTTCCAACGGTATCCGCCTGCCTGTGCCAGAGGATAAGCCTTGTGGCATTTGGGGCACTCAATGATCCATCCACTTCGGAACACGTTGGTTCCGTTTGCCAAGGCGTGGCGTTTT
Source organism: uncultured Verrucomicrobiota bacterium (assembly GCA_964415055.1). Lineage (GTDB taxonomy): Bacteria > Verrucomicrobiota > Verrucomicrobiia > Limisphaerales > AAA164-E04 > AAA164-E04. The sequence goes on along the minus strand of CAYPZD010000002.1, from coordinate 7,351 downwards.
TTGATGAAGTTGACCATTCCTATCAGAAGCATGGGAGAAAAACCGACGACAAACCAGATCCATTGGTGATGTTGCAGGGAGTCCATGATGACCTGGTGAAGTGGTTGCGATTCGAACCATGCTTTGGCCAGCGGCGTGTTCGCCTCTTTGGCAATCGCCATGCTTCCCACTGCCATTTCACGTGCGAAAGCGACCGCCCCGAATGCTGCTTTCCATGCAATGGCCAATCCACCAATAGCCTCATAGCCCAAGGTCAACCCTCCCGCAGCCAGCCAACCGATGCCAAACCCGCCCAAAGCAAGCCCTCCCAAGGCCAGTCCGCCCATCGGTATGCCACCGATGGCAACGGCACCCATGGCAATCGGCCCGACAGCCACCGCTCCGATTGCCAGCAAAGGACTGTAGGCAACGTCGCCAAAAGCGATCCAGCCCCTGGCAATTGATTTCTTGAGCGTCCCATTGATGATGGCCCCTCGGCAAACGTGGATCAAGGGGAGGCCTAAAAACGTCCGTCTTGATTTGTATTCGTAACCCTCCACATCTTGAGAGTATAATGTGGGATCCGTTGCCATGGATTGTTTGCGGGCGTTCGCCAGTTTTCGGTTCCAATAAAACACAAGAACGAAAAGACTGATGCCATATCCCAGACTCAAGCTGATGATGCAGATCGCCAGGGTCTTTTCCGAAAACAATCCATGAAGACCGGCATACACCATTCCGAGCATCGGAATGAACAGAGCCACGATCAGCACCAGCAACCAACGTGTCATTTTTCGAACAATGACCTTTTCAGCCTTTGATTTGGCCGCATTCATGGTTGCCCTGTAACCAAACCATCCACCCAGAATGCCGATCAATGGTCCGATCAGAACGTTTAGAAAAACGGACAGAGAACTTCCTGCCAGCCACGCCGATCCCTTGGCTGAGCTTGCCCCAATCCCGGCGGCGGCAGCTGTTCCGGCAAATGCGGGAAGCGCACTGATGACTGCGAGGGTGAACGCTTTGGACGGTCGGGTCTGGAACAGGGTGGACTCGACCTGTTTTGAGATTTCCGTCTTGAGTAACGCACGGCCCCTCGACAAACGCTGCCGTGCTGTTTCCTCCGTGAGACTCAGTAGTTCCGCGACGCGCGCAACAGAATGTTCCTCACGATAATACAGCACCATGGGAACGCGGTACGTTTCCGGGATTTGTTCAAGTGTCCTCCAGACCATCGCAGAATCCTCCAATCGGGAAACTTCTTCCGCGGGACCAGGCTCCGTTGCCGGAAACTCCTGCATGGATTCTTCTGTGTAACAGGTCTGGTGGGGATGCTCTTTATTTTGATGAAATGTTTTTCGGATCAGATTGCGCGCAATGCCGCACAACCAGCTCTTGAAGGCGTTTGCATCTTTGAGTTTATGCAGATTCTTCCAGGCCTGTATAAATGTTTCCTGAGCCAGGTCCTCGCTCTGCGTTCGGTCGCCACATGCCGCATAGGTCATGCTGCAGATGAGGGATTGATGTTCCTGGACCAGTCCGGCAAAAGCTTCCTGATTTCCCTGCCGACTGAGTTCCACTTGGGACTGAATGGTTGTGTTCATGACAGTGCCTAAGTGCCCTAATCCACCTGAAACGTGACAAATAAAATAAACTAATTGTTATGCGTTGATTTCGGAATCCGGTTCAGGGTGTAACAAACAACCGAATGATCCAACGGTTCCTGGTCCAGGGATCGAAGCCCATCAAATGTTATTTCATGCACGTAACCTTCTCTCAAACCATCCACTTGCATAGTTAACACACGGCGGTCTTTTGAAACCTGGATGGATGTGGTTTGGAGTGATTTCCGATCGATTTCTTCGCTGCCATAGCTTGAGTGGTAGTGGTAAGTATAGCTTCGGATTCCCACAGAGGAAGATGTGATTGTGCTTTCGGTAGCCAGTGGTTTGGTAAAAGTGATTTTGAAGCCTTGGGGTTGCGCATTGATGCGTTGGATTTCGAAGGGAGTGATTCCATTCCAACTCAATCGTTCCATGCCGTAGGAGCGATGGCCCAATGAATTCCATCCACGATTTGTTTCACCGATGATCAGGCTTCCCTGCGCATCCCACGCCAGCCGGAGCGCACCACACTGCAAACCTTCTGCGAATCGAAAACAGGCACCCTGGTATACTCCTTCCACTTTTTCCAAATACACCCGCAGGATCATGGACATGGTAAATTCCCCGACAAAGGCTTGTCCTTCAAACGGTCCGAACTTTCCATGCGTCGTGTCCCATAGAACGTCCGTTGCACTCATTCCCATGGTTCGGTAAGGAAACCATACCGGCGGGAGTTGATAGGCCGGAATTTGTTGGGCTGCTTCCACAACGGTGATGTTTTTGGGGAGGGGTGTTTCGATATCAAAAGTGGCTTCGGGTCGTCGGCAGTGTTCCAGCGCATCTGCATGTCCATGAAACACTCCGCTCTGAACAAGGAGAAGGGGGCAGGTGGGAAACCAGTTGCCCTGTTGGTCCGTTGCGAATATTTCTCCGTCCGGATGCAGTCCCATTCCACTCGGTGAGCGAAATCCCCCGGAGACCGGTTGCCAGGATCCATCGGGCGCAACTTTAATGCTCCATCCGCGCCATGCTTTGTCCTCGGGAACCGGTCCTTTTCCGATGCCGATGTTGAGTGTGATCCATGCGTTTCCCTGTTGGTCGAATTGTGGGCCATACGCATATTCATGGTAGTTGCCCGTGACACCCCAACCTTTCGCAATCGTCCAATACTCGTCGGCAAAGCCGTCTTGATCCGTATCACGGATACGGGTGAGCTCGGTGCGTTGGACGGTATAAAGTGCTCCGTCCCGGTAAGCCAGCCCAAGAGGTTCATGCAGACCGGATGCAAACTTTCTGTAACGGGTGGATACTGGATCGTTCATTTGATTTGCGATCCAGATCTCTCCTTTGCGAATGGCGATGGCCATGCTTCCATCCGGTAACAAAGCGAGACCGCTCACCTCAAGTTTTAGCGATTCAGGAATCGTGTAGGTCTCCAAGGTATACGGTGAAACATTTGAGAAATCATCGCCCTGAACTTTGAGCATTGTTGGAAGAGAGAGCAGCGCCATGACTCCCGCAAAGAGTCCGGCTAGAAGGTGGATGAGTTTCATCAAAATGGTTCTACTCATGATCCTGGTTCCTCCATTCGATATTCCAATCGGTGAAAGCCCATTTCTTGAACAGGCTTGAGCCACAATTCTGATCGGTTCGAATTTGTGCGTAATTCGGGTATGCCTTGGATGATCTCAAGGTCCAATAAATCTGTGATGCGAAAGCGCCTTTCCGTGAGTGCCTCATGAGAATCATTGGAGCTGATCAGAAGTTGTATGCCGGCTTCTTCTGAAGGCCACTGCAGCAGGCGTGTGATTCCATCTTTCGAGGCGTGGATGCGATCCTGTACCGTGATGGATTTCCCCACTTGATAGGTGAATGTCGGTATACCATTCGCATTCAATTGATATCCTCGGAAGGTGTTTTGATCTTTGAGAATGAAGTCGTTTTTATCTCCTCCGGTCCACACAGCCTCGATATTCGGAAACCATGCCAGCTTCTTCCCCAATGAAGAGGCAAGGGGAGTGAACCGGTCATCCCATGTGGATTCGGCGCTTAAGAAATCTCCTTTCCAGGCCAGCGACCAGCTGCAGTTTTTGGCGTCGAACGCGACGTGAAACGATTCCGGAAATCCCACCGCGACGGCGTGCAGTCCCGCTTGCTCCATGAAGGTTCGAAACACGATGGGTTTGTCTTTTGGAATCAATTTGAAGTCATCTTTCTGTTCCATACCTTCCGGCAATCGGGATTGATCCAATTCGTTCAGATAGGCCCAGATGCTGTCGATCTGTCTTTCCGTTGATCCACCGTGCCCATTGATACTGGGTTTGCCGTTCGGCCAAAACGCCGGCATGCGTGTGCCGGGGCGGAAAGCCGCCGGATCAATCAGGTAATCCCTGAACCAGGGAGCGCGCAGTCTTTCAGCCGCATGCTTCAAGTCCATGGCTTGAATCCCCAGAGAGCGATTTCCGTTGAGTGGATGGCATTGGATGCAGCCGAGGCCGTTGATTCCTACGAGCGCACGCCCCCACATGTTGCGGCCAACCTGGTTTTCCTGCCCATTCCTGGGCGTGGGTTGTTCGTTGGAATCTGCATCGATCCTGGCAAATGTGTTCGCCAGGTATTTCCCATGGATTTCTCCAAAATCCGGCATGCGGGTCTTCATGTAAGGTCGTGCCGGAAGTCTGCCTTGAATCGTTTTCAGCAAGGCTTCGAGCTTCATTTTTCTGCCCACTCCGTCCAGGTGAGGTGGGAATCTTCCTTCGTCTTCCAAATCGTCGCCTGTAGTGGTGAAATATTCCCGTTGTGCCTCATCTGGCCCTGCCAAACTTCCGCGGGCATGACATGCGTCACATCGCAGAGTTTTCATGTATGCTTCGACACCCAATGATTGAGTTTTGTTTTCACTGGCCCTTGAGTGGTTCAATGCTGTTCGAATCTGATGGCGTTGTTCGGGAGTTAAGTCATACCAGGGCACACCCGCTTGTGGAGAATCCGCCAGGCATCCTGCGTCGAGGTTGCTTTGCGAAAGATGGGGTTGATTGGGAACGGCTGCTTTCATGTTCTCTTCCAATGTATGGCACTGATCGCATCGTAGATTATCAAACCATTGACGTCCGGACTCGATGGAGGCGGAATTGTTCGAAAGCAAATTTTGTGAACCGCGCTTGTCCGGCATGAGGTAGGCGGTGAGATACAGTGCTTCCCTGGTTGAAAGATGAAAGTTGGGCATGCGAAAAGAGGGCCGGGTTTCCTGGGGGTTGAGCAGGAATGAATGCAATCCCGTTGTCATATACTTTTCATTCACATGCTTCAGTGAATGCTTGTCCGATTCAGTGTCGTCCAGCAGGGCATGACATGCCACGCAACCCAGGGATTTGAAACGTTCTTCTCCCTCGGGGGCATGACCGGATGTGTTTTGTTTTTGCTCACCGTTGAGGTGGGTGGGTTGCCACAGAAAGTCGGTCAATGCTTGTGTTATTTGAGAACGTTGCCGTGCGGGAATGCCGTGTAGCAAAGAGGGCATGCGTGTTCCGGGTTGTTTTGCATGGGGATGTTCGAGCCACTCGTTGACGTATGTTTTGTTCAAACGGAATCGTGCGCGTTCAAGTCCGGGGGCGTCAAAGGCGGGCAACTCATTCAATATCCCGGGTTTTCCCTGATGACATTGATAACACCCCAGCTCATTGATCCATATCCAGCCTTCCACTACCTCGGTATGGAACGATGCCGCTCTATGTTCATTGGATGGGAGACTTGACGGATCCGCGCCGAAGACGTGACTTGCCAACAGGCATCCCAACAACCAAAAACGTCCTGTCAATAGGTTTAAATGATTGGGCTCATTGATCTGTCTGGAACGTTTCATGGATGGGGGACATTGTAAGTGACCCAGCCGATGAAGTCGAATGCTCAATCCAAAAAACCGGTGGTTGTTCTCTGAAAACCATGGTAGACTGAACGACCGATGTCCGCCCCCAAAATGGTTGGTTGGAAGAGAAGTAAGAGTTGATTTGTATGAAGGTTGTCGTTCAATGGATGCTGGTTGTTAGCATTTTTGGAGTCGGTTCCCTGGCGGATTCGCCGGATGCGGAGTCCATCAAAAAGGCATCTGAGAAAGTATATGATGCCGCCCTGATCCGGTTTCAATCCGAAGCATCGTCCACTGAGGATGCCTGGCAACTGGCGCGAGTTGCCTTTGATTTTGCTGAACACCTGGATCCATCCGATCACAAGGAATCCGTGGCCAGGCATGGTATTGCCGCCGCCCGCGCATGCATTCAACAATCTGGCGACCTGGCGGAGGGGCATTATTACCTGGCATTGAATCTCGGACAACTGGCTCGTTGCCGTCGGTTGAGTGCATTGAAACTGGTGCGCGAAATGGAAAAAGCTTTCTTGAAAGCGCGGGAGTTGAACGCCAGCCTGGATTTTGCCGGACCGGATCGATGTTTGGGGCGGCTCTATTTGCAAGCGCCCGGATGGCCCGCCAGTGTTGGCAGCTCGCGTAAAGCGATGGATCACTTGACGGAAGCTGTGCGTATCCACCCCGAATACCCTGGCAATGCACTCCAACTGGTGCATGCATGTCAGGAACTAAATCGTCCTAAAGACGCCAATCATTACTTTCGGATTACGCGTGACATCACCAAACAGATGAATCGGAACTGGGCTGACCGACTGCCACCCATCGTCCTGGTGAAGTGGCGTGCATTGTTGGAGGAGATTCAGACCACGATGTCTGAGGAATCCTAAGATAGAGTTGTTTGGTAGGGACGCGCTGCCGCGCGTCCGGTGCGACGTCCGATTACGCTATAGACATCCCTACACCCTAACGCGCTCGCGGCCCCGCGGCAGCGGGGCCCTACCTGTTCAGACTTCCATCCAGTTTGAATGAAACCCCCGAGATACAGCTGAATCGGCCTTGGCTTGCGTGATTTGAGTGCGTGGGGTAAAGGTGCAGTAAGGATGCGAAACATTCAGGTTCAATGCATGGTTTGTTTGTATGGTTTGCTGCTGTATGCAGTGAGCATGACTGTGCCCTTAACTGCAGAAGATTTGAAAGTTGGCGGAGATAAGCCGCTTTCGGCCGAGGAGATTTTGGAGCAGGTACGCCTGACCTTGAAGGAACCTCGAAAAGATCTTCCAGTCATTACCTACCTGAGACGCTCGGTCATCACAGATTTGGACGCAAACGGCAAATCTCAACAGGTCACGCGTAAAACGCATCGCGCCTACTCGGACGAGAGAGATCAGTTGCTTTTGGAAGTGGATGGGCGACCCGCCACTCAAAAGGAAATCGACAAGGACCGCGCCCATAATCTGGATCGCCAACAGAAGTTCCTCCACCGACAGGCCGATAAAGACGGCGATCACAATGATGATCTGATGGTGAAAAATATGGATCTCTTCCGGAAGAAGTTTTCGGTTCTACTGGACGGAGAGGAACGCATTCAGGAACGGGAGTGTTACGTGCTGCGGTTTATCCCTGATCCGGAATTTTCCCTGGACAACCGGTTTGTAGATCGTCTGATGAATGCTGTGCGCTCAAAAGTTTGGGTAGACAAGAAAGCCTTTCGCATTGCTCGCATTGAAACCAAATTGGTTGAGTCAGTCTCCTTTTTGGGAGGATTGGCAGGCGTGCTCCGCGACATTGAAATCAATGTGGATCAAACGGAGTATTTGCCCGATGTTTGGGTGGATGATACCGTCTCGGCGTTCTTTGACGTGCGTGTGTTTTTCAAGACCTATCGGTTTCGCATTAAAAGCAAATC
>CAYPZD010000001.1:147404-183092 GCA_964415055.1 uncultured Verrucomicrobiota bacterium | reverse complement strand
CTACATTATAGGGCCAAAAGGAGAAGGCGCAGTAGATTTCCTATGGTCATCCATCCATGATGATCTGGAACCCGTCGTCAAAGCATACGCCGATGCACACAATGGGATTGCCCCAGAAGACCCGGACGAATATCTCACGTATGCGGAAAGCGAAGCACAAAAGGAAGCCATTGAAAAATTAAAATTGTGGAATGAGGTCAGGACCGGGTTTTAGGAAAGGGTTACCAGAGTCAAATCATTTAAAAAACTAGTCTGAGTTTTCACCGAATGCGCCGTTGCTTCTTGTAGTCATAATCTTCAAAAAAGTCGACCTTCCCCTCCCATTCAAGCATCTGATTCTGGCGCACTCGCTGAACCCATTCGGTTAAGGCATGATGCACGGACTTCCTACTTGTTTTAAACTCGCCCAAGCGGACAACCTCTGCCAAAAGCTTTCATCTATTTCAACATGGGATGTCATAGTTCAAACCCTGACTTAGCAGGAACAACAGTCAATCTCTTATAGCTCGCCACAAGATTAGGGGGAGCATCTCACTTGATGCCTTGAAGGAGCAGAAACGCAAGGATATCTATGGAGTGCGTGTTCCGATACATCGGAACCGCTTTGGATATGATCCATTTGCTCAAACCATATTCTTCATTTAAACACACCCACTCATACCCCAAAGCGTCAGGTCATTCTGGTTGCGGGCTGCTGAGATGGACTAGATTCCGAGAGATGAGAATGCTGAGGCATTGTCCAAAGATATCCCAAGCGGCGCCAAGTCGCGCGCACTCCAAAAAGACCAACACGTTTATTAAAGTTTAATCCACTTTTGGGATTTGGAACTCTTCATCACACCTTCGCAGATGCGAACCTCTGCGTGTCCGTCTTCTGCGGTGGCGTAGAGAGGGTGTTTGCTGCGGCGTCCATTTAGGATGTCTTGATAAACGGTGCGGTAGAGCATCTTGAACGTATCAGGAAAACCTTCGTTGTGACCAGCGGGGTAATCGGTGTAGCCCGCTACCGAATCCTGAAATCCCGCGGCATTGCGGAGCGCCACTTGGTTGGGTTGGTCACGGTGACCATATTGAATCTCATTGGGGCGTTCGGAATCCCACCAGGCGGATTGTTCGGTTCCGTAGATCTCGATGCGAATCGAATTCTTGCGTCCGGCCGCCACTTGTGACACGGCGACATTACCGTGGGCGCCATTTTTGAAACGCAACATGATCGAGGCAAAATCTTCTGTTTTCACCCGATAAGCTTGTGTCTCCCCGGCCACTTCGTCCGTAAACGTCTTCACCTCACCCACGGGACGCTGTCGGGTTTTATGAAAAGTTTCCAAATGCGCCAACAATTCGCTAACCGAAGAACCGAGCATTAAAGACACCGTATCCATCCAATGCGTCCCGATATCCGCCACGGCGCGCAAGGCACCACCTTCTTTGGGCAGCAAACGCCAGTTGTAATCGGTTGGTTTGAGCAGCCAATCCTGAAAATAGGATCCATTCACATGAATGATCTTACCGAAGGCACCTTTGGCGATTTCGCTGCGAAGTTGAAGAATGGCGGGATAAAAACGCACATTATAGTTCACTGCGAACACCTGTTTCTTGCGTCTTTTGGTTTCCTTGCAGATTTCCAGCGTTTCTTTCGCGGTCATGGCAAGCGGCTTTTCGCATATCACGTGTTTACCTGCTTTCAACGCCGCCATCGCCTGCGCATGGTGGTGTCGATTGGGAGAGGTGACATGCACCACGTCCACCTGATCAGATTGCACCAACTGATCAACTTTGTATCCCGAATAAACCTGCGGAATCCCAAACTGCTCAGCCAACGCTTCAGATGAACGGGAGCCCCCGATGGCAGAAACCTGCACCCCCAAGCGACGCAAGGCCTCCATGTGCACCGGCCCGATAAAACCACCGCCAATGATGCCAGCTCTTATCTGATGCAATGCTTTCATAAGAATTCAAGTGGATTGGATCTGTCTGCCCGCGATTGGGTGAATCTCCAATCCACTTGCAATGGACAGGAATGCTGGTGTTATTTTAGACAGTCACCGCAGTAGCGGGATCTACGAGATGAACAGGATTTACAGGATAGGTTCCGGCCGCTTACTCCAGGTAGCATCCCGTGACTACGAGGATCCTCAGCGCGCACCCTTGTGAATTCCATACGTTCGTTTACTGCCCCGTTTTTGGGAAGCCCCAGGTGGCCGATCCCCCCACATCTGCATAGCCATCGCTAACAAGGCGGATCAAGCTGATCCGATCTACCCACCGCGCACCCCGTCACCAAACAATTCACCATTCTAAATTCACTATTCACCATTCTAAAACCCTTGTCCTTTGGACAGGGTTTGAATACGGCAAAGATACATGTCGCTGGTCAGATAAAGCACGGATCCATCGTTACCAAAGCCGCAATTGGCCGTTGCCGGACCAGGCCTAATCGTTCCAAGATGTTCCCCTTTGGGAGTGAACACAAACACACCGCCGGGACCGGTCGCCCAGACTGCGCCGTGCACATCCACCTTCAAACCATCCGGCAAACCCGGATTATTCTCACCCACCATGCTGGTGGCATCGAAGAACACGCGTTCATTGGCAACCGTGCCGTCATCCTGAACATCAAAGGCGAGCCAGTGAGCCTGTGCTGGATCCGAGTTGGCGACATAAAGTGTTTTTCCATCAGGAGAAAGTCCGATTCCGTTCGGACGCGACATTTTACCTGTTAACAAGACCAGTTCACCATTTTTCCGGAGCAGATAAACACCCTGGAACAACAGTTCCTTGGCGGGATCCGCCATGTTTTTTTCAAGACCGTAGGGAGGGTCGGTGAAATAAAGATTCCCCTGCGCATCATACACGAGATCGTTCGGGCTATTGAATTTCCGGTGTTTGTAGTAACGAACGACGGTTTCAATTTCATCATCAGAGTTCAAACGACCGATCTGACGGTCACCATGCATCGCAAGCACAAGGCGCCCCGAGGAGTCAAAGGTGAGACCGTTCGATCCCATTTCTCCGAGTCGTGGATTGGATCCAGTGTATCCACTGGGTTTCAGGAACTCGGAAAGACCTTCCCCTTCCTTCCATTGATTGACCACATTGTTGGGAATATCGGAAAAGAGAATGGCCTGATTTTTCCGGTGCCAGACAGGACCTTCCGCCCACTCAAACCCTTCGGCCAACAACTCGATGGCGGCATCGGCAGCCAGCACCTGATTGATGCGTTCGTCCAGACGATCCACCGTACCGATCACAACGGGTGCGCTGGGGGTTTCGGCCGTTGCTTCACCCGCAGCGGACGCGTCCTGTGACCATGCCGAAGAAAGGCTCAACCCTCCGACCAGCATGCATGCAAAAGAATACTTGATGTTTGTTGTTTTCATAAACCAATGGATGGGCAAAGCGTGAATAGGGCGGGATCGTTGGTCAAGACTATTTAAACGTCAAAGAGGTTGATCCATTGGCAATGCTGCCTCTAGAATGCCCGCGCTGCGAACGGAGGATCATTGCAGCTTGAGCAAATGTTGAATCATCATGCCTAAAATCAAATACAACGATCACCCATGGGTTGTCGCCAAAAAATCAAAAATCCATGGCCATGGCTGCTATGCCCGAAAAGACATCAAGAAGGGCAAAAAGATCATGGAATATGTCGGGCCGTTGATCACCAAGAAAGAGTCCGAAAAGCAATTGGAATACCTCAATGAATACATCTTCACGTTGAACGACAAATACGATATCGACGGAAGTGTTGACTACAACATCGCCCGATATATCAATCATAGCTGTGATCCCAACTGTGAAAGCGATATCATAAAAGACCGGGTTTGGCTTTACACGATTCGCGATGTCAAGGAAGGGGAGGAACTCACTTACAACTACGGATACGACCTCGACGACTTTGAATATCGCACCTGCGAATGCGGTTCCAAAAATTGTGTCGGTTTTATGGTCGCTGAGGAAGATTTCGACAAAGTGAGAGCCATGAATGAATTGGCGGAAAAGGCCAACAAGAAGAAAAAGAAGAAGTCCAAGAAAAAGAAATCCAGGAAATGACGCGACCCGATTGCATTGTGATTGCCACCGGCAATGAGCACAAGGTCCAGGAAATATCAGACATCCTGGGCGGAGCCATTCGCTGCGTTTCGATGAAATCTCTGGACGGGTTTCCCGAGTTGGTGGAGGACGGCGATACGTTCGAAGCCAATGCGCTGGCCAAAGCTTCCCAATTAGCCGCATGGTTACAGGACTCGAATGAGGTTTCAGGTCACTGGATGACCCTGGCGGATGATTCCGGTCTCGAAGTGGACGCGTTGGACGGGCAGCCCGGCGTTTATTCCGCTCGATTTGCCGCAGATGAGACGGGCGAATCCGGTAATGCCGATGATGAGGCAAACAATGCCAAACTACTGAGACTGCTGACGGATGTCCCGGACCAGGAACGCACCGGACGGTTTCGCTGCGTCCTGGCGCTTTACCAACCATCATCATCCTCAGCCCCCGCCCGGCATTGGGCCTTTGACGGCGCTTGCGAAGGCATGTTGCAGCGTCAAGGTAGTGGCGACCATGGATTCGGTTATGATCCCCTCTTCAAACCAGCCGGATATGAGCAGACATTTGCCGAACTGGGTTCCGAAGTGAAAAATAACATCAGTCACCGCAGTCAAGCCCTTGTCAAACTTAAGGCTTTTCTCGATCGATAATCTCACGCTCTAATAGGGCATGCAAACTCCCGCTTTTCTGAAGGCAACCTTGCTGTTGAGTTGCCTGGTTGCATCAATGAGCCAGGCCCAAACGCGTCCGACCACTCCTTTGGACGCTGCATCCGACTATCTCGAACCCTCTTCGTTATGGATGGGATCGACCGTTGATGCTCGCTCCACTCAGGATTTCGACCTTTCAGACAACCTCGCCATTCGCGGTTTGGTCTTCCGGTTGGGACCGGGCGCTTATGGATGTTTCGACACAGACCTGATGCGCTGGAGCATGGTATGGCACGGAGATTTCCTGAGCTACCGCAGCATGGCCACACAATCCTATTTCAAAATGGGACAAAAAAACGCCGGCGGCCAAACAGCCCTCTGCGCCCCAACCGGCACCCCCTTGACCGCAACGGGACTTTACCCCGGAGCATCGGTCGGTGAAGCGGAGTACCCCTTGAAGGATCCACGCACTCCGGGCCCCGAGATCCGTGACCATGGACGAGGCCCTTTGGATCTCGAAATGGGTGAGTGGATCGGCGTGCGCGATGATGGATCCATCGCAACACTCTCATACAAAATCGGCGGTATCGACATAGAAGAACGCTCCATCATGCAGGCTGAAGGCGGTCAGGCAAATTGGATGCGTTTCCTGGAAATCGGTCCTCATGACAAGCCGTTGCAAATTGTTTTGGGCAGCTTTCCGGATCATCGTATCCAATTGGGCAGTCAAAACGATTCGGGTTTAGCCGTTCCGGCTGACTCATCCAGGGAAACCGTCCGATTCTGGGCTCGATCGGAGGGATCACAGGTCGGCATGGAATCGCGAGGCCCCAACAACGTGGTGATCGCTCACTTTTCTCCCAGCCCACACACATCGCGCACACGCATATTTGTGGGACATTCCGCCCCCCTTTCCAACTCAGTCAATGCTGCATGGAGTGATTACCCCCAAGCCTCATCAGACTCCCTGCGCTGGCCCGAAAAGGTGATCACCCAATGGGAACCGCATTCGGAACAAGGAAGCATGATTCAGGAAAAACTCCCCCTACCCGAATCCAACCCATGGAATCGTAAAGTGCGCTCCTCTGCCATGGTATTCGATGAAGATGGCTCCATGTTGATAACCACCTTCGACGGCGATGTCTGGTCCGGACGCCCCATCGATGCCTCCCATCAGTCCATCGAATGGAAACGGGTTGCAGCAGGATTACACGAACCCATGAGCATTCACTTAAGGAATGGCGAACCCTACATTTTCACTCGCAATGGCATTGTCCTGCTCAAAGACCGGGACGGCAATGGTGAATACGAAGAGCATGTCAACTTCTGCAGCCGCTTCACTCAGTCAGCCGAAACGCGCGAATTTGCAATGGACATGGTCCTCGCCAACGATGGAAGTTTCTACATCGCCAAGGGCGGTCAACAACTGACCTATCAGGGCATCGACAACGGAAGTGTCCTGCGCATCTCTCCCGATGGAAAAACCGTGGAAGCCGTGGCCCGTGGGCTCCGCCAACCGTTTCTCGGATACTCGAGCAAATGGGACATGGTCACCGCCAGTGATCAACAGGGTCATTGGGTTCCCAGCACACCGGTTCACTGGATTCGTGATGGACGACACTATGGTTTTCGCCCCAGCAGTGAAGTGGTCGCGCCCAGCAAGGAAACCACGGAACCGCTGGCCTGGATCCCCCATCGGGTCGTGCAAAGTGGCGCGGGCCAGATCTGGTTGGGCGGTCAGGGCATGGGAGTCTTGAACAACACCATGGTTTACCTTGATCATTACCGTCCCAGGCTGGTGACGGTCTTCCCGGATCAACTACCCTCCCCCACACAGGCGGCCGTGGTTCCTTTGCCTGTTAAATTTGACCTCCCCATGCTGAAAGCAGCCCAACACCCCGTTAATCACTGGCTGCATTTGGTCGGTTTCAAAATCTGGGGTTCGAATGCATCGGAGTGGGCGGGCATCGTTCGCTTGCGTCCATCAGGGCAGCCGGCCACCTATCCGGTGGAAGTCAAAGGATTCAAGGAAGGTGTGCTCCTGAAATTCGCCCAACCACTGGATCCGGAATCCGCCTCCAACCCCGCTCACTACAGCCTCCAGCGATGGAACTACAAACGTGCCTCCAGCTATGGCTCCGGTTATTACAACCGACAAGGCGAGACTGGAACCGAATGGGTGGGACTTTACGGCGCGTTTCTCAGCAACGACCGGCAAAGCGTCTTCCTCGCCACGGCCGATCCGCAACCCATCATGCAGATGGAAGTGGTCTTCCGCATTCAGGCACAAGATCAGACACCCATGGAAGGTTCCGCCTATTTCACGTTTCACCAACTGCCGAAAACGGATTGGAATACCCTTGGCATTCCACGTCCGACCCTGGATCTGGAACGCGCCGTGCTGACCGGTCCACTGGACCAGGGGAACGACAACGAAGTGTCCGCCCACCGTGGACGCACGCTTTACGAAACCATGGGCTGCATGGCCTGTCATTCGACCGATGGCAGCACCGAAGGAAGAGTGGGCCCCAGTTTTGCCGGCTTGCTGGGCAAGAAGCGCTCCTTCGCCAAAGGCCGGGATCTGGTTGCGGACGAAGCCTATATTCGGGAATCCATCCTGACACCGCCAAAACGCGTCGTTAAAGAATACGCCGAATCCGACATCGGCATGCCCACCTATGAAGGCGTTTTGACAGAGGCACAAATCAATTCCTTGATCGAATTCATCAAAGCGCTGGAATAATTTATTCCCCACAGAGAATTCGGAACGACACCTACCCTCAATCCATCACCAACGGTAGGGAACCGCTGCCGCGGGTCCGCGAGCGTGTTGAAAATATACGAAGGCCCGTGGCGTTAATGAACGCGTCTGCGGACGTGCAGCATCTCATCCATGCTGAAAAACACCTTACGAAAGAATCTTCAACCGAAGATCCTTAAAATCCTTGAATCCGCGATCAAAACTGACAAGACGAAGCTCGGCTTTTTCGGAAAAGGCAGCCAAATAAGCATCGTTCCATTTTTTGGGAGAGTGTGCTTGCAAGTTCGTAAGTCGACGCCAGGCATCCTCAATCCCGACAGGCTCCAGTTCGAAATACACTCGATGATCCCCCTGCAAGGCGTCATAAGCTTTCCACGCCTGCCGGAGGTTCAATGCATCGGATTTAAAAATGGCAGGATTGGAACAAAGCCTCAAGAAACCTTGCTGAGTCATCCGGCAAAATGCACAACTCGAAGAAGGGGTCGTTTCAAACCATGCCTTGGCTTGAGCATGATGAGAGTGTGCCGAAAAAGTTAAAGCCAGCCACACATTAATGTCCGGAAGCAAAGACACGGTCCTCCTCATCCAGGATTTCTGACATCCGCTGTGGATCGCAATCGTAACTGTGTTCCCTGGAATTCACCAAGGGTAGCCGGACGCACGTCTCCTCAGCAGAATCAGGTCGGTTCAGTTCAGCCTTCGCCGCCCGTAGAAGAAACTGCTTGATCGATTCCCCCCGCAGAGCAACCGTTGCCTTGATCTCCCGAAACAATCCATCTGGGATATCCACTGTCGTTCGCATATTTAAATAAAAGCATAAATACGCTTCAAAAGCAACTTTCAAGTCATACGCTGGAATAATTCGTTGAATTGCCGCGCAAATGCGATTTAATGTCGCCAACATAAAACATAAATGACACTGGACGACGCACAAAAACAAACGGTGAGGCAATGGATTGACGACGGCATGAAAGTCGCCGAAATCCAGGACAAGTTGGTGGAAGCATTCGACATCAAGATGACCTATATGGAAGTGCGATTCCTGGTGGATGATCTGGGTGTGATCCCAAAAGATCCTGAGCCGGAACAGAAACCAGAAGATGAGCCCGCCGCCGAGGATACTGCCTCAAGCCCCTCTCCCCAGCAGGATCAGCAGCAGGATATGGGAGAATTGATGGACGAAGGCGCCCCCGCACCCGGAGGCAAGGTCAGCATCAGCATCGACCAAATCGCACGCCCGGGGATGTTGGTGAGTGGAAAAGTGACCTTCAGCGACAGCCAGTCAGCGTCGTGGTATCTGGACCAGATGGGGCAACTGGGATTGGCCCCCGAGGTTGAAGGATACAAACCCTCGCAGCAAGACCTCATGGAATTCCAAATGGCACTTCAGTCCGAACTCTCCCGCAAGGGGTTTTAGACCGAACAGTGCATTGAATCTAAAACGATCGACCGCAACTTTTGATCTCCCGACGGGTTGAAAAGTGAATAAACATGCGAAAAACATGGTCGTTATCGATTGATCATTGAATTTGAAACCGTAATCACTCAAAGTTAACTCCGTTATGCAATTGAAGAAATTTCGAGGCCGCGCGGCCTTCACCCTGGTCGAAATCATGATTGTGGTGGCCATCATTGGACTGTTGGCCGCCATCGCCGTTCCCAACCTGCTTCGCGCACGCGAAAAAACACAGCTCAGTCTGATCCAGAACAACTTACGCTTGATCGACAACGCCAAGCAGTCCTGGGCATTGGAGAACAACCAACCCAGTTCCGCCACTCCCACGTCCGAACAACTGGCACCTTACTTCAACAAGAGCAAATTTCCGGACGGTTCAGTGGGAGAAACCTACAACATCGGAAAAGTCAACGAATCCGCCACAGCCAGCTTGCCGGCAGGGGAAACGCTAACAGGACTCACCGGTCCCTTCGACTCAGAAGGAGAAGTAGCTCCATAGCGAAGACAACCACAAAGCTTTAAAACAAAAAATCCCGCCCAGCTCCGCAGGTCGGGATTTTTTATTGTCGAAATTTCGGGTAACGCATCCGATCAATCTAAAATCGCCCCCAAGGTAGAGCGAGGCGTCTCGTCGCGCAAACCTCATGCCCCCCATCCCCTGCTTCTCAACGCTCAAAGGAAAACCCCAACAATGAGCGACCACCCCACATCCACATAGCTATCGCTAGCGGGCGAACCGAGACGGTCCGATCTACCTGCCCCCATTCACCATTCATCATTTGTAAGCGGGACATATCGGGTTTCATCGCCATTCCGAATAATAGCCATGGGATAGCCCTTCATAATCTTTTCAAATTCGGAATCGGTCAGTCTCGGAATCTTGAACTCAGGCTCCTCACGAGCAGCCTTGGGCACAGCCATGACGGAGCCGGTGGACTGAGAGTGCAGCACCAGATTGGTGGCTGATTGCCCGCCACCCCCATTTCGCTCCTGAAACATCAAGGCCCCCAACACCAACAGCACTGGCATCCCCCAAACAAGCACCTGACGCCTGAGACGACGTGACCGCGCGGCCTGCATCGTCCGGTGGAATGATGTTGACCGAAGCTCATTCAGGTCTTCTTCCAGCATGGGATCCTGAGAAAGTTGATGGTTCGGGTCAGTCTTCATGACGGTCTTTCAGTTGATTTAACAATTCCTTTTTGAGACTTTTCCTCAATCTTGTCAATTTGGATTCAACCGCTTTGGGAGTCGTGTCCATGCATGTGGCGATTTGTTTGACCGATTGGTTTTCAAGATACTTTTGAGTCATCAAAAACCTGTCCCCTTCAGGCAGGGATTCGATGCTCTTCTGCAGGACCGAATGATAGTCTTGATCCAAGTCATTGAGGTGTGTCGAGACAGAAGCATCCCCCCCCTGAAACCCGAACCAGTCAGTCAACCGGTCTAGCATACCTCGATACCGGTTCTGCCGGCGGGCCTGATCGCGCAGCACATTGCGGGCAACGGTGGTCAACCATCTCCAGAAGTCCTCCTCCGAACGCATAGGCTGCACCTTACGCGCCACACGAATCATGGTTTCCTGCACGGCATCCTGTGCCATCACCTCGTTGCCGTAAGCAGCCACCAGGAGATAACGATACAATCTCAGAAAATACACATCATACAAACGACGAAAAGCCTCCTCCTCACCACGCGCAAGAGCCCGTGTCCATGATGGGATCGGCATTGGCTCCGACGGTTTCATCGACACGGGTTGAAATGCAATCGTATTGAATGATTTGGAAACTACATCCATTAAAAGATCTATCTCTTTAATAACTGGACTCACCACCTCCGCCGCCATATCCGCCACTCCCTCCAAAAACTCCACCTCCGGAGCTTCTACCGCTCATCCCTGAACCGAAACCAGCGCCTGCTCCCCCCATCACGGAAACACCTCCCGAATAAATATCTCCTCCCCCATAAGATGCCGTGTTTCCATTCATGGCGTGAACGATCTCACCCACGATATTTACCGCATCAGGTTGACCGATCACAATCACCAATTTGGATGACATGTGCGTTTGTAGCTTGGGCATCTCCATGGCCTGAGAACCACTCAGAGCTTGTTTGTAGGCATCCAATGCAGTGAGGATGGTATTATACAACTCATTATCCAATTTCGCGCTCGCCTCATGCATCAATTCAGTCTGATATTTTCGTTGTATATCTGCGGCTGCACGTTTGTCTTCACCAGCAGATTTGATGGCTTCATCAATTTTCCATTTCTCCTGCTGAAACAGCTCACCTTGAACACGGTTGAAATAAGGGCCGAACGAAAACGCCTTCAGGATGGGCTTTGCTTCCTTGGGCATTCGGACCTGAATCGAAAGCATATCCCCCCCTTCATCCGTCACTTTCACTAATCCCTGCTGCTGAATCTCCACAGCTTTGAGAATATTTCTAAGGCCCACCGAACGGAGCTCCAGATCAACCAACACTTTTTCAACCGGACCAGCAGTCACCAACTGCACATCGTGAAATTCATCACGCAAGAAACGAATCACTTCTGACAGAGGAAGCCCTTCGAATTGACATTCCTTGATGATCTGGTCTTTCCACGTCATTTTAACGGGAACAGGTTTGAGAAGATCATCCTGAGCCTGAGAAGAAACCAACACCATCAGTCCCACCCCAACGAATAAACGAGTCAACATATTTACTTTTTTCATAAGCATCACCTCCATAACGCCACCCAACAAAAAATCCTTCGAAAAAAATTCAAACCACCCAAGCGCCATTTGGAGTGCTGTAGCTTGATACAGCTTTGGATATCGTCCCTGCACCCATCAGCTCCCGAACTTCCAGGAACATCCCTCTATTCAACCGTTCATCGAAAAAGGTCCAGAGACCGTGGAAGTGTACGAGTCTGGAAAAAGCATACCTCAACGTTACCGAACCGTATCCAAAGCGGCGCCGAGTCGCGCGCAGTCCAAAATGCCACACCGCTCTACGAAGCCGTCACGCATTCAATACCGTAAGCATGGTTTGGAGCTCCGAGACATCGGAGCTTTGGATACGATCCGAACGCGTCGAGACATCCACAACACAAAAAATGCCGCCCTACGACTGAATTTGGAACGTCAGAAAGAACGTCCATCTCTCTAGCAGCAAGAAAATCAAAACGTTTCCCTGGCGTATCCAGAGCGGTGTCGTGACCACCGCAGTCCAGAGTGGTTCAACCAGTAACGCGGGCCATAAAACTGAAGCAACCAACCGTTAAGAATCGCAGAAACACGTAATCTTTCTATCAACTTCTTCGTGCCCTTCTTGACTTCGCGGCAAAAAAACTCCGCGCCTCTGCGCCTCCGCGTGAGTATCAAACCCAGCGCCCCCTCAACGCATTTCGGCACCCAGGGCTTTTTGCAGATGTTGCACCAGCTGGTCGTGGGCCTTGTTGACCTGGTTGTCAGTGAGGGTTGTTTCGGGGTCGCGATAGACGAAGGTGTAAGCGACACTTTTCTTTCCTTCAGGCACGTTCTTGCCCCGGAAGATGTCGAAGACTTCCACAGAATCCAGCTGCTTGATCTTGGCTTTCTTCACCGCTTTGTTCACGTCAGCGTGCGTGGTGGTTTCGTCAACCAACATCGCAATGTCGCGTCGAACGGATGGATATGCGGGCAAGGCCTTGAAGGATCGACTACTCACACGCATGGCCACCAGGCGATCCAGATCCAGTTCGGCCATGAACACGGAATCCTTGATGTCGTAGTCACGGGCAATCAAGGGCATGAGTTGCCCGATGGTTCCCAGCACGTTTTTACCGAGACAGAGGGATGCCTTCTCAACGAAAAACTCGTTTTGCCCGCAGGTCTCGGTGCGCCAGGAAAAACCTCGGATACCGAATGTGTCCAGGAAGGTGTCCACCAATCCTTTCAGATCAAAGACGTCGACCTTTTCCGCCTTGGCTCCGCCTTTCCAGAAGCCCAATTGACGGGATCCGGTCCAGGCAATCGCCAATCGCCGTGATTCCCGGGTTTGGTTTTCGCCAGGCAAAAAGACACGCCCAACTTCGAAAACCGCAACGTCGGTATTGCGATGATTGACGTTGTGGCGCAGCACATCCAACAGTCCGGGCAGCAGGCTCGGACGCAGGACGTTCATATCAGAACTCAGGGGGTATTCGAGCGCGACACAATCGTTTGCAACGCGTTTGGCGTCGCTTTCTGCAATCAGGGTCTGGCCCTGGGTTTCGAACAATCCCAGGGAGGTCAGCAGTTGACGGGCTTCCATCAGTTGATCATGCACACTGTCGAATTCATTCGATCCGTGCGCTCCGCGAGGCGGGGTGGATGGAATGCGATCCACACCGTAAAGTCGGGTGACTTCTTCGATCAGATCAATCTCGCGTTTCAAATCAACCCGATAAGTTGGAATCTGCACCTTGCAGGAAGACGCATCGCTTTCGACGCATTTTAGTTCAATGGATTCCAGGAGACGCTTCTGCTCTTCGGCGGGAATCGAAATCCCCAGCAACGCATCGGTCTTTGCGTAGCGCAAGGTAATGGTGTGAGGTTCCTTTTTGCCGGGATAAACATCAAGCACGCCCTGACACAAGGTACCGCCGGCGGTTTCCAAAATCAGTTGAGCGGCGCGACGGCTTGCCCAATCACAAATCTCCACATCAGCTCCGCGTTCAAAGCGATACGATGCGTCGGTGCGGAGGTCCAAAAGTTTCGATGTGCGACGAATGTTGCCCGAATGAAAACAAGCGCTCTCCAACAACACGTCGGTGGTCTGGTCATTGATTTCGGTATTCAAACCACCCATCACACCTGCCAGCGCAATGCCCTGGGTTTCATCGGCAATGAGCAACATTTCCGAATCCAGCTCATGTGATTGATCATCCAACGTAGTGAACGGTTCCTTGTCCGAAGCGGTGCGCACAACGACGGTTGGAAGATTGTCACCCGACTTCTTCAGCAAATTCAAATCGAAGGCATGCAGCGGTTGCCCGATCTCCAGCATCACAAAATTGGTCACATCCACGACATTGCTGATGCTGCGGACGCCAATCTTTTCGAGAGCCTGCTTCAACCAGTTGGGGCTGGGACCGATCTTGACGCCTTTGATGACGCGTGCCTGGTAGCGAGGACATTTCCCGGCGTCATCGATGCGAACGCCCACCAGACTTTCCACCGCTTCGCCCGTTTCGGCGGGAGCCACTTCAGGCCACTTGAGCGGGTTACCAGTCAAGGCCGCTATTTCACGCGCGATACCGATGACACTGTTGTAGTCGGGACGATTGGGTGTGACTTCCAGATCGAGCACCACGTCCTGTTCGGCACAACCGAGGTATTCGGCAAAGGGTTGCCCAACGGTGGCGTTGGCATCCAGGATCATGAGCCCGTCGGAGTCTTCGGTCACACCGATTTCGGAACCCGAACACATCATGCCGCAGGATTCCACGCCACGCAGTTTCCCGACTTTGATGGTGAATGGTTTCTCGCCCGGTTTCGCGGGAAGCGAGCTGCCGGGCAGGATCATGGGCACCTTGTCTCCCACTTTGAAATTCTTCGCGCCGCAAACGATCTGGCGTGTCCCCTCACCGTCCGCCACTTGGCAGACGGAAAGTTTGTCCGCATCGGGATGGGGTTTGGATTCGAGCACTTCAGCGACAACGATGCCATCGTAACCGCCGCCGACGGTTTCCACACCCTCGACTTCCAGCCCGAGCATGGTCAATCGCTCGGTCAGCTCTTCGACCGTCCAGTCGAAATCCACGTATTGTTTTAATCCGTTAACCGTGACTTTCATCAGAAATCTTTCCCTCTATTAAAATTGGTTCAAGAAACGCAGGTCGTTTTCGTAGAACAGGCGAATGTCGTTGATGCCATATCGAATCATGGCGATGCGTTCGATCCCGAAACCGAAGGCCCAACCGGTCCATTCCTCGGGATTGTATCCCACGTTTTCGAACACCTTGGGATGGACCATGCCGCAACCGGCGATCTCCAGCCATTCCTTGCCCATCTTACGGGTCAGGGAACTGGAGAAATCAATTTCCAGACTGGGCTCCGTATAAGAAAAGTAGTGTGGACGGAATCGCAGTTTCACATCCTTGCCCAGCAGTTCCTTGAACACGAACTCCACTGTGCCCTTCATATCGCCCAGGGTCACATTGCGATCCACGTAAAGTCCTTCGATCTGGTGAAAGGTCGGGTTGTGTGTCGCATCAGCGGTGTCACGTCGATAAACGCGCCCGGGAACAATGATGCGAATGGGTGGAGGCTGGTTTTCCATTACCCGAATCTGCACCGACGATGTGTGGGTGCGGAGCAAGGGGCGATTGGGGGTATTGATATAAAATGTGTCCTGACTATCGCGTGCAGGATGGTCGGCGGGGGTGTTGAGTGCATCGAAGCAATGATATTCATCCTCCACCTCGGGACCATCGGCCACCACGAATCCGATTTTACGGAAACTGCGAACGATGTCCTCGGTCACCTGGGTGAGCGGGTGCAGTTTACCAAGCTGGGGACGTCGTCCCGGCAAGGTGAAATCGGTCGGTTCCGTTGGCAGGCAGGCGGCGAGTTCGAGAACTTCTTTTTGTTTTGCCAGCAAACCTTCCAGCTTGTTCTTGGCAATGTTGATTTTTTTACCGGCTTCCGGGCGTTGTTCCTTGGGAAGCGATCCCATCTGCTTGAGCAGCGCGGTGAACTGGCCATTGACGCCGAGGTATTTGACGCGGGCGGCATCCAGATCGGACAAGTTACCAGCGCTTTGCAGAGCCTGGAGCGCTTCCTCCGTCAATGGTTCGATTTGATCGAGCATTCCTGACATATAAAAAGTGGATAGAGGTGTTCAGGTGAAAATTGGGTGACAAATAAAAAAACAACCGGACGTCCACAAGAGGTCGCCCGGTTGATTGATAAATTCGAATTTAATTCACGAAGTCCGATTCGATCTGGCCGAATCAGGCAGCCTTCGCCTTCAAACCGTCCTGGGCGAGCTTGACCAGTTCGGCAAAAGCGGCGGAATCGGTGGCGGCAATATCAGCCAGCGCTTTGCGATTCAAATCCACTTTGGAGGCCTTCAATCCTTCGATGAAACGGCTGTAAGTGATACCGGCTGAACGGGCGGCAGCATTGATACGGATCTGCCACAAGCGGCGGTATTCGCGCTTTTTGTTACGGCGATCACGGTAGGCATACTGACGGCCATGATCCAAAGCATCCGCGGCATAACGGTAAAGTTTGGAACGACGCAAACGGAAGCCCTTGGTGGCTTGCAATACGCGTTTACGGCGTTTGCGGGATGCAACTGCGTTTGTAACTCTCATGGTACGCTATTAGTAAAATTCTTTCAGTTAACAGTTTAGCGACTGAACGGCAGGTTCTCGATCACGCGTTTGTAATCTGACTTGTCCAGTTCAACCGATGTGCCGAGCTTCCGGCGACGCTTCGGACTCTTGCATGAAAGCAAGTGACGTTTGCCAGAGTGATTCCGCATCACTTTGCCGGACCCGGTGATTTTAAACCGTTTAGACACTGCTTTTCTCGTTTTTGCTCCTCTTGCTCGACGCATAATATTCAATTCTCCAAATTCAAAAGAGCGGTAACTATATGGACCGCCCCATTCCGTTGCAAGAGGGAATTTTGCTTTTTTTATCCCTCTTTCTTTGTCTGTCTGCGCGGGCGGGTTTCTTCTTACCCGCTCCACACTATTGGCCTTCCCAAATAAGGCGCTTCGCGCCGGTAGGGACGCGCTGCCGTGCCCAAACCCCAAAAGACTTCCCAACCACACAGCACCTCAACCAACCCTGAAGCCAAAACACCCAAACTATTGAGGCCCTATTGCTTCGACCCGAAAAACGGCCGGATGCTTACCCACCGGAAGATCAATCGTATCATTTTCGCCGGCCTTCGCAATGACTTCTTTCAATACTTTGCCGGTCTCGGGTTCAATCTCCCGGATCAAGAACGCTCCCTTCTTACCCGTCAAATCCAGTGTGAATCGATCCCCTTCCCCGACATACACCAATCCACCGCGACCTTCTCCCCACAAAGCCCAAACCTTGTTCCCGGCATCCGCCAGCCAGGGTTGGAGGTGCGGAATGAGTTCCAGCAACTCCGCTGATGTCGTCGCGGGCAGGTTCGGCATGGAGCCTCCGGCACACAAAAAGGCCCAACCAGCTTGGTCAAATGCGCTGATCACGGCTTTCTCCGGGTATTTGGCCCGGTATTCGGCGGCCATCTGAGCCAGGTTGGCATCCTTGGGACGGCCACCTTTCCACAGTCGTTCGTGCTGACGTGGCGCCAGGTTCTCGCCGCCCTGGGGGGCATAGAGTCCTTTGGGCGAGATCCACCAGTATTTGAAATCGATGACGTCCACCAGTTCAGATCGACCTGGATCTTCCAGCAATGCGTCCTGAACTCCTTTCGGAGCGCTCAGACCAACTAAAGGATCCCGGTCGTTTCGCCGCATCCAATCCCCAACTGTATCCAACCAAAAGGCCATGAAATGCTGCGGTCCGGAGTATTCTTCTCCCAGCATATGAATGACGTTGGGCATCGTTTCCAGATTTGAAAGGCATTGCTGAATGAACCGTTGATGCAAATCCCGTCGCACCGGGTGATGCACGTCATAGAAATCCTCAGCCATGAAAATACGCTTGCGATTGACATAGGGGGGAGGTTCTGGAAATCCGGTATGGTTGATATTATTGATGGATCGCCACGGATAATCCGCCCAATGAGCGCCCGCTTCCAGGATGTGATGCTGGAAATACATGGCGTTCATGAACACCAGTCCATGTTCTTCACAAAGGTCGGCAAACGTTTTTAAGCGATCAAAATACCAGGAATTGTATCGGGTCAGGTCGTATTTGCTCAATCCGTCCCAGGCGGTTCCCTGACCGGATCGAGCCCATGGCAGTTCGTAAAAAGGTGGCCACACGTTTCCGTCCACACGACGGATCATCTCATGATCATCACGACGCCGGTCATACCATAGCCCCGGGTGATGCCGAAGTCCGACTGCGCCTCCGGTTGCCAATTGCCCGGCCAGTTCCTCCGGAGGATCCGTCAACCCCTGCCCTTCACGTCCAGGGACAAAGCGCGTCAAATTAATCCCAAACTCCTCAACCCTGGAAGAAGAGGTGTGTCCACGCCACCACATGATACCGGGCTGGTGCCCCCTGGCCAGCCGTCCATCGATGGTCAGCCAACCGTTTTGTAGTGCGAGCGGTTGCGAGGGTTTGGATTCACCCTGATCCAATGCTGGTTCGCTCTTCCAAAGTGAAATCCCCGCTGCCTGAGGATTCAATGGCTCAAAATCCGAAGGCTCCAGAGCACGCAGGGATTCCGCTCCCAGCCGGTCTTTCAGTTGCCCAATATACAGGCTGTCCGGATCGACAAACTCATTGGAAGACCGCCAATTTCCATGCCCCACAAACTGCGCCCAGATACCGATGGCCCAGTTCGTCGCGGCGGGTGGTTTTCGATTGATCATGATGGGCAAAGAACACTGCCAGGCCACAGAGTTCCCGGCAGCCCAGCCGACGCCATTGTCCCAAAGCTCACGGTTCTCGAAGCTCAGGCCACCGCCGTCCATGATCAAATTGTCAAAGAGAACACCCGTGGCCCAACTTTCAATCGGACCACTGAAATCAAGCGCATTGTTCGCCTCGCAGTGCACGAAAGCATTGGGACCTGCAGCCCGCCATCCGGTGGAGAAGTCATGTCGACCGTTATAGCTGTAGCAACGCAGAAACAAGGTTTGTTGACCTGCGGTGTGAAAGGCGTGACGCCGGTAGCCACCGATTTCGGATACCGGTTCCAGCGAACGACAGTCCATGACCGTCACTCGACGACATGTTTCCCAAATACTGATCAGGGAACTCACAAAATGACGCGCGGTCACCTGCCTTACCCACGCATCCTCGACGTGATCCAGGGTAATCGCCATCCAGGCATGTTCCTCGTCTTTTGGGTTGTCCTGATTCCACTTGGATTGAAAACGGATATTTTCAACCCCCACCTGACGGAGTCGTCCGGGCGCATCAAAAGGAATCACTTCGCCTCCGCCGAAACGCTTTTCCAATGCACAGGTCAGAGGCACATCCACAGTGACGCGATGGCCATCGATCTCACGTATCGTTCGTTGCCAGAGCGTATCGACTGTATCAGGCTTCCAGGTCGGAGTAGGACGACCTTTGACTGAGGACATCCCCATCAGATAAATCCAATTTTGAGGACTGGGACGACGCACCAGGATGCTTTGCCCAACACTCAAGCCATCCACGGAATTCACAGAGAAACTCACTGCGTTCACAGGCACATACTCGTCCTGAATGGATAGCGGCGTGCCTTTCGAAGTTTGATCCTTGCCTTGAATTTCAAGCAATGTGCGCCGGCTGTGACCTGCAGCCACCAAAACAGATCCATCTTCACCATCTCCCGAACCGCGCAACACGACACCACTGAATTCGATCCGCAACTGTCCATGAATTTCAAACCGTCCCTTCGTCAAACCAACAGCGCCACGGAAACCATGATCATCCATCGGCAAGCTCGAAACATGATCAATGGCCGTTTGAATATGGTGTGTATTGTCACCTTTCAGAGGGGAAACCAATACTTTCACGGGAACATCAGGGATAGTCTCACCACCCCCCGCATACCCTGCATGAGAAAAATCAGGCATACGATTGCCCTGATCATCGACCTCATAAACCAGTTTCCCCCGCTCATCCAAATCAACGAAACGTTCAGCGGATTGCAAAGCCCCACAAAAAATAACGCTGACCAGCATCCAAGCTTTCCATGCCAGTCGCATATAGCATTTCACCAATAACGCCATTCTTAAAAAAAGTATCTGCGAAAATCTGCGGTTAAAAATAATAAAACCTACCTGTCCACGTTGTGGTTCAAATCCGTGTAATCAACATACTCCCTCGGATCCGTTCCATTCAAAAACTCCTCAACGTTTATATATCCGTCCTCATCGGCATCCATGGTTGCATCCGATGCATCTTCGGGATTCATGCCATAATTCTGCTCCCACGCATCCGGTAAACCATCGGCATCCGCATCCGCATAGGGTTCCCCTTTGTAATCCGGATACCCACCCACCTGCCCAGGGTGCGTGATGATGCCAAGTGAGATTTCATGCACCATCTTCTCAATCATTGCTTCGTTGAAATTGGGATTTTCAAGGGATTTGGCGACATCAGGCCCGGCCTTGGCGGTGGTCTTGCCGGATCGCACCGTTTGAATCACCCGCATATCAACGGCATCACGCCGGGGCAACTTCGCGCCCGAGTTTTCCAATACAGAAGCAAACGCTTTTTCCGCCGGTTCCAGAGGGATTCGGGCATAAGGCGTTGGTTCCATGGATCGAATGGAAGGCAATACCTCCTCCACCGGAGCCACCGACTCCGGCTGCACGCCACCCTTCCAGTTGTCTTTGGAAACCTCGGGGTAACCCTCCACCACATTCCCATCAACGTATGCTTTACCAAAATGATCCACCACCGTCTTGCTGCGTTCGGACTCAGGCTTGAGCATACGGTAGGCAATGGGTTGTCCCTTTGGAGTCACCGGACCGGGTTTCATGTAATTGTTGATGATGTTGAAGAAGCTCCGGTGATCTCCTCCGTCCACCGTGCGATGACGCCAGTTGAACATCACGTTGTTGGCAAATGTAAAATCACCATACATTCCCACACTGGGATTGCGCCCGGTGTTGCAGGCCCAGAGGTTGTGATGAAAGGTGCTGTTCAATCCGCCAATCGTGCTCCCGAAGGCGTGGTGAAATATGTTCAAAGCTTCGCTGAATATGGAGTTTTGAATGGTGATATTCACCGTTGGAAGTTTCAAATCATTGGTTTGGGGATCATTGTCATGATCATACATGTGTCGGTACATGGACATGTTTTCATCCAGGCCCCAGGAAGCGGATACGTGATCGATCATGATGTTGCCGACCGGATTCCCCCCAAAAGAATCATTCCGATCCCCCACCCAGGTCTCGCCTCGCCGGAAGCGCATGTGACGCACGATCACATCGTGCGTTTCCAATTCCACCGTATCACCCGCAATACAAATTCCATCACCCGGTGCGGTGGCGCCTGAGATAGTGATGTAAGGAGCGCGTATCCGCAGCACCTCCTTCAGACGAATGATGCCCGAAACGTTGAACAACACGATCCGTGGCCCACCCGCTTCGCAAGCTTCACGAAAACTTCCGGGACCGCCATCCTCCAGAGTGGTCACCACATAAACCTTTCCTCCGCGTCCACCAAAAGAATACATCCCCCCACCCCATGCGCCCGGAAAAGCGGGAATGGAAGCCTGAGGCAGGTGTTCGGGTTTCTCGGCCTGGGGTAGATAAGGTTTCCCACGCTTCGCCCAATCCCGAATCGTTGGCATGGCTTTTGCGAATGCCTCATCGGAATGCCTGTCTTCCAGTTCAAATTTTGCCTGGGACTTGGCGAAATCGGCTTTGCTGACACGCGGATATTGAGCCTGTAGCGAGCTTCCCAAAGTCAATCCCACCAGCAGAAATGACATACACACCGCTGCTTTGCTGCGCACTGGTCCAAAATTAGTTTCATTTTTGATCATCATTTAACTATCGAGTAAATTAATACTTCTCCAGATTGCCATAAGGTTCTCGGGCAAGAAAGTTCATGGCGCAACCTGATCCAGTCCACAGATCAGCAAGTCGATTCGGGCCAGGTCCATCACTTGTTTTTCTTGGATGTCAACCAACGATAAACCAGAACCGAATGAATCATCAAGATCACTCCGGCCAGCATTTTTTCAAGACTCCAGGTGGTCCCACCTGTGGACATTCCGAGGATCACCAAAGCCCCGATGCTCGGAAATATCCACACCAAGGCCATGGTTCTGAAGAAAGCCGAATTTTGTTGTTTCCAAATCATGATGCCGTCAGGAAATACGTCTGCACTGTTTTTGAACTTGCGGGACCGATGGGGGCAAGCAAAATCCGGTTGTGAATTTTGTGCGCATCCTAGTGGACGGTTATAGCGTATTGCATGCCTGCCACAAAGCATTACCGAAAGCCAAGCCCCACTCTGCAAAAGCAAGGGACTGGTTGATTCGGCAGGTCACCCTGTATCAAGACGCCATCCATGTGCCGATAACGATCGTGTTTGACGGCATGGGCTCCAAAGCTTCCAAGGAAAACCAGGAAGTGCATCCGCACGTTGAAGTCATCTTCAGCAAAAGCAACCAAACCGCCGATGACATCATCGAACGAGTCACCCACAAGTTATTGGAATACGGTCCCGTGCTGGTCGTGACCAATGATTACGCCGAACAAAACACCATCTTTTCCATGGGCGGTTCGGTTTCCTCCTGTGAACAATTCATGCAAGACATGCAGCACACCCAAACCCAATTCCAAAACGACATCAAACCATTCAATCGCAAATCACGCCGTTAACCACCAAGGTATTTCGTGCCTACCTGAAAACAGCCCCGGGTAGAGCATGCCGTCCCGGGCGCGTTCCTTGTGGTGGGCAATCTGTATTTGACTTCCGCTTCTGGAAGTCCTCGGTTTTCAATAACCCACCCCATTCGGATCATGACAAAGGGGTTTTACCGTTCCATTGCGTCAGGGCTTCCTTCGGGTGGCAATAGTGAGCACGAAGGCTCATAGACACGAAGTTGAGTCAACAAAAGGCGTGGCTGTTTTATGCAAATCTGAAGTTCAACTTGCGATTTGCATAAATATCATTCAAACTGATCTTGTGATTACGCGCACGATCAAACGTGAGTTACTGGCTTGTTCGAAGGAATATCCAGCCGTAACCATTCTAGGTCCAAGGCAGTCCGGCAAGACGACCTTGGCCAGAATGACCTATCCAAAACACGAATATCTATCCCTTGAAGCTCCGGATATTCGCCAACAGGCGCAACAGGATCCGCGTGGTTTGCTCGGAATGTTAACCAAAGGCGCCATTCTTGATGAAATACAGCAGGCGCCAAAACTTCTCAGCTATCTGCAGGGAATGATTGATGAGGACCGAAGGCCGGGAAGGTTTATTCTGACCGGTTCGCACCAGCCCATGGTACATGAAGCCATTTCGCAATCTCTATCAGGCCGTACGGCTGTATTGGAATTGATGCCCTTTTCCATCCAGGAAGCCAGTAAATACCAAAAACACCCGGTGTCTCCTTTTGAATGGATACTTCATGGATTCTATCCCGGTTTACATGAAAATGATCTCCAGCCTGACCGTTTTTTCAGGTCATACACAGCCACCTATATCGAGCGGGATATACGCTCCATGATTCAAATCAAGGATCTCTCAGCGTTTGAAACGTTTTTACGATTGGTTGCCGGTAGAATAGGACAATTGATCAACTACGCATCCCTGAGCAATGACGTAGGGGTTTCCAGCGCAACCATCAAGCATTGGGTTTCCCTGTTGAAGGCATCATATGTTCTGTTCGAATTACCTCCATGGTTTGCCAACATTCGAAAACGTTTGGTGCGATCTTCCAAACTCTATTTCTGTGATGTCGGACTGGCTTCCTGGTTGTTAGGATTGGAAAACCCTCGTCAAATTGAGAGAGATCCACTGCGAGGGGCACTTTACGAAAACCTTATGATCATGGAAGTTGTCAAAGCTTTCCTGAATCAAGGAAAGGAACCTCGATTGTATTTTTTCAGGGACAGCAATGGCAATGAAGTTGATTTGTTAAGAACGACGGCTGGTCGACATTTTACCGCTATTGAAATTAAATCGGCTTCCACATTCCAGCCAGCATTCCTGAAAGGTATGGATGTTTTCAGAAAAAGCATCGGACCGGATGCGACGGTGGAACCATTCGTTTGGTACAATGGGGACAAGAAATCCAAGTTCCAAGGCACCACCATTTGCAATCCATTGCTACATGGTTTATCTGGAATTTAAAGGAATTTGCCTAACACCATTTCTTTGTATTTCAATCATTCCCTGATTGTCGGGTTGAATCGAATGTTCGCTAGTCTGACCGCGTGGCCATCGGATGTGAATTTTCAGGGTTTTGTCTTCGGCAGGATCAAATGGGATTTGAACGACATCGCCAGATTGGGATGCGAATCCGGATTTGGATGGGATTTCGTAGGTTCGGGTCTCACCGGATGTGAACTGTATTTTCAATCGGCTCCCTATCGCTCTCGTGTTTCCCGGGCGTCCAAGAAGTCGTAGTGCCATTTGATTTTCACGCCTCACACTATAGAACACTTTGGGGGATCCATGATGCACTCCAAATATCAGGCCTGGATCTGAATCAACGCCTAAACGAATCGACACCAAGGAACGCATTTCATCGAAGACTTTTAAGCCGGTTTGTTTGGGGGAGATCATGACGAAGTCGCCTTGTCCGTTTCCTTCCAGCAACAGCGCCATGCCTGCGGTGGATGGTCCCAGCTCCGGGGATCGGGTGTAGTCATTTTGGGCGAGGAGGATATCAGCTTTTCCATCACCATTGAAGTCACGAATCAAGGCACCATAGGAAGGGGCCAGTTGAGCTTCGACTGGTAGAGGCTTGAATTGAAACCGACCCTTGCCATCGTTCCACAACACTCCGGTCGCGGAAGTGGAGCTTTGAAAGGTCGTGGTATCCTGCAATTTGATGGCACTTATAAGTTGATCAAGTTGTATATCCGCAAAGGAAGCATAAGTGGGGTATAACTCGTTGAGTTCAGGTATCCCGGCAAAGAGCGCGTTGCGGGTTCGGAGTGGGTAAGTCGCGTCGCCGGCTGTGTAGTATTCGACGATGGCCCTTCGGTTGGTTTCTTTCAAGGTCCCCACCACAATGCCTTGAGGTTCCATATGATTTCCAATGACCGGTTCGTTTCGCCCGATGTTGGTCACCAGATAATCCATGTCTCCGTCATTGTCCAGATCTCCGGCGGATATGCCGTTCCACCTGCCGGTGAGTGATCCCAATCCGGCTTCTGATGTCGTCTCGACCAAGGTGCCCTGCTGGTTGATCCAAAGCCGAATCGTGCTCCAATCGACAGCGACCAACAGATCCAGCCAGCCATCAGCATTGACATCCGACCAAATGGCTGCCGACACCATCCCTATCTTGCCCTGCTCCTCCGCAGCCCATCCGGTCACCTTGCTAAAATTACCACCATCGTTTCTGAAAACCCCACTCAAAGGAGACGAACCAAATGCCCCCGGAATGGATCGATTGCCGAGGAACAAATCCAAATCTCCGTCCTGATCAAAATCGGCAACAGCGATCGTCCCGCCAACGTTCCACTCGCCATTGCCCAAAAAATCATCTTTGGTTTGGAAAACGCCTTTGCCATCGTTCAAGTAAAGCCTGTTGAGAGAAACATTGGCTCTGCCGGTCGGAGCCGGGTTTTGTGCCACGACCAACAAATCCTCGTCCCCGTCCGAATCCACATCGAAAAACAAGGCATCCCGGTCGGCGTATGCCAGGCCCTGAGGAACATCGGGGATCTTTTGCTCAGTAAAGTTTCCTGCTGATGTTTGAATCATGAGATGTCCCGGCGCTACCATGGTTCCTCCGATGAAAAAATCATCCAGGCCATCCTGATTGACATCACCTACCGCCAGAGGTGGGCCCAGATTACCCGATCTGGCCGGGAGCAATGGTTCAATGGAAAACTCATCATGCGAGATCCGCCGATGCAATAATGACTGCTGCAACTCATGGTTTCCAAAAAGTGGAGATGCGTGTTTGGCTGGATCGCTTATGGTTGATGCAACAGGTGTTGCTTCGGCATTTTCCTCAATGCTTAGCATGGAGTTCAAAACAGGTGCGGGTATTTGTTGAACACGTCCACTCGGCCATTCAATGCGCAAGACATCATCCGAAGAACGATTCGTCACCGCAAAATGTGCCACCGGTTCATCAGCGGACATAAACCCGCTGTTACTGCCGATGACTCTGGTTTGTGTTTGATCTCTTGAAATGATCTGCACCTTGGCACCCAACCCATATCGGTTGCTTTCCTTGCCGCGCAACTGAACCAACAGTCGTTTTCCGTCAACGGTATCGTTTCGGAAAAGGCTGACTGGAGCGTCCAAGTGCGTGATCAACAGATCCAAATCACCATCACGATCCAGGTCTGCCACCGAGGATCCAAAACTTGCCTGCACACTATCAATCCCCCAGTTCGCGCCGACCTCATCAAATTGCAATGGCCCACGATTCCGAAACATCAAATCGCGTTCCCGGTGAACCGGGTAATCCCACCATCGGTCGTTTCCAACCCGACGCATGGTCTGTGACATGTCGCCGTGTAAAAAATCCCGCGCCATGCCATTGGCAATAAACAAATCCAAACGACCGTCGTGATCAAAATCCGCAAACTTGGGAGACCAGGTCCAGTCAGTCTGACTGACTCCCGCCAGGGATGCTGCCTCGAAAACACGATTGATCCCACTGCCAAGGTAAAGTGTGTTTCGACGCACCTGCTTGGGAACCGTCGCCAGATAAAACCACCTCTCCCTGTTAAGATCGTCGTCAATCAGATTCCGTCTCGCATGCGAGGAACCAGCCATATCCGTCGCCAACAGGTCCATGTAACCATCATTATTGATATCCCCAACGGCTGTCCCCATGGAGGACCAGGGCATGTAAGGCAATGATTCAATGGCAAGGTTCTTGAACGTGCCGTCCCCTTGGTTGGCATACAGTTTGTCAGCCCCCTTGTAGTCATTACTGACATAGATATCCGGTTTGCCGTCATCATTGAAATCCCACCAGAGTGCCGCCAATCCGATGTCATATCCCTGAATCCCGGCACTTGATGACACATCACGAAATTGGTTTCCCTGTTCATTGTGGTATAAATGATCCGCCTGTCCGGTAATCAACAGTTCGATCCGTCCGCGCCCCTTGTTGATCATGCCAAACAATTCACGGTAAGTGGGAGCGATCACATACCCGTTCTGACCACGAACCAGTATGCCGCGCTTGAACGTATCCTGAGTCGTTTGAGGCAGCTTGGATTCAGTGCTATCCACATACCGATGGGTCACCAGATATCCGTCCGGAAACCCGTCCTGATCATAATCCGCAAAGGACATCATGAGACTGGCGCCATTAAAATCGAGTCCATAGGCTTTGGCATCTTCGGTGAAGTGTCCTTTTCCATCATTCAGGAAAAGCATGTTGGAAGATCGGTAGGCGCAAACGAAAAGATCGAGATCTCCATCGTTTTCAATATCCACAAAGCAAACACCCGTTGTCCACTTTCCTTCCGTTTCAATGCCTGCCTCCGAGGTGATGTCGGCAAATTTCAATCCGCCCAGGTTTCGATAGAGCCGTCCGCCTTTGTTGTAATTCCCGATAAAAACATCCGGCAGCCCGTCCCCATCCACATCCCCGGTGCAAATGCCGGCGCTGGCTCCAAAATCCTGTAGTAAATGCAAATCCCCTCCTTCGGGAAACCGATGTGCCAGATTCAATCCGGTCGCTTCGGCAGACATCAGTTGAAATCGCTTTCCACCGGACTGTGGATCCGACGGATTCGGAACATCCAGGGACAATGAAGTGACGCCAGGCTCATCCGCGACAGCACTGCCCCCGTGCATGAGAAACAAGGAAGCAATCAGGATGTAAACGCATGGACGCGGCTTTGGTAACATAATCAAAAGTCAGGTGGCGATTCGGGGATTGTTCTAACAAATCAAAACCGGGTAATCCAGAAAGAACCCCTCGACAACCAAAACCCAGTCGTATTCACATTGCAAGCTGGGACGTCATTTGGCACCATGGCCGGCACATGACGGAAGAAACAACATCGAACAACACACAAAACCCTCAACGTTCCGAGAACCGGCAACCGGATCAGTTGAGAACCATCCAATTTAAAAATAACATTGCACCGCACGCAACCGGTTCGACCTTAATCGAATGGGGTAACACGCGCGTCGTTTGCGGCGTCACCATTGAAGAAAATGTTCCGCGCTGGATGAAGGAACAGAAGAAAGAAGGCGGCTGGATCACAGCCGAATACTCCATGCTCCCTTACTCCACCCATTCCCGCAAACAACGCGACGCCACCAAGGGCCGCATCGACGGACGTTCCCAGGAAATCCAACGCCTGATCGGTCGCGCCATCCGCGCCGCCGTGGACTTGAAAAAACTCGGATCCCGCACCATCTGGGTGGACTGCGATGTGCTCCAGGCCGATGGCGGCACGCGGACAGCATCCATCACCGGCGGTTTTGTCGCCTTGTCCCTGGCGATTCAAACCTTGATCGACAAAGAACTGTTGAAAGAATCTCCCATCATCAACGGCGTGGCAGCCGTGAGCATGGGTGTGGTCAATGGGATCCCCGTACTGGACCTGGATTATGTGGAAGACGTCAACGCCGAAGTCGACATGAACCTGGTCATGACCGACAAAGACGAATACATCGAAGTTCAGGGCACCGGCGAGAAAGGCACGTTCCATCATCAGGAACTGACACGATTGCTGGAACTCGGGTCCAAAGGCATCAAAGAACTGATTGAACTCCAGAAGCAAGCCATTGCCCAGGGACTCTAAAGAACCTCCCTACAGCAACTCCTTCCAAACTCAATGAGTACAAGCGCCACAACAGAAACGCCGGTCTGGCAAATTTCCCTGGATGTCCCCAAATGCCTCGAGGAACCGGTCACGGAACTGCTCGGCGCATTACTGGAACAACCGGCATCCGCATACTGCCCGCTGGAAAGCGATCTGGCGCTGGTATCAGCCTACATCACGGACCGGTCTGCTTGGAATGCGGCAAAGGCCAGATTACTCAAAGACCAGATCCAATCTTTCTTTCCGGAGGAAGCCGGGGGATTGAACCTGAAGATTCACTGTCGAAAGATCAAAGCCAACGATTGGCAGGAATCCTGGAAACGACATTTCAAGCCGCTCGATATTGGCGAGCGGCTGTTGATCAAACCCAGTTGGAACAAACGGAAACCCAAAAAAAGCCAGCAACTCATCGTACTGGATCCCGGTCTTAGTTTCGGGACCGGACAACACGCCACCACGCGGTTCTGCCTGGAAGAAATTGAACGCCTTCAATCCACCCCCGAATCACAATCATTGCTGGACATCGGAACCGGGTCCGGGATTCTGGCCATTGCAGCGGTCAAACTGGGTTTTTCTCCGGTGAAAGCCTTTGATTTTGATCCCGACTCCGTGCAGGTGACGCGTGAAAACGCCCGGGACAATGACGTGCTCGATCGCCTTCAAATCACCCAAAGCGACTTGACCAAACTCAAGCCAGTCACCCGGCAACGCTACAATTTCGTTTGCGCCAACCTGACCCACGATTTGCTGAAATCCTGCGCCCCCACCATCGTCAACCGGGTCAAACCGGGGGGAAGTTTGCTTTTGGCTGGGATTCTAAAGGAGCAATTTCCGGCAGTTAAAAAGTGCTTCAATGCATTAGGGTTCAAGCAAATCCGCACGCAGGAAGAGAAAGAATGGAAATCCGGCAGTTTTAAAGCCCCAACCGCGTAGCAAGGTTCAAAAGCTTAAAATTGGAGGGACTGGTTCCACCCCAGTCCCATACTTTCTCCTCGAAACGTTCCTGAGCAAAAACGATGGAACGTGGGGAGACTGAGGTGAGTCGAATGACTGTCGCGTTTCCATCGCACCCATATTGGCATACCTACACCTCAAGGTCTGAAGTGGGGCAAGACGGCGCTCGCCCCTCCTTTACGGGTTATGATTCGTTTCTCTGATTTATTTTTCTGCTGGTCTTTTGTAATCTTTTTGAAACATCTCCCCGTTCAAAGGGGAATATGATGGAAAGACAGCCAAGCAACCAACATGATACACCCTGCGTTTACATACTTTAAAATCGGATTTTCCTGGTTATTGCTCCTGAATCTGGGGCTGAAGGCCGGTCCGATCCAATGGGGGCAGGTCCCGGATGATGCCAAGTGGGTGGCACACATTGACCTGGAGGGACTTCGACAAACCAAACTCTATCAACAGATTCACGCTCTATTCCTCAAGGAACCCATGGCCGAGATGGAATCCAAAATGGAAGCGGAAATTGGCATGAAGATCCCCATCGACGGCCTGGTTTCCATCACAGCCTACGGAAAGACTTTATCCAAAGAACCGGACAAAGACGGTGTGTTACTGCTGGAATTGACACCTGAACTTAAGAAAATCGCCTCCAACTGGCTGGCCGGCACTGACACCGAAAGCAAGACAAAACGCCCAGATATCATCCAACCCGTTGATACAGAAATAAAAGGCGTCTTCAACGTGGCCAACGAACTGACCATTGCCTCGGATACAGACTCCAATTACTTGTGCCTGGGCCCCAATCAGGAACGGATCATCGCAAAAGCCAAACAAATCGGTCCCAAAAGGATGGATGCACCCGCCAAAGACCGCTTCAGTGAGCATCCCGTCCCACAGGGAGCCATCGCCTACGTGGCTGTGGCCAATATTTTGGAAGAAGCAGGCCTTCCCGCGCATCAAGCCAAAGTGCTGCAACTCTCCAAGGGAGCCAGTCTGAGCCTGGGGGAAGCCGATGAAAGTGTCTTTATCAACCTGCACCTGCGCACTCAGGATTCTGATGCCAGCATGCAGATCCAACGCATCCTCGCAGGCATCCAGGCGGTTGCCATGCTCAATGCCAAACAGCCGGAATGGTTTCCGCTGCTACAAGCCATCGATATTCGAAATGATAAGCAACGCGTTCAAGTAAACTGGAACCTGTCATTACAAAATGCCAACAAACTTATTCATGCCCTGCAAGGTCCCGAGGAGTAACATGTCTGGTCAGATGACACCTGCCACCGTGGACGAACTGGAACCCACCCTCGAAGAACTGGCCGAACAATGCAAGGCCGGCGACCGAAGCGCCTTTGAACCGCTGGTTCAAAGACTGGAGTCGCGTGTGACCTTCTTCCTGTATCGCATGGTCGGGAACATGGACGACGCGGCGGACCTGGCCCAGGATTCCTTCGTCAAGGCCTACAAGAATATCCATCGCTACGATTCCAAATATTCTTTCACCACATGGTTGTTTACCATCGCCAAACGAACGGCTCTCAATTATTTTCGGGCCTCCAAACCAACGGTCGAGTTTCAGGAATACACCGAAGTGGACGAAACTCATCCAAGTTCCCTGCTTGAAAGCAAGGACGAAACCCGTAGTCTTTGGTCCCTGGCAAAACGGGTATTGAAACCCAAACAATACGAAGCCCTCTGGTTGAGGTATGGAGAAGATTTTACAATTGAAGAAACGGCGCGCGTCATGAAAACCAATCAAATCCGGGTCCGAGTGCTGGTACACCGGGCGCGCGGAATCTTGATGCGTCACCTTCAGAACGAAACAGGGGAGGAATTATGCCTTTAAGTTGTCACTATCATCGACTGCAATTGGAACAAAGCCAGGAACGGGGCTTTGAACCCGGCGGGAAAACACTGGCGCATGTCAAATCATGCGGGCCATGCCAACGGTGGTATCAAAACCAACGTCAAATGATCACCTCCCTGCGTCGACAGGCACGAACACCTCAACTCAAAGAAGCGCCTCAATTGCTGCCGGGTGTGTTGGCTGCCATCCGACAGTTGCCGAAGGACGAGAGTCCGATGGATCGACCTACCACAGCAGCCATGTCCTGGGGCAAGTGGCTGGCGCCTGCCGCCACCGTGTGTCTGACGATCGCCGTCGTCATGCAATGGAACAAGACTCCCAACCAGAATACCACGCAGATCAACTCGGCCAAATGGCTGGCCCTGTCTCCCGAGGCATTGGTTCAGCAAACCACCGGCCAGGGCATCA
The DNA here is from genome assembly GCA_964415055.1 of uncultured Verrucomicrobiota bacterium. Classification (GTDB taxonomy): domain Bacteria; phylum Verrucomicrobiota; class Verrucomicrobiia; order Limisphaerales; family AAA164-E04; genus AAA164-E04. The sequence continues at coordinate 151,392 of CAYPZD010000001.1, read as the reverse complement.
ACGAATGGGGAGAACAACTCGATCAACCTCTGGAACACGAATGGCTGTTGCTCAAAGAGGACGCCAAGGCCACCATCGGCGGTATGGCGGGCACATTCCTCCCAAGTAAATTCGGCGCGCTTTACACTCCCGCAGCCAGTCAGCAACCCTGACTTCCATGCCTGACTTTGTCATTCAAACGGAATCGCTGACCAAAAAGTTCGGCTCCCAAGCGGCGCTGAACCAGGTCTCGGTCTCGGTTCCCCCCGGTCCCATCGGATTATTGGGCCCCAACGGCGCAGGCAAAAGCACGTTCATGAAATGCCTGCTCCAGCTCATCCCGACCACGAGTGGTAAAGCTCATTTGCTCGGACAGGAAGTCGGCAGGGTCGGACGGGAAATCCGAACACGCGTGGGTTACACACCGGAACAGGACTGCCACATCCCCGGCATGATCGGGTGTGAATATGTCACCTACTGCGCACAATTGTCGGGACTCCCCTATCAGGACGCCAGACAACGCGCTCATGAAATGCTGGATTTTGTCGGCATGGGCCAGGAGCGATATCGCAAGATCGACACCTATTCCACCGGCATGAGGCAGCGTCTCAAACTGGCGCAGGCCATCGTGCATGATCCTGAAATTGTTTTTCTGGACGAACCCACGAACGGACTGGACCCCAAAGGCCGGGAGCAGATCCTGGAACTCATCCAAAGCCTTTGGACCGAACACGGTATCAGCATTGTTTTATCATCGCATTTATTGCACGACGTCCAGCGCATCTGCGATCAGATCATCATCATCGCCTTGGGAAAAGTCTTGGTTCACGACACCATTGCGAACCTGACATCCCAGCGAAAAGGAGCGGCCGAAGTCGTGGTTGCCAGGGATCAGGAAAGGTTGTCGACCTTGTTCCGTCAACAGGGTTGGGAATCGGAATGCCTTCCCAACGGTCACGTCAAGGTTGAGCACGCCAGCATGAATATCAATCCCATCCTGAAAGTGCTCCACGAAGCCGACATCACCCCCATCGAAGTTCTTCCCAGCCCGAACGCTCTGGAAGAACTCTTTGTCCAAGCACTGAACACCGCCCATGAGTCTGTATCGTAGCGCATATCAACACTGGAAAGGCCGGTATCTGGGAATCTGGTATCGTCGCGGCGCGATCGCGACGAACGGCATCCGCAGCGCCTGGGACAACAAATGGACCCGCAACATGGTCATGGCCGCCTGGATGCTATCCATCGTGCAGGCCGCGATTTTGTTCGGCATCGGCCAGCTACTGGTGGAGGACAGCGTGATTTACACACTCGTCGAACAATTCCAACCCCAGTTGCAAAACCTGGCAAAGGGTTTGATGTCCTGGATTGTGGCACACCCGGAGATTTCAGTCAGCAGCACCTACAGCTTCCTCTTTTACTTTTTCTCCGGCTGGTTGAAGTTCTTTCCCTTGCTCATCATTGCGCTGATCATTCCCACATTGATTTCAAGGGATCTTTCGAGCAAAGCCATCATCGTTTACAGCTCGAAAGCCATCAGCCGCTTCGATTATTTCCTTGGAAAATTCATGACCGTTTTCGCGATGCTCAGCGTGGCCTGGTTGTTGCCGGTCTGCAGCGCCTGGTTGTTGGGCGGGTTGCTGGCGCCGGATTGGTCCTTCCTCTGGCACTCGCGCATGGCCCTGGTGAAGTCCATCGCGTTTATTGGGTTCTCCTCCGCCTTCTTGAGTCTGATCGCCATGGGGGTATCCGCCATCTCGATCAAGGAAAAATCGGCAACCGTCATCTGGGTGGTCATGTGGGTGCTCGGCAACGTGGCCAGCAACATCGGACGCCACACCGAACCCTGGCTGCGCCATCTCAGTTTTAACTACAATCTGGAACAACTTTCACTGAAACTATTCCATCCGAAATCGGAATTGGAACTGCTGCAGGACAACATTCCGGTGATCGGCAACCTGCTGCGGGGTGTCCCCACGCACAACATGCCGATGTTTCAGGACCCACAATTCAACGGCGCCATGCTGACCTGCGGCATCATGGCGTTCCTGGCCATTCTCATCCTCCACCTTAGAGTCAAACCGGAATGAGCGAAGCAATCATCCATGGAAAAAAGTTGAGCCGCTGGTACGGAGTGGTGATGGGATTGAACAATATCGACTTCGAAATCCTACCTGGCATCACGGGATTGGTCGGCCCGAACGGGGCCGGCAAAAGCACGCTCATCCAGATCATCACCGGGCAACTCCAACCCAGCTCAGGGATGCTGACCGTGTTCGGCGAAGAACCATGGAATCACCCCGCCGTGCTCAAACGCATCGGCTATTGCCCGGAACGAGAATCGCTTCCGGAACACTTGAAACCCATGGACTGGTTGCGCGGCCTGGGTCAAATCTCCGGCATCTCCGGAAACGCTTTTCCTGAATTGGGAGTGCGCCTGCTCAAACGTGTCAAACTAGGGGAACAACACTGGAAAAAACGCATGGGGCAATACTCCAAGGGTATGCGCCAGCGCGTCAAACTTGCCCAGGCTCTGATGCATTCCCCCGACCTGTTGATTCTGGATGAACCCATGAATGGTCTGGACCCCATGGGACGCCAGGACATCGCCGACATTTTAAAGAGCCTGGCCAAAGAAGGCGTCAGCATTGTCATTTCCAGTCACATCCTCGCGGAACTGGAATCTCTCTGTAAAAACATCCTCATCCTGAACTGGGGCCGAGTCATTGCGTCCGGCGCCAAGAGCGAGATCCGATCAGACCTCAGCCAATGGGCCGAGGAGCTGTGCGTCCGATGCGAGGACCCCCAAAAACTGGCATCCATCCTGTTCCAGGAAGGTCATTTGCTGGGGTTCGACATTCAGGAAGAGGAAAAGAAACTGGAATTCAGGATCAAGGATCCAGTTCAATTCTATCAACGCTGGAACGCATTGCTGCAGTCATCGGATCTAACGATTTACGAAATCAGCAGCAAGAGCCAATCATTGCATCAAATCTTCAACAAGGTCACCACCTCCTGAGAACCATGAATCCCCAAAGCACATTGGAATCGACCTTGCAGAAAACACCGGTGCGTCCGAATTTCCCCGGTATCCTGGCAGGCATCTGGAAACTCACCTGGAAGTCGCAACTGACATGGAAAAAGATTTACAACGTCCTGGCCAACATCCTGGTCTTGCCCGTCTTGAGCTACTTTTCGTTTTCATTTGGCGATGATTCAGACGCTTTCCTGAGGTTTCTGATCGATTTTTACATGTTGCTTGCCCTGCCCCTTATCTGCCTGACGGCGTTTGGCGGGATGGTGCGAGATGAGTTGCAGGAAGACACAGTCTGTTTCCTCCTCACCCGCCCCATGAAGCGATGGCAGTTCTTTTTATCCAAATACCTCAGCCACCTTGTCTGGACGCAAATCATCGGCACGCTGACATTGCTGGCATTTGCGGTAGCAGGAACATTGAGAGGCGTCGACGACACTCCCATGCTGGTTTTCAGCGCCTTGAAGGTTCAATTCCTGGCCATCATGGCCTATGGAGCCATCAGTTCGCTGTTGGGCTTGGCCACCAAGAAATACCTGGTGCTTGGATTGATCTACGGGTTCGTGGTGGAGTTTGGCATCGGCCAGATCCCCACCAACATCAACACTCTGGCGATGACCAATCATCTCAAGAGCCTGATGGCACGCTATCAACCTCTGGCAGAACATATGGATTATGACCCAGGCCACATGTTGACCGCACTGGCAGCGCTGGTGATCACCACAAGCGTCTTTCTCGTCCTCAGCAGCGTGTTGTTCACACTGCGCGAATACAATCACTCGGATGAAATGTCCAAATAGGAGTCCCAACAAAAAACATCCAGCCCATCCTGTTCATCTCAGAGATCCCGCAACTGCGGTGACTGTCTAAAAGAAACGCATCCATCTCCGGTGAAACGCGAAGATCTATTCCCTGTCATATATGAAGATGCATCGCTTCTGGTAGTGCATAAGCCAGCCGACCTGGTTTGTCACC
>CAYPZD010000001.1:89628-147304 GCA_964415055.1 uncultured Verrucomicrobiota bacterium | reverse complement strand
TATGAAGATGCATCGCTTCTGGTAGTGCATAAGCCAGCCGACCTGGTTTGTCACCCTACCAAGGGCGATGAATATTCCAGTCTGATCAGCCGGGTGCGCATCTACCTTGGAGAAGCTTCTGATGGACAGATGATCAACCGCCTGGATCGCGAAACCAGCGGCATTGTCCTGGTAGCCAAAGATCAGGAAACGGCACGCTCATTGCGCATCCAATGGGAAGCACGCACCGTAGAAAAATCCTATCGAGCGATCGTCTATGAATGGCCAAAGGAGGATGCATTCGAAGTCAATGCAGCTCTTGGAAAGGACGAATCCAGCGAGGTTGTCATCAAGGGCTGTGTCCGAACGGACGGACAAGCATCCCTCACCCGATTCAGGGTCGTTAACCGATTTGAACGCGATGGATCACGTTTTGCTCTCCTGGAAGCGATGCCGGAAACAGGACGCAAACATCAAATCCGCATCCATCTTCAACACATCGGTCACTCCATTGTGGGAGACAAGTTATACGGCCTTGATGAGCGATATTACCTGGACCTGGTCTACGGTCGTCTCACCGACGAACAACGCAAAACACTCCTCCTGCCGAACCACGCATTGCACGCCCGTAGTGTCACCCTCAACTACCAGGACAAGACCACCACCTTTACATCCCCTGAAGAAGACTGGTTTCTGGAATTCCAGCAAAGCACCTGATCCCCTCTCTTCGCGAGGACGTCCGGATAACATGGCAAACAATTCGATCCATTGACTCGATCAGTCTTCCGTTGAATCTAAAATCCCAAAATGGCGTTCTTCACTGTTGCCTCGAATCTCGGGAATATACATGGCATGTCCAATTGCCGGCAGCGCGTGAAATTCACCGGGCACTTCCGCACGCAGGGTGTAACGCATTTCCCAGACGCCTTCAGCCAAGCGGTCGACGAACAGGGCAACCTTACGATCGCGCCATTCCTGGTGCACCCGCTGCTGTCGTCCGGTAAATCTCCAGTTACGATCCACGGCCAACGAAGGTCTACCGTCTGTTTTCAGTTGATCGATACCTCGCTGTGATAAATGACGCATGAATGCACGTCCGCCGCTTTGGAGTTCCACAGCTTCCAGGCCTGCCGGTTTAAGATCTTCGATCAATAGATACTCGTAATGGTTCCGCAAGTCCAGAGTGAGGACGACTTCGACGCGATCTCCGCTTTCCAGCGCTTCTCCTTCCTCGACCGGAACGCGTTCCAGCACCGTCCCTTTCAACAGGGTAGGTGTTTCTTTCAATCGAAAGTAATCCCTGCGGACGAACAAGTGATTACCGGCCGCAGGAACAGGTTCCTCAAAACTGAACCAGGAAGCTTCCACCGCATAGTAAATCGGCGCGTCACCATCCGTTTTCACAATTCGAATCGGTGTCGAATCGTTCACCAAATCGTTGGGGATCACAAAACGACTGGGCGCTTTGAAGATGTTATCGGGAGTGACGCGCTCGGTTGCGACCAGGGTGTCACCTGCATAGATTTCATACTCCAATTCGGAATCCAATTCTCCACTGACCTTGAGGTAATCATTCAAAGCGAGCAAAGTCATCGCGGTGTCGCGTGTGTTGGACCAATGAGCCCCGCGTCGATTCTGAATCAACCAGCGAAGCACCGGCTCGATCAGCTCGCTGTCCGGATCAATCGCAAGCAAAGCCCGCAAGGCAACAGATGTCGCCTCGACCCCGCCATCCGACCAGCGATGATAGATGCCGTCCTCTCCCCAATGCGCGGTGGCGCCTGATGCGCCCGACAAAGTTCCCGCTTGCAGTTGGGAAGGAGCAGAGGCTTTGGCATGAATCACACCGTTTTCCAAATTGCGAATCAGTGTTTCAGCCTCATCCACCTTCCCGGCATCATGAGCCGCCAAGGCCAACAAAGCACGGGAGTAAGCATTCAGGGAATCTCGTTGTTGCCAGGCATTGTCCCATGCCGCTTCGACCGCCAGACGCGGTTTCTCTTCCAAGCCTCGCACACCCACACTGTGGATCGCATGCAGCAACCAGGCTTGAAGATCAGGCATGGTTTCAGATCGCACAATATTGGAGGCCAGGAAATCACGACCACGCAGGAGCAAGCCATGCTCAAAGTCCAGACCGGATTTCTTGGCCAGGCTCAACCCCCACACCACGTAAGCGCTCATGAACAAATCGGCATCCCCACTCTCCCACCAGGCCCACCCGCCATCGGCATGCTGCAGATCCTTCAATCGCTTCAAACCTTCAGCGGTCACTTTGTCGATTTTGGACAAAGACTGGTATCCCGAACGATGTGTCGACTCCACGTGATCCGGATTCACTCCGCCAAATTTTCCAGGCTCAATGGACTGAACAGGCAGCCCCAAATCTTCCAGCGTCTTTCGAACGCTTACAGCAGGCACGAAACGACTCAAAGTCTGTTCAGTGCAGCCATAGGGATAATCGATCAAGTAAGGCACCGCATCCAACATCGTCACGGCCAGGCTGGGTGAAACTTGAACGACCAATTGGGTGGATCCCGCTTTTCTCTCGCTTGGAAGGGTCACCGGAATATTGATTTTAGATTCTGAACTTTTTCCCGTCCAGGCAAGGAACTGTTCAATCCCATGCTCGTATGCTGGCAGCGTGATTTCCACAGCATCCCCATGGGTGTCACTTTTGACCGTGGCTTGAAGTTTGATGTCGCCGGGTTTCACAGCCACAGCGCCGATCCAGTCGATACGATGCTCACCATTTGCTGGTATGGTAATCATTCCGGGCTCCTCAATGGTTTCGGCCCAGATGATGTTTTCGGTTTCAAGCGTCACCTTGGCTTGAATGGCTTCATCCGTCTGGTTGTTGACGATGGTTGAAATGACCGCCTGATCGCCCACCACCAGAAACCGGGGTTGTTGCAATCGAATCAACAAGGGGCGACGTGTTCCAACTGTGGTGTCCCCTGTGCCCACTTTGGTTTCCCGGGTCACTGCTCTGGCATCCAGTTTCCACTTGGTCAGGGTATCGGGCATTTCAAACTCCACACGACCTTTACCTTCCTGATCGGTCAGGATGGACGGTTCCCAAAAGGCCGTGGCCCGAAAGTCGTTTCGAACGATGATTTCGGCCTGCTCGTCTCCTGATTTTGCTGCCGTCATCATGGATTTAGGAGTCACTGCGTCAAAATCCATCTCGGCAAGAGGTGCTCCTCCAGCCATGCGGCCAGCTGCGCCAGGCAAAAGCCCATAACGCCGCATCATTTCTGAAGAGGCTGGAAGACCTGTCAGGGGGGCTAATTGTGATTCCTCCATCATTCCGCCAAATCCACCACCACCAAGCCCCCCGCCACCGAGTAGTCCGTATTCATGCCTGAATCCCATTTGTCCGCGTATGTAATCCAGCTCCTTCTGAATATTGTCCGGATCTACTCCCATCTCACGATAGCGTCGTATGTCTTCTTCGGACATCACCCGACCATCCTCAAGCCGCTTTAAGTTCACAAAACCCCGCCAGAGACCACCTTGCTCCGAAATCAACCTGCGGGTGTCGCCATAAAAGAATGAACGGGGATCACCGGCGATGTCCTGCTGAATGTAGGTCACCGATTCGTCAAACACCGCCAGTGAGATTTCACCTTGGACGGGTTTTCCCTCATCGTTGGTAACCTGAACGTCCACCACTGCTTTCTCACGTGGTTGGTAGTTGGGTTTGTCCGAGGTTACTTTTACCTGCAGGAATTCCTGAACCGGTGGAACCGTCACACGTTCCTGATCGGAGCGCACGCGATAATCATCCACCATCAAAGCCTGAATGTAATAGTTCGGGATGTGGGCGGCGCTGATCTCAAGCGGAACCATGCGAGTGGTTCCTTCGATATGGATTACACGGTGCTCGATCATGTTTTCGGCGCCCAAGGTCAACAGGACCCATCGATCATTCGTGGGAACGCTCAACATGACCGGGGCTGTTTCCCCAGCTTTGAAGGTGTCTTTATCAATGATGATTTCCACACCTTCGCTCTTGTAACCCAAGGCATCTTCGCCAGCCCCGCGCACCCAAAGATCGGTTTCGGACCGAATTTCTTTACCAGGGCCGGGCAAACCTCCCTCACGTTTGTCCTCACTCGTCCAAAGTGCCGTGTAGTAGCCGGATTCGGCCGGAGTAAAAGTCAGTTCGGCATGGCCTTCGGCATTGGTGGTCACGTTGCGTTCCATTACCACTTCCGTAGCATATCCCTTCTCTTTCAAACGCCAGGGACGTTGATCGGGTCTTGAGGGCGGAGGAGGAAATACGGAATACATTCGACGCACTCGATCGAGCGCTGCTCCCTCCAACTCAAGTCCATCGGGGTTCCACCAGACTTCGCGCCATCGTTTGCGAATGATCTTGATCTCTCCTTCGATTTGGAGAGGACGTTCATTCACATCCAACACCAAATAATCAAATGTGGCTTTCTCGCCTGGTTGCACCAGCTTGCGATCCAGCTTGGATTGAACAAAATGCCCCTGACGCGAAACTCGCACCTCATGTTCGGTCACCACTTCACGACGGGAGCTGTCGGTTAAGCGCACTTCGACACGATAATTCATATCGCTCGACAAATCGTCGGAGCTTTCAAACTCAATCATGGCTTTTCCTTGAGCATCCGTTTTGACGGTCATTTCATGATTCAACGATTCGTTGCGTCGCCAATAACTGCGTTGATTCCTGATCCCAACCGAGTTATTGTCTTCATACAACCATGAGTAGGGTCGCTGGACGGGAAACATGAAATAATGCGGTCTGCGGTAAATGCGGACTTGCCCCTCACCATTGATCACCGGGCCTCCGAAATAATATTCGGCGGTTAATTCCAACTTGATCCGATCCCCCGGCCTGGGCACGAGCGCTTCCTCCTCTGCCCCATCATCGGGCAACCCGACGGAGAGTTTCATTTCAGGACGTTTGTATTCTTCCAAACGAAATAAATCAGCGCTCCCAATCTGTTTGTCAGCTCCGTTCAAAAACGATATGCGATACATCCCCAAAGCAGCTTCGCTGGTCGGTTTCCATTCGCCTTGAACCGATCCAAAATCGTTCAAAGTGACCGATTCCTCCAACACCACCGCGTTCTTGGGATCATAGATTTTGATTTTGTAAGTGTGTCCCCTTGGAGTGGAGTATCCATCATCCGAATGCGACCTGAGGATTGCCTTCCAGTGCACGGAATCTTCAGGCCGATAGGCCGGTCGATCGGTGAACGCGTAGATTTTCCAATGATATGGAAAGTTTCGATAGCCATTGGTTCGGAACGTGGTGAGGTTTTGCTGATCTTCATGACGTGCGGCAACCAGCCATTCAAAGGAAGACTCATTTCCTTCCATATCCACAACGACCAAACCTTGGTCATCTGAGGAGCGAACCACACCGTCCCAAAAACGTTTTCGATCTTTTCGGTATCGTTTCCAAAGCTTGACCTCCGCATCGGGAACCGGACGCCCATTCCTGGCATCACAAACCCAGATCAACATGCGGTTGGTGGAGGCCTTCGCCAGAACCGATAACTGACTTACCAAAACCAGCTCCCTGCTCTCTTCAGCTCCATCGGCGTAGGAGACAGCCAGATAGGCTCCTTCCTCCAGGGTATTTTCGAGAATAATTTCCCGGGAACCGGGTTCGTGCTGGCCTTGGTCTTCGGTCTCAAAAGATTTTTCGACAGCAGGTTCCCGCCCCTCGATGCGGATGGATTTCACCCACTGGTCCGGCCCCAGTCCACCATCGACTAATTGAATATCTTTGACCAAATCGACAGGGAACAATTTCAACCGAAAGTCTTTGATGTTCCGCCAATGGGCATGTAAACGAATCTTGGAACCTGGGACAAAGGCATTGCCAACATTTAAATCCAACCGCGCACCAGTGATGTCCTTGATCTGACGGACTGCATCGTTGTGATAACGAGTTTCCTCCTTGTCATATAAATCGAGCAGTTTCTGCCAAACCTTCACAGCAGATGGAAAATCTGACCGAAAGGACCACTGGCCATTGTCCTCTTTGACAGGCTTGCCCTGGAACGACAACCATTGAGCGTATTGAGCAAGCGCGTCATCCAGCCAGGTGTATTTAACATTCCCTTCCGTCGCTTCCAGATAAGCGCGCTGAATCCGTTCGTAGGTAAACTCTGAGAGTCCAACCTGAGGTTGCAGCGAGCGAGCGAGCAGGTAGTTGGCATGCCCCCGGTCTTCCTGAGTTTCAGCTATACGCACGGCATTCTCCAATACCTGCACTGGTATGTAATTGCCATACCCACCATAAATATAATAACGGTTGGCGTCATCAGGACGTGAAGCCTTCCAGACAATGGCAAGGTAATGATCCCTGGCGTAAGAAAGATTTGGTGATTGAGCCCATATATCCAAAGCTCTTTGGTAAAAGGACCAAGCTTTATGCCAATCACGACTATACCGTGACACCCACCAGAAATCACCCGCGGACTCCAGCATGAGGGCGTCCATTTCTCCAGGCTCGGACTGGGAATCCCGATCAGAAACAAGGCTTTCCAGATCCCGCCAAATGTCATCCGTTTGACCGGAATCATTGGGACGAGATCCGCTCTTAGCCCTCCATTTGGTTTCCAGAAGACGGAATTCCAGCCAAACCAAAGCATCCGGTTGGTCGGCTAATCCATCTTTTGAAATCCTTTGGTACGCCTCACCGGCAAGCTGATAGGAGCCTTCACCAAACAAGCGTTCGGCTTCCTCAAACGCTGGCAGATCCCAAGGCTCCACCTGAGCAGCGGCGCTTGAAGCAATCGCCATCCAAAGACAAAACGTTCCGATAAACCTCCACATGCGAAGCATCATACCATCATGGACACCAAAAGCTGCAAACTATTAGAAGAAATCCAAAACTATCCCCTTGTTTCCGGAGAGTCCGGCCAATGGTTCTCGATGACCCCACCCCATTCGGAACATGATTAACAAGGATTTGCTGTCCCATTGTGCCAGGGTTTCCTTTGGATGGCATTTGTGAACACGATTGCCGCAAGGGGCGGACCGGGATCCACGCAGTCGCGGGACAAGCTGGTCCGATCTACCTGCAGCCACCCCATCGGCTTTACCATTCACTATTTTAAATTCACCATTTAAAAGCCACCTGCTGACGCAAGCGGATACCGCAGCGGCTACTGAGGTGGCTTTGAAGGGTGCATGAAAGGGACGGGTTCCGGGTTGGGGATGCTGCTTTGATGACGGTAAATACCATAGAGCCCCAAAGCAACCATGATAAAGAAAGCTATCATCATACCCGCAAACAACTTGCCCAACCAGGGTTGCCCTGTTTGTTCTTGTCCTGTGTTGTAATCGTCTTCGTTCATCAATGCATCCGGGTGCCCTTCAATGTGGCCAAGCTACACCTTCGCCACGGTTTATCAATCTCCGGATGCTTCTTTTTCAAGTGAAGCCAGCACTTCCGGATCACGCACATCGACCCAACGTCCTTCGATCTTGAGTCCGGCGATGGTTTTTTGATCTTTTACCAGCGCCGAGATGGCATCGGTCAGTTCGTATTCGCCGCGCGGTGATTTTTCGAGTCGATCCATGTATTCGAATGCTTCGGCATCGAATATATACACGCCTGCGTTGTACCACACCGGATCGCCATCCTTCAAAGTACCATCCGCTTTTAAAGCATCCAACTGGGCTTGGGTGGGTTTTTCAACGAGTTGTGTCAGACAAAAATCTTTGTCGAAGAAATTGATCCCACCTTTTTTGACGTCTTCTCCTTCTGTGACAGTGAGGAGACCAGAAAAATTTCCCTCGCCATAACGCCGCACCATGTCAGCATAGGTCTGAGGGCGCACCAGGATGTCACCATAGGTCAGCAGAAAATCATCTTTGCCCACATAATCACGCGCAGGCAGCGAGGCACGTCCGGTGCCGTCCTGCACTTCCTGACGTCGATAAACGATTTCAACGCCGAAAGCGGTTCCATCTCCGAAATGGGACTCGATCACTTCGGCTTTCCATCCGGTGATCAGGCAGATCTGGGTGATCCCAGCCGACTTCAATCCTCCGATGATGTGTTCGAGAATGGGTTTACCTTCCACCGGGAGCATGGGTTTCGGAAGTTCCTGGGTGAGTTCCCCCATGCGGGTGCCTTTGCCTGCGGCTAAGATAACTGCTTTCATGTGTCGTAAATAGAAGCGGGCGACGGCCAGAACAACCGCCGCCCGAGCTAAGGTTTTCAGAATGAATCAAGCGCCGAATTTGTCAAACATACGGGCGTGGGCCTGCATGTGGCGCATGAGGAATTTGGCTTCGAGCTGTCCCAGCGAACCAATGTTGGCTCCGGTCTCGGTGAATCGATCAAGCTTGTCGGAACCTGAAACGTCGGAAGTCAACAGAACAGGTTGCGGATGCCATGAATGTCCTTTCATCGGGCATGGTGTGGAGTGATCACCGGTGATCGCCAACACGTCGGGACGTTTCTGAAACAGGATCGGCAGGGCTTCATCCAACTCTTCAATGGCCTTTTTCTTGGCTTCGAAGTTGCCGTCTTCACCATACATGTCGGTGTATTTGTAATGGATGAAGAAGAAATCGTAGTTGTCGTATTCCTCGAGATAACGGTTGAACTGCTCGCTGATAGATTGCGGTCCTTCAATCTTGTCCATCCCCACCAACTGGGCCAGTCCCTTATACATAGGATATACCGCCAGGCAGGCCGCCTTGAGTTGGTAACGTTCTTCAAAGGTTGGAATGTCGGGTTGATGAGCGATGCCGCGCATCAGAAATCCGTTCGCGGGACGTTCGTCTTTGATGATGGGAAGGGCTTTTTCGTAGAAAGCTTTGATGAGCTTGGCTGCTTTCTGAGCTTTCTTGGATGAGGCATCGACAGGAGTGGCGTCAGCAATGGGCAATCCCTCACGCTGAGGATCGGTATCACTCAGGGGGCCTTCCAGTCCTTTGCCACGGAAAATCACGACAAAACGATGGCCTTTACCCGGCTGGATGATGACTTCCGCATCGGAGACTTTCTTGACCTTGGCGGACAACATCGCGCAGAGACGCTCGCATTCTTCGGTCTCGATTCGACCAGCCCGTCGGTCGGTCACCAGACCGTCAGCATCCAGTGAACAGAAGTTGGCTCGAGCGGCCACATCACCGGGTTTGAGCTCCAGCCCCAACCCCAGAGCCTCAATCACACCACGCCCCACCTGGGTGTCGATCGGATCATAACCAAACAAGGCCAAATGGCCGGGCCCACTACCTGGGGTGATGCCAGGCGCCACGGGTGTCATGCGTCCCTGAATGGATTCGCGGCTCAATTGATCCATGTTGGGCGTTTTGGCCGCTTCGAGGGGTGTCAAAAAACCACTGTCCTTGGTGGCGAGGTCTCCCACCCCATCCAGCACTATGAGAGCCAGCTTAGCCTTGGTTGGCAAGGTCAACTTGGCGTACAATTCGTCGAGTTTTGTCATTTCAGTTTTTCGTTTTCAGTATTGAGGTTCAAGGAAGGACGGCAAACAGGCACAGCAACACCCCGTATTCATTTTTCTGAAAATCACCCCGTCACGAAACACCCCCGGCCAGTCCATCCGGGCCGATGATATTGGATAGAATAAAACCGGAGGTCAATTGGATATTCAAAACAACGCAACACAATATTGCTTAATTGCTTACACAAACCACAAATCCACACACGATTCGATATACCGTTTCAAAAGGCTTTGGACCGGCGCCAATCGGAGATCAATAGCACAATCTGCCAGGCTTCCTCATCATTCAAAGCTTCGGCAAACGCGGGCATTGGGGTGCCAGTCATTCCGGTAAGGATCGTACGCAGCAGATCTTCTTCCTTTTCGCCACAACCAAGAGGCATCAACAGATTGGCAGGTTTAATGGGGTTCCCATAGGAATCCATCAATGTCGCAGCTGCGATGCCATCACCTTTTCCACCGGCTCCATGACAGGGAGCACAGTTCTGCGCAAACAGCAATTCACCGGACGCAACCGCCGCTCTACGCCCGGTATCGGATTGCATGGATTCCGGTTTGGATGGCAAAGGAACCGCATCGGCATGAAACTCATCTTTGCGCCAATTTCGTGAGAAGTATTTGATATATTCCGTGACGGATTCGATGTCCTTGTCCTGCATGTCATGAAACGTCGGCATGGCTGACCCGGCGATGCCCCGGAGGATGGTTCGCTTGATGTCGGCGTTGGTGGGGAGTTTACCGTAGGGAGTGGATCGGTATTTGAAATCTCCGGTGGAAAAATCTCTGGGAAATACCTCCCATGCCTCTGTCACCAATTCTCCATTCCCCCGTCCGCGCTCACCGTGACAAGGCTGGCAGGAGACTTTGTAAATGTGTTTTCCAGGCAGGTAGAGCGAACGATTTGGAGGTGTGCTTTTGTCTTCGGAAACGTCTCCAGCGTGATTCAACATCACGCTGACGAAAAACAACCCCAACCAATCCCGAATGATCCTGTAGCGAACTCGCATATTGACCGCCGTTGATTGTAAACATTTCCAGCACCCGCATACAACCAAATGCCGCTCGGGCTTTGGATTGTGGTGTGCAGCACCGCTCTGGATACGCCAGGGTAACGTTGTGGTTGGCTTGTGCAGATTGCATCCCATTCCTCATGGCGAATCTCCTCACGAGCGAGTTTACGTTTGAAGAATTTGAATACGACCTGCGCATGCGGACCGTATCCAAAGCTGTGTCAAGCCACAGCACTCAAAAATTGCGATGGCATTCATTGGATACCAATGGGTGGGTGGATGCGCTGATCCGGAAGGAAGTCTATGTCAGCAAACAGAAACAATCTTCCCTGAGAGTCCGCTTTGCAATCGATAGGTTTCACCGGCTTTTTTTCCTTTGAGAGCGGCGCCAACAGGAGATTCGGGGGTAATGACCGTGACGACGCCCATTTTCAGCTTCAACTCGATCCCACCACCGTGATGCATGAGGAAAAAATAGTCCTGAAAACCATCCATATCCACCTCCACGAACGCGCCAATCCCGATAGGTTTACCTTTGAAAGAAACTGTCGACATGGATCGCAGCTCATCCACCTGGGCAGCCAGTTCCTTGAACTGCAAGGCGTGACCACGCGCCAGATAAGAAGCCTCCAACCCACTGGTATCCCACTTGGTTTCGGCTCGGGATTCCTCATTGGTGGCGCCATCGGAAGCCTGCTTATTGGCGGCATGGTGCCGTCGCAATTGCGATTCCATGCACTCCAACAACGCTTTCATGAGTTCGGATTTATCCATATTCAAATCCCCCGTTCCATGCCCAAAACCAACTCGTTTGTAAATAGTGAATTTAAAATTGTGGTTAGTGAACGAGTCCGAATGGGAATGCGTGTCGTCTCGACGGACAAACCCTATGGCATTCTTACCAACGAATCACCTTACAATGGAAAGCCCAAATCATCCGAACGCCCCACATCCGCACCGCCGCCACTCACGGACAGATCGGGATATTTTGATCACCCTTCGCGAATTCACCATTCACCATTCATTCTCTCTGGTCATTGATGGCATTTCGGTATCCGCTGATGTCGTTATTCTTGAGAGTGGCATGAGAGCCTTTACCAATGGAAATGCCACTGCCTCCATTCTGACCTTCGAGTCGATTCCGGGCTGCAATCAAGTTGCCTTGTAGCAATACACCTGCCACTCCGCCACCTTTGATTTGATTGTCAATGGCTATGGCCTGGCTTCCGTCCAATATGGCGACGATGGGAGGCATTCCACCCGTTCGAACCAATACATTTTCCTTGATGACCACCTCACTGCCATCACGCACTCCGATGGCAACCAGTTTATTTTCGAGGCATTTATTGTCCGCTATGTATGCCTTGGATTGCTGACTGATCCCGATGCCGGCGGTTTTGTTGGCTTCGAGTCGATTGCGCACAATGGTGGGTGAAGCCGACTCGGAACCAATCCCGGCAGCTCCGTTTTCGGAACAATGATTTCCTTCGACCACGGGCGTGGCATGATCGCTGCAGCCGATCCCGGCAAGTTTATTGCGATCACAACGATTGCCACGCAATACCGGGGCTGATTTCTCGGTGCATCCAATTCCCGCCATCTCATTTTCATAGCAATCGTTTTCTTCCACAACCGGACGGGTACCGGCACCGGTCCGGATGCCGATGCCTGCGCGTCGATTGCCGTGGCACCGGTTCTTTCTCACGATCGGGCTGGCGCCGTTACTGATACCAATTCCTGCACGAACGTTGTTGAAACAATCGTTCTCCGTGACCAGTGGACTGGCGTTGTTATGTCCGATGCCGGCATAGAAATTTTCGAAACAGGTATTGCCCGATATGATGGCGGTGGAACCCTTCATGGATCCGATTCCGCCCCCCATGTTGCGGTAACTGACGTTGTTGAATATCCTGGGTGAACATTCCTTCGCATCCTCACCCTGAATCGCAATACCGGTGTGACCATTGTGGTGCACAATGTTGTGGACCACCGTGCAGTTCACACCTGATACGGAGATGCCGGGCGCTCCGAAATGACCGATGTCATCGTGTGATTGGTGCATCCCTTTTTCGTCCCAGTGCTTTTGCCAAAGAGCTTCGTCAAATACGCCCATTGCGGTGATGGTGAATCCATCCAAAATCGAGCCTTCCGCCATGATCACTCCGGCAACGTCCTCAACCTTCCCACCGCCATCCAGGATGGTCGCCTCAGCACGTTTGAATCCCTTGCCTCCGAGATCATCGCTTCCTTTGCTTCGAAGATGAACGTGAGGCTTTAGCCGGATGCGCTCATGGTATACACCGTGGGATACCACGATGACATCGTGCGCCTTGGCGGCATCAATGGCCTTCTGGATCGATTTATAATCAGCGGGAACTTCAATCTCACCTGCCTGGAGTAGAGATGGCAAAGCAAGTAGAAGGAAGCAAAAGAAGGTTGATGATATCTTTTTCATCTGATGAAGAGGGTCGTTTCTCACCCCTGAGCGTGAATGTAAACCTGATAGGCCCGAGATACAACCCCGAAGGAAGCAGTCAACTGCTGGCGAAGGCGCCGAAGGGGATGAATTCACCCTTCAAAAACGAAGACGGCTTCATTTTATGGTGAATTGGAACAGCTTGACCTGTCTGCTGACCGGCTTAAAGTGGGCCTCGGCGCAACTTTGCATGCGTCGCGTGTTCATTAGATTAAAGGTTTATGCCACAATTTTCCTACAAAGCGCGCAAGCGAAGCGGCGAACTGGTTCAGGGCGTGATCGAAGTCCCGGATCGTTCGGCGGCCTTGTCGCAGATCGAGCGTGAAGGCTTGTTGCCCATAGCGTTGGACGCAGTCAAGGGCAAGGGCTCCAAAGCTGCGAAACCCGCTCGCGCTCCTCGAGGTCGCGCCGCTGAATCTGCCAACGAAGGCTCTGCCCCCCCCATTCTGCGTGAAATATTCAGTCGCAAACGCAAGCCCAAGCTGCAGGAACTGGCCACTTACACTCAGCAGTTGGCCAATCTGCTTCACTCCGGCATGCCTCTTACTGTGGCACTCAACAGCATGAGTCACCTGAAATCCAAAGGTATTCCACAGGAGATCAGCCAGCAGTTGCGACAGGACGTCATGGAGGGCAAAGGCTTGTCCGACGCCATGGCCAAGCAGCCACATATCTTTACGGACCTCTATATCAACATGATCCGCGCCGGCGAACAAAGCGGTGCATTGGAAGAGGTTCTGCAGCGATTGGCCGATCATTTCGAGCGATTTGCGGAGGTTCGGCAAAAGTTTGTTTCCGCTCTGATTTATCCGGTCATCGTCGGGTCAGTGGGTGTGGGGATCATCGTGCTGTTCATGACGGTGATCCTTCCCAAATTCACCCAGATTTTCACGGATATGAAGGTTCCCCTTCCCGCCTCCACTCAGGCCCTGATCACCATCAGTCGCATTTCGGCGACTTACTGGTGGTTGGCTCCACTGGTGCTGGTGGTGTTCATGATCTTTTACCATCGCTTCAGCTCAAATCCATCTGGCCGCCAGGCCATTGACCGCTGGAAGATGACGCTGCCGATCATTGGAAACGTTTTCAAATTGAACCTGTTCAGCCAGTTTGCAAGAACCTTGGCCACTCTGTTGAAGAACGGGGTACCTGTCCTGACAGCGTTAAAAATCACGGAGAAAGTGATCCCGAACGTCGTCCTGGCCGAAGCGATTGCCAAGACGCGCGAAGATGTAACGGATGGTAAAACAATTTCACAACCCCTGGCCCGCAGCAAAGTGTTTCCGCAGTTGATGATCGATCTGATCAAGATCGGTGAAGAAACCGGTGACGTGCCGGGATCCCTGCAAAGTGTGGCGGAAACGTACGAGAACGAACTGACCATCGCCTTGCGCGTGATGACGAACCTGGTCGAACCGGCCATGATCATCCTGATGGCGATCGGTGTGGGAGGACTGTTGTTCAGTATTCTCTCAGCCATGTTCCAGATCACCTCCTCCATTGGCAGCCGATGAACCTCCAACGCCACAACAAGAAGCAGAGTGCTTTTACCCTCATCGAAGTGATGTTGGTGACCGGTATCGTCTTGTTGATGCTTGGATGGGGCGTCCCCAACATGCTGCGCGCGCTGGAAAAACATGGCATCGCCAAAGCCACCATGGACATCATGGACGGCTGCAAACAAGCAAGGGCCCTGGCCATTTTGAAGGGCACCATGGCTGAGTTGGTCATCAACACGGACAACGACTCATATGCCCTTTACGTACGCGCAGCCAGCAACCCCAGACTACTGGGCCCGGAAAATCCAGGGCTGCCGGAAGACATGATCAATCCGGATCCGATGACGAGAAACAACTCCCGCAAATCCAGAACTCATTTTGAAGAACTGGACGGATTCCGACGCACCCTGGATTACAACATTGCCTTGGAGGAAATTTGGGTCAATTTTGTGGATTTGATCAAGGAAGGGGCCGGAGAAGCGAGGATTCGCTTTTTTCCCAATGGCACGTCGGATGAATTCATGGTGACCGTCCTGCTGAATGACGACCGCCGCATCATCATGCTCGATCCCATCACCGGACTCCCCAGTCTGTCGGATCCCAAGCATATGAGTTACTAGTTTAAATTTCCTAATGAAGATCACTCCCTCCAACAAACAGAGTCGTTTCCCTGCGATACAGGAGGCTTTCAGTCTGTTGGAGGTCATGATCGCCATTGCGATCTTCTTCACATCGGTCTTTGTGATTCTGGAACTGACCAGCCAGCACCTGCGCACCGCACGTATTCTGCAAACGCTGGATGTGGATCGCACCAGTCTTCCGTCATTATTATCCATGACCAACTTTCTGGAGATCGGCCCCCTGCCCATTGATGTCAAAATTGCATACGAAGACGCGCATCCCGGTGTGACCGTGGATGGGTTCATTGATGAGGTCGCGACGAACGGGTTGTTCCGGGTCGATTACAGCATTCATTGGATGTCAGAAAACAGCATGCGCCAGTCCCGCAACAGTATCCTGTTATGGCGTCCCAACATGGGAGCACGAAGGGGAGTTTTGCCACGATGAACATTCAAACACCCACCAGCCTCCGGGCTCTTTTCAACAAACCGGCTCCAACAAGGGCAAACGGAAGGCAAAGTTTGAGGCGTGCGCTTCGACTGCGCGCCTTCACGCTCATTGAAATCATGGTGGCAATTGGTGTGTTGGGAGGTTTGATGGTTGCGATCTTTGCATCATGGCAGGCCATTGTGCGCAGTTCACAGATCGGGATCACGGCAGCCGTGGAAGCTCATCGTAATCGCGTTGCCGTGCGTGCCTTGACAGATGCCCTGACTTCTTCGGTGATT
Source organism: uncultured Verrucomicrobiota bacterium (assembly GCA_964415055.1). Lineage (GTDB taxonomy): Bacteria > Verrucomicrobiota > Verrucomicrobiia > Limisphaerales > AAA164-E04 > AAA164-E04. The sequence continues at coordinate 131,518 of CAYPZD010000001.1, read as the reverse complement.
TATGAGGCGAACATGCCTTACTACGCTTTCCTGACGGACACCACCGAAACCTACGCCGCGTTCAGTTTGGTGTCACGACTGCCGTCATCCTTCCCCGGCAGTGGTTTGTTTTTCGACCAACCCGTTCGCCGAGTCACCTTCAGTGTGGAACCCACCAACAACGTTCACCAGTTGATCATGCGTCAAAACCCCATTCTCGCCCCGTTGGAAGAGGGACAGGAACCCTACCCAATGGTCCTGGCTAAAAATGTGGGACAATTTACGCTGGAATTCCTGCATATTCGCACAGGCGAATGGTTGCCCGAATGGCCTTACACCAATCAAATACCACCTATGATGCGTTTTACGCTGGGCTTTGTTTCCCCTGAAAGTGGTAAAGTGGATGAGAACCGACTCATCAAGCGTATCGTTCAAATCCCGTCCCAAACCGTCGGAGCCAATTTCCAACGCCCTACTGGTCCGGTTGGAGGCGCGCCAATCAATCAACCCATTCAAGCGGTCCCGATCCAAAGATAAAAGCGAACTGAAACGCCATGTTCATCCACACATCCAACCCGCATCCAACACATCGTGCCAGGCAGTCAGGTATTGCCCTGGTCATGGTCATGGTGGTGGTGCTGGCTTTGGGCATCATGGCGGCGCATTTCAGTTTTTCGATGAAGATTGAAACCCGCCTGGCCATGAACACCACACGGGATCCGGACATGGAGTGGATGGGACGTTCCGGGGTGGAACTCGCCAAGTATGTGCTGGCGGAGAAGATGAACATCCCCATCGAGAACCAGTTTGACGCGCTGAATCAAATGTGGGCGGGCGGACCTTTTGGAACGAATGATGTCCTGGCAGCTGTATCGTTGGAAAATGTTCAACTGGGAGACGGCATCATCAACGTCCGCATCGAAGATCTCGAAAGACGATTCAACATCAACGTGCACGGCCCCACCATCATGGCCCAGTCGCTCCTTTATATGGGAGTTGATTCGTTTCAATCGGCTGTGATCATGGATTCGCTGATGGACTGGGTGGATGTCGATGTCGGCGTGCGCCTTAACGGGGCCGACGAAGAGGATTATTTGGCCGAACCCAATCCCCCCTTTCCCCCGTATCTGGTCAAGAATGGACCGATTGATGATCTGTCGGAACTTTTATTCATCCGGGGAATCACTCCCGAAATATATTTTGGACTGGGCTCTGGCAGCCCTGCGATGGGCCCCATGGGAATGCCGACAGGTATGGGGGCGGGCTCCTTTGGTTTGGTGGATATTTTCACAACCGTTGGCGGAGCGCAGGTGAATATCAACACGGCATCGGCGGATGTCCTGCAATTGATACCCGGTATGGATGAAAACATGGCGTTTGACATTGTGATGACGCGCGCGGGATTCGACGGCATGGATGGAACCGAAGATGACATTCCCTTCACACGCATTCAGGAACTGTCCATGGTCCCCAGCATCACGCCAGACGTGTTGCAATCACTACAACGCTACGTCACCAATCGAAGCAACACTTTCGAAGTGTTCGTCGAAGCGCGAATCGATCAATACACGCGCGTTTTTCGAGCGCTCATTGTGCGCATGGGGAGAAATGAATTTGCCGTTCTGAACATGCGATGGGACTAAGCGGCTGATGCAAGGAAAGTTGATATTCATCACCGGCACGGATACGGGAGCGGGCAAGACATTGTTCACATCCATGGCATTATGCCATCTGCGTCATCAAGGGATCCGGGCAACAGGTCTTAAGCCCTTCTGTTCCGGCTCCAGATCCGATGCCCGTCACATACGCTTTCACGGTGGACGGGACCTGTCATTGCAAGAAGTGAACCCCTGGTTTTTCGAACCGCCATTGGCCCCGGGAGCCATGCCCAAAAGAAATCAGGTTCCCAGGAAAACTCTCACCGACTACATCTGTCAATCCGCCAAAAAAAATGAAGTTTTACTGGTCGAAGGCGCTGGCGGTTTGATGTCTCCCTTGGGGACCGAATACCATCTGGGGCACGTGATCGAAGATTGCCGTCCCCAGGTTGTTATAACAGCGCCCAATAAGCTGGGAGTCCTCAATCAGGTGCTGCTCAATGTCACCTACCTAAAATCGTTCATGTCGCCACAAAACATCCATGTGGTGTTGATGGGGAGAAAAAACGCGGATCTTTCAGTGAAAACCAATGGAAAACTCCTCAAATCATGGATCAACGATGTGACTGTCCTGGAACTTCCCTACCTGGGAGCCAACGCTAAATCCAGACCAGCCGTCCAACAACATGCTGGCAGATATAACAAACTGCTGGCAAAAGCCCTGAACTTTTCCTAACCGACCGTTGCCGGCTGCCCGGCGTCCACCACCGGAACCAGACTGATCAACACCTGTCCGCTGCCAGGCTTGATGGGTTGCCCAGTGGTGATGATATTGAGTTTTCTGTTTTCAGTCACCACGAACATCGGGCAGACATCGGTTTGATACTCGGACTGGAAATCCTCAAAATCGAAGGTCTCGGTCATGGCCGTTCGCTTGATCACATAGCCCGATCCCAGTCGCTCATGAAACCAGTCATAGGTATGGTCCTTGCCAAATAAAGTTCGCCCCTGGAGCCCTTCGGAAAAGCTTTCGGTTCGCTGGGATTTACCGGGTTGATCGGGCAACTGAAAGACACCGGTCCGACCAAACATTTCGGAGAAATGGATGGTCGCGAGCGAATTGACACGATGGTTGGGAGTCAGCGCCAGGAAACGTCCGATTCCTGCCAGATCCAGTTCATCAAAGGCATCCTCCGACAGAATACTTCCATAGTGGACCGGCAATCCATCCATACGGGCCTGATTGATGTGTTGTCGGTTGTTGTCCACCATCAGAACCTTGAAACCTTCTTTCTGAAGCGCCAATCCCAGCTCCCTCCCCAAGTCATGGGCGCCGGCAATCAACACACCCTGCGGATCGGGACTCGACACGTTCAAACGCCGTGCTACCGGCGTAGAAGTCAAACCATAAACCAGAACCGTCCCGACAATAACGACGAAAATCACAGGTGTCAGTAATTCGGCCCCCGGCATGCCGACCTCCACCAGTCTCATGGAAAACACAGAAGCCACCGCTGCAGCCACGATCCCGCGAGGAGCCATCCATGACAGAAACCATCGTTCACTCGTCTTGAGACTGGACCCTGCGCAGGACAACCAGACAGTGGCAGGTCTCACCACAACAAGAAGCCCCAGCAAGAACAACAACACTCCGCCAAGAGGCAATGCGGAAAAATCATCGAGATGAAGTCGTGCCGACAACACAATAAAAAGGACGGATATCAACAACACCCTCAAGTTTTCCTTGAACTCCAACAGATGCCGGATATCGACATGCTTTTGATTGGCCAGGATCAAGCCCATGACGGTTGTAGCAAGCAATCCTGCTTCGTGCTGAAAGTAATTGGCGCCTGAAAAGGCCAGAACCGCCACCATGAGAGCAAATGGACTCTGCAGGTATTCCGGCACCCAGTGTCGTTTGTAAAAAGAATAAATCCACGCCGCTCCCACCGTACCGGTCACACCGCCGACCATCAGGGTCTTTCCGAACCCCCATGCCGCAGCCATAGGAAAATGACTCCATTGAACCCCGTGCTCCCCCATCCCGTGGTGAATTGTTTCGAACACCAGCAACGCGAGCAAGGCTCCGACCGGATCAATCATGATACCTTCCCACTTAAGCGTGGAGGCCACCTGGCGATTCGGTTGCAAAAAACGCAGCAAGGGCATGATCACGGTCGGACCGGTCACAACCAGGATTGCGCCCAGCAAAACGCACAATGCCCAATCCCAACCAAGGCACCAACGCGCCAACAAGATGGTGAGTCCCCAGGTGACTGCCGCCCCCAGGCTGACCAGTCGCAACACCACATGCCCAATGTCATCCAGTTCACGGAACTTCAAAGTCAATCCACCTTCAAACATGATCAATCCGACACTGACCGACACAAATGGCATCAGAACACCTCCGAACATGGCATCCGGATCAATCCATTGGTGATGCGTTACTGGACCAGCCACAAAGCCGGCCACCAACAGCATGAGGATGGAAGGCAGCCGGAGCCTCCAAGCCAGCCATTGCGATCCGATTCCCAGAACAAGGATCAAAGTGATTTGGGCTAGAATGTGTTCGGTCATGACAAAGAGGAATACATGCCCTGTGACTCGAGGAACATCAAGTGATATGCTCCTGTATTTTCAATCCGTCCATTCAGGGTTGGACAATTCATATGGATGGATGGATAATGTATGCACTCAACTATTCCGGCATCAATGCGGTCAGCACAGGCTTTCTGCGTTTCGAGCCGGATCAAGCTTTGGGAGATGCATATGAATCGACGAGAATTTATCAAAACAGGGAGCGCAGGGCTCGCGGCCACGGCGCTCAACCACGAAGCGTTGGCCGAACTGGTCAATGGAAAACCCAAACGAGTCGGCCTGATCGGAACCGGGTGGTATGGGAAAGTTGATCTGCTGCGCCTGATTCAGGTGGCACCTGTGGAAGTGGTTTCCTTGTGTGACGTGGACAAGGACCTATTGTCGGGAGCAGCGGACATTGTCGCGGAACGTCAGAAATCGGGCAAAAAACCGCGTTTGTTTGCCGATTACCGCGAAATGCTGGCCGAAAAGGATCTGGATATTGTGCTGATCGGCACCCCGGACCACTGGCACGCTCTCAACATGATTGAAGCCGTCAAATCCGGAGCTGATGTTTACGTTCAAAAACCCATCAGTGTCGATGTCCGTGAAGGTCAGGCAATGCTCAAAGCAGCACGGCAGTATGGTCGCGTGGTGCAGGTCGGCACGCAACGCCGCAGCACACCCCATTTGATTGAGGCCAAGAAAAAGTTCGTCGACACCGGCATGCTGGGCAACATCGCTCATGCTGAGATTTGTTGCTACTACCACATGCGCAATCGGTCCAATCCACCCAACATCGCTCCTCCCGCCAACCTGGATTACGAAATGTGGACCGGCCCCGCCCCCATGCGTCCTTATAACAACATCGTGCACCAACGTGGGTGGAGAGCGTTCATGGAATACGGCAACGGTATCATAGGAGACATGTGCATCCACATGCTGGACACCGTCCGCTGGATGCTGGATCTGGGCTGGCCTGAAACTGTATCTTCCTCCGGGGGTATTCTGGTGGACAAACAGGCCAAGGCGAACATCTCCGACACGCAGACTGCCACATTTGATTTCAAAGACCTGCAGGTCGTCTGGCAACACCGAACCTGGGGACATGCGCCTGATCCGGATTATCCGTGGGCAGCGTTTCTCTACGGGGATAAGGGAACCTTGAAAATGAGTGTCAACAGCTATGACTTCATCCCAAGTGACCGCGGAGCATCTCCGGTCCATCAGGATGTGGTCATGGAATTGGATGAATACCCGGAAGATCGTACCGAGAAAGATCTCGAACGCCATGTCGCACCGGCTGTGCGTGGGCACATGTTGGATTTCCTCAACGCCATAGCCACACGAGGCAAGCCTGTGGCGGATATTGAGCAAGGACATATTTCAACGACATCCTGCATTTTGGCCAATCTGTCCATGGAACTGGGACGTCAGTTGAAATGGAATCCGGAATCCGGAACCGTGGTGAATGATCCGGAAGCAAACAAGCGTTTGGCTCGCGTTTATCGAGCACCTTGGCAGCATCCTTTTGCATAAGCTGGAATCATTGTATACCAGCCATCCAATCAGTCACATTTATCCATCTCAAAGCCCGGGTTCAAATGACCCCGGGCTTTTTTGTTTGATCCGTTTTGTAACGTTATTGTCACCAAGCCGAACCAATTCATCATCAAAGTGATTTTGCTGACAAGCCGGATGAAAAATATGATTCTTATTTTTGATAAACGGCAGTTATCCTGCTACCTTGTTATCTTGTATGAAATCTGCGGTCTTCTTAGAAAGGGATGGTATTGTCAATCGATATCCATTGGGGCAAAGCAAGCCCGTGTCACCGACACGCGTCGAGGAATTTCAGATCAATCCGGAAGTCATTCCATTGATCTCAAAACTGAGGTCACTGAACCTTAAAATCTTTGTCACCACGCATCAGCCCATGTTGGCGACCGGTGAACTGGATCGGAGGGAACTCGAACGCATGCATCAAATCATGCGGGCCAGGCTAAAGATCGATGATGTTTTGATATGCCCGCATGAGATCTCGGATCCCTGCCCCTGCGCAAAACCCAACACAGGTCTTTTCAAGGAGTTGGAACATCAATACCGCATTGATATGGATCATTCCTATATCATCAGCGACAAGTGGCAGGATGCGGCTGCGGCTCATTCGATCGGGTGTGTCTCCTTGATGTTGAATTCTCCCTGGATAGGAAACGGGCACCGCGATTACCTGATGGAGTCTCTGGAAGAAATCGGTGATAAAATCTGCTTCCTCCACCAGAATCAAACCGTGATGATGGTCAGCTAGACTTTGATCCACCAAAGGATTGAAAAAAGCTCAAGCCCGAACAAACTGGTTACTCTTTGGGTAATCCCTCCACGAGAACTTCCCCTATCAAGTGGGATAACTTTTCCTAAACAGGCAGATTATTCCTGCTTGGAATCACTCTGCGTTAGCTCTGCCGAACCGGATGAGGTGGAGGCAACAGGTTCCGCATTCCGTTCCCGCACCTCATTGATCTGCTCAGGAGTGGGGATATCTTCAAAACTGGGTTGGCGCTGTCCACCCTTCACTTCGATCAATCCATTTTTACCCAAAGAAAGCTGCGGGCGGGTGCTGGAGTAAGCCCACTTTTGTCTGAGCAGCACTTTTCCATCCGGTTTCACGATGGTATATCGGAAGGTACGGGCACCGTTTTGCATGAGCACATGCAAGTTACTGAAGCGGTCAACCTGACGCTCCGGTTCCCCAAAACTAACGATATTCCCCAGAGTATAGACTCCGTAAATATCCTTTTCGTACTGATCCGTGACTTTGACATACAAATCGATGCTCTTTTCATTGACCGCGCGCATGAGGAAATACTTACGAACGGCGATCGGGGCCGAAGGATCCGCCTCATTCATCACCACCCCAACGGGTCGTTCCCAGATCACCGTGGCGGACAGCAGACCGATTTCAACAGGAGCAGTCACTTTGTTCATGTTTAATTCAGGCACGTTGATGAAAGCGGTGATGCGATACCGTCCTGGTCGATCAATCTTGTAGGTCGGAACAAGATGCACGCGACGAATGCCTCGACTGGCATTGGGAATTTCAAACTTTTCAATGATGTCCAGATCCCCAACTTTCTCCACGGGAAATTCGTTGCGGGATTCGACAGTAAATTGAAGCCATTCCTGATCCTGACCGAAAGTCAGTGTCCTGCCCGAGTAGTTGATAATTTTCACTTCGGCGATCATTTCCTCATGAGCGAGGAAAAAGTCCTTTTTAAACTCCAGTGACACCTCGACCTGCGCCTGGAGTCCAAACACAGCTCCAAACACGAGTACACCCAAGATTCCGATTCTCTTCAACATGGCTTCAGTTTACGTTTCGATCATCGGGAGGCAAGAGGCAATTGCAGGTAGAACCATTGCCCCCCATTACAAGCAAGTGGACGCACTGGAACACCATTTGGTTCAATCTTTTTGGTAATTTCTTGAAGAAATGACGACCAGTGCCCTTATTTTGCACAGGGAAACGAAAAATATAAACCATTGCCACCAGAAGACTCAGGCAATTAGTATCAGTGAACGGATGTGCTTTCCAAGCACCGGATATCTCGAATGAATCAGGAAATAAACAGGGAAACAGCCGAGCAAGCTTACCGTTACATGTTGACCGCAAGAAAGTTGGACGAAAGACTCGCCCAACTCTATCGCGCAGGAGACATTTTCGGAGGGGTATTTTTGGGTAAAGGTCAGGAAGCTCTGAGTGTCTCGGTGGGAATGGTGCTTCGAAAGGGAGATGTCTATGCTCCCTTGATACGCGACGGGGCCGGACGCCTGGCGTTCGGCGAAACAGTGCTGGACGCACTGAGAAATTGCCTTGGTTCTCCCCTCGGCCCCATGAGGGCTCGGGATGGCAACGTCCATCGCGGTCGCCCCAGGGAGGGATCCATGGCCATGATCAGCCATTTGGGAGCTTCTATTTCCGTGGTTAACGGAGCCCTGATGGCCAAGCGCATGAAAGGCGAATCAGGATTCATCGGTGCCGCCTGTATCGGTGAAGGAGCAACTTCAACCGGAGCCTTTCATGAAGCCCTGAACCAGGCAGCGATTGAAAAACTACCTCTACTGCTTGTGGTTGCAAACAATCAATATGCCTATTCCACCCCAACCACCATGCAATTTGCCTGTGAAAAACTGACCGATAAAGCTGTCGGATACGGTGTCACCGCTCATGAAGTAGACGGAACGAACCTTGAAAGCTGCTGGAACACACTTCAACAGGCGGCTCAAAAGGCCAGAAATGGCGAAGGCCCACAATTAATCGTGGCCGAACTCCTGCGACTGTGCGGACATGGGGAACATGATGACGCTCACTACGTAACAGATGACATGAAGCAATCCAAGGTAGGAAAAGACTGCATGGAACAAGCTCGTAGTTTGTTAATTTCCCAATACGATTTCTCAATTGAAGAACTTCAGGCATGGGAAGCCGCCACTCTGAAAGACATCAATCAATCCATCACCACCGTCAAACAGGAAGGCGGACCGGATCCTTACACCCACAACTGGAATCCGTTGGCAACACGTGAACTGAGCGAACAGCCCATCGGCACGGCCAACTGACGAATGCGACCGGGACCCATCAAGATCGTCAAATGAGCATCACATACTTAGAAGCCATCCGGGAAGCCCAGGCCTACCTGTTGAAGAACGACCCCAGTGTCTATATTTACGGTCAGGATGTGGGCGCTTTCGGCGGCGCATTCAAGGCAACCAAAAATCTGGCAGCAGAATTCCCCGGCCGGGTCATCGACGCCCCCATCAGCGAAGACGCCATGATTGGTTCCGCGGTCGGAGCAGCCATCGAGGGGCTACGTCCCATCATTGAAGTCCAGTTCGCAGATTTTTCGACAGTCGGCTTCAATCAGATGGTCAACCAGGCAGCCACTCTGTTCTGGCGCACTGAAGTCCCCTGCCCGATCACCTTAAGACTCCCGAGCGGAGGCACTTCGGGAGGTGGCCCGTTTCACAGTCAATGTCTGGAATCCATATACGCCCATTTTCCAGGACTCATTGTCTGCACCCCGGCGACGGTTGAAGATGCTTACAGCATGTTGATCGAATCCGTGACACTGGATGATCCGGTGGTTTTCTGTGAACACAAATATTTATATTTCCACCTCAAAGCCGAATCACTGCCGCAGGAAGCCTTACCCATCGGGAAAGCCCGTATAGCACGCGAAGGCCGTGACATGACCATCGTCACCTACAGCGCCATGGTGCACGAATGTCTCGAAGCTGCGAAGGAAATGGCACAGGACGGCATTCAGATCGAGGTCGTCGACTTGCGAACCGTTAAACCCATTGACACCGATACGATCATTGCATCCGTTGCCCGCACGGGAAGATTGCTATGTGTGGCGGAGGAATGGCCCTGGGGAGGGGTGAACGCGGAAGTCATCAGCCGGGTGGTGGCCGAAGGATTCAATCTGCTGGATGCACCACCTCAACGGATCAACGCCAAAGACACCCCGGTGCCCTATCATCCAAGACTCTGGTCGGTCCATCGACCTACCGCCCAAAGTATCGTGGCAGCCTCGCGCCATTTGCTCAGAATTTAACTTTGAACGATATCTCATTTATCATCGAAAGCCTATGTCTTTAACCCCCATCATCATGCCTCAACTGGGAGAATCCATCGCGGAAGCGACGATCATCGACCTGTTGGTCCCGCAGGGAGAAAGCGTCACCGCCGGCCAGGACATCATCGAAGTGGAAACCCAGAAAGCCACCATGAATGTCACCGCCCCATGCGACGGAGTCATTGATGCCTATATCGTTGAAATCGGAGAAAGCTATGCGGTTGGAGATGTCCTGGGACAAGTGGAAAGTGATGCCGTTTCCGCCCAATCGGATCAGACATCCGCACCAACCGCATCTCAAGCGACTTCACAGCCAAAACAATCCAGGCAGGAATCCAAACAGCCCGGTTCAAAACAACCGACTCCCGCGCCGGCGAGTGCGGAAAGTTCGTTCTCAGTCGTAAAACCCACCATCAAGGGCCTTCCCGTGCCGGCTCACTTCGTAGGGGCTCAGTACATGTCGCCCCGCATGAAAGCCCGTATGTATGAGCTGGGACTGCGGGAAGCGGATCTGGCGGGTATCGCTGGCAGTGGAGCCGGGGGGCGCTTGACCATCCAGGATTTTGAAAAATTTCTTACTCAACTTGAGCAGGCGCGCCTCACGCAAGCCTCTTCGATGCGCGTAGCGGTGGCAGATGCCATGCGCCGCAGCTGGACCAGACCCCTGGCCACAGTGGGGACACCTGTCAAATTGGATCCCTTGTTGTCCCATCGGGCCAAACTCAATCCAAAACCCGGCCCGGCCCTTTTTGCCATCCGAGCACTGGCCATCGCCCTTTCTGAGAACAGCGCAACTGCCGGAAGATTGATCGGCAACAAAATCGCGCATCCTGCTTCGATCGACATCGGGTTTGCTGTGGAAGCGGAAGATGGAGTGCTGGTTCCGGTCATTCGCAACGCTGACAACACCTCCGTCACCAGCATGGTGGAAACCTACAACAATCTGGTTAACTCAGCGCGTCTACGTAAACTACCAGCCAATGCAACAGGCGGTTCCATCGCCACCGTCACCAACTTCGGCACATTTGGCTTAACATGGGCCACCCCCATTCCACTCCCCGAACAGACGCTGGTGCTCGGCCTTGGAGCAGGAAGAAAAGTCCCTTTCTGGGACGAATCCACCTCCTCGTTTGTTCCGGTAACCGAAGCTCAGCTCACTTTAAGCTTCGATCATCGAGTCCTGGACGGAGGTGCTGCGGGACGACTATTGACACGCATCAATGAACTCATGACACACCCCCAACAGCTCTGATCCATCAAAGTATGGTGTTCTCAAATCTGATTTTGGCATTTCTTATGCTTCAAATTTGACAAATCGAATGATTGCAACGAGATTAAATGCCGTGCCTCGGTAGCTCAATTGGTAGAGCAGTTGACTCTTAATCAATTGGTTCTAGGTTCGAGTCCTAGCCGGGGTACCAATTCGCTCCGTTTGCGACTTCCTTTACGGATGAATTGGTTCGGCTTTCGGTTTTTCCATGAAAGGCAGGTATGTTTAACGCACCATCATCCAAAATTAGCAAGACATTCGCAGGCATGATCGCCTTCGGGTGTGTCGGATTTTTCACCGTCGCCAACGCTCAGTTCGTCGCTGAGGAAGTCGTCTATGACAACATATTGGGTCCTGTAACCGGACAGTATCCGCGAACAGTCGAATACGGCGACGAGATTATTTTGGCAGGCGACGCCCGAAAGATCACCAAATTTGAATTCGAATATCTGGGCCAATTCGAACCGGAAGGAGACGAAACCTGTATCGTTCGGTTTTATGCCAACGACGGAGAGGAAGTCTTTGAAGCAAACAGCCCAGGCACCCTTCTTTACCAAAGTGAACCCTTTACCATCTTTCCGGATTTCAATACGGCGGTCATCGATAATTTTGGCGTCGATGTCCCGGACAGGTTCACGTATACAGTGGAATTTGATGGATTAAGCGGCAGGAGCACGGATCGGGCAAGTCTTCTGCTGAGGGACCCGGTCCTATTGGGAAAAAGTTTTGATGATTTCTGGGTGAGACTCGCCAATGGATGGACTCCCTGGAGATTCAATGGAGATCCCATCGCGAATTTCGCCTGCAGAGTCACGGCAGAAATCGATTTTTCAGTCAAATTCAAAACCCTGAAGGGAAAGTCCGGACAAGCACCAAGGATCACCGTCCGGGGCCCACGGGATCAAACAGCCATCGTGTATGCTTCCAACGACAAAAAAGTTTGGACGCCTATTGCCCTTCAGGAACTGAAAAACAGGGAATTTACGATCATTGATGAAGGAGCGGATCCCAACAGCCCCCGCTACTACCGCACCTCTCTCATCAACAATACTCCGGTCAAATTGGAGAACGTACAGGTCTTGCCCAATTCCAAATCGCGCATGGTCATCACAGGGCCCAGAGGGTTGCCGTTCAAGGCTCAAGCTTCAGATGATTTCGAAAACTGGACAGATGTTTTCGCCTTTTCCTTTCAAACACGCCCGATCACGATTCAGGACGACGAAGCCATCGGAGAAAAACGCCGATTTTACCGCATTATCTTGAATGACACTGTCATTGAAGATGAAAGCACGATCGAGGAAACCGTTGTGGCTTATCCGGACGACTTCACAATGGAAGATTGATCAACCGCCGCAGGAACATTCTTCCTCTTCAGATTCCATTTCATCCGGATCAAATCCGTAAAGGTCCTTCACGCAAGGTTTGCATAGACCGTGCGAGAGCTGTGCCAGGGAGTGTTTGGCGACATACTCCTCAAACTTGACCCACAAACCATCCACATCCCGGATTTTTTTGCAGCTGGCACAGATGGGGAGTAGTCCATGTAAGGCTTTGACATCCTCAAGAGCTTCCTTGAGCTGAACATTCATCAGCTCCCGGATATTCTTGAAGTGCTCAAATTCCAGGAATCGAGAAAGTCCAAATGCGGCCAGTTCCAAGGTTTGAGCCACTTCCGGATCGAAGGATTCATGCACTTCATTGGTGAAAAAACTCAATGTCCCCTGCACGGATTGATTCACCCAGATGGGAGCCGATATAAAACCACGGATTCCCAGTTTTTGGGCGAATGCGGCATAATCCGCCCCCTTATCCCCCAGTAAATCAGGACACGAATAAATGCACTCGGCGGCAAGCACACGAAAACACGGGGTCTCTTCAACCGACCATTCGTCATCGATTTCCAAGCCGGGGGGACGTCCAAACACTTTGTCAATGCGATAGACATTACGGTGAATACTGCTGATCATGCCAAAAGGCATCTGCATGTACTGGGTCCCTTGTTCTAGGCACACTTGTGACACATCATCAAAGTGACGATGTCCCATGGAGGCAACCTGATGCGGCCAGGACAAGGCATCAACACGATGTTCGTTTGAATTCATAATCATTTGGACTTCTCCTTGTTGGGTAAATGTTTTGATTCGGACAGGTTGGATCACTCAAACTCATCCACACGGCGTTTCCAATCGATCAAATCCCCTTTCATTCCGACCGATTGCATGTAATCCAGATTAGCATCCTCCTGGCTCCATTGGCCGTAGCTTCCCTCTCCAAGCGGTTGACTCACCATCTCGGCCACATGAAGAGCAGCCAACACACTCATGTCCTTGTTCAAACTGCGACCGGGCACATGATGGAATTTAACAGCCTCGACCACCTTGCCTGACAAGCCCCAAAGCCGGAACAATACACCTCCCACGTCGCCATGATTGAAACCAAAGACAAGGTCTTCTGCTTTCATCAGGGAAATTTCCTTTTCCCTACATAAATTCAGGACTTCCATCGTCTTTTGGGGATCGTTGGTAGCCAGCACGAGTTTTCCCGCATCATGCAGCAGCCCCGCCACCATGGCCTCGTCGACCATCTTCCGATTGCCTCCCTGTACCTTCATGATTTTGCGCGCCGCGCCACTCACGTTGATGCTGTGGTCCCACAAGTTTTTCAAGTAAGGCAACCTTAAAATCTGGTCGTCGCACATGGTGAACAACTTCGCCCCCAATGCCAGGGTCTTGACGATGTCCACTCCCAGGAAACTCACAGCTTCGTGGGGTGTGGCCACATTCCGTCGTAGCCCGATCTGGGCGGAGTTGACGATGCGCAACAGACTGCTCGTCAAGGCAATATCCCGGGCAACCACATCGCCGATGTCTTCGGGACATGAATTAGGATCGCTCAACAACCGATTCAATTCCACATAGATGGCCGGAATGGTCGGCAGACGTTTCAGGTTTTTTATGACTTCCACAGCGGATAATCCTGGTGGCTTTTCTTTAAGTGACAATGATTCTTCAACAACCGAAATCAACATATCCGGTTCGCATGGCTTGGTGATGAATTGATTCCAAACATCCACATGCGTCATCACATCCTCCTGACGCTCCAGATCGTATGAAACCACGCGCACTGTTTCCGGTGCTTTCTGGGCAACTGTCCGGAGAAATTCCCCTCCCGACAATCCGGGCAAATGGATATCAGACACAACCAGATCGTATTCTCTTCGTTCCATATCCGACAACAGGTGTTGCCCATCATCAAAGAAACGAACTGACCAATCAGGTCTTTCATCAACCAGTGAGTGCTTGAATTCATCGAGCACAGATGAGTGCTTATCGACAAAGGCAAGCCGAACTTGTTTCGAACTATTTAAAATCATAGCGATTCACAAGATGAACTACTTGGTGAATCGGAAGAAAAACGGGTGGATTAAGCGTTAAAGTTAAGATTAATGAGATAAAAATGACAAAAATATGACAATTAACTGACGACCGGATGGACGATTTCCCCGGCGATATCGGTCAGTCGGAAATCACGGCCGCCATACCGGTAAGTCAATCGCTCATGATCCATGCCCAACAAGTGCAAAAGTGTGGCATGCAAATCATGCACGTGCACTTTTTGGCCGGCGGTGTAATAACCGTAATCATCGGTAAGACCGTATTCAAAACCGGGACGCACTCCCCCCCCGGCAAGCCACCAGGTAAAGGCATGCGGATTGTGATCCCGACCATCCTTGCCTTGCGCCGTGGGTGTTCGGCCAAATTCACCACCCCACATCACCAGGGTATCCTCCAGCAAGCCCCTGCCGGCAAGGTCTTTCAACAAACCCGATATGGGCTGATCCACTTCATGGGCCAGTCGCGTATGATCTTTTTCCAGGTTGCTGTGTTGATCCCAGTATCCATGCGAGCATTGCACAAAACGTACGCCTGCCTCAGACATACGAGCCGCCAGAAGGCACTGCCGTCCAAAGGCATCGGTTTGCTTTTGGCCAATACCGTATAGATTTCTGGTCGCCTCGGATTCTTTGGAGATATCAAAAAGCGGAGGAGCCTCCATCTGCATCCGAAAGGCCAATTCAAATGATTCAATGCGCGCCTCAAGGTCTGCATCCGGGCCACTCTCAGATAATCCCAAACGATTTAATCGTTCAAGATAAGCCAGATCCGACGCTTGCTCATCGGCATTTGAGAGAGCCGGCTTGAGATTGGTGATCCCAACATTCTTGATGTCGGCGCCACGATGCCCAATGCGCACTCCCTGATGCTGGGCAGGAAGAAAAGCTGCCCCAAAATTTTGAACGCCCCCGTGCCCCAGCGTTGGATGAATGGTGATAAAGGCTGGTAGGTTTTTGTTTTCCGTTCCCAGACCATAACTGATCCATGCCCCCATGCTGGGACGCACAAATGTATCGGAACCGGTATGCATCTTAAGCAACGCTCCCCCGTGCGCTTCATTGGAGCCGTGTATGGATTTGATCACACACAGTTGATCCGCATGCCGGGCCATTTTAGGAAACAAATCACTCACCCATCGTCCACTCTGACCGTATTGCTTGAAATCCCATGGACTCGCCAACAAATTGCCCGTTTGTGCAAACTGCACACGAGGTTTGGCAAATGGAAGCGGTTTGCCGTGATCTCTTTTGAGCAGGGGTTTGTAGTCAAACGTATCGATATGAGAGGGACCACCATGCATGAAAAGAAAAATCACTCTCTTCGCACGGGCGGGATAATGCGGTGCCCCAATGAGCCCCGTGCTCCCCTCCACATCTTCGGCCATGAGAGAACGCAATGCCAATGTGCCAAAACCAGCCGAAGAACGCGCCAGCCATTGACGCCGGTTGAGTTCCGGTCCCTGACGGTGTTGGCATAGTGTCGTCCTATTCATCTCTCAATCCTCAACGGATGTAACTAAACTCATTGGACGCCATTAAAATCCGAATCCAACGGACAAGCCCGGTCCGCTCTGCATCCTTGGAGCCGACAAAGGAAGCCTGTTTCAAGTAAGCTTCGGACAATCGAAATTCTTCCGGGGAAGGCAAACGTGCAAACATCGTTAAATACAGGCGGTCCAGAAGACTCTCCGGCGTGTCCAGACCAGACGTCAGCACCCTGTCCGCCACACCTTTTGCTGACTGTGAAGTCAGCGTCCCATTCAGGTAGAACAAGGCTTGCTGGGGCATGATGGTTTGGGATCTTTTCTCCAAATGCGCGGAAGCATCGGGAAAATCAAACGTGGCAAACATGTCATACACCCGGCTGCGCAAGACCGGCAGATACACCGCCCTGACAGGAGCTTCAAAGGCCTTGCCCTCTTCGCGGTAATAGGATGTATTCTCTTTCAGCTTGCCCAACGCATCCCCAAATGAGGTATCGAGACGTCCTGAAATGTAAAGCAAAGCATCCCTCAATGGCTCCGCCTCCAAGCGTCGACGATTCTGCCTCCAGAGGAATCGGTTCCCGGGATCTTTATCGGCTGAATTTTTTGAATGAATGGCGGACCGTTTGTAGGCTTCGGAAAGCATGATGCGGCGGTGCATCGACTTGATCGAATACCCGTCCTCAACAAACATTTGAGCCAGCCAATCCAGCAGCTCAGGATGCGATGGTCGATCACCGGTCTGTCCAAAATTCGAAGGAGTCGATACCAGTCCCTCACCAAAATGGCCTTTCCAAATGCGATTCACCATGACTCTGGCAACCAAAGGATGCCCTGGATCACACAACCATTCCGCCAATGCCAAGCGCCCGGAATGCGTTTCGCCAATGTGCCCCATGGAAACCAGGTGATCCAAAAAAGAAACATTCCGGCGGTTGACCGGATCGGACGCCAAAGTGAGGTGATTCCCCCGTAAGTGAACGGGAAGATCCTGAATATCCCCATCCATCACCGACATGGTTTTGGGCAAACCGGCACCCTTTGCTTTCAACTTCTTCAAGTCCTCCTTGAGCTGTTTCAACTGCTTCTTGTTTTCCTCAGATCCGGCGGAACGTTCCAAAACCTTGATGCGCTCTTCCAATTCGGATTGTTGAGCATCAAAAGCAGCTTGCAGATCGGCATTGTCGGGATGAGGAATCACGCGTTCGGTCCAGCGCGAGACATGATCCGTATTTGCCATGGTCCGGGTGCTTCGAAAGATGCCCGCCAGGGCGTAATAATCTTCCTGATCAACGGGATCAAACTTGTGATCATGACACCGTGCACAGGCGACGCTGATCCCCAAAAAGGTCCGGCTCACCACATCAATCTGCTCATCGACCACATCCATGAGCAACTTTTCCTTATCCTGCTCGGCGAGCATCTTCGGTCCAAGCGTCAGAAACCCGGTGGCGATCAACCGGTCCGCCTGCACCTCCATGTCGTCCAGCTCCGGCAGGAGGTCTCCGGCAATTTGTTCACGAATGAACTGGTCGTAGGGTTTGTCCTGATTAAGGGACCGGATGACATAGTTCCGGTAGCGCCAGGCGTTTGGGAAAGCCATGTTTTCATCGGCGCCATTTGTGTCGGCATACCGGGCGAGATCCAGCCAATAACGCCCCCACCGTTCCCCGTATCTCGGCGAAGCCAACAAACGTTCCACCAACTTTTCATAGGCATCCGGCGATGTGTCATCGGCAAAAGCAAGCACTTCATCCGGAGTAGGCGGAAGCCCAAGCAGATCAAACGACGCACGCCGAATCAGGGTCCATCGATCAGCCTGTGGATTGGGCGCTATGTCGTGGGCATCTAGGGATGCTTCAATCCATTCATCAATGGTTCTGCCATCCAAAACATCCGGGCGTTGGACAGGCTGAAAGGACCAGAGTGATTCAGCCGGACCGCCCGCCTCCTCTGCATGCACAGCGTCGGCCACCATCAAAAGCGAGCCAAAGAGGAAGCTGATCCTCAACAACAAATTTGCTTTTGATGGGTCCCGGCTCACGATGATTCAGCCATGGAGCTCTTTAACTTTTCTGATAGACCTCGGATCCCTTTTCAACGAATTCGCGGGATTTTTCGTCCAAGCCCTGTTTGATGGCCTCTTCTTCGGAAAGACCCTGGGTGCGAGCGTATTCCCGGACATCTTCGGTGATCTTCATCGCACAGAAATGCGGTCCGCACATCGAGCAGAAGTGGGCGGTTTTGGCGCCGTCCTGTGGCAGGGTTTCGTCGTGATAGTCACGCGCCGTTTCCGGATCCAATCCGAGATTAAACTGGTCATCCCAACGAAATTCAAAACGTGCCTTGCTCAGGGCATTGTCCCGGTATTGGGCTGCGGGATGTCCTTTGGCGAGATCGGCGGCATGTGCGGCGATCTTGTAAGTGATCACACCTTCCTTGACGTCCCTTTTGTTCGGTAATCCAAGGTGCTCTTTGGGTGTGACGTAACAAAGCATGGCACAACCGTACCAACCAATCATGGCGGCCCCGATGCCACTGGTAATATGGTCATACCCGGGCGCTATGTCCGTTGTGAGAGGCCCAAGCGTGTAAAAAGGAGCTTCTCCGCACCATTCCAGTTGCTTGGTCATGTTTTCCTGGATCATGTGCATGGGGACGTGTCCAGGACCTTCGTTCATCACTTGCACACCATGTTCCCAGGCGCGGCGGGTTAGTTCACCCTGCACCTTGAGTTCGGCAAACTGAGCCTCGTCATTGGCATCCGCAATGGAACCGGGGCGCAAACCATCGCCAATGGAAAAACAGATGTCGTAGGCGGCCATGATTTCACAGATTTCATCCCAATGGGTGTAAAGAAAGTTTTCCTGATGATGCGCCAGGCACCACTTGGCCATGATCGAACCGCCCCGCGAAACAATACCTGTCGCACGTGCCGCGGTCATGGGCACAAAACGAAGCAAGACCCCGGCGTGAATGGTGAAATAATCCACTCCCTGCTCGGCTTGCTCAATCAGGGTGTCACGAAAAATCTCCCAGGTCAGGTCCTCTGCCCGTCCATTGACTTTTTCAAGCGCCTGATAAATCGGCACGGTGCCAATGGGGACAGGTGAATTTCGAAGAATCCACTCCCGTGTGGCATGAATGTTTTTTCCGGTGGAGAGGTCCATGACCGTATCCGCTCCCCACTTGGTGGCCCATCGCATTTTTTCGACTTCTTCTTCGATGCTGGAAGCCACTGCGGAGTTGCCGATGTTGGCGTTGATTTTGACCAGAAAATTGCGTCCGATAATCATTGGCTCGGACTCGGGATGATTGATGTTGCTGGGGATAATCGCGCGTCCTTTCGCCACTTCATCCCGCACAAATTCAGGGGTGATTTGACGTGGAATCTGAGCGCCCCAGGATTGTCCGGGGTGCTGGTGGTCCAATGAGGTGCGAGCCTCCTTGGACGCATCCTCCACAGCCTGCGCCTGTCCTGCATTTTCCCGGATGGCGATGTATTCCATCTCGGGGGTGATGATGCCTTGCCGCGCGTACCAGAGCTGCGTCACCGGATGGCCCTTGAACGCACGCAAGGGCTTCCGCTTGAGTCCTGGAAATTGTTTCAATCCATTGGCACCATCGTTGCCTCCTGCTGATTCGGCATGTTTCTCGGAGAGGTATCCGTTATCCAAAGGAAGCACCTCGCGCCCCTCGTAGGATTCCACATCCTCCCGTTGCTGGATCCAGTCCAAACGCAACGCCGGCAGTCCTTCACTCACCTTGCCATTAAACTCAGGATCTCCCCACGGGCCGCTGGTATCGTAAACGCGAACCGGTTCGTTTTGAACGGTGTCCCCAGTCACTGTATGGGTCGGGTGCAATGAGATTTCCCGCATGGGCACTTTCACAGAGTCGTGGAGTTGTCCATCCACGTAAACGCGGGTTGAATTGGGCAACGGTTGACTGCTGGATGGTTCGGTCTGGTCCTTGTTCGCTATCATTTGAATGCTTTAATTTATGTCAATTCACCTGGAAATCCGTCATTCAGGAAGCATGGGTAGGCATTCCCTTCGTCGGCATTATCCGCACAGGTTCGATGGGTCATTCGCTCTCCCGAACGAAACTCTCAGCGCTTTTCAGACGACCTCAAAGCCGCCTCAGAACGCTCCCCAGATCAAGCCAAACTAGACCGCCTGTCAACCAGGGTCAAGGGATAAGCAACACATGAATCCGCCATTGAAAGTTCCGCTGAACGAACTCATCATTGGGCATGCCTGTTCCAATCAAATCACACATTCAAAAGGGGCTTTCCCTGGCAACCCCGGTTTCTATCTGCGCGCTGCTCTTGCTTTTCTTTTCTTCTCCTCATGAAACAAAAGCCGCCGAGAGCAAACATGCTGCCCCTGTCACTGGAAAGATCGCAGGCTATCGCGGCATCTGGTTCGATCTGGGGCAGAAATCCGAATACGGCTCCAAATACTCGGGTGGACTCGGCACCTACACCGCAAAACACTGCCCTCTGGCCATTTACTCCAAGGAGGTCCATAAAACGTTTTTCGTGTTCGGCGGCACCACTCAGGCCAGTGACACACACCTCCTGGCCATGATCGGTTACTACGATCACAAAAACGGGCAGGTTCCGCAGCCCACGGTGGTTCATGACAAATTAAAAGTGAACGATCCTCACGACAATCCCTCCATTGCCATGGACCCTGAAGGCTACTTATGGGTTTTCGTTAGTGGAAGGGGACGACACCGCCCCGGATACAAATACCGGAGCAGACGGCCTTATGACATTGCTGCCTTCGACCAAATCAGTGAGGAGGAATTCACCTACCCGCAACCCTGGTGGATCGAAGACGAAGGATGCCTGCATCTGTTCACCAAATATACAAAAGGACGCGAACTATACTGGAACAGGAGTCAACACGGTCTTGGCTGGACCGAAGATCAAAAACTGGCCGGCATGGGTGGTCATTACCAGATCAGTCGCCGCATCGGTTCACGCGTCATCACCGCCTTCAACTACCATCCAAAGGGAAATGTTGACTACCGCACCAACCTCTATTTCCTTCAAACATCAGATCTCGGGGAAACCTGGGAAACCGTTTCAGGCGCCCCCATCACGCCACCTTTGACGCAACCAGACAATCCTGCTCTCGTGAAAGATTATCAAGCGGAAGGTCGCCTTGTTTACCTCAAGGACATCACGGTAGACGGAAATGGCAACCCGGTGATCCTGCACATCACCAGCGACAAACATTCACCCGGACCTCATCATCGCCCCCGTGAATGGACGATTGCCCATTGGCAAAACAACGCCTGGACCTTTCAAACCATCACCCGTGCCTTTCACAATTACGACATGGGATCCCTCTACATTGAACCTGACAATCGCTGGCGACTGATCGCACCCACGGCCCCGGGACCGCAACGCCATGGCACAGGTGGAGAAATGATGATGTGGGTACGTCCTGCAAA
Organism: uncultured Verrucomicrobiota bacterium; assembly: GCA_964415055.1. Classification (GTDB taxonomy): domain Bacteria; phylum Verrucomicrobiota; class Verrucomicrobiia; order Limisphaerales; family AAA164-E04; genus AAA164-E04. The sequence continues at coordinate 110,114 of CAYPZD010000001.1, read as the reverse complement.
CAGTCTGGCATGGAACCCATTCCGAACCATCACGGAAGAAAGCCCCCGCAATCACGGCTACGCAAGACGTCCGGTGGATGCTCATCCGGATTTTTACGCCTTCTGGGCGGACGGCAATCCGGACGCCCTGACACCATCCCACCTGTACTTCACCAATCAGGACGGAACGGGGTTATGGAAACTCCCCTACGAAATGAAAACCCCAACCGCAACCCCCAAACGCATCTATTAATCCAAGGATTGCCCTGCGTCACACCCTCTGCGCCTCGGCGCCTCAAGTCCCGACACGGGACGGGTGTGAGCATTGAAGGCATTCCCCGCTAAACTTCCTCCTGAAGCACTTGAACAGCAAATATCCCCTGATCTTTGGGGACCTCGACAAACAAGGAAGTTAAAAGACCTTCACCCAAAAACACTGTTTGAGAAAGCCCTCCCCCTTCGCTCGCAGCAAATGGAATGGTTTGCCAATCAGCAGAAGCTTCGGATTTGAAAACAACCTGATAGGAAACTTTCCGACGAGCCGGAAAATCAATTTTGATCCGTTTGAAGATTCCCAAATCCAGCACCTTGCTGGTAATCGAAAACTTCAAACGAGGAACCAGAATATCAAGTGAACCATCCGGGCAAATCTCGGATTCCAACACATCCAGGCCGAAGGGCGCCGGCCCACTGATCCGCGTACCGTCCACTCGAAACCGTGAAGCGTGACACGGACAGGTATGCGTGTTGGAAGATTGACTGAGCGTCCGAACGGCACAAGAAGCGTGCGGGCATTCGGCATTGAGCACGATGAGTTCTCCGCTCTCCAGCCGATTGATCAGGATGGGGTGTAGAGTCCCATCCGGCAGATGATTGGAACGCACTGGATTGAAGCCAAGTCTGACCGAGCCCCCTGCGTTCGACAACACAGGGTAATCATCCGGGTGAATATTGAGCACGCCACGATTGTCATCCGGATTGGGAACCAGTTCACCGGCAAGGCGCAATCGCTGCATCCCGCCCATTCCGGCCATCCAGGCAGTATTCAGCAAAAGGGTTCGGACAAACAATCGCCTTGTAACTTCCATGCCAGGAGTAAGCAGAATCGATGCCGATCAGGATTGCAACGAACGCGCGAATGCGTCCATACGTTCCATCCCTTTTTCAATCTGGCTCATGCTCGTGGCGTAACTGATACGGATATAATCATCCGAACCAAACGCGATCCCCGGCACGGCAGCCACTTGGGATTGTTCCAACAACTTGTCGCAGAACTCGGTGGATTTCATCCCGGTCCCGGAAATATTGGGAAACAGATAGAAAGCACCCTCAGCATTCACACATGAAATGCCTGGCATGGCTTCCAAACGTTCATGCGCAAAGCGACGGCGGCGATCAAACTCGGGCAACCATTCCTTCAAGTGATCCTGAGAACCACGCAAGGCTTCCACTCCCCCTTTTTGCGCAAAGGAAGTCGGATTACTGGTGCTGTGGCTTTGGAGTGCGCTGATGGCTTTGGCAATAGGCTCGGGAGCCGCCAGGAAACCAAGCCGCCACCCTGTCATGGACCAGGCTTTTGCCAGCCCGTGGGTGATGATGGTGTGAGCCTGGTGCTCTGGTGAAAACGAGGCGACACTCTTGTGGACCGCGTCGCCATAAATCAATTGCTCGTAAATTTCATCACTCAGGATCAAAACACCTTTCTCAACACAGATGTCACCGAGCGCTTTGATCTCCTCGGGCGTGTAAACAGAACCGGTCGGGTTACTGGGGGTGTTCAGAATGAAGATCCGGGTGCGATCGGTGATCGCATGACGCAATTGATCGGGAGTCACCTTGAACTGCGTGACATCGGTCGTATCCAGAATCACCGGATTGCCCCCGGCCAATTTGACCATCTCCGGATAACTTAACCAGTAAGGCGCAGGAATGATGACCTCATCTCCAGGATTGCAAATGGCCATCATGATGTTGTAGCAGGAATGTTTCCCTCCGCAACTCACGACAATTTGGGAAGGTTTGTAATCCAATCCATTGTCCCGTTGAAATTTCTCAACGATCGCATCCTTTAGCTCAGGAATGCCACTGGCAGGGGTATATTTGGTAAACCCATCGTTGAGCGCCTCGATGGCCGCATCCTTGATATGTTGTGGGGTGTCGAAATCAGGTTCGCCAGCGCCAAAACCAATCACGTCCTGCCCTGCCGCCTTAAGCTGCTTTGCCTTGGCGCTGATGGCTAATGTGAGGGATGGAGCCAGAGATGCCGCACGTTCTGAGATATGATAATTCATCGTTTCCTAAAAACATTCCATGCATACCCGAGGAACCCCGATGGGCGCAAGGGGAATTGCGATGAAATTGCCAAAGAAATTTAACTTTTCATACGGGGTTGATCAACTAGGATCCAACTACTCCAAAGCATTAAGCAAACGAATAGCTATGAACTGGATCATTGCCCAAACAAATGCTCCCCCGCCTTTGGAAATCTGGCCATTCGTGTGCCTGATGGTTGGCATCGTCACGGTGGTCCTTTCCATCGCATGGCTTCGTATCCACGCCTTTCTGGCCCTGATGATCGCAGCCATGCTTGTGGGTGTTCTTTCCTTGTTCGGCACGGGAGGTGCATCGGACGTCAGCGCATGGATCGCCGCCGTGGAGCAACCCATGACTGAATTTGGTTCGACCGCAGGAAAAATTGCATGGGTCATCGCCCTGGCTTCCCTGATAGGGGTTTGTATGATGGAAAGCGGGGCTGCGGACAAAATCGTCCGTGTCATGATTCGTCGCTTTGGGGAAGCCAAAGCAGCGTGGGCACTTCTGATCTGTGGTTTCATTCTGGGAATCCCGGTTTTCTTTGACACTGTGTTTTTCCTCCTGATCCCCCTCGCCCGCGGACTCAGCCTCCGGACAGGTCGCCACTATGCTCTCTACATCATGGCAATCTGCAGCGGGGCGGTCATTACACATACACTGGTGCCCCCCACCCCCGGGCCGTTGTTCATGGCGGAGAAACTCGGCATCCACCTCGCCACCGGCATTTGGGCTGGCATCCTGTTGGGCATCCCGGTGGCCATCGTGGCCCTCGCAGTCGCCAGGATCATGGATCAACGCACCTCCATTCCCCTGCGGAACGAAAGCGATCAAACCGCTCAAGAAAAAGGCGATTCCAGACTGCCATCCTTTTTGGGAAGCCTCGCGCCGGTGGCTTTGCCTGTCCTCCTGATTGGAACCGCGTCCGTCATCGATGCCTTTAACCTGTCGGCGACCATGGGAGTCTGGTCCAACCTGTTTGTCTTTCTCGGCAACAAATACATCGCCATGCTTCTGGCGACCCTCGTTGCAATGATCGTGCTGATACGACAAAACCCCATGAATCGTTCAAAGTTTGCCGAAATAATGGGAGCCCCCTTGGAAACAGCTGGACTGATCATCCTGATCACGGCGGCCGGAGGCGCATTCGGCGCCATGATCAAACTGGCGGGAATCGGCGAAGCCATCGGTGGACTTTCCTCCCGACTCGGATTGAGTTACATCCTGCTGGCCTACTTCATTGCGGCCCTGATGAAAACAGCACAAGGATCAGGCACCGTATCCATGATCACAACCACCGGCATGATGGCATCGGTCATTGGAGATAACGCAGCACTGGCCTATCACCCCATCTATATCTACCTGGCCATCGGATGCGGATCGGGAATGATATCATGGATGAATGACAGCGGTTTCTGGGTGGTCTGCAAACTCAGCGGCATGACCGAAAAAGAAACCCTCAAAACCTGGACGCTCAGCCTCGCAGTCATATCCATCGCAGGTCTGATACTTACCTTACTCGCATCAGCCATCTTACCCATGAAAGGATAAAAGCCCCCCCGTTCAGCAGAAATATCATTCAAACCGGGGAAGGAAACCGAATAGGTTGGGCACCGCTGCTGCAGGGCCGCGGGAGTGTGAAGAGGATTCAACAGCCTGAACCATCATGCGGACTAACGGTTTGAGCCGGCAGTTCACAACGCGCATTGTTCCCCAACGGATATTATTCACCTCATTGCACGTCGCAGACTTGCGGCAGCAAGTCCCTACCAGCGTATCGTAAGGGCACCACTGCGGTGTATGCGCGACTGCGGTGATGTGGGTTCAAAAAACCTCACCCCGGCACTTGCGGAAAAATCTGATACAACAACAAATAAATCACCACTCCGGTCACGGACACATACATCCAGCAAGGCCAGGTCCATTTGGCGATGCGTTTGTGTTTTTCCCAGTTCTGCTTGATGGCGTGCAGCACAGTAAGAATCACCATCGGAACAATCGCAATGGCCAGTATTAAATGGGAAGCAAGGAGAGTGAGGTAATAAGGGCGAAACCAAGCTGGATCCACAAATTTGGTGTGGGCAGCTCCATGCACCCTTTGCATGCCAACATGGTAAATCACATAGCAGGTGAGAAACAAAAAGGAAGTGATCAAAGCCCCCACCATGCATTTTTTGTGGAGTTCTTTATTCTCACGTTTGATGGCTACAAACCCGCAAGTCAGAAGTATCGCACTGCAGGAATTTAAAACGGCGTTGATAAGGGGAAGATCCTGTAATTCCATAATATAGCTAAAATGCCTCGGATTCGAGCAAGCGCAAGTCCTCAATTGCCTGCTCAAGCTCACCTTCCTCAAGCATCTCATAACTACCTCGAATTCTCCCAAGAGGATCCACCAAAACCGTCAAGGTGCTGTGCAGAAAAATATCATTGGGCGACTCCCTTTCCGCCTCATCTTTTTCGAGAAGCACCAGAAGCAATTCCTTGGTCGATACTCGAAATATTTCCTCCTTGGTTCCCGTCAGGAAACTCCAGGTTGAAGTGTTGGCATTGAATTTGCGGGCGTACTGGGTCAGCACCTCAGGCGTATCAAATTCTGGATCAGTCGTAACCGATACAAACTTTGCTTGATGCTCAGGGGACAGCTTGGACTGCAGCGCCTGCATCTGCTTGGTCATGCGAGCGCAAGGTCCGGGACAACGCGTGAAAATAATATTGGCAAACCAGGGGGATCCCCTGAAGGCATCCAATCCAACCGCATCACCCAACTGATTCGTGAGAGACAGGGAGCCCAGGGTGTGCAGCACCGGCAGGGCTGGAGATGCACCTGATTCAACCGAAGGTCCCTGTTGGTTTCCGGATTTCAGGGCTTTCAGTGAAAGAAAGTAAACAACAAAAAGAATAAGCAGGACCAATCCTGATCCTGCCAATCTTCGGTATGCCTTGGCCCGTTGTTCGGCTAATGAATCCATAACGTCTCAACCGATAACCAGCCTGGCATGCACTGTGTGAAATCCAATGCTAAATCTATTACTCAAAACTGAGAGCGCCCGCGCCTTCCTCACCATCGGCAGGGGTATTTTGAGCCAGCCAGGCATCGTAATCTTCCTGCGAATCGACATTGAGAAAACCTCCGGTCATTGCAGTATGTCCGTTGCCACACAGCTGAGCACAATTGATCTGATAGCGTCCGACTTTCTGGGGCTTGCACCAAACAGGAATGCTCATCCCGGGGATGGCATCCTGACACATGCGCAACGCAATCACCTTGAACGAATGAATCACATCCAGCGATGAAGCATGGAAAACCACATTCTTATCAACCGGCAAATGGATTTCATTCAGGGTAAAGATGTCATCTTTTCCATTCTCATCTTCCAAATCGCGACCAAATTTGTTGTCTTCGGATACCAACTCAAAAGCCTGTTTACCAAATTTGTCGTCCGCCCCGGGATGCATGAAATTCCAGGCAAACTGCTGTGCCATCACACGTATCTGTGTGGATTCTTCCGGCTTGGGCACTTCGTCCACAACCTTTGCCCACATGGGAATAGCGAAGACAGTCAGTAGGATAACTTCCACGATTGCCACTGCAATTTCCAGATAAGTGGAAGCGTGCGTGCGAGCTCCATGATAATCTGCTTTCTTGTTGTTCTTCCTGTTGAATCTCCATAGGACATACAGGTAGTAGCCGGTCCACCCAATGAAAAGAGCAGCCATCAACCAATGGATATAAATGATGAAATTGTCCACATCCGTCCCGTGCTCAGAAGCAACGACGGGCAGGTTTGAGGTCAAGTTGAACAGTTCTTGCATAAATTTCTGTTGATGTTATCGATGATTAAATTCGGTTTGTGAGGAGTCTGATGTCTGGATGACTTCGGGATCCATCAGTGAAGCCATACGGTGGCTTCGATACATCAAATATCCAAAGAAGCTTACGATACCTAGCAGCACGCTGTAGGCCACAACCATCAGGGAGAGAATGCCCCAGCTCATACCCGCGGCCATATTGGAATCGCTTTCCCCATAACAGGTGGCACAGGCAAATGCTTCTGGGTGGAGCACCAAACCAAACAGGGCCAACAAGAATGCTGTCTTGATACGTTGCTTCATAAAAAACTGACGTGTTTGAGTTTCTTCAAAAAATACCAACCATAAACAGGCAAAACAATGAGCCCCGCAAAGGAGCCAATGATGTAAAGCAGGTTCATCCCACTTGGATCCACGGTTCTGTACTGATCCAGGCTCCAGGTTCCAAAAAACACGCAGAACAGGGTCGAGATGGTAACAAATATAATGTGAAACGCTTTAAGTGACATGATGGGCTGGTCTCCTTTACTTCGAGTTACGGCATGACCGAATACAACGGCTTGTCCCCTGATGCCCATATGGTCAGGATCATGAGCCCCGCAAAAAAGAAGGTCGTGAATCCCAACACCAGATAGATGGACTTGCGTTCGTCGATCAAATGCATGAAATACAAGGCAACAAAGCTCGCCTTGACGGTCGCAATCAGCAATGCCAATCCAACCGTTAATGCAAAGCTGTCAAAATGTATGTAACTCGCCAACACCGTGACGATGGTTCCAACGATGAGAATACCAAATACCATGAGGTATTTCTTCATCGCTTTCTTGATTTCTTCAGGACCGTGTCCGCTCATAATAAAATTCAGATGCTATAGGTTTTCGTAACGCTTACAACAAATACAAGATTGGGAATAGGAAGATCCAAACCAAGTCAACAAAGTGCCAGAACAATCCGGATACTTCGATGCGATTGGCAAACTGCTCCGGATTTTTCTTCCACATACGGCTGCCCGGCCCCCAGAAATAGGCCATGACCAAAGCGCCACCAATCACGTGGAGCGCGTGCAATCCGGTTAGGGTGAAATAAATGGCAAAATAGGTATTCGCCCAGGGTCCCCATGTGGTTCGTTTTTCGATGTCGGCCAGCATGATCTTGCGGTCTTCCGCATGATGGTGACCATCCCCATGAGCTTTGGCTTCTTCGTCAGCTAATTTAATCGCTGTGGGACGATAGCCGATACCCTTTTCGGCCGGATACTCCAGCGGGTGACTCAGGATGATGTATTCATCGGTCTCCTCCACCAGGTGACCATCGACACGCATGCCATCGGTCAAAACCACGTCATGGTGGGTAAACTTGTCGCGATATTCATACGACTTGATCAGAACGAATATCAAAGCGCATACGACAGTGAGCCCCTGATAAAGTTTAAACTTCTTAAAATTATTCAATTTCAGCGAGGCCCAAGCCATGACCACCGTTACACTGGAGAGAATCAGGACGATTGTGTTGACCGTACCAATGGGAACATTCAGCAACTCTGTTGGCCATTCCCCTTCCTGCGCAGTCACGCGTAACAGGATGTAGGAGGAAAACAAGGCCCCGAAAAGCATGACTTCCGAAGCCAGGAACAGCCAGATGCCTATCTTCGCATTGTAAAGGCCGGTGTCCGGTCGATTCTTAACTGTATATGGAACTTCCATGGATTTAAAAAATATTTCTCTGGTTAGTGTTAAGCTTTCTGGTTCTGCGGAATATAATCCTGAGCCGATCCGGGAACACTGTATTCATAAGGTCCAGAATACACCTTGGGTGGAGTCGTAAAGTTTCCATGAGGAGGAGGCGTTGGAGTCTGCCATTCCAAAGTGGTGGACTGCCAGGGATTGTCCGACTCGGCTTTCTTACCTTTGAAGATGCTGTAGAAAAGATTGATGATGAATGGAATTTGCGACAGCCCCAGAGCGTAGGCAGCAAACGTGATATTACCATTTAGTTTCACCAGATGATCTGCCAATCCACCAATAGCATCGGGGTTATTGGCCACTGAATAACCAGCGCCTCCATCAGCCATACGACGCAACATACCAGCCATTCCCTGCGCAAACATCGGCTGGAAGGTCAGGTTCATGAACACAAAGGAGCACCAGAAATGCACTTTGCCCCAGAACTCGCTCATATACCTCCCTGTCATCTTCGGATACCAGAAATAAATACCCGCTATGAGCGCGAAAATGGTTCCGGGTGCCACCACATAGTGAAAGTGACCAATGACGTAATAAGTGTCATGTAAGTGAATATCACTGTAGTTGAAGCCCAACGGCAATCCCGTCAAACCGCCGATGCCAAACATCGGCAGAAACGCGAGCGCGAAGAGCATCGGCGTATTAAACCGAATCGATCCCCCCCACAATGAGATAAACAAACACGTCAGAATGATCACCGATGGAATCGAAATGATCATGGTCGTGGTTTGGAAAAAGGTTGAGATCTTGGTTCCCATACCGGTCAAATACATATGGTGAGCCCATACGATGAAGGAAAGGAAACCCAACACCAGTGTGGAATAAACCAACGAACGGTAACCCCAGATGGGCTTGCGGGTGTTGTTCGCGATAATTTCAGAAACAACGCCCATGGCCGGAAGAATCAAGACGTACACCTCGGGATGCCCCAGGAACCAGAACAAGTGCTGGTAAAGCAAGGGGCTACCACCACCACTGACATCCTGCATGGAAGTAATGGCCAAGCCTGTCGGCAGATAAAAACTAGTACCGGCAACGCGGTCCATCAATTGAAGCAGGGCTCCGACTTCAAGCGGAGGAAACGCCAACAACAGGAGGAACGCGGTCACAAACTGTGCCCAGCAGAAAAAAGGCAAACGCATCCAGGTCATGCCGGGGGCACGTAATTGAATGATGGTGGCAATGAAGTTGACCGCCCCCAAAAGGGAAGAAGTAATAATCATCACCATGGCGATCAGCCAATACAGCTGACCGTCGGTTGGAATGGACGTGGCCAACGGAGAGTAAGAGGTCCATCCAGCTTGTGCCGGACCACCTGGAATAAAGAAACTGCCCAGCATGACCAATCCTCCAAGCAGAAACAAATGGTAACTGGCCATGTTCAGCCTTGGAAAGGCCATGTCAATTGCCCCGATCTGCAGGGGCACCACGTAATTACCGAATGCCGCGAATGCCAGAGGAACAACCGCCAGAAAGACCATGATCGTTCCGTGCATGGCACCGAACGAGTTGTAAAGGTCGTTGGAAATGGCATATCCGATCAGCTCATTTGTGTTTGGATCCAGAACGGGTGAGGTCATTCCGGACATGAACGTATTCAAAATGGTCCCGATCACCGGCAGGGGTTCCCCCGGGAAGGCAATCGACCACCGCATGACCGCGATCAGAAAAAAACCAACCAGCATGAACAACAAAGACGTCAGGCCATATTGGATACCAATGATCTTGTGATCAGTGGAGAAGATATATTTGCGCATGAAACCGGGATCATGGTGATCGTGGCCGTGGCCAGCATCATGGTGTTCTTTCGCTTCCGTCGAATCCATATTCGTATTTATGTTACTCTATTAAGTTAAATTTAACGGGTTTTCACTACCCGGAGGCAGTATTTGTCCGGATACCCTGTCCGCGGCCTCTCCCTGAGGCCTGCATCTGCTTGAACTATTAACCGCCAGCCTTGTCAAAAGTCATCAACAACAAAAGCAGAGGCAGGTAAATAATCGAATAAAAAAACAATTGTCGAGCCCTAGTTCTATCCAAAGCCCATGAAAATTTCAAAGCCTGCCACACGAACCCTAATCCAAGCAGGGCAGCGCCGACCGCATAAATATTTCCAGAAACATCGTAAATCACAGGCGCCAAACTAAAAGGAACAAGTATAACGGCATAAAACAAAGCGTGATTGGCCGTCTTTTTCCCTGAACGATCCAGACTCGGCAACATCACATATCCGGCGGCTTCATATTCATCTTTATACATCCAGGCAATGGCCAGAAAATGTGGCAGCTGCCAAAGAAACAAAATTAAAAACAAGGCCCACCCCCCGGCATCGAGGGAACCGCGCACGGCCGTCCACCCCATCAATGGAGGCAAGGCCCCGGGAATCGCCCCCACAACAGTGTTCCAACTCGTAACCCTCTTGAGCGGTGTATACACAAACGTGTAAAGAGCAAGAGTCAATACCCCCAGCACACAGGTGAGGAGATTCACACAATAAAACGTATACAAAGTCCCGGCAATCGACAAAGCCACCCCGAACCATAGAGCTCGTTCCGGCTGAATCAAACCCGCTGGCAGCGGCCGACGCTCGGTACGCGGCATCCGGGCATCATGACCTCGTTCCAGGTATTGATTCAACACCGAAGCGCCACAAGCCAGCAAACCGGTGCCCACCAGCGTATGCACCAACAAAGTCAAATGCATCCCCTGGGGAGATGCCAGGTAGAAACCCGTCAGTGTGGTCAGCAAGACCAAAGCCGTCAGCCTCGCCTTCACCAAATCGGCGAACACGTTCCAAGCCGACCGGGCGGACAATGACTCAGTTTCCATGGTTTCTGTGGTGGTTTTCATAACATCGCCGAGGAGATACCCACTTGATCCAAATCCTCATGCGATGCCCGACCGGGAGCATCTCTCTGTGCTTGCAAAGTTAGATACACTGACCTTCGGGCGGCGAGGACCATAAAAGAACCATGAGCGAGGGTCAATGCCCCGATGAGCACATGAACAGTAGCAATGTCAGCTGCCTTGTTGCTCCACACTGTTGCCGCACCCAATAGCACTTGAAGGCATAACAGACCAAACCATACAACACAAAGCATTGATAACGGATGCCGACTACCAAACCGCTTGAACGACCACAACACCATCGAAACACCACTGATGAAAAGTATCAAGGCCATCAATCGGTGAAACATATGGACTTTCACATGCAAAACGGTGATGGGATCGAACTCGCGGTGATCAATCCGCTGCACGTTCAATTGATCCACAAATTCGGCATGGATGGGCGGCCAGAGGTAGGAATCATAGGCCAAAGGAAACCCCGTTACGGCCAGTCCTGCGTGTTCATGCCGCATGAACGCTCCCAAAGCCAACTGAGCAACCGTCAGGACACAACAAATCAACATCAACCAGGAAAACAACTTGGCAGGATTGAGCAACTGTGTGGAGACCTGCTTCCAACGGACCCAGGCACGGCTACTGGCGAAGGCAAGCACCACCATCAACACCAAAAAAAGTTGAGCCAACGTTGCGTGAAAGATACCAATTTCATCTCTGTAAAGAGTCACTCTCAGGCCACCCAGCAATCCTTGAACAATGACCAGAAACAGGGCCAACCAACACAATTTCCTTACCAAAGGGCTGGCTGGTTGCATCCGGGGCCAGAAAAACGAACAAGCAAGTGAAACAAGGGCCACAGCACCGGTCACAGAAGCATGCTGCATCGTGTTTTGCTCAATACGCACAAATATCAATATGGTGACGATCAGAGCCAGGGGAAACAGCACATAGCGCAGTAATTTACGTCCTCCCACTCCGTGGGACCAGATAGTCAAAATCAGAGTCATCAACCCCACCACCGAGGCAACCAATCGATGGGAGTGTTCCCAGAAAATCCCACCCACCCATTGGGAGAAGGGAAAGTAAAACATGTTATAGCCATAGGTGTTCGGCCAATCCGGCACGGCCATGCCCACCCCGTGGCTGGTCACCAATCCTCCCACACCAATGAGAAACCACGTCAAAAGGCACGTGGCAAACGCAAAGACTCGAAAACTCGTTGATGGATGCGATTGGCTCAAGTTGGTGAATCAAAAAGGAGGCTGATTGAAAAGAAAGACCGCTGGCAAGCGAACTTGCCAGCGGGTAAAGTGTCAACGTTATGATTATTTGCTGATATCCACTACGAAATCAGCTTTGCCCCCATCGGCACCAACAGTCACCTTGGAGGAAATACCTTTGCCATTAGGGTGGGTTTTGCGGTGAACAGCTTCGATTTCATATTCTCCGGCAGGAACATTCTTGATGGTGAAAGTTCCGTCGTCCTTGGTCACGGCAAAGTAAGAGTGCTCAACCAAACCAACGTATGCAAACATCCAGGGATGCACGTCACATTTGAAGCGAAGGAACAATTCGGGTTTGTCCCATTTGAAATCCAGGGATGGGCCCTTAGGCAACTGGGCCTTGTTGTATTCCTTGTTACCCGCCACTTTGGGGGTTGGATGCACGTTGTGCAGCACGGGGTCGGAGTTCTTCACAGTGATGGTCTGCCCCACCTGAGCACCCACAACATAAGGGGTGTATTCACAGGACGCCTGGTCGAGCACGGCTGGCTCGGATGGAGTCGGACTGGCAGGAGCCTTCTTCAGGTAAACAAACACATCCGCCAAACCGCCATTCGCATCAGCAGCATAAAAACGGGTGGTAGGGGTGACACCTGGCTTGACTGTCCTTTTACAAAGGGCATCCAAAGGCAGGTTGATCTCGGCGGGAGGGGCTCCCTTAAGTGTAACTTTTCCGGTAATATCTCCACCCACAGCGGAATGGAGTCCCAATACCAACGCCAGACTGGCGAACACAGTAACTTTATTGATCATAAGTAGACGTATCTCAGTTAAGATTATTTCCAGTTGCGACAGACTTTATCACTGTCATGTGCCGGCGCAAGCCATTTGTGAAATTTTTCACAAAGCACCTACACAAGCCATTTGACTATGTCGACCTTATCATTATTCAATAAGTTAAAAAGAAGACAAGCTTGTTATACATTAAATTTACTTATGCATAACGTTTATCAAACTCCTGAACTAATTCCGCCATTTCCAAGGCGGTCTGGGCCGCTTCACTTCCCCGGTTGTGTTTGGCTTCCAAGCACCTCGCCCTGGCTTGCTCTTCATTTTGAACCAGCAACACTTCATGCACAATCGGCACGCCGTGTTCAGTCTGTAAACGAGCCAGCTCGTAGGTAACGGCTTCCGTAATCAAACGGGCATGCTCGGTCTGCCCCTGAACCACCACCCCAAGACAGATGATCGCCCCAAAGTTCCGGGTGTGGCTTTTGGCCAGCTTGGCGGCCATGACCGGAATCTCGAAGGCGCCGGGAACCCGAATCGTCACGATTTCATCTTCTTCCATCCCCACGCGATTAAGGGTTTCCGACACTCCGTCCAGCATTCCCTGCACAAACGTGCCGTTATACTTGGCGGCCACCACCGCGATCGGCAGTTTGGAAGCGATCACGTTGTGGATTTTGATTTCTTTCAGCATGCGTTTTACTTATTCATCGACTCGAAAGAGTCTGTCATTCACTTATCTTATCGGCAGGTTTCAGTTATAACAAATGCCCCATTTTGGATTTCTTTGTCTCCAGATAATTCTGATTGTGGGGATTGGGTTCCACAGAAATAGGCAACTGTTCCACCACTTCCAGCCCATAGCCTTCCAGCCCAACAATTTTCTTGGGATTATTGGTCAGCAGTCGAATGGTCTTCAATCCCAGGTCTGCCAGAATCTGCGCGCCAATCCCGTATTCACGCAAATCCATCCCGAACCCGAGCTTGAGATTCGCTTCCACGGTGTCCAATCCATTTTCCTGCAGCTTGTAAGCCTTGATTTTAGGAGCCAAACCAATCCCCCTACCTTCCTGCCTCATGTATAAAATCACCCCGCAACCTTCATCATCAATCCGTTTCATCGCTTTCTGTAACTGCGGCCCGCAATCACAACGTCTCGACCCAAAAACATCCCCCGTCAAACACTCACTATGCACACGAACCAACACGTTTTCCTGCTTGGCAACGTCCCCCTTTACCAAAGCTACATGATGTTGCCCATCAACATTCGACTGGTAAAGATGCAACTCAAAATCACCATAATCCGTCGGCATCTGAATCACTTCCTGACGCTCAACCAATTTCTCACTCCGACGACGATGCTCGATCAATCCGGCAATACTGCATATGCGCAGTTGATGTTTCTTCGCAAACTCCAACAAATCCGGTAACCGGGCCATGGTGCCGTCATCATTCATGACCTCACAAATCATTGCGATCGGACGACACCCGGCCAACCTGGCAAGATCAACCGCGGCCTCGGTATGACCGGCGCGTTGCAACACACCTCCACACTTCGCGCGAAGCGGGAAGATATGCCCGGGCTGCACCAGATCGTTGGCAGTGCTCCGTGGATCGGACATAATACGGACGGTCTTGGCGCGATCGGCCCCGCTGATTCCGGTCGTAATGCCCTCCGCAGCATCCACACTCACCTGAAAATCCGTCCTGAACGAATCCCGGTTGTCAGGCACCATCTCCGAAATGCCCAATTGACGCAAACGTTCCTCGGTGGTCGGCACACAAATCAGTCCGCCACCCAGTTTCGCCATAAACGTGACCGCCTCAGGCGTCACCCATTGCCCTGCCATGATGAGGTCGCCCTCGTTCTCTCGACTCTCATCGTCCACCACGATGACCATTTTTCCTTCCTTGATGGACTCAAGAATGGATTCAATGGAATCGAACGCGGAGTCATTCTGAACTGTCGTTGCATCCGTCATTTCTTTAATAATATAACCTTGCAGATAACTTCTGTCACAAAGCCATTTCCATGCAACACAAATCAGGAGGAGAAAAAAGCAGATCAGTAAATTTTTGTTTTCAGCCCAACAGTAGATGCCAACTGAGCCTGCCTTTTATCGAAAGTCAGAAAATGATCACATCCAATTTCCAATGCTGATGCAACTTGAAGTATATCCATGCACCGGGTGCCTATTATTTTTGAATGACGATTACTCAGATCACGGGCGAGCTTGAAAACACTTTCCAGTTCGCATGGGGGATAGTAGAAGTAGCCGGCTTCCAAATCTGATAAAAAGGAACTCAGGCATTTTTTCGCATCGGGTGCTTCAATTTCCCCTCGAAATACCTTCAACTGAAAGGCATTGCTTATTTCCAAGGTAAGAAAATGACTCAAGGGTATTGCCCCGCCCGCTGCATCCAAAAGCTTTATGGCTTCTTCTGATCGAGGTTCGAAAACGTACGTTTTTAAAACGATTGAAGTATCGAAATAAATAAGCATTAGGTTTCGCTTCGGTCATAGTCCAAAACGTCCATACTGTCCCACTTGGAACGTCCCTTCGAATTAAGGCGATGGATTCTTTCCAGTCGATTCAATGGCTTTTTAGGTGCCGGCCGCTTCAAAGCAGACCTGATCGTTGCAAATGGTTTTCCTCGTTTCGTAATCATTACTTCTTCACCAGCAATAAGCCAATGAGAGATCTCAGCGAATCTATTACGAAGGTCGGCGACTGTTGCTGTTTTCATGAGAGAAAAAGTATCATAAAGAACCGAAACCGCAACTTCCAAGCTCTATTTTAATTCTTCACAAAAATCTTCTACCCTTGCCTTTGAATGGCTGATGAAGGATAATCTCGATCATTCCATCCGATGAAATCTGGTCGATCCATATGCCACCTATTGATACTGTGGTTTAGTTCTGTCGTTTTGCTTGCAAATACGGTCAGGACCGAGGAAACGCCTTCGCTTTCGTGGGCCATGCAGCCCCTGGTTCGCCCGAGATTGCCAAAGGAAGCCTTGCCAGGTTGGGAAAGTAATCCCGTCGATCGTTTCATCGCCCGAAAGTTGTTTGAAAACAACCTGGAACCATCCCCTTCCGCCACCAAACCCCAACTCTTGCGGCGTGTCTTCATCGACGTTTGGGGGCTTCCTCCGAAGCTGGAGGATCTGGAGTTCATGCAAGATGCCCACTTTGAAAAGGACTGGGGGCTCCTGGTGGATCGACTATTGTCGAGCCCGCACTATGGCGAACGTTGGGCACGTCACTGGATGGATCTGATCCATTTTGCCGAAACCCACGGTCACGACGAGGACGCCCCGCGCGAACATGCCTGGCCCTACAGGGACTATCTCATTCGCTCATTCAACGAGGACAAACCATACGCCACATTCGCCATCGAACAAATCGCAGGTGACGCCCTCCAACCCGCTCATCCCGATGCCCTGGTGGGAACCGGTTTCCTGGCGGCAGGTCCCTGGGATGAAAGTTCGCAGATGGGTATTCTGGATGGAACCATCGACAAACTGGTCGCCCAATACCTCGACCGCGATGACATGATCACCACCACCATGTCAAGTTTCCTTGGACTCACCGTTCACTGCGCCCGATGTCACGACCACAAATTTGATCCGATCAGCGCAAAGGATTATTACTCACTGCAGGCTGTGTTTGCCGGTGTGGATCGCAACAATCGCCCCTTTGACCGCCATCCGGGAACCCACCAAAAACGACAGCGATTGCTGGACCTGAACACAGAACTGCTGGCGGGCCGCTATCCTGAATCCGAACTACTGAACGAAACCGCACTGCAACGCGTCACATCCTGGACATCCTCCCGCCAGCAAGTGCTCGACGCCTGGGAATCAAGCCAACCCACTTTCCAAACCGAATCGGAAAGCATCGGCGAATTTCAGGAACAGGATCGTTCCATCTTCTTCCCAAAACCCACCTCGCTAACCGGAAATCAAGCATGGACATTTCCATCTCCCTACCATCGCCCGACAGCCATCCAGCTCGAAGTGATCCCCGATGACCGAATGCCTGAAACCGGACCAGGTTGGGCAGAGGACGGAAATTTTCGCCTCAGTGAATTCAAGGTATACAAACGGTCTGATGACGGCGAAACCTGGAATCCCATCAAACTCTCCAACCCACAAAACGATTTCAGCGAACATACCACGTCGGTGCGATACCTGATTGATGACGATGTCCAAACCACCTGGGGCATCCTTCCGCAAACCGGACAGGCCCATCGTTGCTATTTTGAACTGGACCCCGGGACTTCTATCGAGAAAGGCGATCTGATCCGAATCGAACTGATCCATCAGCACGGCGAACATCAATGGGTGGGACGCTGCCGTGTATCGGTCACCGATGTTTCCCCCGGAGACACGCACCCCTTCCTCGACGCAGCTTTGCAGGCAGCGTTTGAAACACCCGCATCGGAACGAACACGTGAACAACAACTCACCTTGTCGCGCCATGCCACCCGGGAAAACTGGGACCGCCAATTGGAAGCCCTCCCCCCGGCCGAGCAAGTGTATGCCGCCACCCGTTTTTTTCCGCAGGCAGGCAACTTCAAGCCCGCATTGGGACCGCGCAAAATCCATCGATTGTCCCGAGGCAACATCCATTCCCCAAAAGAAGTCATGCAACCCGGGGCATTGTCTCACCTTGCTCATGTTCCCTGGAACCCAATGAATCGTGACCTGAGTCAAGAAGAACAGCGACGTTTGGCCCTGGGAGAATGGATCAGCCATCGCGACAACGGATTGTTCTGGCGAACCATGGCCAATCGCATCTGGCAACATCATTTCGGTTCCCCACTGGCCGGCACTCCCAATGATCTTGGCAACAGCGGTCAATCTCCAACCCACCCCGAACTGCTGGACTGGTTGGCCTGCGAACTCCGCGATTCCGGAGGCTCCTTGAAGCACCTTCACCGCATCCTCCTGAACAGTCGCACCTACCGTCAAAGCTCCACCTTCCGGACCGAAGCCGCAGGTATCGATGCGTCAAACCAGCTTTACTGGCGCATGTCCCCGAAGCGTCTCGATGCCGAGGCATTTCGGGATTCGTTACTGGCCCTATCGGGCGATCTCAACGCTCACATGGGAGGACCTTCGGTCAAGCAGTTCTCCATGGAACCCGGCATCCATGTCACACCCATCGTCGATTACGAAGACATCGCGCCCGACGCACCCGCGCTCGCCCGACGCAGCGTCTATCGCTTTCTGTTTCGAACACTGCCCGACCCTTTCATGCAATCCATGGATTGCCCGGACGCCTCCAACTGGACACCCAAACGCGCAGTCTCCGTAGGACCACTTCAGGCACTGGCTCTCATGAATGATGACCTCGTCATCCATCGTTCCGAGCGCATGGCAAAAAGACTGGAACGTCATGGCGATGACCTAGGAGCACAAATCAGCGGATGGTTTCAACTGGCACTCCTGCGAGCTCCAACACCGGATGAACTCAACGCGGTGACCAGTTACGCTCAGAAACACGGACTGGCCAATGCCTGTCGATTTCTTTTTAACAGCAACGCCTTCATGTTTGTGGAATGAACCGGAACGACTTCATCGACCGTCGCAACTTCCTTTGGAAAACCGGAGGAGGGTTCGGCGCGCTGGCGTTGCAGGGGTTGCTGGCGGATTCCGGACGGCAAATATCCAGCCGTTCATCGAACCCGTTTCAGCATCACAAGCCACGTGTCAAACGAGTGGTCCAGTTGTTCATGAATGGCGGGGTGAGCCCGATGGACACCTTCGATTACAAACCCGCCCTGAAATCTCAGCACGGGAACCGGTTTGATCCGGGCGAAGGTCAATTGGTGGAGTCGGTGACCAATTCCCCGGGGTTCAAGGTCATGGCCAGCCCCTTTGAATTTCAACGCCGCGGCCAGAGTGGCCAATGGGTCAGCGAAGTGTTTCCTCACATGGGCGGCATGGTGGATGACCTCGCCTTTCTCATGTCCATGCATTCTCCCAGCAACGTCCATGGTATTGCCAGTTACATGCAGAACACCGGCTTTACCCTGCCGGGATTTCCATGCGTTGGGGCCTGGGTCAGTTATGCTTTGGGTAAAATCAATCGCAACCTGCCGGAGTTCGTCGTGATGCCGGACCCCCGGGGACTGCCCTACAACAACCTGGCCAACTTTAGCTCCGGATTTCTTCCCGCCAAACACCAGGGCACCGTCATTCAAGCATCCAGCAAAACGCCCATCCCGTTCCTGCATCCCCCCGAAAAGGCATCAAACATCACCGCCGCAAGCGAATCAAATGGATTGAACTTGTTGCATCAACTCAATGCCGCCCACCTGCAAACTCTGGGTGGAGATCGTCTCCTTGAATCCAGGATGCAATCTTACGAAGATGCCGCTCGCCTGCAATTGCTGGCGCCTGAGCTGTTCGACCTCTCAGGGGAAGCAGAAGCCGTCAAATCTCTCTACGGTCTGAACGATGAGGAAACAAAAGACTTTGGCACACGATGCCTGATGGCCCGCCGTATGTTGGAACGGGATGTCCGGTTCATCCAGATCTGGAGCGGAGCCGGCGGTCCCTCCAACAATTGGGACAACCATTCGAATATTCACAAAGAACTGCCCTGGATCGCCCGTCAGGTCGACCTACCCATTGCCGGATTTCTCAAAGACCTGAAAGCCACGGGATTGCTGAATGACACTTTGGTCATCTGGACAACTGAATTCGGTCGCATGCCCTTCACCCAGGGCGAATCAGGACGCGACCACAATGGCGGCACCTTCGTCACCTGGCTGGCAGGAGGTGGCATACAACCCGGAACCAGCTTGGGAACAAGTGACCCATGGGCCTGGAAAGCGGAAACTCCCATCTGGTGCTACGATTTGCATGCCACAGTGTTACACCTCCTGGGCATCGATCACACCCGATTGACTTTCCGGCACAATGGGCTGGATCGACGCCTGACGGATGTCCATGGGGAAATCCTAAAGCCCATTCTCTCATAAAGCGTTACGCTAAATGAGACAGAATGTGCCAATGGAAATGAATAGTTTCTTTGTAAAGAACTTCCAATGGAGTCGCAGTGCTGATAGAAACAACGTCTTTCGGCCCTGAGCCATCGGTGAACGAATGATTCAACTTGCGTGGAAAAAACGCAAAAGTAAGCCGATTTCCCCCTTTACAGCTTGGTTCCTTTGTGGAATGGAGTGGGGAGTGGCCGCAAAAAAAATTGTAACATCGAGCTATTTGAACTGGTCATAGCCACATAACAGGAAATGAAGAATATTGTTTTAGCCATTGTCATTGTCGCAGCCGCCGTTTTGGGTTTCACCTACCTCAAGAAATCCAAAGAAGCCGCCACGGTAGCGAATGAAGCGCTAAATAACCGGGAAACCACCGCCAAAGTGGAAACCAAGGACATCGATTTTGTGGTGACGGTTTCCGGTGAAATCACACCTGAAAAACAGGTATCGGTCCGGCCGGAAGTCAATGGATTGATTCTCGAACTCCCGGTCGACATCGGCGACAAAGTCAAAAAAGACCAACTCTTGTTCGCGCTGGATGACAAGAACATCCGCATCGAAATCGAGCAAAGGCAGACCCAGATCGATGCGGCCAACCTTCAACTTGAGAAGGCCAAGCGCAATTTCGAGCGCGACAAGAAACTATTTGAAGAAAACCTGGTTTCCAAAGAAGCCTTCCAAAACACCGAAACGGAATTCAACCTCGCAAAAAACAGCATCGAACGAGCTCAGAATGACCTCGACCTGGCGATGGAGCGTATGGAGAAAACCCA
>CAYPZD010000001.1:13498-89528 GCA_964415055.1 uncultured Verrucomicrobiota bacterium | reverse complement strand
CAAGCCACCATCGTCAACGGAATCAAAGGTTTCTCAGCGCGGATTCTCCTGAATGAAATCGACCCGCGTATCCAACCTGGCATGACCGCCAACATTAAAATCCCGGTTCAGTCTGCCGCCGGGGTCACAGCAGTACCGCTGGGAGCCGTGTTTACTGAATACAACGAACAACTCAAGAAACAGGAACGGTTCGTCTACGTGCAAAACGGTGAAACTTTCGAACGTCGTTTGGTTCAAATCGGCGTTGCTGACTACTTTTTCGCGGAAATTTTGTCCGGCTTGAACGCAGGCGAAACCGTTTCACTGGAGCAACCGCCACTCGAATCCATCGTGGAAAGTGGCAACGCACCAGGCAACCTGGCATCGAATCCAAGCTGAACAATTTCATGGCGCTCGTTGAATTAAGAGAAATCAGAAAAACCTACCATTTGGGCGGCGAAACCATCCGGGCACTGGATGGCGTCGATCTGGATGTGCAGCAGGGGGATTTCACGTCCATTATCGGTCCTTCCGGAAGTGGAAAATCCACTCTGATGCATATCCTCGGCTGCCTGGACTCGCCTACCTCCGGCTCCATGAAGCTGGATGGCACGAATATTCACGATGCCTCGGCCCGCCAACTGGCGAAAATCCGTGGCGAAAAGATCGGCTTCGTGTTTCAGTTTTTCAATTTGCTACCCAAACTGAATGTGGCCCAGAATGTCGAACTGCCGCTGATCTATCGCGGCACATCCGGCAGGGAACGTCACAAACGCGCCATGCATGCTCTGGAACTCGTCGGCTTGCAGGATCGCGCCAAGCATCGCCCATCCCAACTCTCAGGCGGTCAACAACAGCGCGTAGCCATTGCACGCGCTCTGGTCAACGACCCACGCATCATTTTCGCCGATGAACCAACGGGTAACCTCGATTCCCATACCGGTGAAATGATTCTGGAAACTTTCTGCAAACTCCACGATGAAGGCCGCACCATCATGCTGGTGACGCATGATCCGGAAATTGCCGCTCTGACACCTCAAAAAATCGAAATCCGGGACGGCAAAATCGCCTCCGAAGTTGACGCAAAACTCTCCGGCCAGGCCACCCGCTTTCAGATCAACCGAACCTCGTCTGCGTCTTCATGAATCTTCTGGATACCATTCTGGTTGGACTCAAAGAGATCTGGGCAAACAAGTTCAGATCCATGCTGACCATGCTGGGAATCATTCTGGGGGTTTCAAGCCTCGTCGCCATGTCCGCACTGGTGAAAGGGATGGAGAACGGAATGAAAGAGGCTTTGGTGGCCATGGGGGGATTGGAAAAAGTCAGGGTGGAATTCCAGGACGACCTGCCAGCCTACCAAAAACATCTCGTCGATCAGGCTCCCGGCCTGTTGATGAAAGACGTCTACGCCCTTCAATCCGGAGTTCCCCTGGTGGAAAACGTCACACCGGTGGTGGAACAACACGGCTATCGCTCCCGCATCAACATCACGTATCGTGGCAAGCGAGCCCGCCCCTGGCGTATTTACGGAACCTGGCCGGGCATCCTCGATCTGGAGGATCACCGCATCGAGTACGGACGCATGTTCAATGAAATAGACAACGAGATGGCGCGCAGTGTGTGCGTCATTGGTGTGGATATTCGGGACGACCTTTTTGGTAACCCGGAAAAAACAGGTAAAGAAATCATCCCCATCGGCGAAGTCATTCGCATCAACGGCCAACCCTTCACCATCGTCGGCATGTTCGAACACTACATGACCGAAAAGGAACGTAAGGAAAAGGAACTGGAAAAACTTCGCGCCCAACAGCAGCCCCAACAACAAACAGGCGTGGTTCGAGACAAAGGACGCAGTGGAAGCGGCCCCAGCGGTTATGTGTTTCGCCTGAAGAACAATTCCGTTTTCATCCCGCTCCAGACCATGATGATCCAGTTCCGCTCCGCCGCAGGACTGAACGAAACCGCCGACCCCAGACTGTCAGGCATCTACATGAAGGTCAAAGACATCGGCCTACTCGAAACCGCACTGCAGCAAATCCGGAACGTCCTGCAGGTATCCCACAATGGTATCGAGGACTGGTCCTTTCGAACAGAAGAAGATCTGGCGGACGGCATCCAGGTGACCATTCAGAATTTCCGCATGAGTGGCGTCATCATCGCCGCCATCGCCCTGGTGGTTGGAGGCATCGGCATCATGAACATCATGCTGGCAAGCATTTCAGAGCGTGTACGTGAGATTGGTATTCGCAAAGCCGTCGGTGCCACCACCGAAGATATTTTCATCCAGATCATCATCGAAAGCGTGGTCATCGCCTTGGTGGGTGGATTGATGGGATTGGCCGTCTCTGTGGGACTCGTTCACTCCATCACCGTCTTTACCCCAAGTGAAAACAACCCGGAAATCACCGCACAAGCCATGATCTTCGCCTTTGCCTGTTCAGCCATGGTCGGTGTCGTCGCAGGCACGATCCCCGCGTTCAAGGCATCCAAACTCCACCCCATCCAGGCCCTGAAATACGATTAAACCGAGCGCACCGTTATGAATCTCTACAACGCCGTTTTAATAGGACTCAAGGATATCTGGTCACATAAATTCCGGACCCTGTTGACCATGTTTGGCATTGTGCTCGGGGTTTCCAGCCTGGTGGCCATGGCTGCGGTTATCACCGGTATGGAAAAAGGCATGAAGGAATCCATGATTGCCATGGGTGGCCTGGATAAAGTCCGCATCGACGACGAAGACGTACCCACCTGGCAGGATCATTTGAAGGATCAAAGCCCCGGCCGACGCATCAAGGACGTTTACGCCCTTCAAGCCAGCGCCCCATTGATTACCGATATTTCACCGGAAATGCGTCTGGATTGGCGCGGCACACGCGTCACGCGCAAAGGCAAATCCGCATCGACCTCTGAAATTGTCGGGGTATGGCCCGCCGTGCTGGACATGAATCTTTACGAAGTCGAACACGGCCGTTTCTTCTGTGACCTGGATGAAGAATTTGCCAACAGCGTCTGCGTGATCGGAACCGGCGTGCGCGATCAACTGTTTGGCAGTCCGGATGAAACAGGTGAGGACATCGTTCCCCTCGGTGAAATCATCAATATCGGCGGACAGCCCTTCACCATCGTCGGCATGTTCAAACACTACGAAAGCGAACAGGAACGTAAACTCAAGGAACTCGCAAAAAAGCAGGCGGCTGAACAAGGTGACAAAAAGGGTGGAGTCAAACGAGAACGCGGCTGGAGCGGCGCCAAAAAATGGGGAGACGCATTCTGGCGCAAAAACAATGTCATCTACATGCCTCTCAACACTGCATGGATCAAATTCCGTGCCGCCTCCAACGAGGACGGCACCCCCGATCCCGTTCTCACGGATATCGATATCAAGATTGCTGACCTCGACCTGATTGAGCAAGCCCTGCAGCAAGCCCGCAACGTGATGCTGGTTTCGCATAATGGCATCAATGACTTCGAATTCGACACTCAGGAAAACCAGATCAATGACATCCGGACACGCATTCGCAACATGCGCGTCAGTCAGGGGGTCATCGCAGGGTTGAGCCTGCTGGTTGGGGGTATCGGCATCATGAACATCATGCTGGCAAGCATCAATGAGCGCATTCGTGAAATCGGAACTTGCAAAGCCGTTGGAGCCAGCAGTGAAGCTATTTTCACCCAAATCATTGTTGAAAGTATAGCCGTCGCCCTGCTGGGCGCGGTGGTGGGACTTGGATTTTCTTTTGTGCTGGTGGAATTGATTGAAATTGCCTCTCCGGCACAGAATTCCCCCATCATTACCACGACCCCCATGCTCCTGGCAGTGGCGTTCAGTGCCATGGTGGGGATCGTGGCAGGGCTTTTTCCGGCCTTCAAAGCGGCAGGATTACATCCAATTCAGGCCTTGCGCTACGAATGATTCTTCATTATTTTACTCCGTGTGCATGCCGTAGGCCCCACCCTTAACCACTCCCGAACTTGCGAGAGTGCCTGAGGAAAGACACAAAAGCATGCCCAGGAACCGTGGGATTATGTTGAAGCAGATCCCTCACAGCTAGGAACATAGGAACAAGAAAAAATTATGGCAGACGCAGAGAACAAACATCCTGAAAACGTAGGCGGCAAATACTATGTCGATGACCAATGCATCGATTGCGACTTGTGCCGCGAAACCGCACCTGAAAACTTCAAGCGCCAGGAAGATGGCGGATACTCATTCGTCTTCAAACAACCTGAGAATGACGACGAAGCCACCCAATGCCAGGAAGCAATGGAAGGCTGCCCCGTCGAAGCAATCGGCGAAGATGGTGAATAATTGATTCGCCCTACCCCATCAATTTCAAAACCCCTCACCTGACCGGGTGCGGGGTTTTTTGTTGCAGACACATTTCGAAAAACAGACAAAGGCTACCGGTAGGGCCATGCTGCCGCATGGCCGCGCGCGCAAGATGAACAAGGGAAAACCAAGGGCACCATTCTTCCCAATGGCAGGAGTAAACAAAGAAAAACTCGCCTGCATCTGCGATCTAATGGTGCAACATTGAACGTCCTTGCGTCTTCCTTCGTAAGAGGAATCTGAAATTCGGGCGCATGAGGGTGGCGCGTCGAGACGACACGCTCTACCCAGGGCTGCGCCCTCAAATCAGTCAGTTCCGATTGACCCGTTTCAGGAGGTCGTAAGCTGCCTGCGCATTCTTATCGCCACTCTCAATGGCATAAATCAATTCTTCTTCCAAATTAACCAATGAATCCCTGACAGCCGCCCCTTCCTGCATGGTGGAGACTTCGCCCGAAAGTTTGATTTCCTGAATGGAGATCAGGGCTTTCCGATACCGCTTCTTCTTCATGTGCTCGGAAGCCTCTTTGGCATGCCCCTTGAGTTTTGCATTGGAATTCGAAAAAGCATCACCCAAATAATCGGCAGCCTCATCAACAGATTTGCTGGAGTGTAGTTTGCCATCATCACTATCTCCACAGCCAACAGCCCAGACACACAAAAGAACTGCCACACAATAACCCGCCCATTGTTTGATTTGTGATTTCATAAGTTACCTGGAATTCAATGTCCGCAGTTTGGTTTCGAATTTTAATCCCCGTTTGTTGAAGAAGGATTACACCAGAACAAACCTGGTCGCTTTCCCGGGAATCCACCGATACCGGCTTCTTCGTAATAATTGGTGAATTTCCAATATTCCACATGCCCACCAAACATACCCAGATTGGTGCCGCTGTTGTGACGCTCGGTCACGCCTTCGTTTGGACGACTGGCCACATTGTCATAATTGGACGGAAGCCGTTCGTCCGCTTCCCAGTAAAGCAGGTTCCCGGCATTGAACTGATCCATCTTGAAACTTCCCCACTGAACTCCATTGGGGGAAGTGCCATAAGCAGTCACAGCCCCATTCATCACATAACTGGAAACCTGCATTTCACGTTGCTTGAATAATGCGGTGTTGGTGCGATCCAAGGGGCACCAATAAATCTGGCCGGTCGGAACATAACTCCAAAGCTGCCCGAGGGTCACATCGTGTTCCGGATCCTGACCGCGTTTGCGAGTGTAGAGCCAGTTGGCGACATCGTAAGTCCCGGAACTCCAGGAACTGTAGGGAAGATAATCCTCATTGTCGGTCACATACATGTGCGTGGCCAAAAGCATCTGCTTGAGGTTACTGAGACACTTGGTGCGATGGGCCTTCTCCTTCGCCTTGCTCAACGCCGGCAACAACATGCTCGCGAGAATGGCGATAATGGCAATCACCACCAACAACTCAATCAAAGTGAAAGCTCGTGCAGAAATCAAACGATCCGACACAGCACCCCTCCAAAACGGAAAAAAGCTCTTTTTCATAGTGATCGGAGCATATCCTTTACCCGAACCATCCAAACATCAAGCCTATTTTGACCATGGCCCCATTTCCCCAACGCATCCCGCAGGTAGCACGTGCCTGCTTGTCCCGCGACTGCGTGGATCCCCGACGCGCCACCTTGTGGCATACAAAACCCAAGTCGACCTCCGTTTCGGGAAGCCCAACGATTCCGAACACCCCTCACCACCAATTCACCATTCAAAATTCACCATTCACCATTTAAAACCTCGTTCCTCAAAAACAAAAAAGGCGGAGCGGATAATCCGCCCCGCCTTCAGATCAGAATGACTTAATGTTGTTCATGAGGTTGGGCCAGGTATTCCAGCAATCCCTTGAGATCATCCTCGGGGAGTGCTTCAAACCCGATCGGCATGATCGACATGGGTGACGCGGACAAGGACTGAATATCCTTCCTCTGAATCACATGTTTTTGAGCGGCCACATCGAGAATCTCCACAGTGGTTTGGGTTTCCGCTTCCAGGCGACCGGAATATGTGTCCCCGTCTTTCGTGGTCACATTCCAAAGACGATAGTTGGCTTCAACAGAACGATTGGGGTCGAGGATCTCCAACAAAATATCGGAACGATCACGCGCAGCAATCCCAGTCAATTCGGGCCCAACCATACCGCCCACGCCATTGAATTTATGACAGATCGAGCAATTCAACTCATAAACCTCCTTGCCCCGTTCAGCATCCCCTGCTTGCTTGGCCAGCGGCAGCAACTTGGCAACGACCTCCGCTCGGTCGGAGGAAACGGTTGCGCTTTCCTGAGCCAGACGATAGGCGCGACCGGCGACACGGCGGTTGGGGTGCTGACGCAGCTGGGTCCAATACTCGGGTGGAATATCCGTGCGTGTGATCTTCTCGTCCTGAACCGCTCCCAACAGGGACAAAGCCCAATCCGAACGGCGCAGCATCACGCTGATGGCGGCGCGACGAACGGCGGGAGTGTAATCACTCCAATGTTCAAGAATGGCATCCCCAAGCGTTTCATCCCGACTGGCCCCCAGAGCACTGACCAATCCGGAAGACAAAGTGGGGGATGAGAGAAGAGAAATATGTTTCAGGATGGCATCGGCCGTTTCACGATTGTCTTTCAATCCGATCCAGCGTTGAGCAGCAGCAGCCCGTTGGGCGTCACTCGCACCCGCGTCGTCCACCTGGCTCTTCAATGATGCAACAATGGCTTCCATGCGCCCCGTGAACAGACCCGGCACATTCCAGCGTTCACCAAGACTGAGCAGGCGATCACGCACGCTTTCGGGCAAAGCATCCATGACGTCTTCGAGTTGGCTTTTATCGGAAGCGGAAAGTGTCGGTGGCGTTCCTGCCGGCCATCCTTCCATTAAACCATCCAAGACCGCAGTGGCCACTTCGGGCGCAACGCCTTTCAAGGAACTCAAGGTCGAGACAATACTTTCAGTGGGCCCCCGCTGAGCGTAATGGATCACTACAACACGCAGGACATCTCCGGCTCCACCATTCAAATCGAGTACAGCCTGATCATCCGCTTCCGCACTGGCTCCGGTCAAAACAGCACGAATAAAGGCGGTGTCGTTCTTTGCGGCAGCAGCGGTGAGGGCGTCGGGCAACCAACGGTCCCCGGCATTGCGATCCTGTTTGATGGCCGCATAGATGGTATCGCCCGCTGTTTCGCTGGCTGGTAATTCTGAAAACGCCAGAAGAGTGGCAAGTCGAACCTGTGCATCAATATCTTCCGTTAGACCTCCTTTAAGCAGTGCTTCCAATGTATTTTGATTGCGCGGCAAAGTCATCACAGCTGCACGGCGCACCGCAGGAGAAGGATGACTCAAAGCGGACAAGGCTGCACGGTTCGCACGCCTGTTGTCAGAGTTCAATACCCCCAAACCTTTCAAGGTCCACAAGGCGTGAATGGCTGCAGGATTCAATCCCAACGCATCCACCGAAGGATCCCGCACCAACTCCACCAGTTGCGGTACAACATCCCGTTTCCCGCGATCAATCAACATCGCCTGGGCATGGGTGCGCCAGAGCATGTTGTCATTCTTGAGAGCCGCCACCAGCGAGGCTGGGTTCGAGGCATCCAGCGTGGGAGCATTGGATGGTTCGCCACGGGTGTAAGCGATCCGGTAGATGCGTCCGTGCGTTTTATCTCGCAGGGGGGTTTCATAAGCGTTGCCCTTGCCGTTATCAAACCCATTGGGAGTCGGGTTGTGTTGAATGATGTAATTATACCAATCCACCACCCAAAGGGCTCCGTCGGGACCGACCTCCGCGTAAATCGGAGAGGTCCACTCATCATCACTGGCCAGCAGGTTGCGGGCATTCTGGGCAACAAAGTCCGCCCCCTGGCGTTCGAGGAAAAACAAGCCCAGGAGGTGACCGGTTGGTTCGGCGACAAACTGCGCGCTGTTCCAGAATTTCCGGGGAAAACTGCGTGCCGTATAAATGGCACTACCGGATCCGGCGGTGTATTGGTCATGCCAATCGACTTGACGCACTTTGTCGGTGATGGGGAAAATCCGCTGACTGGTGGCAATCGATTCCAGTCGGGCGGCGGACCATCCATTCACTGCTTCATAGTAACGATTGGGAATGGGCATATACATGCTGGCATTGCCGTTTGCGGTGGAACCGATGATGATGTTGTCCTCGGTCAAGCCAAGTCCCCATGTGTTGTTGTTACTGGAACGAATAAATTCAAGTTCGGAACCGTCCGGTTTGAATCGGAAGATACCCTGTCCGAATCGCAGTTCCTTGCCGCCAACCGTTCCCTCAAAACCTGAGTAACCGACCGTTCCCCAGATCCAGTTGTCGAATCCGTAACGTAAATTACTCTCGGCCGCATGGGTGTCCCGCGTGCCCCATCCTTCGAACAACACCTTGCTCTCATCGGCCTTGTCATCGCCATCCATGTCCTTGAAAAACTCGGTCCGTCCCGAGTGAACAACAATCACTCCACCATTGGCGAAAACGAAACTGGTGGGGACGCTCAATTTGTCGACAAAAACCGTGAACTTGTCAGCTTTGCCGTCACCGTCCGTATCCTCCACGATTTTCAATCGATCCCGCCCCTGACCTTCGGGCTGCATTTCGTTGGGGTAATCGATGGATTCGGCAATCCAGAGACGTCCCTTCGGATCAAAGGCCAACCACAAAGGTTTGATCACCTGCGGCTCGGCGGCAAAAAGAGAAATATCAAAATCCCGAAACGTCACCATGTGCTCCATGGATGCTTCCGGGGAAAGCGGAATCTGCATCGTGGTGATGGGTTCTCCCTGCGTTCCCCAACGCGCGTTGGGGGTATAATTTGGCAGAGGGGCAGGTGCCGCCATGTATTCAAACGGAGGCAGATCCTGCTTGGGTTCGAGCTGGGTATTGACGTAATCAGCGGCATTCCCAACCATCAGTCCGGACAAAAAGACTGCGGCGGACCGACCAATGTGTTGATATATTCGGTTTTTTTTCATTCTGTAATGGTGCATTGATTAAAAAGAGAGTTCTTATCGAAACAATAACTGCACGAAATGATAAAGATTATTCCTCCAATGCGTGGCATCATGCCCGTAACTGTCGACGTTCCAGACATGAGGGACATTGCTCTCCTTAAGGTGAGCGTGCATCCCCTGACTCACGCGGATCAAACCATCTTTATTTCCACATGAAAGCCAAAGCAGTTTCAATTGCTCTCTCACCGCATTCGCATCGGGAACCAGTTCCTGAGGAGATCTGGTGTTCGGTGCGGAAGAAAATCCGCCCACCCACGCGAATTGATCCATATGGGTCAGCCCAAAATTCAATGATTGACCGCCACCCATGGAGAGCCCCGCAAGAGCGCGCATCTCACGCCGGGTATCCACACTGTAACGGGATTCGATGGCGGGAATCACGTCATCCAGCAAATCACGTTCAAAAACAGCGAAGGCCGGCGCGCTCGCAAAGACGTTTCCTTCGGCACGATCATTCTTTTGAGCGCGTCCATTGGGCATCACGATGATCATGGGGGTCGCCTTGTCATCGGCAATAAGATTGTCGAGCATGACATCAGGTGTGGCAAAACGTTGCCACTCCGTTTCATCCCCTCCAATTCCATGCAGCAGATAAAGGACGGGATATTTTTTGTCAGCTGAATAACCTGGAGGTGTGTAGACATTCATCTTGCGCGTCGTGCCCACAGTTTTTGAGTCATATTCAATCATCTCCAGTCTACCGTGAGGAATCCCATCACGCGCGGTGACAATCTCTTCAGGAGGATCGTCATAAACCTGTTTATCATCAGGCCCCAGCACAACGGGCCCACCAAACCCACCGCGCCCGCCCCGGCCACCACCGCGCCTTGCCGGGGCAGGAGCAGATCCCGGCTCCAATTTGGCGACCAGTTCCTCAGTGGCGAAATCGCCTACTTTGCGGGTGAATTTGATTTCATTGCCCTCCACTTTGCCCTGATAGGTGATACGTATTTCATTGCCCTGAAACGTCAACATTTCGGCAAACGAAACGGTATTGCCATCCACTTTCCCTTCGACCAATTCGGTTTCGTTCTTGGTTTCTCCAATTTCGGAGTTGGCCTTGCCAGAGAGATTTTCTCCGTCCTGATCAAGCGTGAACACATACTTCTGAACGCCGATCTGAGTCTCAAACTCAGCACTCCATTTACCAGAGATATCTGCGCCCGTTACGGATAGCGAAATGGCAATCAGAGCCAACATGGAACAAAAGGATTTCATATACCCTGTTGTTGAGCATGTTCGCGTGAAAATGGTTACCAAATAATCTCCAAAAACTCATCATCCCGGCATTCGTTTGCCAACTCTCAAGAGACAGCCACCCCATATTCAGATAAGTCAGTTTAATTGTATCCTTTTCGAGTCATGAATGCCATAATGCCAGGGTTCACTTTAAGCACCATGAAGATTTCAAAGCTTTTCAGAAGACATCTATCGCGACGTCAGTGTGGTTTTACGCTCATCGAACTCCTGGTTGTCATCGCCATTATCGCCATCCTGGCTGGCATGCTACTTCCCGCACTGTCCAAGGCAAAATCCAAAGCTCAGGGTATCTTATGTATGAACAACCACCGACAACTCCTCCTCGGATGGAAGCTCTACGTCGATGATAGCGAAGGCAATCTGCCTTTCGTCAAACATGGGCCTCACGAATGGGTGGGAGGATGGCTGGATTTTGCGGGAAGCAACCGCGAAAACTGGGATCCGGAAGCCAACCTCACCAAGAGCATCATGTGGCCCTATCTCGGCGGAAGCAAAGAAGTGTTCAAATGTCCGGGCGACAAAAGCACGGTACGTGTCGATGGCAAGGCGCTGCCGCGCGTTCGTAGCATGTCCATGCTCAACTGGGTGGGAGGCCGCGGGGAAGATCGCCCGATGTCCTGGTCCGACGCATCCGGCCCATGGCGCATTTACCGCAAGGAATCTGATTTCGTTGCCCCAGGTCCATCCCAGACGTTTGTGTTTCTCGACGAACGGGAGGACAGCATCAATGACGCCATGTTCGTCGTAGATATGGGCGGTTTTCCAGGAGACAGCTCGGCATTCCGAATTGTGGATATCCCTGCCAGTTATCACAACGGCTCCGGTGGTTTTTCCTTTGCGGACGGACACTCCGAAACCAAAAAATGGACCGATGCCCGAACCGTTGAATCGTTCGAAAAAGGAAAAGTCACCCCCTACAACCGCCCCTCTCCCAACAACCCGGACATCGCCTGGATGCAGGAACGTTCCACCCGACACCCTTAACCGACAAGTTTAATTGCAAACCCTGTATCCAACCTCCACAAGGAGTCCGGATACCAAAAAAAACTCCCCCCCCCCACCCAGTCAATCCTGTTCATCTCGTAGATCCCGCGACTGCGGTGGCTGTCAAAAAAACAGAACACCAAATGGATCATATACACTATTGCCCAAAACAGCCGAACACCATAAATTGAACGCATGAGTGACACTTTGGTGCACATTTCACTGCGAGAAGGAACGGAAAACGAAGCGCGCAAACCCGAAACGGCAAGCCCCATCGACCCGCTTTCCAGGGAGATCCTGCGTCTCAAGAAAGAATTGAATGCGGTCCTCCTGGCCCATAACTATCAGATCCCGGAAATTCAGGATCTGGCCGATTATGTAGGGGATTCGCTCGGTTTAGCGAGAAAAGCGGTGGAAACGGATGCGGACGTGATCGTTTTCTGCGGCGTCCATTTCATGGCCGAAACCGCCAAAATCCTCAATCCTGACAAACTGGTCCTGTTGCCGGATCGAGACGCCGGGTGCTCTCTGGAAGAAAGCTGCCCTGCAGACCGATTAAAAGCTTTTCAGGACGCAAATCCCGGCATCTATACCATTGCCTATATCAACTGCAGCGCAGACGTCAAAGCGCTGAGCGACGTCATATGCACCAGCGGCAACGCGATGAAGATCGTTGAGGCCGCTCCCAAAGACCGCGAACTACTCTTTGTGCCCGACGAAAACCTGGGATCATGGGTCATGGAACAAACCGACCGCCCCATGAAGCTTTGGAAAGGGAATTGCTACGCACACGTGGAATTCACAGCCGACAGCATCCTGGCAATTCGCGAGAAATATCCGGATGCCCCATTGGTCGCCCACCCTGAATGCACCAAGGCGGTCCGACTGTTGGCAGACGAAATCTGCTCCACAGAAAAGATGGTGAACTTCTGTCAAAGCAACCCCGCATCCGCGTTCATCATCGCCACCGAAGCGGGCATGCTCCATCGTCTCAAACGAGAATGTCCGGACAAGGAATTCATTGCTGCCCCGACCGACAACTGCGCCTGCAACGAGTGCAAATTCATGAAAATGAACACCCTCGAAAAACTGCACGCCTGCATGCTCCACAAAACACCGGAAGTCCTCATGCCCAAAGAAACCCTCGAACGCGCCCGACTCCCCATCGAACGCATGCTCGAAATGTCCAAATAAAAGCAACCGCATTCACCAGAATGTGGAAACAGCCAGTCTAAATTGTAGCCGCATTCGCCAGAATGTGGCCCACTCGAAACGTAGCGCGGGACGTCTCAACGCGCCCCTCATCGCAACCATCCCCTGCTTTTCACCCTACAAAGGAAACCCCAAGCGCAAGCAAACACCCCTCACCAGTAATTCACCATTCTAAATTCACCATTCACCATTCCTCACGGAGCCAATCTCGCCCGCTGCCACTCACCCTGCTCATTGCGTGAGTACTGAATTCGATCATGCAATCGACTCGGACGCCCCTGCCAAAACTCAACCGTCCGGGGAATCACCCGATACCCGCCCCAGAAGGATGGCAAAGGCACCTTGCCATCGGCAAACTTGCGCTTCAGTTCGTCGAATTTCATTTCCAGGATTTTGCGAGTCGTAATGATCCGGCTCTGATTGGACGCCCAGGCGCCGACCTGGCTATCAACGGGTCGCGTCACGAAATACTTTAAGACTTCCGCTCGCCCCATCGCTTCCGCCGTTCCGTTGATGATGACCTGGCGCTCCAAAGCGAGCCACGGAAAAAGGATGGATACATTGGGGTTGGAACCAATATCCAGAGCTTTATGACTCTCCATGTTGGTAAAAAAATTAAAACCACCAGCATCGTATCCCTTTAACAACACGGTCCGAATGGACGTCTGCCCCTCGGGGGTGGACGTCGCCAGACTCATCGCGTTTGGTTCAAGCAACTGCGCCTTGCACGCCTGCTCAAACCAAATCCCAAATTGATCAACCGGATCCGGAGCCACCGATGATTCATCCAGCTCCCCCATCGTGTAATTCCTCCTCAGATCCTGCACTTCTTGCTCATTCATATGCCTGTTCGAATGATGGCGCGGGATGAACCAAAAAAGCAACACGGATTCTGAAAGTTGAGATGATTCCTCCAGAGGACGATCTGGCTTGGTGAACCACGGAGAGCACAGATGGCACAGAGTTTATTTCTCAATCCCGCGACCCGTGGCTATTTGCCTCCTTCCATCGAAGTGCCTATCTCTGTGCCATCTGTGCTCTCCGTGGTAAAAAAGAAATCACCAACCATGGGTCAAAACGGCCACTTCAATTCCACCCCTTGCCGGACCAACTGAGATCGGTAAGCGGCAAAAAGCTTCGGCTGATTTCGAATTGCCTGAGCGGACTCTCCTGATCGGTTCATTTGAGCGGCCAACATACCCGCCGCTTCCCCAATCCCCCACTCCACCGGATGCAATCGATAACACCCGTTGGTGACATGGGTTGAACCAATGTTCTTACTGGCAGGAATCAAATTGCGAATTCGCTGAGGAATCAATGCCCCCAAAGGAATCTGAAAAGGCAACGATTCAAAATCGATATAATTATCCCCTCCGGTAGATGGATGCAGATCGATCGCATAACTCCCCAGCCCCACCGAGTCCTTATAGTCAGCGGCACGCACGGAATCGCGGTCTGCACCGGTCATCTGCATCCGTTGTTCAAGTCCACAGTCCTTTTCGGTCACCGTATATTCCGCCCGAATGCGACGCGATTCTCTCACATAGGGATACTTGGCTAATCCGTCTTCGGTTCCCATCACGTCTGATCGCAACCTCAAACCCGGGTAACCATGCCCATCGTCATGGCGAGGAGCCTCCGTCTGCATCCAATACAACAAGGACAAGCTCAACTGTTTGGCATCTTGAACGTGCCGGTGAAACTGCTCCCGTGTGACATCCACAATGGAACCCAGCAGATAATCGTTCTGCGGCCAGTTCACCAAACTGATATCACTTGAATACGTGCCGGGCTCGAAATTGGACTTGGCAGCGATGCGACGATAGGCCCACAGGTTGATCACTCCCTTGTAGGAGCCGTTCGCTGGATTGAATCCCAACAATCTGGGTTCAAGACTGCGGGGGTGGGTATAAGTCCAATCCAACCATTTCCCCGGCCATGCGGGTTGAATGGCAGGAACATAATCCCGCCAAAAATCATACCGTTCCGGACGTTCAATGGTATGATCCTCCCCCTCCAGATAATCCATGGCGAAACACATCGTGAAAGCCTGATGATTATCCGGACGGGACGTGGCGCTGGCATGCAGTTCACCGGTCTGGTCCCTGGATTCTGCTCCGGTGACATATTCCGTCTTGGTCAGAGGCAGCAAATCACCCAACTCCGTCGCATCCAAAAACACCTTCGCCCGAATGCTGCGGCGTCGCCCTGATTCCAGGCTTTCCACTTCCACAGAACGCACCTCATCTCCTTCGATTCCGGCCCCGACCGGCCGGTGCTGTGTCCACAAAGTCAAGCGACCGGAACTCAAATAAGGAGCCAACCAATCCCGCAGCACGGCAAGTGCGACACGGGGTTCATGACACAAGCGTGAAACCGAACCTGCACCGGGATTCAAGTTCCACTTGGTTCTTTGAGCGTGGGTCAATGGATAATGCTGTCGATAATAATCCCGGATCCTGCGGCGGAGTTCACGATACGAAGCATTGGCTCCGTAAGATTCGATCCAGCGATGCTCGTCAGGCGGCACTCCTTGAGAGGTCAACTGGCCACCAATCCAATCGGTCTCCTCCGTCATCACCACCCGATGCCCCATCCTCAACGCAGCCAACGCTGCCGCACACCCTCCCAAGCTACCGCCAATGATGGCAATCTCAGCCGAGATCTCCTGGGAATCGGGCTCGGCATGCAAGGGGGTATTCCAAAGATCACCGGCCCCCCCCAAAGCCAGCCCACCTTTCAGACCGTGATCCAGAAACTTTCTACGTGAAACAAATGGCATGTGTGCATTCACCCGAAACCAGGAATAAACGTCAAGGACGCTTCCCCAAAAAATGCCGATCGGCAAAATCAAGATACCTGGCCCAATCAAAGGCAGTAATGTCGTGCCTTCCCGACCGTATGTGATATCCCACCCTGTCACCGATCGATTGATTCAGTAAGGGACGTTCATCAGGCTTCAATCCGGTCACACCATAATATTCGTATACTTCCGAAGCATAAAAAGCCGCCAGAAACTCGCCCATCGGATCGGCCCAGGCATCCTCTTCGGCGCTGGCGATGTAAACCGGCCGTGGCGCCACCAGGGCAACCAACATGTGCTGATCCACAGACAAAGCCTGTTCCCTTTCCCCAAAAGCATGGAAATGCCCACAGAACCAGTGAGGAAAAACACGGTTAATATGCACCAGGGTTTCCCCTTTCTGCCGTCGACTGATCGCAGCGCCGCCACAACCCGAATCATTTGAAATCACCATCGCGAAACGCGGATCCACCGCCCCGGCCCACAATGCCGCTTTTCCCATGCGTGAATGTCCGATCACAGCCACTTTCGATGCATCCACATCCTCCTCTCTTTCCAGCACATCCAGAGCACGACCCAATCCCCATGCCCAGGCAGCCAAAGTGCCCCAATCCCCCGGGCCATGCGGATGCGCATCGTCATGAAAGAGAGCATGAATCCCGTTCCTGAAATCATCATGTTCATCCGGGTCCACATCATTGGCATCAATGGTGGCAAATCCGTAACCTCGATCGAGGATCATGTGCAGCAACACAGCAGGATCTCCGGACGCCAAATGGGCTGATCCGTCCTGTGGATCGACCGAATCACCTGAATGTTTCCATGGTTGACCTATCACAGGCAAATCCCGCGACGAGTCAAACAAGTGCATCCCAAGGAACACCGGAACGGGGTGAGCACGTTCCAATGGCAAAAACAGAGTGACCTTGATCCGGGCTGTTCCAAGATCCGTTCTGACGCGCACCGCGATCCGCCTGCGTTCGGCTTGTAGTCCGGGTTGCATGGATTGAACATCCAATCGTTCAAACTCCAGAAGATACCCATCATCCGGCGCCTTTCCGTAAACATAAGTCTCGAACGCATCCAGAATCTGCTCCCGCCGCGTCGTCTCCCAAGCCTGATGCGCCTTTTCAGAGGATAATCCTGCAGGCAGAAAGGTTGGCAATCCGCTCCCGTGCAACGATGGAATCACGTCCTGGGCATGCAGAGAACCAGAAGCAGCCACGACCAACAGAATCCTGATGAAAGAAAGTAACATGCAGGCAACCTATCAGGAACCATTTCGGCTGTGGACATAAATTGAAAACATTTCACCATTGATTAATCCCCGGGTAGAAGGAATACCTTTATCCATCATGACGACATTAGAAACCGACATCCTCGAAAGCTTGAACGAACTCGATAAAGCCGTCGCACAACTGGCATCCAAAGAAGGACAACCCAACCTGATGGCCATTTTCGAAAAAATCGATCAGCAAACCGCATCACTTCCACGCGACACCGATCCCTCACTACTCCACTACCTCCACAAAAAGAGCTATGAGAAGGCCCGATTGTTCCTGATGGGTCGCGACGCAGAAAACGCACAAGGAAACTGCCACGGACATCGGCACTAATCAACTGCTCCCGCCGCATGGACCGCCCCTCCCAATCCATCGACGACACCATCGCCGCCATCGCCACTCCGATGGGTGAAGCCGGCCTGGCCGTGATCCGAGTCTCAGGAAAACAGGCATTCCCCATCGTGGATGCCGTGTTCTCTCCGATCGGCAAATCATCCCTGAAACCATCCCTGGCCTCCACTCACACCATCCAGTATGGACAGATCAAACAGGATGGTAAAACCGTGGACGAGGTGATGCTCAGTGTCTTCAAGGAGCCTCGCACCTTTACCCGTGAAAACGTAGTCGAGATTTCCACCCACGGCGGCACCTTGCCGGCAAAGATGGTCCTCGACACACTCCTTCAACAGGGAGCGCGTCTGGCGGAGCCCGGTGAATTCACACTCCGGGCCTTTCTGAACGGTCGTATCGACCTGACACAAGCCGAAGCGGTCGCGGACGTCATCCACTCCCGCACCGAACTCGCCCTCACCGCAGCCAACGAACAACTCGCTGGCAAACTCAGCCAACGCATCCGGGAACTCCGTACCCAGTTGATGTCCATTCTCGCACATGTGGAAGCACACATCGACTTTCCGGACGAAGACATTTCTCCGGACACACGCACGCAAATGGTGGACCGGATCCAGGCTGCACTGGACTTCATGTCACGTCTGCTGGCAACCGCCCGCGAAGGACGCATCCTGCGCCGGGGCATCCGGGCTGCCATTGTGGGTCGCCCCAACGCCGGCAAATCCAGTCTGCTCAATCAATTGCTGGGACACGATCGCGCGATCGTTTCCCATGTCGAAGGCACCACCCGGGATACCATCGAAGAAACCGCCAGCATCCGTGGCATCCCGATCATTTTTGTGGACACAGCGGGCTTGCGCGAATCCAGCGACTTGATCGAACAGGAAGGCATCCGGCGCAGCCGAAAGAGCATCGAACAAGCCGAACTCGTCCTGCATGTTGTCGACGGAACCGCGGAACTGCATGAAGAAGACCTGGCGTTTCTGGACAAGCAAAACCAGAAAGTCCGTCTCCACATCCTCAACAAATCGGATCTGGAAAA
This sequence comes from uncultured Verrucomicrobiota bacterium, assembly GCA_964415055.1. GTDB lineage: Bacteria > Verrucomicrobiota > Verrucomicrobiia > Limisphaerales > AAA164-E04 > AAA164-E04. Next base: position 71,254 of record CAYPZD010000001.1, on the reverse strand, counting down.
ACACACCTCTCTCAAGGAAGAAAAGAATCACACCTGGATCGATGTATCCTGCGAAACAGGCGACGGACTTGAAACGCTCAAGGATGCGATCCGGGACAAAGTATGGTCCGGTGAAATCTCGGCCGAGATGCTGGAAGTCATGATCAACAGCCGACACCAGGACGCCCTCAACAGGTCCAGAACCGCGCTGGAAACCGTGCGCAGCGGACTGGAATCCGATCTCGAACTCGAACTCATCGCCATGGACCTGCGCATCGCTGTCGGCGCCATCGGAGAAATCGTCGGCGAAACCACCACCGAAGACCTCCTCGACTCCATCTTCAGCCAATTCTGCCTCGGCAAATAAAATCCAGGTAGCCGCATTTGCAAAAATGTGGCCAACCGCTTTCCTCTACCTCAAACCTTCCAAATACGCATCAAACTCCTGCTGCATAAGAAAAGCCTCAACTTCGTTCCAGTCGTGCCCATTTAGCTCAAAATCCCTGGACTGATCTCCCGGGTGCATCGGTAATTGTAAAGGTCGCCGAAGAAGAAACTTCCAATCAGCAAGATCCTCCACCCGATCCAACGCATTCAGAATGCGGAGCGATTGAAAAGCTCGCCATGTATCCGAAGCGCCGTTACTCATACTTATCCGCGAACTAGACACATTCAAATAAAACCTCCCACCACCATGATGCAATCTTAGAATCCCCTGTATACAAGCCTCTTTGTCGATCAAGTCAAGACCACCAGTCATTTCCATAATCGAAAGTACTTTCCATGTTTCATGCAATGGTGTGGAGAATCCGAGAAACAATCCATGTACTCTTTTCAAGTCAACCTTCTTGTATCCGGCAAAATCTTTAGAAGTATCCAGACACTGCATCTCAACCAACCACTGTTGAGCCTTGGAAAAATTGATTTGTTTCAGGTCAATGTATTGAGAATAGGCAGCTAATTTCATTTGGAACATATCATTGAAGATGTGGTAGGCTTCCTCTTTACTTTTCCACACCCGATCAGGAGTTGTCCAACTGGAGCCAAATTTACTTAATCGCGTTTCCCAGTCGATGTCTTTTACGAATTCCAAATCAAAGAGAGATTTCAAAGGAATGCTCATGCCCCCATATTGCTCTAAATCCGAGAGTGTAAAATCGTCGTTTCTCCTTTTGAAATCAATCGTCGCAGCATCGAGTTTTCTGACTGTCTCCAAATACTCTCGGATCTTTTGCTTATTCTCCTCAGTCAACCAATCCACCGGAGGAAACACATGGCCATAAGCTATACGAGATAGCCAGCGTTTTCGGATCACTTGGGAAGGGGCCTTGTCACTAAGAAAATCCTGCACGTATGCTTTAGCTTCCGATTCGGTAATATTGGGTTCCCGCATGCGTTTCACATCAAAGGGAGTCCCCCAGTTCAGATCATATTGTTGCACCATTCCTAACAGAACCATCAGGATTCCAAGCAAAGTTGTGAAAGCCCACCTGAAACGCTTTCCAGACAACCTTTCAGGAGGTTTATGAAAGGTCTGTTCATCAGGCTCATACCCCAAAGCAAACTTCGCCATCTGGTTTTGCCCATGGGACCAGTAGCCCCATGCTTTTTTCACACCGACTTCCACTTTTTGTTCCAATTCGAAGACTGCATCATCACCTTCATTTAACACCCCTAGCTTGATTAAATCCTGCCGATCCTTTTCCCCTAATTCAGCTTTGATGGTTCCGTTTTTCCTAAAAAACAGAGTAGACATTCCACTTCGAAAAAAGGGCGCAAACATAAGCCTCAATCCTGAAGTTTGAACGGGACATACCCATGTTCGCACGCCATCCAATTCAGTCCGCATGGAAACCAAATTGTTTTTCACAGACAGGAATCCGATAAAGGAATTGATAAAACTACTTGTCGACGGAAGCGATTTTTTCTGAGTAACCGGAAGTTCCGGCTTACTCTGCCTTAGCAAATCTGAAATACGTAGGAATATGGAACAATCAAAACGCCCCTCCCCACTTTCCTTCGAATAATACCCACTCAAAACGAAGGAAAACCCAAGCGGGATCATGATGAGAGAATTTAAGGATGCGTCATACATCCCAATGCCCATACAAATTAAAAGCGCACCATAACAGAGATATAGCGTTGGAGGGAACTGATACTTTAGAACACTGAACTGCACCAGGTAGACCACCGAATAAGCAAGGAATATCAAATAGAAAGTAATCAAGACAATCAATCGATCTATCTGGAGCGAAAAAGTCAAATAGACCAGAACGAGAACCAAAATGGTCCAATAAATTTTGTGGCTGTTCGCACGCATGATTTTTGCGCGATACCCATCCTGATCCTTTAAATTGTCCAGGGTCTGTTTCATCGTCCACTTCGCCAACAGAAAACCAGGAATCATGGCAATGAACTGCACCATGAGAAACAGACTCGAAAGGAATGGAATCGTCGGCAACCAGGCCCCGATAGCTTTCAAACCTGTTCCACTCGTGGACTTCGCCAGCACGACCGCCATAATGCCATGACGCACTTGGTCGGATGGCTTGAACCGATTCAGCTCGGTTTCCAACATAGCTTCCAACTTCGTGCGAAGGGCAGCTCGAGCGCGATGGAGGCGGGTTTTGAAATTTCCTGTGGTAATCCCCAACGATTTCGATGCTTCCTCGACGCTTTTTCCCTGAAGATAAAACAAGGTCAGGCATTCACGTTGCGAGCCATTCAAGGATGCCAAGGTCTCACGCAAGGTTTCTTTGGTCACCGGGTCCCGATCCGCATCAGACGCTTGAGAGCTATCAGCAGGCGCATGTTCCAGTGCCCAGCGTTCACGGCGTTGAAGTTCATTCCGAAAACGCATGCCGAAGTTAATCGCCTTGTTGCGGGCAATGGAACTGATCCAGGGAAGAAACTTATCGGTGTCCTTGAGTCGATGAAGTTGCTGAAAACCCTGAATAAACGTTTCCTGCACCACCTCCTCCGCCAAATGACGATCACCCAACCGGCTCCAGGCGACACCATAAACCTTGTCGGCGTAACGATTCACCAGCTCCTGAAACTGATCACGCCGCCCTGCAAGCACTTCACGGATGATGTGTGAATCATCCATTTCATTTTCTGTTGCCACTGTATCCATGCAAACCTCACCCCCAAGACATAGCCAATGACGGGAGGTTACAGTCTAAAGGACATTTTTCGGAGAAAATTTGTAAATGCTAAATTTAAAATAGTGAATAGTGAATGAATAGAAACAAGGCCGTCCGCAGGTAGAGCGTGTCGTCTCGGCGCGCATCCTTGTGGTCCCCATACCCGGCATATCACCTTCCAAAGGAAAACCCCACCGCATCCAACACTCCACATCCTCATAGCTGACGCTAGCGGGCGAACCGAGATCCACGCAGTCGCGGGACAAACTGGTCCTACCTGCACCAGAACTCTGGTAGAATCCCGAACGAGTCGGGATCCCCGGCACGTTACCTTGTGGCATTGATTCCCCCAATTTACTCTCCGTTTTGGGAAGCCTACTGTAACCTCCCCCCCTGGTGCTCATTCACCATTCTAAATTCACCATTCACCATTCAACCGCCCTAATCCCGTTGCAGGATTTCGGCGGGATCGAGTTTGACGGCCATCATGGATGGGATCCAACTGCCTACGGTGGATAAGAACAGCGCCAGGCCGCAGGCAATGGCAAGGTCGGTTGGGACGAACTGTTTTTGAAGCACTCCAAGGTTTATCTGATCTTCACCAAATCCCACTCCAATGAAACTACCCGCCACGTAACCGATCAAAGCCCCCACGACCGCAACGATCAAAAACTTGCCCAAAAACAATCCGGAGATCTTACCGGATGTATAACCAATCGCTCGTAACACTCCCACCTCGCTGCGTCGCTCGCGCACATTGCCGTAGGCGAGGAAGGCGATCCACATGGCACTGGCAACGAGCACCACCGGAATCACCACGGACGCCATGCGTTCGCGCTGGGCTCTGACTGCTGCTCGGGACGCCTTCTCGCGTTCCAAAGCGGCTTCGGCGGTTTCTTTGGCTGTGTTGCGGGCTTCTGCTCTGGCAAGTGCGGGTGGGCCTCGTTCGATCACCTGGGTTCCGGGAAGGATACCGGCGATTTCCTTTCGGATAGCGGTGATGCGGTCTCCGGCACAATGACATTCCAGTGCCTGAATCGCGTGAATCAGATTCTCCATGCCGAACATTTCTTGAGCCTGTCTCAAGTTGAGCCAGACCGTGCTGTCGTCCAGATTACCGCGTTGTTCATGGGTTTTGATGATGGTGAACTCAATCCCCATCAACGTCGCCTGATCACCTTCCTTGAGCCCAAGTTGTTGACTGATCTCAAAACCAACGATCATCTGATCCCGCGGAACCGCGTCCAATAAAGGTTTCTTGGGATCCCGATGCATGATCGGCACTTCTCCCCTGGTACCGTAAACAAGTATGGGAAGGTCATGTTCTTCCCAGGTCATTTTTTTAACGACAGTCGGTAGCAGGTGATTGACAGTTACGATGTCTGATTGGGACAGTTTATCCACCAGAGATTCGGGCATGGTTTTGCTCAGGGCACCTTCCAGATGCAGCTCATTCAAATCCTGATCCTGGGGAAGAATGATCACATTGAAACCAAGACCTTTGGTGATCACCCGCATGGCATCTTCCAACTTCAATCCAGCCGCTTCAACGGCGTCCTGTTTTTGAGCGAGCAATGCGTTGGTCTGAGCTTGATCAATGCGAAGCAATGTCAGGGTTGCAATCAAACAGGCAACGGCCCCGCCCACTGAAAGGACGGCGGAAATAAAATTCCCCTTTCGGTGCGCCAGTTCACCCAAGATCATTTTCCAAATGCTCATTGCTTCAACTCCATGCTTTTTGCGTTTGCCTGTTTATTTCTTCAGAATGAAGAATCCGGCTACCATGGCACCCACCAGAATACCACCACAAGCCAGAATGATCGGAAACATGAGAGATCGCCTTGTGCCGGTGGTCTCGGCAGAGGGTTCGATCTCCTCTGTCATCGAAGCGTTCGAATCGCTGGAAGCTCCGGTGTCGGCCAAACTATCGTCGGGATCATTCGTTGTTGATGATGAGGAAGCCTCCTCGGGCATCATGCCAACAAACCCCGCCAGGGGAGGTAATTCACGATCGATATCCAACTGGTTTTGAACCATTCGATCCCAATCCACGGACAAGACCAAATCGACACCGGGATTTTGTTCCTTCACCTGGCACGAGCATTCCCCGGTCAAAAAAGTGCAGGCGTCATCAATGATCTCAGTGGCAATGGAATCTCCCACCAATGAATAAAGCAAACGGCCACGACCAAAGATTGGAAAGGCAATCGGTTCCTGGACGTCCTTCAAATGTGTTTCGCTGCCCAGGAGCATTTCTATGAAGAAAGCTTCTTGCGGATCATTCCGTGAAATGCGGATCGCCGAGAAATCAACCTTCAATTCATCGGCATCGATCGAAATCAATCCTTCGGAAATATCGATGGGATTGATGACCGGAAGTTTCAGTGATGACTCCAGATCTTCCAGTCGGGACTCGAGTCGCTGCAATGCCTGTTCATCCTTGGTGGCATCGCCACTTTCCAACAGCACCCAGACTGAAGACTCACCCTTCAGCAGACGACGCGCAATTTCCCTGCGCGCCGGCGAATCGACCAGTCTTGACACAGCCCCCTCATCGAAGGGACCGGATGAAAAGGAGCCAAAAGCACGACTGGTCCACGGATAGTAAACCACCATCCAAGGGAGGGAAGGCGCATCCATTTGTTCCCAAGCGTCCACCGCATCCTTTTCCGGATTGTCAGCCAGATCCACCGTTCGGACCATGCAGTTGACAAAGGGGTGTTCTTTGGACTTGGAAGGATCCATTCGGTCAACCCAGGCCTGCTGATCCGGACTCAGCGTTCCATCATGAAAAACCACCACACCGTAATCATCAGGATCCCACCGCTCCAATGCATATCGAAAAACGGGCACGGAACAAGCGGATGCATTGGGTACAACCAACAGCAGCCCCATAAAAAGCGACATCAAACAAGCAACCAACCTGAAGCAATCCGCGAAACACCCAGACACGCCAAGGGTGGAACATCGATTCCCATCGGATGGGAGATAACTTTTGATGGCCATCTTCCGGTTATAACCTTCTCCACGATGGATGCAATCCTGTTTTGAGGCGTGCAAGTTCTCTTTCAAGCCACTTTCATTATCTGGGGAAACCATGTAGTAAATTGACTTTTAACAAACCCAACTTACTCTCCTTGTGTATGCCAACTGAAACACTTTCCATCAAGGTACCTCGTGAAAAAAAATTGCAATTGAAAGCCTTGGCATCGAAGCGCAACACCTCCTTGACACAACTGATGCTCCAGGCTCTGGATCACTTGGCCGAAGAAAGTGCTGCTGTAGGCGCCGCATCCTGCTACGATTTGTCTAGTGACCTTTTCGAAACTCCCAGAAAATTAGGAGCCAGCAAGGAAGGAGACCGATCTACCAATAAAGCCAGATTGCTGTCATTTGGCAAAAAGCCGATCCGATGAAATTTTGATTTGCGGATACTGGCCCGTTGGTTGCGCTATTGGATAAGAGCGATGCCTACCATGCTTGGGCCGTGAAGTGTTTCAATGGTGGTAATTCAGAAAATATTACGACCAAAATTTTCATTCACAAATCAAATCAAAACGTTATGGTGGCCCTATTCCAAGCTGAACCATCATGGATTTGAACACACCAGTGTCAGGGCCGGATTGCCCTCGTTGTGTCTCCCAAAAAGGGTTCGCTTTAACCATGCTTCAACTCATGAAATCGTACACCACCCTTTGGAGCGGCTACGTCATTGCATCGCTCTTAACGTTATCAACGTCCATAGCCGCGCAATCACCTGCCCAACAGGCGGAGGAGATCATCAATGCCACCGGGGTCCAGGGAGGATTCATCATTCACATTGGCAGTGGCGACGGACAACTGACCCAAGCCCTCAGGGCCAACGATCATTATATGGTGCATGGTCTGGACTCCAACCCTGCCAATGTCCGGAAAGCGCGGGAAGCGATTTTATCCAGCGGCGAATACGGATCCATCACCATTGATCATTTGACCGGAACCGAACTCCCCATCGTGGACAACCTGGTCAATCTGGTGGTGTCGGAGGATTTGGGGGATGTTCCCATGAACGAAATCAAACGCATCCTTGCACCACAAGGGGTGGCCTACATTCGTCAAAACGGTTCCTGGCAAAAAACAGTAAAACCGACACCAGACAATGTGGATGAGTGGACTCATTTCTATCACGGGGCAGATGGCAATGCCGTGGCACACGACACCGCCGTGGGTCCGCCTCGGCATCTGCAGTGGATCGGCAGTCCCCGCTGGTCGCGGCATCACGATCGCATGGCGAGCATGAGTGCCCTGGTGTCCACGGCGGGACGTTTGTTTTACATCATGGATGAAGGTTCCAGGATTTCGATTCAGTTGCCGCCCAAGTGGGCTTTGATCGGTCGGGACGCCTACAATGGAACCGTGCTTTGGAAACGATCCATCGACAAATGGCAGAATCATCTCTGGCCATTGAAGAGCGGGCCATCCCAGTTGGCGCGCCGGTTGGTGGCCAAAGATGACAGAGTCTACGTCACCTTGAGCATCGACGCCCCTGTCACCGCGTTGAATGCCGCCACAGGAGAAACTGAAATTACCTACAAAGATTCCAAGGGTACTGAAGAAATCCTGCTTTCGGGAAACACACTCTACATGCTGGTCAATGACGCTGGATGGGAACTGAAGAACTACTTCCCATTCAAAAACACAGGAGACCAAGGCAGAGTGGCAAAGGAATTTGCGTGGAACGAGAAACCGCGCACCGTCCTGGCAGCCAAAGCGGACACCGGGGAGATCCTTTGGAAAAAATCATCGATCGTGGCCCCCATCTCGATGGTGGCCGATGCGAATCAACTCTACTACTACGACGATGACAAACTGGTCTGCCACGATGGCGCCACCGGCGATGTGGTCTGGACGTCTCCCGCACTGAAGCGACGCGCAAAAATGACCTTCAATTTCGGCCCACGTATCGTTGTTCAAAACGACACGGTCGTCTTTGCGGGTGGCGATGGAAAGATGACCGCTTTTGCAACAAAGGATGGCAAGGAGCAATGGAGCGCCCCGCATGCGCAAAGCGCCTATCAATCCCCCGAAGATCTTTTGGTCGTTGGCGGTCTGGTCTGGTCTTCCCCCAATCGACTCAGTCGTGATTCGGGTGTTTATACCGGGCGGGATATTCTGACTGGAGAGGTGAAGCGCGAATTTGCGCCGGACGTCAGCACCTACTGGTTTCACCATCGTTGTTACATCGCCAAGGCGACTGACAAATACCTGATCCCATCGAGAACGGGTGTGGAATTTGTGGATCCCGATGACGGACATTGGGACATCAACCATTGGGTGCGTGGCGGCTGCCTTTACGGCACCATGCCTTGCAACGGTTTGATTTACACACCACCGCACAACTGTGCTTGTTATCCTGAGACCAAACTCTACGGGTTCAACGCACTCGCACCATTGGGTCGATCCATTCAAGCGCCGCCTGCCAATGAAAGTCGTTTCGAGCGTGGTCCCGCCTATGAACAAGTGGCCAACGTGCAAGATCAGTCCGCTGGACTCGCTGATTGGCCGACATACCGCTATGATGTGGAACGGAGCAGTTTCACTCGAAACACCATCGAGCCAAAGGTTCAAACCAAGTGGACATCCGATATTGGAGACCGCCTGAGCAGCATATCAATGGCTCAGGGAAAAATTTACGTTGCGGATGTCAACACGCATCGGGTGCAGGCAATCGATGCCGAAACCGGAAATCTAGCATGGAGCTTCCAGGCAGGAGGACGCGTTGATTCGGCGCCGACCTATTATCAGGGCAAAGTGTTGTTCGGATCGGCCGATGGCTGGGTGTATTGCGTGCGAGCAAGGGATGGCGCATTGGCCTGGCGATTTCGTGCAGCGCCATTGGATTTGCGGCTCACGGCGTTCGAACAATTGGAATCGGTATGGCCCGTGCACGGAAGCATTCTGGTGCAGAACGAACAGGCTTATTTCGTGGCAGGCCGATCCAATTTCCTGGATGGCGGACTACGCATGTATCGACTGGACGCCAACACGGGCAGCCTCCTCAGTGAATCGGTCATCGATGAACTGGATCCTGAAACCGGAGAAAACCTTCAGGCACGCTTGCAGATCCTGAACATGCCCGCCGGTTTGCCGGACATCCTTTCGGGAGACGGCGACCACATCTACATGCGTTCTCAAAAATTTGATCACGACGGCAATCGCATGGAATTGAATCCGGTTTACGGAAACCCCGTGGAACAAGGATCGGCTCAACAAAGTGTCGGACGCCATGTTTACGCCCCCATGGGATTTCTGGACGACACCTGGTTTCATCGATCCTACTGGGTATACGGAAAGAGTTTTGCAGGTGGTCATGCGGGTTATTATCAGGCCGGGAAGTTCACTCCATCCGGTCGCATTCTGGTATTCAACGATTCGCAGGTCTTTGGTTTCGGACGTAAACCACAGTATTTGAAATGGACCACTATCATGGAACACCAATTGTTCGCCGCCCCCAAAGAAGCCCCGGTGGTGGATGAACAAGACAAGCGTAAAGGCAGCCCAAGTGTTTCCGCCATTCGATTCGAACATTCCCCGAGTCTTGATCCCACAAACCAGGCAGTGGCGGTGGAAGCATGGATCAATTCCGAAAGTCAGGACGGTGTCATCCTCGCGCGCGGCGGCGGGCAACTCGGTTACGCGCTCACCATCAGCGGAGGGAGTCCCAAATTCATCGTTCGAACCGGTGGTGAAATGACAGCCATCAGTTCGCGAGATCAAATCGTTGGCAGTTGGACACATCTGGTTGGCGCATTAACAAAAGATCGTGAACTCCGATTGTATGTAAATGGCGACCTTGCGGCTGTGGGGAAAGCGCCCAGCCTCATCACAAAAAATCCTCAGGAATCCCTCTCCATCGGAGCCGATGATGGATCCACAGTCGGCGATTATACCGGGCCCGGCGCATTCATGGGCATCATCGATGAAGTAAAAGTCTACCATGGCACATTGACCGCCAAGGAAATCGAAGCGCGTTTTACAAACGAAGGATCGTTCGCCCTACAAAACGCCAAGACGGTGCTCGATTGCACCTTCGACCGTGGCGATGCTGTGGATATCTCAGGCTACCAAAACCATGGACTCGTGGACGGCATACGGAGCATGGCGGGCAAAAAGGGTAAAGCGATGCGCTTCATGGGACGCCCCAGCAAAGGTGGACTCACCTTCGTCAACTATGACTGGACGCAAGACATCCCCCTGCTCGCCCGCGCCATGCTGCTGGCCAATGATACTTTGTTCGTGGCAGGTCCTCCTGATATCATCGACGAAGAAGAATCCTTCAAGAAACTCTCGGAGCAAGATCCACTCATCCAGGCAAAACTGGCTGAACAGGACACCTTACTGGATGAAGGAAAAGGAGCCAGACTCTGGGTCGTCTCGACCAAGGATGGTTCCAAGTTGCACGATTACCCACTCCCAGCGCCTCCGGTCTGGGACGGCATGATCGCCGCCCAAGGCAAGATCTTTATGGCTTTAACAGACGGAAGTGTTATCGCTTTGGGCGCAGAATAGCATCCTCGCAAACTCGGAGCTGATTGAAAAGTTCGTAACTTTTTTCAACCAGGAAGAAACGAAGAAACACGAAGTAATTTTTTTATATTTCACTTCGTGCTCTTCGAGTCTCCGTGGTGAAACAAAACATCACTGAGTCATAGACGTATACTTTTCAACCTCCCCAAACAGGCTTTGGTCCGGTTGTCCAGTTGTCTCGATTTCAAGGGAGGGAACATCGTCAGATCCCTTGCGTATCCTGAAGATTCGCCGCCGATACCGGTTATCCTCATAACCAAAAGTTTCGGTGTCGTCTTCGTAGAGATGCCCCTGCCCTGGCGATTTGCCATACCACCGTAACTCCAAAGGATGCCCGACGGCATCCCTGGCTCGGTCAACAGGCTTGGTGAGCATGGGAATCACCGCACCGTCTTTGACGAACAAGGGTATTCGATCCTTCAAGTCGGAAGCCGATACGGAGATCGTTTCTCCATTACCCACAAGTCTGCCCGAATAGAAGTCATACCAATTTCCAGCAGGCAATTGCACGTCCCGACGAGTGGCGTAATCTTCGTAAAAGGGAGCTACGAGTATGGAAGGGCCGAACATGAATTGGTCGGTCTTTTCAATGCGTTGATCCATCGCGTATGGATTGGTTTCGCTGTCGAGTTTGCCTTTCACGATTCGATCCGTCGTTCCGTCAAAACCTTGTTCAAGGATCATCGCTCGAATGGGCGGTATGCCATGGAAATAATAATCCGAAAAAGCCGTGTAAAGATAAGGCAATAGCTGCATGCGAAGCCGGATCGATTCCCGGACGGCATCCGTCACGGAATCATAACTCCAGGGTTTCTTGCCGGACGACCAGGCATTCAACTGCGCCAAAGCAGAGAAGCAAGTGGTTTGCATGCGGTTCAACCATTCGCGATCGTTCGAAGCGGACCGCGCTTCCGGTGTCCACAAAATGCCACACAAACTCGAAGTTGCCATACCGGTCAGGTATTCCTTGTGTCGATAGGCGTCGCTGTAAATCACGAAAGGATAACCTGACGCACCTCCATTTGCAGCGCGCACCAATCCATAGGTGCGCACATTCCGTTTCTTGAACAGATCCTGATAAAGCATGTTCTGCATGAGCAAACCATACGATTGGCGCATGGCCTCTCCGGATACACCGGATGGAAAGGTCGCATGATCCGGCCACAGCCAGAAATCGTATCCGTCCACCTCATCGATTTTGTATCCACTGATCCCGATGGCGATGTGGTCCTGACCGTGTTGCTCGGCCAACAAACGGCGCGCTTCCGGCAAGGTGTAATCGGGCACGATTCCCAACCAAACCAAATGCGAACCGGACAATGGATACATGCGCTCATACAAACGGCTGTTCTTTGAAATGTATGGATTTTCCCAAAGATTCAACTGGATCCCTTTATCCAATAATTCACGAGTAAAACCCTCGGGATCAGGAAAACGTTTGGTCTGCCACTCGAAAGTGCAGGGATATGACTTGGTCATCCAACCGGGCTCCAGGCCGATGACATCCACAGGGAAATCCTTTTCTTCAAATTCAGCAAGCTCCTGCCGCACCTGATCCGCATTGAATTGGGCATGCACCCGATGCCAAAAACCCAGACCCCACAGGGGTGGCAAGGTTCCCCCGCCGTGATAGAGATTATAGCGTTGGACCACTTCGAGGATGGAGTTTCCTGAGAACACCAACAGTTCCAACCCCGGCCCGTTGACCTGCGCCTCCACGGCGTCCCCGGGAGGTTGGGCCAGCCATGGCCCTGGTTGGGGTTCATCCTTGGGTGGATTGCGATCGACTTCGGGAGGGTTGTTGAGCGAGTCCTTGCGATTGCCGATTTGGTTATAAATCTTCAGAAACCGTGCCGTGTTGAAAAACACACCATAACCTTTGCTCGAAATATAAAAGGGAACCGGTGCATGCGTCCTTCCCCCGCCCTTGCTCCAGTGATCCACGTTCAAGGTCATGACTTTTCGTGAATGCTTGATCCCATCCAACTGTAATCCAAAACCATATAGTGTTTCATCGGGCGCAGTGGGAATTCGCACCATGACCTGATGACCATTCTCAGCCAGATAGCCGATGCCGCGGGACTCAAACGGAAACGTTGCTTTGGGCAATTCCTTCAAGGCCTCCAAGCGTGGGGACGCAGCAGCGAGATCAGAATAACGAATCTCTCCCTGCATGTTTCCCAATTCGGCTCTCCAAACTCCTGAAGCTACCGGTTCCCATTGATCAATGGGGTTCAAATCCCCCATATCTGCGCCACGGGAGATACTCACCAAGAAAAAGAGTGCCATTACTAATTTGAAAAACGGCAAATGATGTCGAATAGGATGAATCATGGGTAAAGGATAATCCCCGTGTGTTCAGCTGTTAAGTCCTATTTCAAACCATGACAGCATCAATACGAAAATCTCAGAAGAGGCTGCCTTTCACCCGTTTGATCAAAAACCGGAGGTTTTTTTTCACCTATTGAACTTGTCAATGGTGGTTCGAATGCCTCACAAGGCAAACATAACGTGTAAAGAGGAGGCACGTTTTTCAAGATCGCTATCGCATACCAACAGCCATTGGTTCATCCAGCAAGGTCGCCGCACCGCGGGAAAACCGGTCATGGAACTGAACAATGGATGCGAGAGAGGGGATGCTGCCTCCGAAAAAAGGAAGGAAAAACATGCAGCTTACCAACGTACGTTTATTCGGCATATTCGTCACACTCACCAGTCTGTCGCTAGCTCTGACAACCTTGCATGCCCAGCCAGATTATCTGGGCCAGGTCGTCAGCAACGGAACCAGTCAACCGGTCGAAGATGCCATCGTTCAACTGGACAGGCAACCCGCCGACAACGAAGCAGAGTATGAGGCCCGGTCCAATCTGTTCGGCTTCTTTCGCATCAATGATGTGGAATTGGGGAACTACAAACTAACGGTACGACACCCTTCCTATTTGGAGCACACAGAAAACCTGGTGATTCAGGAGGATCAGGCAGAGAAACCAAACAAAACCATCCGGCTCAACCAGGCAAATGTCACGCCGGTTTTCGACGTGGATTTCGAAGTCTACGATCTCGCCACCATGGTGCCACTGGAAGGCGCACATATCGAAGCCGAATACTGGCGGCCTGACGGCACGATTTCCGGCGGTGCGGACAACGTCTTTCGCGCAACTGCAGATCAACTTGGAAAAGGTTCGGTCAAGTTTCTTGAAAACGGATTCTACAGATTCACCATGAGGAAACCCGGCTGGGAGGATATTGTCTATAAACCCGATCCCTCCCTGGGTCCCATCGCGGGTGACAAGCTCCGCTTGATCCGGGATCACATGGCGGGCGTTTACATGAAGCCCATTCGCACGGGAATGGAAGTGGAAGTAAGAGGATACGACGCCGTCAGTGAAACAGAGAACTTTCCGATGCGCGATGCGGTGCTGCAGATGACCGGCTATGATTTTCAGTTCGACAGCATCGTGCTCCCTCAGACCACGATGTTGACGGACACAGCCGGGCAAAACACTTACACGAATCTGGTAGCCATCCCCTACAAACTGTCCGTTGCCAAGCTGGGTTATGAACCCAAGGAATTCGATGTCCGACCACAACCGGGTGGAGGATTTGCCAATATCGAAACCGAACTCGATTTGTTACCCACCAAAGTGGAAGTCATTTTGGACTCTCCCTATGAAAACACCGACATCCTGGAAGGAGCACGCGTCCTGCTCAGAGGCGTGGACGGATCCAGCGCTGAAGGGATCACCCGGGAAGCCATGACCGCCCTGGATGAGGACGGGGTGTTCGTAAAAGTGTTGTTTGAAAACCTGATGCCAGGAAGGTACTGGCTTCAGACCACGCACGAAGCCACCATGGAAAACCTCCCCACTCAATCAGGTCCGATCCAGGGACCGGGGGCATTCAACATCAAGTTTTACCCGGTAGAGACTTATGCCGAAGTGGAGCCAGGCATGACCGAAACGGTCTTCATGGATCTGGAACCCATACCTGCCACCATTCAAGGCCGCTTGTGGGCGACTGATACCAACGGGAACCTGGAATTCGAACCTTGTTTCTCCGAACCCAACCGCGTGTTTTACCAAACCGGACACAATGGCATCGAATTCATTGAACACGAACTCATCCAGCAATTGGATGACGAATATCAAATCCTCAGTGTGGACACCGATGAAGCCGGCAACTACACAGCTACCATCATTCCCGGCATTTACGGACTCAAGATTCCAACGATGACCGGTTATGCGGGCCACAATGTCGAGTTTGGAGATTTGTCCGAAGGGATTCCCCCTTCCGAATCGGGATGGCCCTATCCTGAAACGTGGCCATATGACACGTTTGAATTCGGACATCAAAAGGCGGGATTGAGATTTGATTCGACACACCTATATCAGTTGGATTTGTTCGTCCACCGGCACTACATCCATGCGGGAGGCCGGGTAAAGACGACCGGAGAACCCTTTGGAGCACAGGTGCTGAGAATGAATGAAGACGGAAGCGGTCTTCAAACCTTTCCCTACAACCACCTTCTGGCCACTGACGCCAAGATCCGGGTAACGGGCCCGGTCACGATGGAAACCACCATCCGGCCTGATAACTTTTTCCTGATGAAAAACCTTTTGCCCGGCACCTACGTCATGGAATTGTTGCAGGAGGAATACAACACGCCCCCAGTGACTTTCACCATCGAAGGATGGGATGCCCCGGGCATCTTGCCGCGAGTCGCTCCCTTCACGCCGACTTACTTTTTTCCGGGCATTTCACACTGCACAGGGCAATTCGATATCGAAGCCGACTGGAAACTCAAGGGGGAGATCCTTATCGAAACATCCCGATATAACGCAAACAGTGATCGATACAATGAAACCGGCCCGCGACGTCCGCAATATTTCATGAGTTCCACCACCGGAAACAAGGTGTTTACTTCTGCCTTTGGCGATGGCATTCCCAATGGGGACTACATTGTCTGGATCGAGCATGGGGATGGTTGGTTCTTTGGGGCAGGATCAGGTTCGGCCACCATCGAACGATCCATTGACGGCGGGCCACTGGATAACACCAAGCTGAACAAATCCCCCATTTATCGCGGCCTCTACAGTGGCAGCACCACCGTGGGATCATTGACCAATTACCACCTGGACGTTCATGCAGTCAGCACGGGCGATCCAAATCGCGAGATTCCGAATGTCACCGTGTTGTTTTCCGGAGATCCTACACCGAAGCTCCCGGCAGGTACCACATCCAACTTTACCGGCAGTCCTTATCCATCCGGCGCCATTCAGGAACCGGGCCAGTGGACCTATGCCTTCTGGCCCCCCGGCAAAGTCGAGGTCATCGATCCCGAAGCAAGATTGCTTAAACTCACGGTTTTCATGCAGCGGGCCATGCTGATCACCGGCACACTGAAAGGAGGGGACAATGAAGCCATCCCGGGAGCCGCCATCGTGGCACGCAATCGATACGGTAACCCTGTCAGCAATGCCGTGACCGATTCAAGCGGACGATTCTCGGTAGCCAGACTGGTGCCGCAGACCATTTATCTGGATATCAATCGCCGGGGTTACAAGCCAATCCGTGTGAAATACACACCGACCAATTTTGACGAACCGGACTTTCTGAATCAAAACCTCACCATGGAAAAAGTCCCTGGACCCGACATCACCAAATTCACGCTCAACCGATTCGGCATGTTCATACCGGGAGTCACCAAGGCCGGAGACAGCAATCTGGGCACCCTCGGACTCAACCCTGAAGCCAGTCGGGGAAAACTGACCGCCACCTGGAAAGTAGCCGCCGATCCCAAGAGCTATCAACTGAACCTTCCCGGGTTTGTAGGAGAAAATGAGCAACCCAGACAAAATGAACAAAGCACCGTGAGGGATAAAATCGAGGAAGTCTGGATCGTTGACAAACGATACTTCAAGAACCCGAGCGTGAACGACGAACAGGTTTGGGATTTGGCCAAGCCGTCTCCTTTGAACTACATCAAAGCGAGGGACTGGTTCGCAGAAATCACAAGCGGGCAAAAAGATAACGAACCCTTCTACGTGGTGCACAAAATCGGACTCAAGGGGGATATCAACGACGACGGAGAATTCGAAGGCAAGCTTCCTTTGTGGGAACTGCCGGCCGGTGAGTTGAAACTCATGGCCGTGGTGATCTCCAAAAATGGAGGCGTCAGCATCAAGGACTACGAACTGCCAGACGTGACCGTTGATGGCGAGACCAAGAAACCGGCGCCGCTGAGAGGCATGACGCTCCCCCGTTGGGCCGCCAACATATTGGAAGTGGTGGGAACGGCGTCCAATTTACCGAGTTTCAATGACCCGCCTGATGATGATGACGAGGATGGAGAACCCCAACCCACCAACCGTCGTCAAGGCTCCGAAGATTTGAACAAAAACTTCGGCGACCGATTTCTCAAGCTGGCCAATTCCGCCAAGATCGAAGCCCGCATCGGGGTGGTCCCTACGTACAGTTCCACCAACAACGTGAACCGCACCGTATTCAATCCCACAGAAGACCTGCTGAGCAATGATCATTACCTGACTTACAAATACGTACTGGGAGCGGAATTACCTATTGGAGAAGACAGTCCTCAACGTGGACCCATGTCGCTCGCCTCAAAATTCATGGGACTCAAAGTGAGTGGAGCCGGAGTTGATGCCGAATTCGAAGTGGCGGGTGGCGATAACCAGGCCTGTATCGCCCTGGTTTTATCCAACGAACTGGAAGCCAACAAGGATGCGGCCAAAGACAAATTCATCCCCAAACTCGTGGAACGAGCCAAGGCCCGCGCCGGGGACACCATCAAATTTGACGGCCCCAAGCTCAGCATCTCGGCGAAATTCGCCAACTGCCAGACCTTCGAATCCGGCGCCGCAGGAGTGAACCGACTTTCCATGTCCACCGGTATCCTTGAAGCACAGGGAACCGTCGATCTTGGTGTGGGGATCGACATCACGCCCGTCATTGAATTCCTGCCCTATGGCAAACCGATTCAGGAATTGAACGAAGCCATCAAGGATCTCCTGGACTATGAAGCACTAAAACTGGAAGCCATTTTTGAACTGACAACCGGAGCAAAGGTCACCGTAAAATTCGAACACAGCATCCCCAGGGGACGCGACAGATCACAGACTTCCGGGAGAAACGATCCCTCCCGCAGCACCCCGGGTTACAATCTCATCGGCACGGTCAGCGACGTAACTTCCGACATCACCAACAACACCAACATTTCCAACGAAAAGAAACTCATCGTTCGTGTTGCGGTTGGACTGCGTGGAAGTTTGGCCAATAATGCTCTGAGCGCAACCGGCAAGGTTCAATTCGGCGCACCCAAAGGTCAGTCAGATGTAGACGGAGTGTTTTTTGACATCAATGATTTTGGCGCCCAGCCTCTGGTTAAAAAAATAGCAGGTGCGATCAGCTTCGTCCTGGAAGCCAAACTCAATCTTTATGTCACCAGCATCAGCAAAAAGTGGCAATACGATCTGCTCACTTTCTCCATAGAACGCGCTTCGGTGCCGGTGTTTGAACTAACGCCTCTGAACACCTCATCCATCATCATCACTCCCATGACCGCCCTTCCCGCTCAATTCGTCGGTAAAGGAGGAACGCTGGTGAATGATTTTTATGATGCAGGTCACATGGACTTTTCTTCAGGTGACGGCACCTCACTGGTCTACACCGGCACCGATCCGGAAACAGGCGAAATGACCATCATGATGAGTCAAATGACCAATGGGGAATGGCAAACGCCTCGTGAACTGGCGCGTTCGACCGGCATGGTCTCGGTCGCTTCCGAACAGCTCGCGGATGGTTCCTGGCTGGTGGTTTGGAGCGAACTGGCGGAGACGGATATCCTCACTCCCTACCCCTCCACCGTTTTGAAATCCGTCCAGTCCGATCCATCCGGTCAGCAATGGAGCGCCCCCGTAGAACTGATGACTTCCGAAGACGCCATTTATCAGCTGAACCTGACATCTCTCGGGTCCGGCGCCATGGCGGCGTTTTACATCACGGATGAAGGACCTCTCGGACGCAATCGATCACTCCACACCATGTCATGGTCGGACGGAACCTGGATGGGAAGTGACCTGGCGCTGGCAGATGGCGAGTGGGTTCATTATGAACTCAACACCGTGGATGAAATCATCGCCAAACTCAGTGTCTCCAATCCTGCCAATGAACTTTATACCCTGGACTGGAATGGAGCGACTTGGTCGTCCCCAAGTCTTGCTCTTTCAAACATTCGCTCACCCTTCGATGTTCACCAGGGCCATCAGGGAAATCTGATTGCGGCTGGCATCATGGAAGATCAAACGATCACCCTGCATCAATGGGATGCAGACAGCGGCCAGTTTACCCCCATGCCATCCACCACACTATTCACACCGGGCAACGACATCAATGTCCTGCCGTTGCAAATCGATGGGATCAACACCTATCTCCTTGCATGGATCGAAGGAGCGGACGAAGCGGCAGTGTTGACTGCGTGGGTGAATGAAAATGGTGAACTGATATCCGGTCCGACACCCATCACACATGAAGCAAGCGGCGAATTCCGCAGCATCCAACTCCAACCGCACGCATCCGGCATCGGCCACCTCGTAGCCACCTATGCAAACGATGAAAGCCAAAGCATTCGCGAATACATGGTCAGCATTCCGAGCGGTGACGATTGTGACGGCGACGGAATCAACGACATCCTTGCCATCACCGAAGGGCTAGTGGCCGATTGCAACGGCAACGGCATTCCGGATCGATGCGACATTCAATCTGGATTCTCCAATGATTTGAATGGCGACATGAAACCGGACGAATGCGATCCATTTGGCAGTGGTGACTGCAACATGAATGGCATCCTCGATGCGGACGAAATTGCCTTGGGCTTTGTCGATGATCTGGACGGAAACGGCATCCCGGACGAATGCGACGGACCCGTCGTCGGACCAAGCATTCGCACACTCTCCATCGTAGCCACCGAAGCTGCCCGATTCTATCGTGGTCGAAACCTGATCATCCTTGGAGAAGATCCAACAACCATCCTCATCCAGGTAGAAGGACCACTGGAAACAGCACCCACGGTGAACGGACCGTGGACGATAGCGCCGTAATGAGAATTCATTTTATCAAAACAGGCAAACTTTGACGCTGGAGGGGAGAGTTCCACCTCGCCCCAAACTTTCCCCTTGAAAACGTTTCTGAGCAAAAGAAATGGAACGTGGGAAGACGATCAATAATCGAATGACTGTGGTGTTTCCTTTGCAGATTGAAAAAGGTTCCAATGCAACGAGTTTTGAAGTGGGTGCAAGGCGGAGCTTGCCCCTCCGATAGTGGATTTCTATTTTTTGAACTGCATCGAAACAACCTTCAATTGAAACATTTCCTTTGACTCTACAGGACGGTCGTTGCAGTGTTCGCCTGAAGTGCGTCACTTGTTCGCCAAATTCATCGTTGTCGTAAGCCTGACCATCAGTATTGGTGGCCATTGGGGGCTGTTGCAGACAATTGGTTGGGCGAACATGATCCTGGATTTTTCCAAAGATCGATCCTTGATCAGCGCCATCTCGAAAACTTTTGATTCCGAAACTTCCTGCGAAATCTGCCGACTCGTCCGGGAAGGTAAAAAACAGGAATCGCATCAAGACTTTCTCAAATCAAACATCAAACTGGACCTCTTTCACCAGGGATGCATCATTGCTCTGATGGCGCCTGTTATCCAGAAAGATGTATCCCCTGAAGCGTGCCGATTCACAGCTTTTCGCGCACCTCCCGACCTCCCCCCTCCCCGCCTGGTTTTGTCCTGATCAACACATTGGAGGTATTCAAACCTCTGCAATGTTTCGTGTACCCTGGTCTCCTTTGAGTCAGAGGGATTACGCGATGTCATCTGGGATCATCATCCGAGGATTCACAGGCTTCGAATCATCAAAAATCTAACAAAACCAGAATATATATGAATTTGAACACATTTATCGTCACATCGACACTTATTGCGGCGTCAACTGCCGTCAACATACAAGCACAAGATACTCAACTTGGTTCGGTCCCCATGCAGGGAGGCATGGTTATGCCTGCCTTTCGTTATATGGCTGAACACGGTCACTTGATGGTGACCCTGCCTTCGGCGGTTCCCCACCTGACTCCCTTGGAAGAAAGCAATCCGGACGCGCACTTCAATCCAGCCTCCCCTTGGTATGAGGATCTTGATCCCGATCAGGAAGGGAAAGCTTTCAACCGCCAATACGGATTTGTGATGGACGGCACCAGTGATTTGCTCCCCCTTGGCAGTGCCATTTGGATCCAAATACTTTCATCAGATCACGGTTTGGAGGCCTACACTTATCGAAGCATCAGCGAAGACGAACAGATCTGGACACCGATGTTCGGCACGAAGGATTCCAGCAATATCTTCGAGTGGGACATGCGCATGTTTCATCCGGCATTTGTGGCGCCTCAAGGCAGCGGCCCTTTGTCGGCTGAATTCGAAGCCTTTGTGGTCGACACTGGAACAGGTGAACGTTTACAGGACATTGACGGCGTCAAGTTCACCTTACAATGGACCGCTGAACAATCCGATGAAATGCCGGAACTGAGCATTGCGCACATGATTGTTCTGACCTGGCCCGGCAACTTTGCAAATCATCACCTGGAATCAACAAGCGATCTGGATTCCGGTGAATGGCATATGATGCACGCAACGCCTGTGATGATGGATGGAAAATCCACCGTGATCCTGGATCCTTCACACCAGGGTATGTATTTCAGGCTTGCTCCACATATGGAACAATAAGACAAATGTCCGGATTCTTAGCATACAAGCCACGCACGCGTTTCTTAGCGAAACGCGTGCACAGTGGATTCACACTCATCGAATTGTTGGTGGTGATCGCGATCATTGCCATCCTGGCAGGTATGCTCCTTCCAGCGTTGAGCAAGGCGAAGTCCAGCGCTTCGAGGATTAAGTGTCTCAACAATATTCGACAATTGAGCCTCGGGATTCGCATGTATGGAGATGACTTTGAGGACATGTTTCCCAGAAGTCAGCACTCTTCCTTCGCCTACCATCAACCACCTTGGGAGATCACGGTCCGTCCATACGTTGGGATGCAGGAACTCCAATCATCCGAAGGAATGTCCGCCCTGCACAACGGTGTTTTCAAATGTCCCAAAGCAGGAAAGCTCACCCGGTGGAGTTATGGATTGAATGTTTATTTCGAACTGGAAGAAACGGATGACTACCGGGGTCGCCCCAAGACATGGAGGAAGCAAACGTCCCTAACCCGGCCCACTGAAACCATTCTATTGGGGGAAGTCGTCGATGGAGCCGATCACATCATGGCGCATTTCTGGGATCAGGGCATGCCCTCCTCAGTCGACAAAGACAGGCACGGGAAAGATGACCGATCCGTTTACGGTTATGCGGATGGACACGCTTCCGTCGAAAGATTCGAAACCACGTATGCCTCAGCGCCGAATCCTGTCGACCAGTGGCATCCATTGGGAGCACAGGAATAGTCGAGACTGTTTTTCGCGGAACTCTGAAGGGCTTTTCAGTGAACAAGACAAAAAAAGGTCGGACCTTCTGGTCCGACCTTCGATGAATTCGTTGATGTGGGAAGCCTTATCGCACCCGGAAGAATGCAGCTGAACCCGTCGTGGCAGCCTCATACGGACTGGTGGCTCCAGCGACATTGCTCCAGGGGCCGGTTATCGCGTCGGCTTTTTGAAGTCCGCCTGCGCCTTCCCATGAGAGAGTTATTTTGTCTGGCGAAGCAGAAATTGCCAGATTGGCAGGTCTTCCACCCGGCTCGGGTTGCCCACCGCCGCCGCCTCCGCGAACACCACGAATGATCATTCCGCTGATGCCACCGGAATTGTCTTCCATTTCAGCGAACCAGAGATGTTGTCCTGCGCCGATATCGACGGTGATGGTTTGGGGATTGCCGGCAGGAGCGATGACCGCACCGTTTCCAGGGTTGACAGTACCGGCATAGTTTCCGGTGTTTTGCTCAGCCGGGGCATTGCCGCCATTCATGTCATCCACCCAGACTTTACCAAATCGACCATTGCCATCGGTCGTGCGACCTTCAAAAACCGTCACGTTGTACGTCCCAGGCTTCAATCCATCAAAACGCATCAATATCTCGGTGCCGGCTGTATCCGGATTGCGGTAGTTATAATCGTTTTTGACGATGGCGGGAATAAACACACCATCGAAATGGCCTTCATACTTTTCAAGGGTTGGGTTGTTTGAAATCTGTCCTTGTGCAGGAGCCTGTCCTGTTGCTGCGGTTAAAGCGGCGTTATCCATCATGGTCATGGTGACGTTCGCGTTTTTATCATTGGAAAAGTCCGTCAGTGACCAGGTGACTTCGGTTTGATCCGCATTGGCGGTCCCTTCCAAGCTAGCGCTACCTTCAGCAACATCGCTGTTGGGATCGCTGAACGTCCAGGTGGGAATCACGTTCCAATCGGTGAGCACTTCGACGCCTTCCTTGTCGTTTTCATGATGTCCGAAATCAATCTTGAACAAACCAGGTGCGGAAGCCACATCGGCAGGAGGAGGCGGAGAATTCACGGAACGAATGATCATGCCACTGATACCACCGGAGTTGTCCTCCATTTCAGCAAACCATAAGTATTCACCGGCTTTGACCTCCACTACAACGGACCGGGGTTGTCCCTGAGGAGCAATTTCACCTGAGGCATACACCCCTGAATAGTTCCCGGTGTTCTGTTCATCCGGAACGTTGGAACCATTGACATCCCCAGCCCATATTTTCCCAAACCGTCCATTGGAATCTGTGGTGCGCCCTTCGAAAACGGTCACTTTGTAAAAGCCAGGATCAAGATTGCCAAATCGCATGTAGGATTCGGTATCCGCTGTATCCGGATTGCGGTAGAGATAATCATCCTTGACCACAAACGGAACCAGCACGCCATCATAAATAATCTCAGGGACGTGCTGATACTGTGGCAAGGGAACGGCTTTCCCATCGAAATCCACATATTTAAACCCCTCGTGAGTCGGATTATTCGCCGTCATCCCCAGCATTGCGGGTGGCAATGCCGTGTTGTCCAGAATGGTCATGGTGACATCATTGTCACTACCGGATTCGGAAAAATCCCTCAAAGACCAGGTCACCTCAGTGCCCGCTTCGTTGGCTTCACCCATGATACTTGCGCTTCCTTCGGTTACTTCCGCGTTCGGATCGGCGAAGGTAAAGGTGGGGATCACATCCCAATCTGTCAGCGGTTCTGCCGGTTGGGAATCAATTTCCGTTGCTCCGCCAAAAATCTCTCCGTCGAAATAATCGATTTCATATTCCAGAATGGGAGCTTCGTTTTGGAGATGTCCAAAGTCTATCTTGAATAGACCTGCATTCGAATCATGCGCAAATTGAGAGAGTCCCAATCCAAGCGCTGCACCTAAAAAGGCCGTCTTTGACATGCTCATAATCTTTAGAGGTTTTGTGTAGATTACTGTTGATATGGTTCTTTGGGTAACGATGACGATTAGACGCGGTAAACTGGTTATTTGTCAATTCTAATCCGTGCGTCCTCCTTCGCTTCGGCGCAGGCCCAAAAAATAGAAATCCATTATCGTAGGGGTCAGCTCCGCCTTACTCCCACTTCAAACCTCAAAGCTTCGGAACCGTTTTCACGCCGCAATGGAAACGCCACAGTCACTCCGCACAACCCAGTGTCCCCTTAATTTCATCAAGAGGCTCATCAATCAATCGGAAAGCGAACACCATTACTCGGGAGATCCCGCAATCTGCACTCGAAAACGTTGATAAGACGCGACAGGATCAAATGATCTTTTATCTTTGTGATCGTGAATTTGAATTCCGAACTTTAAACGAAACACATCACCAGTTTGGACCATGGTTTTCTTGTCCCGATTGGGGGCTTTGTCTACAGGAAACGGATTGGCTACAAGCACACCGTAATCTCTGCTGTGCGACCAAACATCCGGATTAACGGAACCGGACATGATTTGAATGCCCGCAAAATGTCCGTCAATGGTTCCGGCATAATCCCACCATTGATCCACTTTGCCCCAGGTTCCTTTTTCGTTGATTCCACCCTGACCATTCAGGATACGTCCATCTCCGGTCTTGACCACAATGGGCGTTGCAACACGCATGGTCAATCCCATCTCTTCTTTGACGCCAAAATAGAAATCCCGGTCACTGGAAAATTTGGAATCCCAAACCATGAGATACCCATCAACGTTGGAAGTGATGGTGTATTGTGTCGATTCGCGGCAAATAGCACGACCTTCACCATCCAGATATTCCTGCAGTGACGTAAACGCCAATACCTTCCCTGCCGTCACCACATTCTGATAACCTTGATGGCGGACTCGCCCTTCGCGGTTGTGCCAGAAATTAACACCGTTCAGGACGGCAAAGCCCATGGACAGCCCAGGATGCAAATGAGCATGATCCATCGCGTCCACTCCCTCCACCGGCGGATAAGCCCGTGTCACCTGCCGGCCACCGAGTGTTTTCACATGAGACCAAAACGGCCGATGCACATCGGGATGCTGATGAAAATAACGGGCCAACGTCGCATCCCCCTGCATCAGTGCAACGCCGTCTTCATGCATATTCAACGTCAAGGGAGCGCCTGCATCCCTTGCGTCATCCTGTTGATTGGATGCACGCTCGTCACCTCCCTTTTCAGCACCTGCACCCCGCACCAGATAGGCGACCAAATCCGCCACCTGCTGAGCTGAGAGAATCGCCCCCAAGCCTCCGGGCATGGCGGAAGTTTCTGATCCGGTGCGCCGTTCGATATTGGATTTGGGAATATCCACTGTCACACCTGCCGCATTTGCCAACACGACAGCTCTGCCGGATTCTCCCACCACCAAACCTTCATGTATTTCACCATCCTTTGTCTGAATGATCTGAGAGGCGAAGCCTTCGGTGATTTCGGCGCTTGGATTCAGAATGGATCGCGCGATCACTTCCGGTGTGGCTCGGGAACGTATGTCGGAGAGGTCGGGAGCAAACACATTCCCGTTTCCTTCCAGCTGATGACAAGCCATGCAATTGGCGGCAAGCGGACTGTGAAACAAAGTTCGGCCACGCTCGATCGAAGCAGCGGACATGGCCCCCAGCACGGATGCGATGGTGGTTTCAGTTTCCTGGGAAGTCAGGTAATGGGGTTCAATGATCACGAGATAGGAAGCCTTGGGAGCTCGATTCCCCTGACTATTGGATCCCAACTTCACTTTACCGGCTGGAAAATCTGCGCGATAAATCCGATGGTGGGCGTCATTTGTTTTGAGATACATTTCCGTCGCTTCAAAACGATCACTGAGCCACTCCGGCAATCGCTCACCGCGCAGATCGTCGGCAACATAGACAGTGGATGGAAACAAAAGCTCGAATTCCATTCCCCCATTCTCATGAGCTTCTGCATCATTGTTGGCAGAGCGTATGAGGGGGTAACCTTCCAATGCAGCTGGAATCTCAACCAAACGATAAGACCGGTCGGTATAGGCGGCATTTCCCGTCAGCAAGGTGGCCAGTTGATAGGTGCGTTCGGATTCCGCCCTCAGATTTTGAATAACGTTCAGTGTAAAACCGCGATCAGGATTGGACGCAACTTCCGAACCTTTATCATCTTCCTCCCGGGCGATCCCTGCGATGGCGGGCCCTTTGATCACCGGGATGGCGCGTCCACTCAATCGCTTTTGAGCGAGGAACGATGTCATGGCATCCGGATCATCCATCAGGACACGTATTTCATCATCATCCAGTTGATCATCCTCCAACAAACTCAATAAAGCGGCCCGACGCACCGATGCGGATGCGTGTCGCAACAGGGCTTTTTGCTCTGAAACAGAGAGTAGATCGCGCATGGCCTGCCAGGCGGAATAATAGACCAATCGATCTTCCTCACGCTCGATCAACCGCAACAATTCCTTGTTCCATCTCTGATCCAAGGCCTGATGCAGCCCCATCACCGTCTCCTGTCTCAAACGGGCATCCCCATCACTCAATCCGGAAACGGCAAAGTCCGGAATCTGTCGCGAAGCACGTTCACGTGCCTGAAACGCCACAATCCGCAGGGTCTGAAGTCGTCGATTGAAATTACCGCTCCATTGTTCGGCAAAAAAAGTATTCAATTCAGCCTCTGTCACACCGATGCGCCCAAGAGTCCATAATACCCATGTCTCCAAGGCGGATCCCTGCTCTGATTGCTCAAGCGCAGACTTCAGGGACTTGATCACGTCTCTTCCCCGGCGGACTAATTCATCCTGTGCATTGATCCGCCGCACCGGCAACCGGCTGTTCAAATCCTCGATAAGCGATTCCGCCGACCTGTCCTGAGCGGCTTTCATGGCATCAGATGGAAGCTGACGATTCAGTCGAAAAGATTTTGGCCAAAGTTTGTAAATGCGCCCTTCATTCACCATCTGACCATTCTCAAAAACAGAACCGTATTCTCGACCCCAGCTCGAAACATAAATGGCGCCATCGAGACCAATCTCGATATCCACCGGATCAAAGCTTCTTCCGGCGCTCCCATTCATTGAACGCCCGCCCCCCGCGCTTGCCAGGATTTCCATCGACTCGTTCACCGGCCGCATCCAGGCCCCTTTCCATTCAGGACGGTAAACATAGATTTCGCGTTTCAACCAGTCATTGATGAGATAAGCGCCATTGATCCATGCGGGATAACCCTCCAGGTCACAAAAAATCACCCCGGTGCCCGAACCTTCAAAAAGAGGACCGGCTGAAGGCGCTGAAGGCAAATGATCATCCCCCAACCAATCGTAGCTCCAGGGGTGGCCCCAGCCAAAATTGGCGCTGTAAAAAGGCGAGAAAATTTTGTCTCCGAGGTTCTGATCGTTATCCGTTCCCAACCAGTTGAATTGAGAATCAAAGGTCATATCCCATGGATTTCGATTACCACGAGACACAATTTCCAACCCGGTTCCATCCGGATTGCATCGCAGCACCCCACCGTTCAGGCCCCAGTCGTCTGAAGGATGGTGGAAGGTGTTCTTGTAGGTGTCACGGGTGAATAAAGCAGGAGCAGGAAAATCGGGTGTTCCCTCAGGGGCTTCCATCCCCCAAAGCTCACGAAATGCTTTGGGAGCGACCCGGTCCGGGGCCTGGTTGAGTCCTTTGGAGTTCCCCTTGGACATATAGAGTTTTCCATCGGGCGCCCAGTTCAGTCCATGAATACCGTGCTCAATGTTTCCAAGGTCGGTATACAGCTTGAGGTATTCATCCGCTGCATCATCACCATCCACATCACGCAAAACGGTCAGATCCGGCGAATTCGCCACCCACAACTGATCACCGTGCCAAGCCATTCCCTGGATGTTGTTGAAACCTCGTGCAAACTCTTTTCGCCGGTCTGCCTGGCCATCCTTGTCGGAGTCGATCAGAATGTAAACCTTGTCTCCCTCCATTTCGGGGGTTGGACGGCGATACTGCGGTCCCATCCCGACAAACAATCGACCTTTATCATCAAAAGTGATGGCACAGGGGTTCCGCACCATGGGCTCCCTGGCAAACAGGCCCACTTCAAAATCATCGGAAACAATTGGGAAATCTGCCTCTTGGCTGTAGACAACACTGGCACAAAAACAAATTGCCGCGAGTCCGCAAACGGTGGAATTCATGCGGAGATATTAAGAATCAAACCATCCTTTGCAAGTCCCCAGAGCACTGTAAGCAGGCATTCAAAGCAATGGCCAAAATATACCGCGAAATGACTGTGAAGAAACCAGGTTTATGAACAAGGATTGTCGAAGATTGTTGAACTGATTAGCAAAAGTATTTGCGTACCAGGCCCCCTTGATGCTTCTTATTCTCACGCCCGTCCCGATGTATCGCATACACGTCAGGTTAATGAAGTTTTTATAGAATCTTTCAGGATACCAATAAATTATCAGTGTCTATGTTACGTTACCTTCAGCCATTCATTGTCACCCACTGCTTCGCGTCTTTGCGCCTCCGCGCCTTTGCGATAAAACAGGCACCCATTGAAAACTTCGTGACCTAGAGAAAGGTTCCGTGGAAGATTAGCTAACATGTAAAAGAACCGCACTGAATTGTATTCCCAAATGATGAATCCGTCTCCCTCAATCCGGATGAGCGCCAAGGCGCAAAGATCGCAAGGAGCGCAAAGAATTCTGTGGATCACGCTCTTCTGGAAAACCTTGGTAAAAATGTAATTGCAACTGATAAAACAGTCATTTTAACCATAACTTCGTGTCCTTCACGGCTTCGTGGTAAAAATGAAAATATAAATTTTAGGTCCAAAAAGGGTTTTACAACTGCGTGGGACTATCCTGATGCGCTGGCGATGAATCGGGACTAGAAACGCTGTGAGGCAGAGGTTTTTCTGAAATTACTTTTGGCAAACGTTATCGATATGACGCTCAAACAAGTAAAGTAAACAAAAAGAAAGCCCCGATTGCGGGTGCAACCGGGGCCTTTCAAAAATCCGATTTAACGAGAAGACCTAACGCCCTTCCATCATATTGGAAGGCAAGCCGTTTTCCCAGCTCCGGGGCTGGTTCCAGGGACGGGCTGAGTTATTCTCCGGATCAGGTGTCGAACAGCCCGTCAGACCGCCCATGGTCAACAAAGTCAACCCGAACAGTAGCAAACAAGCTTTGATCCACACTTGCATGTTAAAAATTAGTAAAGGACAACGTCACCCACCTGAATGTCAGCCTGCAACCATCCGGGCAGGACATTCGCGATGGAACGATCTTTTTCGACGGAAGAGATCTGCACTTTGCCGACCAGCTTGCCTTCGCGACTGACGAGCAGTTCACCGTTCTCAAGGGCACCGTCTTCCTCACCTACGTTGATGATGACAAATCCCCAGTCGGGATCAACCGAAAGAACGGCACCTTCCATCCCGTCGCGCATGATCACCTTTTGAGATGGGCCAACAAATCGGCTCAATTCGTATTTGGTTTGATCCAACTGCCGGGTCAGAACATCCTTTTCAGCCTCGATAGCGGCGATCTGATCATTGGCATCCTGGAGTTGTTGTTTCATGGTAACCACGTATTCTTTGGTCACTCCCAGACCTTTCCAGGTCTGCAACTCACGGCGCGCTTCGGTAAGCGCATCAGTTGCCTCATTCAATTGGGCATCCAGTTCATCACCACGAGCCCTTTGTTGAGCCAACGCCAGACCGGCATTTTTCAAGCTGTCTTTGGCTTCGGTAAGTTCGCCCCGCAACGTTTCGGCAGCTTCTTCAGCTTCGCGCTGGGCGCTTTCGGCGGACCGTTGGGCGCTTTCGGCCTGACTTCTGGCGCTCTCGGCCGCAGCCAAGTCCGATTCCAAACCTGCGATTTTTGGTGCCACCTGGAATTGAGTAATTCCCAAAGCTCCCAGTCCCAGTAAAATGACTAATATTAAGCCTGCTCTCAGCATAATCGATAAATATGTAAAGGTTACGAGTGGCGACAGCTTAGAGGAAATCCTGTTGACCTGTCAACTGTCGCATTCAATTAACTTTGATGCTTTTTCTCCGAATAAGTTCAATTAACTCAGAATGCGTTTTCCTTCACTCAGGAAGATACCCTGGAAGTTCATCTTCAAGGCATCCGCATTGGAAGCCTTGGTAAGTGCTTCTTCCTCACTGACCAAACGATCTTTGACCAGTTTGAACAGGGCTTGATTGAAATTCTGCATTCCATCCTCACCACCGGTCTCAATACCTACTCCAAGTTTTTCCAAACGATTTTCTTCGATCATTTTACGCATGGTTGGAGTGTTGATCATCACCTCAATCGCAGGAATCACACCGCCGCCGATTTTACCGACCATGCGCTGACAAACAACCGCTCGCAAGGTGCCAGCCAATTGGCGCCGGATTTGATCGCGCTCTTCAGACTTGAAAAAATCGAGAATACGGGTCACCGACTGAGCGGCGTTGGTGGTATGCAATGTGGACAGCACCAAATGCCCCGTATCCGCCGCACTCATGGCGGCCGAAAAACTGATGGCATCACGCATTTCACCAATCATGATGACATCCGGATCCTGTCGTAAGACGTGTTTGAGACCCGCTCCAAAGTTAAGTGAATCCAAACCAATTTCCCGTTGCTCGATGACCGATTTCTTATCGGTGAACACAAATTCAATCGGATCCTCCAGAGTCACGATATGCTTGCGACTGATATCGTTAATGTGCTGAATCATCGCCGCAAGTGTGGTGGATTTACCGGAACCGGTGGTCCCTGAAACCAAAACAATACCACGGGGCGACATGGCAATTTCCTTCAGCACCGGAATCAATCCCAAATCTTCAAAGCTGGGGATGTCGGTTTTAACATAGCGCATGGACAGCGCAAAGGTCCCACGCTGTTGAAAACAGTTGGTACGAAAACGACCAATACCTTCACAGTAGTAAGAGAAGTCAATTTCGCGCTCAGCCTCCAGCACATCCTTCAGGTGCACAGGGACGATGGCGTCCAGAATTTTCCCCATCCACTCCGCGGTAGGCTTGGGAGCTTCGATATCAACCAGGTTGCCATCGATACGAAAAACAATGGGGCCGCCGACTTTGACGTGTACGTCAGAAGCACCGCCATCAACGGCGGTGCGTAAAATACGATTGAACAGTTCCATATATCTCAAATGTGAGGGGACGTTTCCCCCTCTTTTAAAGCGTCATACGCTGCACGCGTGCCAGGGCTTCCACCTGGGATTGAGCCTCGGCTTCCATTCCTACGAATAGAATGGAAATAACGAAGCCGCTGTGCTTGTTGCCGCTTGCTCCGACCACGATGCCGTTACAATGAATCGGCGCGTCGGAATCAGGTGACTTGAGATCGATGGTCAATTCTGACCATACAGGAAGTTCTTGACTGGATAAGAACTCAACTCCATTGGTTCGGACACTCACCGCCTCCGGTGGTAGTGTAAATTCAATTTCATTTGAACGAACCGTCATTGGTTCGAATACGCCCGAATTATCCAATTTTGTTGTTTTCATACGTCTGGGATAACTACAATACCACGAAATCTCATTTCGTCAACAAACCCGCCAAAGGAAATTTGAATCCTTCAGCACAAGACGTTACCACTCAATCACCGCCGCGCCCCATGTCAATCCGGCGCCAAAAACAACCAACAAGACCAAATCCCCACGCTGAATCCGCCCTTCTTCAACAACTTGATCCAGCGCAATGGCCACAGAAGCAGCAGATGTGTTGCCAAATTTATCCACATTGATAAAAACTTGATCTTCTTTTGCACCCAGGCGATCCCCTACCGCACTGATGATTCTCTGATTGGCTTGATGAGGAATGATACACTTGATCTGACTAATGTCCAGCTGACAGCGTTCAAGGGCTTTTTTGGCAGCTCGATTCATGGCCGTTACCGCGCTCTTGAAAGTTTCCTTACCGTCCATTCTCAGGTAATGAAGCCGTTGATCCACAGATTCGCCTGTTGCCGGACACCGGCTTCCTCCTCCCGGCATGGACAAAAGACCAGCTTTGCCCCCATCAGCTCCCATACAAGCGGTCAATAGGCCGTGTGAGTTTTCACGGTTTTGAAGAATGGCTGCCCCAGCACCGTCACCAAACAGCACGCATGTGTTCCGATCTTTCCAGTCAATAATTGATGAAAGCTTTTCCGCTCCAATCACCAACACTGTGTTGTAGGTGCGGGACATAATGAATTGCTGCGCAATTTCCAGCGCATAAACAAAACCGGAACAAGCCGCCTCCAGATCAAACGCAGCGGCATTCACTGCCCCAATGTTACTTTGCACAAGACAGGCAGTACTCGGAAAGGGCATGTCGGGCGTGATGGTCGCCACAATGATCAGGTCGATGTCCTCTCCCTTGATATCAGCCTTCTCCATGGCCCGCTTGGCGGCTTCAGTCGCCAGATCGGATGTATACTGCTCAGGGGAAGCAATGCGACGCTCCTTGATCCCGGTTCGAGTAGTGATCCAGTCATCACTGGTCTCCACCATTTTTTCGAGATCGGCATTGGTCAGTCGCTTTTCAGGGACATAAGACCCAACTGAAACAATGGAACAAGTGCGCCCCTTAAAACCATGCTCGGCGCGCGGATTGATGAATTCAACGTTTTCAGGCAATGAATCGGTCATGATAAAATAGTCAACGTGTTAGCGGCTAAGGGCTTAATCGAGTGTTGGCAATCGAGATGGCCTCGGTCATTTGTTCGTTGATATGATGCTCGAACGCTCTTGCCGTCATGCGAATGGCATTGTTAAAGGCCTTGGTCCCGGCAGAACCGTGGGCTATGAATACATTTCCATTCAACCCCAACAAAGGAGCCCCGCCGTAGGCATCCGGATCCATGCGGCTCTTGATGGTTTTAAACGCACCTTTGGCCATCAGTGCGCCCATTTTTCGAACGGGAGTCGCGGTCAATTCACGCTTCAACCAGGAAAACATACCATGCGCCAAACTCTCACAGGTCTTCAGCACGATATTCCCGATAAAGCCGTCACACACCACCACATCCACCCGGTTTGAGAACAAATCGTGGCCCTCGACATTCCCAATAAAATTAACATCGAGTTTTTTACAAAGCTTAAAAGCCTCGAGCGTCAGATCATTGCCCTTAACGTCTTCGGTCCCCACGCTCAGCACCCCGACCCGGGGTTCTTTCAATTTAAGCACTTCACGCGCATAAACCTCTCCCATCACCGCGTAGTGCGCAAGGTGAATGGGTTTGGAATCCACGTTGGCACCGGCATCCAGCAAGACAAACTCGTTTTCCGGAGCGGGAATCACCGTCGCAATCCCGGCACGCTCGAGACCGGGGAGCCGCCGAAGCTTGACCGTCGACACAGCCACCACTCCCCCGGTGTTTCCAGGTGAGAGGAACGCGTCGGCCTCGCCGCTTTTTACCAGATCAACACCTTTGGCGATGGAACAGTTCTTCTTCCGTCGCACAGCATCCACCGGTTTATCCTCCATTGTGAGGACTTCTTCGGCGTGATGGACAGATATGCGCTGATCCGCGTTCCCTTTGGCATCCAGTTCCCGTCGGATTTCATCTTCCCGCCCCACCAAAACGGCAGATTCTACGGAGGGAAGCGAATCGAGCGCCAACAGGACGCCGTCGAGAATCACGCCGCAGCCATGGTCTCCTCCCATGACATCGACCGCGATACGCATCGACTGATAAATGGAATAAAATGAATTAAAGTCTCATTGAAAACCCAGGATCAGAGATCAATAGGCTTCAATGTTAACCACTTGACGGCCTTTGTAATGCCCGCAAGCAGGACACACGCGGTGCGGCACGTAGGGAGCGGCGCATTGAGGGCAAACGCTCAATTGCGGCAGGTTTAATACACTGTTGGAGGCCCGGCGTTTACGCTGTGCGCTCCTGGAAGGTTTTCTCTTAGGTACACCCATATTTCAGTCTTTGTCGTTTTCCAATTTCAAATCGTCCAACGCAGCCCAAGGAGAAGACGTCGTAGCCTCCACCTCGTCATCCGACATCTCAGCCGATTCCGCCTGGGAAACCAGTCCCTGGCAATCCTGACCGCATACCGGATGCTGCGGTAAAACGAGCAAAATATCCTCTCTTAATACTGCGGTCAAGTCAACCGTATCATTATTTATGGGTAAACTTTCTTCTCCTTCCAATGCTACGAAGCCATTCCAATCACTGATCGAGGCTTCAAAATCGAACGATTTCAGGCATCGGGCACATTCGCAACGGTATGTCTGCGAGAGTTCTCCCTGCAATAGAAGGTTCTCTTCATGCTTCTCAATCCATAACCGATATTGCAAGGGACCCGCCGGGTGCAGCAACTCATCATGAAGGTCCAATTCCAATTCATCTTCGGGAATCTCACCTTCATAGTTTTTCCCATCGGTTTCCAAATGCTTGATATCTACAACGAAAGCCATGTCTTTCTCCTGGTTTAACGATGTCTCGCCGTTTATTTACTTCGTTCCCGCATGGCATGCAAAACAGGAGCCGGCACAAATCCTGTAATGTCTCCTCCCAAAGAGGCCACTTCCTTGACCATACGCGAGCTAAGAAAGGTGTATTTATCCTTGGGCATCATGAAAATGGTCTCGATGGATGAGTTCAAATGCCGGTTCATCAAGGCCAGCTGAAACTCAAATTCAAAGTCGGAAATAGCCCTCAACCCACGAATAATGGCCTGAGCCCCCTTTTCAACAGCATAATTCACCAACAAACCGTCAAATGTTTCCACTGAGACGTTATCCATCCCCTCCAAAGATTCACTCGCCAACTCAACCCGTTTTTCTTTGGAAAACATCGGTTGCTTGGAATCATTGTTAGCAATGGCCACGATCACCCGGTCGAACAATTTGTCGGCCCTGCGGATCACATCCAGATGACCGTTGGTCAAGGGATCAAAACTCCCCGGGTAGATGCCCAGTTTCATAAGCGCAAAATACTACAAGACCTTCGAAAACACGAAGTTTTTCTATTTCTCACGCGTCTCAAACCGACGCTGATGACCGGATCCCGGCAAAGCCACCACATAAGCACCCCCATTGGATTCCACACTCAAATGAATGGGATGCCCTTCGCAATCTCTTTCCAAATTGGCAATGTGCGCGTCTTGGGTATTGTTCTCAGAATCATTTTTCAAGTTTTTGTGCACCTGATACATGGCCTGAATGGAAGGTGTTGACTTGAGCGCGGCAAACGTGGCGGGACCACATCCCTTGGTCACTCCATTGTTCATGATGGATACCGTCGGCTGCAGGGAACGAATGACAGCAGGATGATTACTTTGGTCCAATCCATGATGTGTCACCTGATACACATCCACCGTTCCCACCTTGTTCTCTGGACAAACCAGTCTATCCTCAACATTCCAAGTTAAATCGCCCGCATCGAAGAACCGAAAAGCCCCAAATTCCAAAACCACAACCACGCTGTTGGCGTTATCAGAAAGATCTTCGAGTTTGCGCGGAATCGAAGCATCACATACGGGTGCCCCCGAAGCCAGGGGTTTATCGACAAACGACTGCCCAACACCCACGCAGGTTAATGAGACTCCGGCAGTTCCGAATGTTTGTTTCAAAGGCAGCTGAAGTCCTGGTTCAATGATTCGACGTTCACCAACCTCCATTTCACGGTACGGTTTGATCAACAAAGGATACCGGGCATCGTTACGGTTGCGATCCGGGCTTTGCTCAGGAATCCCCCGATCATAGACCACCTTGATCGGCATGAGCTGAGCCAACTCGGCGGCTCCCCCGAAATGATCCAGATGAAAATGAGTCGTGATCAGGTAATCGATCTGAGTCAAACCCGCCATCCTGGTGGCCACCTCATGGATACGAGGCGCATCACGTGCACCTGGATTACCGGAATCGATCAGGATCGACTCACCAGCGGGCGTTACCACAAGCGTTGCCGCCCCGCCTTCCACATCGACCCAATAAATGTCCAAGTGACCGTTTGCTTTGCCGGCACGCACATCCGGATGGACAGCGATAGAACACAAAAAGGATAAAAACAGGGATAAGGAAAAGTATTTCATGACCGTTTCTTCAATGGTTCGCAACAGCAGATCGCAAACGGAATCCGGGCGCAAGCTTAATGGAAGTCGGCGGCAAAATATGTGCTCCAAATAAAAATCGTAACATTTATGCGATTTTGACTTGTCAAAGAGTGGGTCACTGCGTTGAATACGTGCCCTTGCCGTCAAAGGCAAAAGTGGCTGAATAGCTCAGTTGGTAGAGCAGCGGACTGAAAATCCGCGTGTCCCCAGTTCAAGTCTGGGTTCAGCCACCATTTTTTTGTACTTTTCCGGTCTCGGCCCGGTCATTTCCGCAATGACCAGAGAAAGAAAAGCACTGCTGCGAACAAAAGCACATCTTTGACTGTTGGTTTCACAAACAGTTTGAACTCTGTTTTCCTCCGTTCCCTGGTTTCAACATCGTAAAATCCACCAGCAACACAAATGATCAAGTAAAAGGCAAATGACGTGCTGAACAAGCCGAACAGTTCCCCGAAGAAATCAGGTCTGACCAAAGCAATGAACGGCAAAGCAAGAGAACCATAAAACAATCGAATGAAGAATCCTCGAAAAAAAGTGACCGTGGGATTGCTCGGCTCCAAAGGAATGCTGTTTTCACTTTTGTCCATGTTACACACTTAACCATTCTCGAAACATCGAAAAAACAGGCGTTGCCTCCAAGCTACCAAACCGCCCCCCCATTCACAATTCCATTTTCGAATTGGCTTTACCCAGACCGTAAAGTGCTTCCCATTTCTCACGCTCCATCTCCGCTTTGATCAAATCAATGCCAATATTCATACAGGACTCCAATGAGATACCCATATCATCTTCAATTCGTTACACACGACAAAAATCAAATAATCTGCGTCAATCTGCGAACATCTGCGGTTAACCAAAACAAAACCAATCGAAGCCCAAAAAGCACTCATCTCCCACACGATTTACCTTGGCGAATGGTGAACATGAATTAAAGTGACGCCATTCCACTAGGTCAGCCATTTCAGTAAACTTGAATTGGGCCGAACACGCGTAAAGGAATTTTAATAATATGATCAAATCACATCATTACAAAGCACTGGCTGTAGCCATCGCCGGCATGTGCGGCGCATGGCACTTGAGCGCCGAAGTCAGCGTTCCCTCCATCATCGGCAACAACATGGTGTTGCAACGCGAGCAGGACAACCCGCTCTGGGGGTGGGCGGACCCGAATGAAGTCGTCACCGTCAGCATCCATGACCAAAAGGTGCAAACACGAGCTGCTGAAGACGGTGGCTGGAAAGCTACCCTGGCACCACTCCCTGTGGGTGGCCCCTATGACTTGACCATTAGCGGCAAGAACACCCTTCGCTTCGAAAACGTGTTGGTGGGTGAAGTCTGGATCTGCTCCGGACAATCCAACATGCAGTGGTCAGTCAACGCAGCAAATGATCCCGACCTGGAACGACTCAGCGCCAACTACCCACAAATACGCCTGATCACCGTCCCACGCGTCGGCACACAGGAACCACAATACGATTTCGAAGGGCAATGGGAAGAATGCTCGGGCGATACTGTGGGCCGTTTCTCTGCGGTCGGTTACTTTTTCGGT
Organism: uncultured Verrucomicrobiota bacterium; assembly: GCA_964415055.1. Lineage (GTDB taxonomy): Bacteria > Verrucomicrobiota > Verrucomicrobiia > Limisphaerales > AAA164-E04 > AAA164-E04. Next base: position 33,463 of record CAYPZD010000001.1, on the reverse strand, counting down.
CGCCAGTTGCACCAGACACTCAACGTGCCGATCGGACTCATCAACAATGCCTGGGGTGGCTCCGCCGCCGAAGCATGGGTGCGACGCGACCTTCTGGAAGCGGATTCACGATACGCTCCACTCCTCGAACGATGGGCCAAAACCGAAGCCGACGAAAAACTCACCGGTCAGATCGCTGCTTATGAGAAAGCGCTCGCCGAATGGAAAACAGCGGCCGCCAACGCACGCGCTCTGGGTGAAAATCCCCCTCGCCGCCCCAATCGTCCCAACAACCAGCTCACCGGCAACCACCGACCCTCCAATATTTATAACGGTGTTCTGAACCCTACCATCGGTTATGGCATCAAGGGAGCGATCTGGTATCAGGGCGAAAGCAATGCAGGACGAGCCTACCAATATCGCCACCTGTTTCCGCTCATGATCCAGAACTGGCGTGACGTCTGGAAGCAGGGAGATTTTCCCTTTTACTATGTCCAATTGGCTGATTTCAAACTCGAAAAGGATCAGCCCGCCGACAGCGACTGGGCCGAATTACGCGAAGCCCAGACCATGACCATGAGCAAGCTCCCCAACACAGGTGAAGCCGTGATCATTGATTTGGGAGAAGCCCAGGACATTCATCCCAAAAACAAGGAAGACGTCGGCAAGCGACTGGCTCGATGGGCCTTGGCCAAGGATTATGGTTATGACATTGTTTACCGTAGTCCGATCTACCAATCCATGGACCGCCAGGGCAGCAAAATCATCGTCACATTTGATCATGTGGGTGGTGGATTGGATCTGTTTGATGTGCGGCAACCGATCGGTTTCACCATCGCGGGAGCCGATCAGCATTTTGTGCATGCCGAAGCAAAGATCATCAACGAGCGTCAGGTGGAAGTATGGAGCGAATCCGTCTCAGATCCGGTCGCCGTTCGCTACGCATGGGCTGACAACCCCGTTTGCAATGTTCAAAACAAGGAAGGACTACCTATGACACCCTTCCGAACAGATGATTGGCCCGGAGTCACAATCAACAATCACTGATTTTAGCATCGAAACACACGAAAAAGGCGCATCTTCGGATGCGCCTTTTTCGTGTGTTTCAAGAATTCATCCGCAAATAGAACCCATAACCCAATCACTTTGTGTCTTTGCGCCTTTGTGTGAGAAAAAAATAACTCCGGATTCAACCTGCTTTCTTTGAGCGATGTTTACCATGCGCGGCCATCATGAAATCGAGGTAATACGCCAACTGCCCTTTAAGATTTTTCCGATGCACGATGGCATCGATCAACCCGCGATCTCTTAGAAACTCCGCCGTTTGGAAGCCATCAGGCAGATCCGCCTTGGTCGTGTCCTTGATCACACGGGGTCCGGCAAAACCAATGCGGGCACCTGGCTCGGCAATAATCAGATCCCCGACACTCGCAAAACTCGCCATGACACCCGCCATAGTGGGATCCGTCAGGACACTGATGAAGGGCAGATTTTGCTTTCCATGGTACGCCAGCGCGCCACAGGTTTTGGCCATCTGCATCAAACTGAACATCCCCTCATACATTCGAGCACCGCCACTGGTGGAACAGATAATCACCGGCAAACCCAGTTCAGTCCCTTTCTCGATCACCCGGGTCAATTTCTCCCCGACAACAGATCCCATGGAACCGCCGTTGAAACTGAAATCCATGACACCCAGGGCTATCTTATGCTGCTCCATCTGCCCGAGTCCGGTGATCACGGCATCCTTCATGCCGGTCTTTTGCTGATTGGCCGCCAATTTGCTGAGATACCCGGGAAACTCCAGCACATCGACACTGGACATTTCGGCATCCATTTGCTCAAAGGAATCCTCATCCACCAGCAAATGCACCCGATCCCAGGCGGACAACATGTAATGATGATCGCAATGGCGACAAACATTCAGGTTGGCCTCCAATTCCTTGCGGAAAACGGTTTCGCTGCACTTGGGACATTTGGTGAACGTACCCTCGGCAATCATACGCTTTCTGGGTCCGCCGGATACCGGCTTGGGCTTTTTCAGCATCGACTGATCCGGGACGGAAGATGGCGGGGTCACCATCGGTTCCTTGCTTTCCACTCCGGGAATGCGTCTGGTAAAAAACTTTGTCTCGTGCTTATCGTTCTTTTCGGGACGTTCGCTCATGTTTTTTATATGAAATTTAAAGGATTCATGACGGGTTCCAACCTTCCTCAGGCTGAAACACCCAGCCCTCTGGCCAGGGTGCGGACCGAGACGACTCGTGCGCCTGCTTTCATCAGGACCTCCGCGCATGCATTGGTGGTGGCACCGGTCGTCAACACATCATCAATCAAGAGAACACACTTCGACTCCACTGCCTCATCCGCCACAACGCTAAAGGCATTGGCAACGTTTTCCGCACGTTCCCTGCGATTCAGCATAGTTTGCGAGGGCGTTGGTGCAATCCTTTTCAGCACTTTCCCGCAAAAGGGCAAATCCAGCCGATCGGCCATTTTTTGCGCCAAAAGTGAGGATTGATTGTAGCCTCGTTCCCGTTCACGTACGAAATGCAAGGGCACCGGCACCACACAATCCCACTCGGATCGCATGGGGTCATTGGACAACAAAGCCAGAAACAAACGTTCAAACAAAGGTTCCAGCCACAAAGCCCCCTGATACTTGAATCGGTGCAACAAATCCATCATCAACGTGTTGGCAATCACGGCAGAGCTGGCGGATTCAAAATAAAACCGCACGGTATGACAGTTCGGACACTCAAAACCGTAAGAAATCTCCCCCTCAAATGGCAACCCACAACGTTGACAACAGGGAGCCTGAATACGGCGCAGGGACCTGACACATCTCTCGCAGACGTAACCATCTTCAGCTGAAGCTGTCGCATCCAGACACACCTGGCACACATGGGGAAAAACCAGTCGAAGCGGTGCTTCGAGCCACCCCTTGCAGGTGGAAGCTAAGTTTTTGAAATGGAGAATCCTACTCACCAAAGCCTTTCTTGCCCGTCCTCTTAATAAAAAACCTTGATCCAGCCAAGGTCTAAAACTAACACTTTGCGACATGCAGAAACATCATTTGAATCTGGCCAGGGTCTGGCACATAGTCTCCAAGTGACATGTTGAAGTTTTTTGGAAACAAAGGGGGATCGGATGATTCACCGATCGGTCCGGGTCCGTTTGGTCCCTACCAGCTGCAGGAATTGATCAATACCGGCGGCATGGCAGACCTGTGGCTGGCCACCAACCCGGAAGGGCAAACGGTGGCCGTACGCCTGTTGCTTTCAAAACTCAAGGGCGATGGCGTGGCACGCAAACGGTTCATCGCCGGATGCGAGATTCTGGCAGCCGTGCATGAACACGAGTATCTCATCCACTACGTCGAACACGGCAAACTCCAGGGCCAACACTTCCTCGTCATGGAATACGTGGAGGGACTCAACCTCAAGGAAGCCATGGCCGACGAAACCATGGACCTCAGCGATTTGATCGGTAATATCCTGATCGACAGCGCCGAAGCCCTGGAACACGTGCATGACTGCGGCTACATGCATCTGGATTTCAAACCCGAAAACATCCTTGTCTCCCGCAACGGCAACGTGCGCCTGCTGGATTTCGACCTCTCCCAGCCACGACCGGAAACACCGGTCAAACTCCAAAAAAATCCAGGTACCCCGGCCTACATGGCCCCGGAACAGTTGCAGCGCGAGCCCGTCGATCATCGGGTGGACATTTTTGCTTATGGAGTCATGGCGTATGAAGTCCTGACCGGACAAAAACCCTTCCAGGGAACCACGCCTGACGAAATCCTTCGCAGACAAGTCCAACGAGGTGCCGAATTCAAAGCACCAAGAGACCTGAATCCGCACATCCCGGTGGCCTTGGAAAAAAGCATTCTGAAAGCCATTGAAGCCGATCCCAACAAGCGACACGGTCACATCAGTGTGCTATTGCATGAATTAAAGACCGCGCTCTACGTCTGAAGGGCGCAGTTCATTTTTTAGGCAATGGAGGGGAGATCCCGCATGCGGGACTCGACCCCAAACTTTCCCCTTGAAAACGTCTCTGAGCAAAAGGAATGGAACGCGGGGAGACTATTGTTCATCGAATGACTGTGGTGTTTCCATTGTAGCTTGAAAAGGGTTCCAATGCTCTGAGGTTTGAAGTGGGTGTAAGATGGAGCTTACCCCTCCGATAATGGGGGTCTATTTTTTAGCCTGCGCCCACGTCGGAATTGTGGGGTATTTTTGCCTTTAGTCCGAACCGGGAATCACCTATCTTCCGGGTTCAATTCCAGAACAAACGATTCAAAACATGAAAACAAGCACAGCCCTGGTAACCTTGTTGGGTCTCGTCCTATTGACCCAATCATCACACGCCGCCAACTGGCCGCAATGGAGAGGACCGCACTTCAACGGTTCCACAGAAGAAAGCAACCTGCCTGTTCAATGGTCCAAAACGGATAATCTGGCCTGGACGAAAGAACTTCCCGGCAGCAGCGCCGCCACACCGATCATTTGGAACGACAAGGTGCTGATATCCACCACGGATGATGCCAATGAAACACTGCTTGCCATGTGTCTCGATCGCAAAACAGGCGACACAATTTGGTCAAACAAAGTGGCCGTCGGCCTCAAACGAGACAGCCGCAGCAACTATGCTTCCCCCTCTCCCGTTACGAACGGAGAACAAGCCATCTTCTTTTACGGCAACGGAGAGCTCGTTGTTTTCGATATGGATGGCAAAAAACTCTGGGGCACGAACATCCAAAAACGTTGGGGAGACTTCTGCTTTCAATGGACCTTCAGCAGCACTCCCCTGCTTTACGACAACACGCTTTACGTACAAGTTTTGCAAAGGGATGTCCCCGTACACGGCAAAGGATTCAAGGACCAACCCAACGAATCCTATATCGCCGCCTTTAATCCAGCGAACGGTGATTTGAAATGGAAAATCACGCGTCCCAGCGAAGCGAAGGCTGAATCGCTGGAATCCTTTACCACCCCCATGCCTTACACCCATGACGGCCGCACCGAAATCCTCATCTTGGGTGGGGACGACATCACGGGTCACGATCCGGCCACTGGCAAGGAGCTATGGCGCTGGGGCACCTGGAATCCCACCCGCATCGGACACTGGCGTCTGGTCCCGTCGCCCATTGCCGGTGACGGTATCGCACTGGCCTGCGCACCCAAGAGAGATCCCATCTACGCGGTGAAACTGGGCGGAAACGGCACCTTGACCGATGACGCCCTGGCCTGGGTCAGCAAAGATGACCGTAATCTAAGTTCGGACGTCCCCACACCAGCTTACGCACATGGCGACTTCTTTATCCTGAGTGATGTGCGTGGCGCCCTCTCACGCGTCGAGCCCAAAACCGGCAAGGTCAAATGGACCACCGAACTGCCGGGCCGCAGCAAGTATGAAGCCTCCCCTACCGTGGCGGACGGCAAGGTTTACATCATGAATTTTGCCGCCGACGTGGTGGTGCTGGATGCCGAAACGGGAGAGATCAAATCCAACATTCCCATGGGAGAACGAGGCGACGACATGACGCGCTCCGCCATCGCCGCAGCTCAGGGAAATCTGTTCATTCGCACCAACGACAAACTTTACTGTGTCGGCAAGTAACCCACTTTAAAACATCATGAAAAAACGAAACAAAATACTCAGCTTGTTAGCCCTCGTTTCCCTGATGGGCATCTCGGGACACATTCAGGCGGCGGAATCATCTGACAAAAAGAAGGACCAGGCGCCCGCCATCGTCACCCCCGGCGACAACGGAGCAGCTCCTTCGGATGCCATCGTTCTTTTCGACGGATCCAATCTGGACGAATGGAAGAGCGGAGATGCAGCCGCCAAATGGACGCTCCTCAAATCGGAATCCGCCATGGAAGTGAAGAAGGGAACCGGATCGCTTCAAACGAAAAAAACATTCGGTGACGTTCAACTGCACATCGAATGGGCAACTCCAAGTGAAGTCAAAGGTTCAGGCCAGGGACGCGGTAACAGCGGTGTTTATCTGCAGGGCCGTTACGAGATTCAGGTATTGGATTCTTTCAACAACGAAACCTACTTCAACGGTCAGGCCGGCGCGTTCTACAACAACGCCGCGCCGCTAGTCAACGCGTCACGTCCTCCCGGCAAATGGCAAACCTACGACATCATCTTCGTGGCGCCCAAACCGCAGGAAGACGGTTCCGTCAAACCCGGTTCGTTCACTGTTCTCCACAACGGGATCCTGATCCAACACCAAACTCCGATCACCGGAAAAGCCTCGACGGCGGCAGCTTACTCGGGAGCAACCCCCAAAGGTCCGCTGCTATTGCAGGACCATGGGAACCCGGTTCGATATCGCAACATCTGGATCCGTGAACTGAATTAAACGCCCCAGAGCGACGGTTCTAGACCAGTTGACAAAAATGGATGCTTAAAAGTATTCGAATGACTAACAATAACTCACGCCCGCTACGCTAGAGGCGCAGAGGCGCAGATTTTTTTGCGAAATTACTTTTGGCAATCAGTATATATTAAAAATTCACCATCGGCTTCGGACAAGATCATTCCTGATCATCCGAAGCCGTTTCTTTTTTCTGAAACTGATGAATCTCTAAAAGAGCCATCGTGGCCCAGGCCGAAGTGGATATCCACTGGGCATGACTTTCCTCTCCTGAAGGCCGGGTGGTCTCCCGCCAGCTCCCATCCTGCAACTGCTCAGCGATCAGAAAAGACAAACCCCGGTTCATGATCATGGCGATGCGTTCGTCCCTGGCATGTGGCAACATAGCGAGCAAGGCCAGGGCAGTATCGAACACCTCCGGAGGACGGTGCGGGTATGGGCCCCAACCGCCAAGAGTGGTCTGAGCACGCATCAAATACTCCAATCCCAACACGGCATCCCCTCCTGCCTGCACTCCACTTGCTCTGATGAACAACAGTTTGGCGGCTGTTTGCGAGACGCTTTCCAGAGGCATGTTGCGTAGAAAACCAGCAGCCTTGTTAACGGCTTTTTCAGATTCCTCAAATGAAACATGGTTTAGATAAGTCCATGCCTTTAATGTGGCCAGGGCATTTCCGGGAGCGGCAGGTGAACCCAGCGAATCCTGTTTTTCGATCACCCAGTTTCCCTCGGGCGTTTGATAACCCACGAGTTTCCGCGCTACCGAGCGGTTCCACTTTTCCTCCCCGAGCACACCAGCACTCACAGCTTTGACCAAGGCTGATGCGAACTGAACATCAGCCAATTGTTGATCACTGACATTGGGATCACCCTGCTGCTTGTCCCATTTCTCAGGACTCGAAAGCCAATCCAGGGTGCTTGAAATGGAGTCCCCGGCAATATCCCAACCATACTGCCTGGCGGCAAACAATGTCTGCGGAGCGTCACTGTTGTTGTGACACGAAAAACAACCATTTTCCCTGGGCCAGGAAGCAACCTGTTCTTCAAGAAAATCCAACGCCAATCGAGTGGAAGCCTCCAGATGCTTGCTTGGAAATGGCCCCTTCAAACTAGCGGCTTGCCCACCGTTTAAAAACACAACCAATAACCCAATCCAAAAAATGGAACCAAGTGTCATCTTTGAGCGCATGCCGCCCAATTTAGCTGCCATGGCAGCTATGAGAAAGAATAATCAGATCTTCAGATTTAGAGATCCATGAGCACAAATCCAGTCGTGGAAAACTTACCGCCCTTGTGGTAGGCTCAAACTCATGCAGTCTTTGAGCTCCATCAAAAACCAAACAATCCAAGGATTGATCACGGCCTTATGGTGCTTGGCAATCTATGCTGTTGCCTCCAATACCGAAGCCGATGAGGGATCTCCATTGGCCGGCCTGGAGAAATACAAAAACTTGACCAAAATCCAAATCAGAGGCCGCGTGGTATGCCTCCATGAAGCGATGAACAAGGAGTTCGGCATGAATATACCAACCGGTCATGAGCATGTTTATGGGATCAAGACAGAAGACGGTAAATTTTATCTCACTTTGAAAAACAATCTGTCCGCAGCCGTGTTCGATGACGAACGCGTGCGCGACCGGGAACTCATCCTGTCAGCGTGGTTGTTCCCCAAATCTAACATCATCGACATCGTCTCCATGAAATCCTTCAAAGACGGAGTCATCCACGACCTCTACTACTACTGCGTCATCTGCGCCATCCGCACCGCTGTCCCGGGTCCCTGCATGTGTTGCCAGGATGATGTAGAGTTTGTTGAAAAGCCGATGGATTGATGGGGTGCTTTCGGAATCTTCATTCCAAAAGCACCCATGATCATCCCCTAGAAGTACCACCTCCTATTGCCTGAATCTTGTCGAACCAGACAAATGGAAGTGTGTAAGATCTGACAAAGTTGGCAATCATTCCATAGTAGCAAAACTGTTACATCAGGCTTCAAGGAAAGAGGTTCCAGCGAAAAGTGCATCACCCATCAACAACGGAACCTGCATCCGATGGAAACCAAATAACGAACTGAGTCCAGTCGTCTTTCGAGGATTCCAGCAACATATCTCCTCCGTGAAGTCGGGTCAGGTCGCGCGCAATGTTGAGACCAAGTCCGTGCCCACTAACGTTTTCGTTTGCATTGCCCCGGTGAAACCGTTCGAAAATATGGCTCTGGCTTTGTTCTGGAATGGCGTTTCCCGTATTGCCTACCTTAATGACCATACGGGGATCCTCTATGGACAAAGACAAAGTCATTTGACCATTTTCTCGATTGTACTTTGCCGCGTTTTCCAGTAAATTTCGCAGGATCATTGTGACATACCTTTTTTCCCCCTGAATCGTGGCTTTTGCTGGAAGGTCCGCTTTAATTTCAATATTCAAAGGATTTGCTTGAACTTCAAAGTCATCCAATTCACCTTCCAGAATTTCCGTTAAATCCAGTCGCGAACAATTCAGATGAAAACGACCCGCATCCATTTGGGAAAGTAAAAGCAAATCCTCTATCACTCGTCCAAGACGAAACGTTTGCATGATGGATTGCTCCAAATCTATTGCCATGCCTGCGGGAAGGTTTTTTCGTGAAAGCATATCCTCAAGTCCAGCCCTCAGCACGGCCACGGGAGTCTTCAACTGATGCGAGGCATTGGCTGAAAATCGCCTGGAACGCTGGAGTTCAACATGACTTTGTTCCAGCGCATCTTCGGCAAGCTCACGACCTACCCGGTTCGATTCCGAATCAGCCTCCAATTGTTCGACAGGCCGAGAAAGCCTTCCAGCCATAAAGTGACTGGTCACAAATCCAATGAATATCAATCCCAATCCAATGGAAATGATTTGGCGACGCACCTGACCTAAACGCTGCTCAAAAACTGTCAAAGGAAACAGGCAAACTTCATGAGCAGGAGGATAAGATGAGTTTGGATTTAGGATTTTGAAAAACAATCGAACATTTCCCTGCTCAAGCGGCACGGTCATGTTGCCTTCAACCGATTCACCTGATGAAATCATTTACTCAAGGGCTCCGTGAATCAGGTTCTTGTCCGAATCCTTTTCCAATTGTTCGAGATACAACCGGTTTTCACCAAAGATTCCAATGAACCGGGAGACATCTTTGGAAGTTGTGTCGGAAGGAGTGAGGAATGAATTGAAGCCAACCACCAATGCCGCCATGATTTCACCGGTTGCCAATGAGATAATGGGCGTCGCCATGACTTCCACCGCCTCTACCGAACCGGAGTCGGAGGAAACAAAAACGTATCCCAGTTCGGGTTCTTCAGAAATTTCAGGCACTTCAAGTTGTGACTCCAATTGCGGGTTGAGATTGCCTTCGATGGTGATTTCCTCGGGAGAGATGATCTTTCCATCGTGATCCAGAAAACGATAAAAAACGGGTTTCATGGAATAAGGATGATCCTCTGGATCTAAAACCATGCCGCGCATGATTTGATTCATTTCATCCCTGGCGCTGGGATAAAGAAGATCAAGGGCATCATCCTCAAAAGAAGCTTGTATGCGCGGACGATGAACCAATTTCTGGCATGCCAAGGTAAGGTGCGCGTGGCGTGCGGTTCGAACTTTTTGCCAGGCATCAAACTCAGCAAGGAAGACGCGATGCTGGTCCAGAATGACTTCGCGATAATTTTTCTGTTCCGCCACATAAAGAGCCAGACCGGCAAACAGAACAACCACCAACATCAAAGCGGCAAGGATCTTCAGTCGAAACCGAAAAGTCTGCAATGAAGCCGGCATGATACTAGAGTTTCAAGGAAAGTTTAGATTCAGCGTGGATGTTTCTTCCAATTCCACAGGGATCTCGATCGTCTTTTTCGAGTTCAACCAGGCTTTCAGTTTCCATTTCCCGGCCGGTAGTCCTTCCAACCTGAATTTCCCCTGCGTGTCCGATGTGATAAAGTAAGGGGTATCAACCACCAGAATCAGGGCCCGCATGTGTTCATGGATATCACATCGCAAAGTGACCAAACCTGGTTTGTCAAACACCTTGGACGGAATGGGGCGTTCGTCGGGAAGATACCTGCCCAGATCAAATCGTTTGGTTTTTGAAAACGAAAACACATTGTGAAAACTATCATCCAGATTTGGAAATTCCACCTTGGTTCCCACTTGCACAGCCAACAGACCTGGATCGAAGACAAGGTCCTTCTGCAGCATTTGAGCAACCTGAACAGGTTTCCGGGTCTTTGAAAATTCACCCTCCAGATAAACAATGGCGACCGGGGGATCGGGCGCCAGAATCTTTCCTTTGGTGACGATCTGGTAGCGTTGCACCATCACAGGCGGCACTTTACCTTCAGGCAACGGAACCCGACCTTCAATCACAGCCTGAGCACTCACTTGATTCAAAGTGATAAGAAAAAATACACCCACGCCCCATGCGTAACCCCCACATGAGCTCATGATGTTCTTCAATGATATCAAGCAATTCATATCTAAAAAAATCAACTGGATTGAATGGCGTAACCAACACCCCGAACGGTTTGTATAAGAGGTGAGTCAAAGTTCTCATCAAGCTTTTTACGAAGTCTGGTGATAAATATCTCAACCCTACGAGTGTCATAATCATGTTCGCAATGCCAAACACGCTTGCACAATTCAGTTCTTGAAAACACCCGCCCCGGTTCCTCCATCAAAACCTGCAAAAGTTCAAATTCCCTGGGCGACAAACTGATCTTCTTACCGGCGCGTGTCACATTTCTCCCATGGATTTCAACTTGGAGGTCTTTGACGGACAGTAAATCTCTGGCTGTCGGAGTCGCCCCCCGCCGACCGAGCGCTTCCACTCGAGCAACAAGTTCGTCCATCGAGAAGGGTTTGGTCAAATAATCATCTGCGCCGGAATTCAGTCCCAACACCCGGTTTTCAACTTCGCCGGAAGCGGTCAGCATCATTACCCTGACCAATTTCCCCTTTTGCCTGAGTTGATTCAAAATGGAAATTCCATCCAGACCTGGCAAATTAAGATCCAGAATGATGAGATCAAACATTTCACGGCAAGCCAGCTCGGCCCCTTCGACACCTTCGTTCACACATTCCGTTTCGTGACCATGTTTGGACAATGTTTTGGCCACAATGCGCGCAAGATGCTTTTCATCCTCAACTATCAATATACGCATGATCTAAATCCTCCATCGCCTCTACCTGAAAGTTTGGCACCGTTTTTTTGTGTGCAGTCAGAACTTGGCTCGCCATAAGCAGCAAGGTCCATGTTGAGCCTCCTGACCGAAGGCCAAGCTAGCCCGATTATTCGTATTATCAATGCAAATCATTCCGGATCATCGCGCCTGCATGAAACTCCAAACGTTACTTGTTGCAGCATCAAAACCAAACGCTCAATTGTGCCGCAATCAATTGAGTGGATGATTTCGGGCCGCGCTCGAAGTACTGAAAGCTGTATTGAAGTTTCAAAAGACTGTGGGCGGAAATACGATACCCCACCGCCACATCACTTCGCCACGCATTGGAAACCCACGGAACATGTCGTCCTGAAAATTCGTCATAAATGCTCTCGGATATGAACTGATTCCATCGAATCGCCCCATAAAACCGAGGTGTAAAACGATATTTTGTTTCCACATAGTAAGCATACGCATCGGCCGCACCAACCAAAGGATCCGTATATCTGGAATGGTAAACTTCCCCCCAGACTTGGAGATGATGCCAGGCAAACCCAATATCCGCGCCCAATAAGGTTTGCTGAAAATCACGGGCATCCGATCCGGCCGGCAACACCCTTTGGTCCACATTCATGAGGTACACTCCTTTACTGGCATTCATACCCAAATTCCACATCGGGTTCGGTATCCAACCAATCCTGCCAGCCACGGTGGGATGATCAAATTGAACTTCGCTCAATTCCCAATCGACCGGCCTCGATATCATCGGGGCATGCTTGAATTCAAACGCATAGGTCCAATCCTGAATCTGACCGGACGCCATGGCTCCTGTCGAATAAACGGGGCCCCAAATGACGGGACTGTATGTATAAGGTTGGTTTCTCGATTGCGTGACCATTCTGCTGAAGTAAAAATCCTCCAGTTCACCGAAAATCACGGGTCGATGTTCATAAGGAAACGGGGCGGTGATAAAAGGATTGTCCTTGGGGTGTTGCCTGGGCACCCAATTTCCGATGGGAGTGCCAAATTTCCCGACTTGAAGATTTAACCGGCCGTCATCCCAAGGGGTGTATCGAAGTGCATAAGCATCGGCCCGCCATTCCATGGGATTGTCCCCTTGATGAAACCCACGGTCATATCGAAACTGAGCGAACCCATATATTTGGGATCCAATCTGACTATCCACGAAAGTCGTAAACCTGGGAAAAAACAATGCATTGGATTCGGCGCTGACAAACCCGGCAGGAGGTTCTTCAAAGGCATACCCTTCCATACTCGCAACATGGCTCAGCCTCAGCCTGAACTGATCATCAAACGCGCTGAACGTAAGCTTGTCCTGAAGACGATCGAGCAGGTCATCGGCCCGCACCACAACTCCATCAACTGCAAAAGCCCAAAGAATACAAGCAAACAGGAAGCCCACTTTTTGGACATCATTGATCCGCAATTGATATGAATCTGCCATCCGTTGTTTATGCTCTTAAAGTAAGAAACAACCTTAATGACACATCATTCCTACTGTCAAAAATCAAAGCCACTGGCGTATCCAATTTTTCATGGACATCCACATTTCATCTGCGCACCCATGCGCCACCCCTTTGACCAGATCAGACCGGAAGGCCTCCTTTTTGCCGTATAGCTCGTATACTTTCGTTAATTCCTTTTCGACCGTTCTGATACCGGGAATTGGAGACAACTCATCCTCCATGCCGTTCATGCATAAAAGGGGACGAGGCGCTGCAAGGGCGAGGATGGATTCCAGATCACAGTATTCCATCAAACCGGGCACAAAAAAATACATCCCATGCAAATGCAACCCTTTGGCCTCAACCAAATCCCGATACCGCACCATGCAGGCGATTGGCACCCCCACCGCCAGTTCGTCTTCAAAGGCCATCAACCATTGGGTCCGCGTGGCACCCATGCTCATCCCTGCTGCTGCGATGCGTTTGGCGTCGACTTCGGAACGCTGTTGCAGGTAACGAAAAGCTGTTCGGTCATCCCAAAGAATGCGCCCCCAAAGGGTGCTCCCCTGCCATAGAAAATATTTGAATAAACTGTGCTCCCCTTCATGCTCGAAGTCCTCACACGTCTCCACCCCGGCACCATGACGCTCCCCAAAGCCCAAGGCATCCACACAAAGCACGGACATGCCCATTTCAAGAAAACATTGAACCGGCGATTCGGGCGTGTGGCGATTCTCAAACAGTTCATCCTTACCCACCTCATACTCACCTCCATGCCAGTGGCACCACAACACAGCCGGACCGGGTTCGGTGACATTTTTCGGGGTCGCAAACCAGGCAGGCATGCCCGTTGCGGTCCCATTATCGATCTGCAGTTTCTCAACCACACCAAGCGTATGGTTTTGACGCCATACCACTTCCGCCTGGATCGTTTCCGGAATGGACGGAAGATGCCCCAGATGACGACGTATCCCCGCACGCACTTCGTTTCGATGTTTCAACCAGGTCGCGTGATCGGATGCGCAACGGTTCAAATCAATCAAAGGCGGTTTCATGGAGCAAAACACTTTCCGAGGGCATCCTTCAGAGGGTTCGCGCCCCGATCACAAAAGCCCATGTGTGCATGAGGTCGCCAGCCTTCGGCACATTCAAACATGCCGGATTGACGCCCCATCTCACGGGTCGTTTTTTCCATGTCCTTCAGGTAGGAATCCATTCCCTGGGTAACATCGAGCCATCCCTTCTGGCTGGCGTGTGCCGAAAGAGCTTCTCGCTTACGTCCCATCAAATCCCCGACATCCACAAACATGCGGGCCTTAACGGGATCCCCGAAAGTATCCACCAGTTCATGTGGCATGGCGTGATAAAGGGTTACTTCCTGAGAGACGGGTGACACCGGTGGGTCGGTTTGATAATTAGGCATTCCCCTGGCAAACGCTGCCGACACGGCCAGTCGACAGGCATTCATGTGATCTTCCATGTAATCCACAGGAGAATGAATCAATAAAATCTCCGGAGCCACCTGACGAATAACTGCTGCCAGTCGGCGCAACAAATCATCGTTGTAAAAAACCTCCAGATCCCCGGTCAGAGGCGGGTACCACTGCGCGCCCAATATTTCTGCCGCCTTCCGCGCTTCATCGGCACGTATGGCGGCGGTGGTTTGGGCGTCATGCTCCAAACTTCCACAGCAGCCATTGGCAATATTCATGTAATGCAACTCCCACCCCGCTTCCCCAAGCCGCATCAAAGTCCCCGCCATCATGAACTCAATATCATCCGGATGCGCGGCAATCGCCATGGCCTTCCGTTTCCCTGAGCCTGGAACAGATGTGGATTTCGTCGTTTCCATGACTAGGAAATGGATATCTGACAAAAACTAACCAACCTTGACCGATTTTCCTGTCTTGGCAGAGCGATCCGCAGCAAAGATGATTTCGTGAGATCGAAGGGCGTCATCGATGTTCGTCAATGCCATCGGTTTCTTCTTCTGGAGGGCTGCAAAAAACGCCTCGAATTGAGTCTGATATGGATGATCCGAGACATCCCCGCTATCGAGCATCTTCATCGAAAGTTCGCTCCAACGGGTCTTGTCCAACCCGCCCATCTTTGTACTGTGCAATTTATTGTCCAGCAAACTGCCTTCGCTTCCAACCAGGTGGGTGTGGAAATAGTAAGGCTGAATACAATCAATCACTGAAGCCACTTTACCGATCCGGCCGTCCTTGAATTTCAGAATCGTGACGCTGGTGGTGTCGTATTCGTAGGCTTTGAAATCCTTGTTCTTCGATCCGGTCGAAAGACTTTGCACTGATTCCACATTCGATCCCATGCAAAGCAATAAAGCATCCAGAGCGTGACACCCCGCAGACAACAGACTACTGCCACCAGCATCCTTCCTGGTATTCCAACGATACTGACCATACCAGGGGCCGATGCCGTGATAGTAATCAATTTCGCCATAATGAATTTTCCCGAGCAATCCCTGATCAATGATGGCCTTGGTCGTCAGAAACTGGCTCGAATATCGGCACTCAAAACAAATGCAGGACTGCACCTTGGCCTTCTTCACCGCATCACGAATGGCCACACAATCCTTCCACGATAGTGCCATCGGTTTTTCTAGAATGATGTGCTTGCCCGCTTTGGCGGCGGCCACGGCATGCTCGCGATGCTGGTAGGGATAACTGCAGATCGAAATCACATCCAGATTGGGATCCTTCAGCATGGCCTTGAGATCCTGATAACACTGAATGTCACTCCCGTGCGTGGCGCTGACCTCCGCTGAATCCAACGGCCTGGAAGAAAACACCGCACGGACCTGTGCATTGGATGAAGCATTAATGGCCTGAATGTGCGCTCCCGCCACCCAGCCGTAACCGATGATACCGACGTTAAACTTTTTCATGGATGCAATGATTGATTTGAAAAACGTCAATATCCTAAACCACCCGTGCCCCACAGGACAAGAGCGAGCTGAAGAGATTTATCACAACAGCCAAACCCAGGAAATGTCAGATACAAAATCTTGGGGTATCAGTCTCTGGTATGACGTTTGATCAGCAATCGTACATTTTGACCGGGCTTGATTTGTAATGCGTAGGCGCGAAGTTGCTCCCCGGTCAAAATCACAACCGATCGATCGTCCTTCTGGACATCGAACTTGTCGTCATCCGACACGGTGAACCATTGAGGGAACTGATTGATGCGCGGATAATCCACGGGAAGGCGGAACCAGTCTTTATGGCGCAGACGATCGAAGCGCAGGGTTCCGGACCAGAAGTCCTGGCTTTGAATCCACAGGTGGAGGGCGCCTTCACGTTCCACTGCGCCAATTTGCAATCCATCCCGCCAAGGATTGGGCGCGACGCCTTGCGTTTTCCATAGCGCATACATCAGACTGGTCCGAGCTGAGTTCCCGTCACCATACCATCCTTCGATGATACCGTCTGGACGTTGTTTTTCCCAAATTTTACGAATGCTTTGATCAGCCCATTCAAAGGCAGTATCCACTGGCAAACGATTCAACATGTTCAAAGCACCTTCCACCGAATCGGCGTATCCATCCGCTCCACCGCGTTCCCAATCTGCATCCAGGTACTTGTGGATATTTTCCAGGGCGTGACGTACCGCCTCACGATAGCGCGGCACACCATCAATGTCGGCGACGGTCAGGTAGGCATTGTAAACATAACCCCACCCATCACTGATGCCTAGGTTCATGTCCCCTTTTTTGCTCGGTTGATAGGTGTTGGGCATCATGCCGTCTGGATTAACAGCATGATCCAAGATGTCGTCGAGGATGCGATGGAAAGGCTCTCGGTAGCGGGCATGACGGTCGGGATCTTGTCGGGACGCAATCAGGTAGGTTTCGGAAAGTCCGCTGATCACTTCGCAACCATGATCTCTCAATCGAATGCTGGCATGATCCAGCAAGTGATGGTGAAGAAGGTATTGGTCCGCCAATCGATAGCACCAGGTCTTGAAACGTGTGTCTCCCGTTCGCCAATACATGCGACTCATGCTTTGCAACAATTCACCGTGCACTTCAATATTGTTGGTTGGGATGGGTCCGGCCGGAGTGCTCACCTCGGCGTGTCTCCAGATGCCATACAACAATTCAAGCATCCGCTCCTCCCAGGCCGTGGGGCCCATCCATTCGGTGATGGGCATCAGACCATCTTTCACATACTCGGAAGCGCCGAACAAAATATTGTCCCACTGAACGGTCTCCTCACGAAAGCCTTGTTTCAGGAAATCGTAGGTATCGGGAAGTCCATCCACGCGGGTGGTGAGACGACGCTCGGCTTGCAACATGGAATGAACCGTTTGTTTCAAATAAAAATCATCCAGCACATGGTCGGTTAGGACCAGGAAGGGAAAGTTATCGGCTGCACAATCTTTCGCGTTCCAATAGGCATCACCACTGATCCGCCTGGGCAGCAGACCTGTTTCCACGTCAGCAAAACTCAACCATCCATGCGCGTATCTACGGGAAAAGGCCACTGCCTGTTGGGCGTCCAGGGCGTTGGCTTCTGCTTGTTCCCAGGCAGAACGGGTTTGGTCGGACAAGAGGGAAGTTTCAGCTGTCAAAGTGATCGCAAAAATCGAAACGAAAATGTTTGCGAATCGAATGCGGCCTGGGGAGATGTCGAGAGGTTTCATGGGCTGCCCATATTCTCGCTCAGCACCGGTCGATTTCCAATCCATTCGTCCCGGGTTTCCCCGTCAAACTGTTTTCATTGCCATTTTCCAGCAATTTAGGGTGAACGATGCGCAGAGAAAGGTCTGCATACCAAACGCCCTGCACCAACAATGCAGGCTCACTATCACCTATGAAAAAATGTCCTTTCCTCACCTTGGCTGCTGCCAGAGGTTCCCTCGCGGCTGTTTTGCTCAGCTGGCTATCCATGGATTCATCCATTCGATTCCCATCGATCAAGGCAGCCGAAAAGCGGATAGACTACCGGCATTACGCCATGGTGCATGCCGGCGACATCAAACACGGCGCGGAACTGTTCGCCAACGACCAGCTCGCCTGCTGGACCTGTCACGACTTGGATAAGCACACCGATAAACCCGGCCCGAACCTCCTTGGAATTGGCGATAAGATGGGACGCGGCGACATCATCGATGCCATTCTTCAACCGTCGGCCAACATCGCAGACGGATTCAACACCACTGTCGTGGACCTGAACAACGGCGATGAATACACCGGCATCCTCAGCGCCGCCAATCAAGACTGGATCGAACTCAAACGCCCCCGACTGGAACCCGTGCGCATTTCAATGGAGGACGTGACCAGTCAACGCACCAGCGACCTGTCCCTGATGCCTGAAGGACTGCATCTCAGCATTTCACCTCAGGACCTGGCCGACCTGGTCGATTACCTGGTGAGCTTAAAACTGCCGGAAAGCGCCACTCGATACAAACAGGGCACTCCGGACCATATTCAAGCCATCGAAACACCCATTGGTTTTATCCCTTTTCACTCAACCGAACACACATTCACCAAACCAGCCTGGATGGGGCAGATCCCCGGTGAACCCGATCAATTCCTGATCATCGAACACGCTTCAAGTCGTATCTGGCGATTGGAAAAAGGACTTGATGGGGACCACAAACACCTGTTCCTGGATCTGGGCCCCAAGCTCAGCCAAGGAGGAGCGCGTGGATTGATGGGCTTGGCCTTTCATCCACAGTTCAGGGAAAATGGACGATACTTCCTCGCACTGCACTACAACGATTCCGACCAACACATCGCCATGACAGTGGAACGGAAAGCAACGCCGGATTTGAACAAGGACTCCGGCGCTCCCTCGCGCACCCTTCTCCGCTGGAATGCCACCACCAGTTCGCACACCGGTGGTGGATTGGAGTTTGGTCCGGAGGGTTATCTTTACGTTGGCATGGGGGACACCGGGCCACACGAGGATCCCAATGGGCACGCGCAGAACATGTCTCTCTTGAAAGGAAAAATGTTACGCATCGACATCGACCAAACCGATTCAGGACTGCCCTATGCCATCCCACCCGATAATCCCTTTGTGAACCAAGCAGACATACGCTCCGAAATCTGGGCCAGCGGATTGAGAGAACCCTGGCGCTTCAGCTTCGACCGTGCAACAGGAGAACTCTGGGTTGGCGATGTCGGGCAGGATCGTTACGAGGAAATCACCATCCTGCGCCGAGGCGAAAACCACGGATGGAACGTCTGGGAAGGATTCGAACGATTTTCCAACACCTATCAAAGAGAAGGCGCCATCTGTGTGGAACCGATCTTCGCATACCCACGCAAACAGGGTATTTCCGTGATCGGAGGATACGTCTATCGCAAGCCGGATGTCTCCTCCTTCGAGGGCGTCTACATCTTCGGCGACCATCAATCCCGCCGGATCTGGGGCCTCACCCAAAAGAACAGGCGATTAATCCAGGTCCTTGAATTGGGCGTTTGTCCCGAGAAACCCGTTTCCATTGCCCAATCCGAAACCGGCGACCTGTTCGTGGTCGGCTACGAAGGAACTTTGTTTCGACTGGATTTCTCCAAATCCAAATTTGAAGTTCTTCGTTAGGAGAGTTGGAATTTGGAATGGATGTTGACAATGATGAATAGAAACAAAGTTATCGTCACTTGACCAGGATCATCGAATCACCACCAACCAATCCTTATCCGGGTCATTCGGCGGCATCCCAATGGTTACGCTCTTTCCGCCCTTAAGCTCTTTTACCGAACCGACCAATAGTGGACCGCCTTCTCTTGGATTAAACCATCGAACACTAAACCCCCGATCAACGCTGGTCAGATCCAACGTGGTTGAACCGCCCTCAGGAAGATAGATCAGGTAGGTTTCCCCTGGATCTGCAAGACAGTATTTATCATTGTTGAACTCCGGATTCCCGATGAGTTCATCGGCCGTGGTCATGTTCCAGAATGGTATGTTCTCTTGCT
>CAYPZD010000001.1:0-13398 GCA_964415055.1 uncultured Verrucomicrobiota bacterium | reverse complement strand
TTCCCGATGAGTTCATCGGCCGTGGTCATGTTCCAGAATGGTATGTTCTCTTGCTTGAAGAATTCCAAGGCGACCCGACAGTAATCCCAGGACTGGTCACGACTTCTCCAATCCTCGCAAACCAAATCATTCTGCGGCAGTTTGTAACCAAAATAATATTCCACACCACCACCGCCGCCCATGAGCGTTCCCCAAAGGGTATATTTCCGGACTTCGTGTTGTGTGTGAATCTTCTTGCTGTCCGCGGGATCCGTTCCATCAAATCCCTGGTAGCCCAAGTCGGGCACCTGAGCGTATTGCGCGGTTCCTGATTCATCAAAAGCAACCACCCAGGGCTTTCCTGCTTCAGCGGATGCTCGCGTCCATTTGACCACCTGCCAATGGGTGTCCCTGATGTTGCTGTTTTGCAGGGAGGTTCCTGTCAAAACAGAGTCATCCCCCAACAAAGGACGATACACTTTGTCCTGCTGTTCGGGATAGGTGTGAACTACGATATGATGATCGTAGGGATCCATATCCCGAAGGTATTGCGACATAGCTTGCTGCTCTTCGGTCGATTGCGTGTTCTCTTCGCCCAGATTCCAATTCAAAGCCAAGGCATGCCCGAAGCGCGCGATCATTTCGCGACAATATAGTTTCCGTTCAATTCCCAATGCCCCGCCATCCAAAGAAGTGGGCACTTTCCCAGAACTGTTTTTCCCGTGACGATTGTCGTCCATTTCGGTTTCCTGAAGTTTGAAATGAAGGTACAGCCCCATCTTGGTAGCGTGATCGAAAATGATGCCCCATTGATCGAGCTTGGAACAATCGTAATGCAGTTTTTCATTCCGAGAAACGAAGGGCCACACGTTGTCCCCATCGCCTCCTGCGTTATAGGTAAGAAAGGAAAACACGTTGCAGCCTTTCCCTGATAAATAATTCAATGCACCGATCATCCCCTTCCCTTTGCCCCGTCCCCAGGTCGGATCCCCTTCGCGCCAATCCTGCAAGTGCGGCTCCCAGGTCTTCAAGGGAACTCGATTGGGTTTACCTGCAATCGTTCCGTCGAAGTCGGCATATCCCAAAAAGGTTTCAGGAGCATCGGCACCCGCTTTCAGGAAATACTCTCCACTCCCCGCGAATTGCAGGTAATGTCCACCGACATATTGCAATCGGCCTTTGGAACGCAGATCACGTCCCGACTTATCGGATGACATCACTTCGAAACTCCCCTGAATGCCATGATACGGACTGAAGGCAGTTGGCACCGCGTCAGGGTTGGAAATCAAATGATCACCCTGGTGAAAGTGAATTTCGTAACTCCAAATCCCTGTTTTGTCGGGTGACAAGTGAGCACGCCATTTGACTCCTGATGCGGCCGAAGATTCAGCCGCGTTTCCATCGGCGGCGAAATACCCTGGCACCACGTAATCCGGACTTCCCGAAACATGCGTAAAACGCACCTGCATTTGCAAATCAGTAAACGGATTGGGAGAAGTATCAGTTTCGTGAGCAAAGGGTCCGTCCAAAGTCAGGGTCACCTTATGCCATTGACGCAGCTCGCCCGTCAGATGAACCGAGCCGTCCCCGTTGGGCAGACGTTTATCCAGGCTTTCTTCAATAGAGGCAGCTACCATGGTGGGCGCCGCTATCATCAAACCCTGCAAAACAACAATACCAACTGCCGCTCGCGCCATACAAATCACAAATATATCTTTCATAGTGGTTCTTTGCTCCCCATACGCCCCACAAGCCCAAAAAAGGTCTTCGACCATCCGGCTACTTAAGGAATGAAGCCAGTGTACCGAGTGTCAAACATCATGCCAACACTGGATTTGTGCTGCTGAGAAAGGAGGGCACGATTTCTTCCACGGGGCAAATCTATCAAAACCACAGAGGACACTGAGCTCATAGAGAATTGCAATAAATGAGTGAAAAACATGTTACCTCTGTGTTCTCTGTGCCCCCTGTGGTTAACTTACGATCCATTCACCCCGCACATTTAATCGCACCCGAGAAAGGATTTACATGCGAATCAAAGCACATAAGCGGGCATTGACTTTGAACCCGCCCATCCTCTACGTTGTCCAACTCTATTGGAGCTTGGGCAAGGCTACGACAACCGGCGTCAACGCTTGGTATCGTATATGCTTATAAACAAGTCGAGCGGCACACGGCTCCAATGAGGGAATCATTATGGCGGAGAAACAGGTTACAGATATTGATAAGTCATTGCGCGAGTTGTTTGAAAAAGGCAAATTAGCCTATCAGCGCAACAATCTGGACTATGCCATCACGCTTTTGCAATCCGTCCTGAAGAAAGAACCGGGTTTCTACGATTGCCGGGAAGCGTTGAGGGCCACGCAGTTCAAGAAACAGGATGGCAAGACAAGTTTCTTTCGCAAGATGCTCGGATCAGCCAGTTCCTCCCCCCAACTGGCCAAAGCCCAAATTGCCGTCCGAACCAATCCATCCGATGCTCTCGACCTGTCTGAATCCGTCTTGAACGGGGATCCAAACAACATCGCAGCCCACAAAACCCTGGCAGCGGCCGCCATGAAACTGGACTTGGTGCGCACGGCGGTTTTATCGCTCGAACTCGCATTCAAGAACGCTCCCAAAGACAAGGAAATCGGCCTACGCCTGAGTGAGGCGTTGATAGCCGGCCGACAAACAGGCCGGGCTGAAAAGATTCTCAAAGACTTGGCTGCGGACCACCCGAACGATCCCGACCTGTATCAGGCCTACAAAGACGCCTCAGCCAAACACACCATGCAGGAAGGTCGATATGACACTCTGGAAGGTGGCGAAGGCTCCTATCGGGACATCCTCCGAAACAAAGATGAAGCCGTTCGCCTGGAACAGGAACAACGCACCGTCAAGACCGACGATGTCGCAGAACGACTCATTCAGGATCAATTACTGAAAATCGAAGCCTCTCCCAACGACGTCAAAGCACTCCAGAAGATCGCCCAACTTTACACCCAGAAAAACGATCTGGAAAAAGCGACTGAATACTATCAACGCCTGCTGGACAGCACGGAAGGCATCCCTGATCCAATCATTCAGAAAGAGGTGGACGACCTGAAAGTCCGGGCCATCGACCAAAAAATCCAGGCACTGGATCAGAACGATGCGGATTACGAGACCGCCAAACAGGCCCTCGAAAAAGAAAAACACACCATCGCCTTCGAAAGTTGCAAGCAACGATCCGAAAACTACCCGAACGACCTGGCCATCAAATTCGAACTCGGCGTACTGCATTACGAACGCGAGGAATACAAGGAAGCCATCCAGTTATTTCAAAAAGCCCAGGCAAACCCGCATATCCGAATCAAGGCACTCCATCACCTGGGACGCTGCTTCATGCAACGCGGCATTCTGGACCTGGCCGTCCGCCCCATCCAGACCGCCATTGGAGAAAAGGAAATTTTTGACGAACAGCGCAAGGATTTAACATATGACCTGGGTTTGATTTACGAAAAAATGGGCAAACCCGAAGAGGCCATCGAGCAGTTCAAACTCATCTACGAAGTCGACATCGACTACAAAGACGTCAGCGATCGCGTCGACAATTACTACGCAAACCTGTAACAGGTAGGACGTGGCGTCTCGGCGCGTCCCCTCATGGCACTCGATTCCCTGTCATCCCCCATTGGGTAGCGCGTGTCGTCCCCGACGCGCAACCCTTATAGCATCCGATATCCAACACGCATCCGTTTCGGGAAGCCTTCAGGACAATTCACTATTCACCATTCACCATTCTCAATTTATTTGCATTCCTGCCCGGGCAGGCTATCGTGATTGAAATCACCATGGGGACGCTCTTCCAATATAGGATTCGCCATGCAAATGCGCTGCTCACCATCGCAGCCGCTTTGTGTTTTCAACTCTTCAGCTTCACTTCATCAACATCGGCCGATGAATACGACGACGCCATCGCCTGGAATCGTGAAGGTGAATACGAAAAAAGCCTGAATGTATGCGAGGAACAACTCGAAGACACCAATGCTTTCAACGAAAAGTGGTATCTCCTCGGCATCGAAAATGCCATGCGGCTGGGACGTTATGAGCGTGCGTTTGAAATTCTGCAGGACGGTCTGGAAGACCGGCGGGTCAGCGGCATCAAATTATATCCGGCCGGCCACCGAGTCGCCCTGTTCAACAACGAGCCCGATCTGGCTCAGGAATACCTGGATCGCAGCGCCCCCTACATCAACAGCATCCGTTACTCCCGGGTCAATCCCGAGAACCTGGCCTACCTCGGAGACGCCGCCCTGAAACTGGAAGTCGATCCAAGGGTGGTGCTGGAACTCTTTTTCGACCCCGGCATGAAAGCCACTCCCCCACACCGGGAATCCTTCCTTGCCGCAGCTGACCTGGCCTTGAAAAAGGAAGATTTTGCGGTCGCCGAAAACACGGTTAAGCAAGGACTGCAACATTTCGCCGACGATGCCGAGCTCTTGTTCCGTTGGGCTCAGGCTCTCGCTGGATCGGGCAACAATCAGATGGGAGAAATGCTGACCAAAACGCTAGAAGCCAATCCCAACCACGTTGGAGCCATGTTGATGTTCGTGGACAACTCCATTGACGCAGAAGATTTTGACCAGGCACGCGAATTATTGGAACAAGTCAAGACCATCAA
Organism: uncultured Verrucomicrobiota bacterium; assembly: GCA_964415055.1. GTDB lineage: Bacteria > Verrucomicrobiota > Verrucomicrobiia > Limisphaerales > AAA164-E04 > AAA164-E04. The sequence continues at coordinate 8,774 of CAYPZD010000001.1, read as the reverse complement.
CCCCAGGCACCCCGACGCCTGGGCTTACGAAGCGGTCATCGCCCACCTGCACAGCGATTACGACAAGGAAAAAGAAGCCCGCGACAAAGCCATGTCCACCTGGACGCAAAACCCGGAAGTCGACCATTTGATCGGCCGGAAGTTGTCCCAGAAATACCGCTTCGCCGAAGGAGCCGAATATCAGAAAGCCTCCCTGAAGCTCAAACCAGACTACGCCCACGCCCGCATCCAACTGGCCCAGGACCTTCTTCGATTGGGACAAGAACACGACGGTTGGCAGATGGCGGAGGACATGCATGACGCCGACGGATACAACGTCACCGCCTTTAACCTGATGCAGTTGAAATCGGTCATCGATGATTTCGCAACCATCGAGAACGAAGATTTCATCCTGCGCATGGATGCCGAAGAAGCCAACATTTTCGGAGACCAGGCCATGGCATTGCTCCAGGAAGCCAAAGCGGTCATTTGCGACAAATACGACATCGAGCTGGATCATCCCATCATTGTCGAAGTCTTCCCCAACCAAAGTGACTTTGGCGTGCGCACTTTCGGCATGCCGCACAACCCCGGATTTCTGGGTGTCTGCTTTGGAGATGTGATCACCGCCAACAGCCCTTCCTCGGCCATTGGCCGCGATTCCAACTGGCGCGCTGTGCTGTGGCATGAGTTTTGCCATGTGGTCACCCTGAACCTTACCAAAAACAAGATGCCACGATGGTTGAGTGAGGGCATCTCGGTATTTGAAGAACTGGAACGTAATCCGGCTTGGGGACAGCACATGTCACCTGACTACCGCCAACGGGTCATGCGCAACGAAATGACCCCCATCGGGGAACTTAGCGGCGCCTTCCTGAATGCCGAATCCGGTGAGGACATGCAGTTCGCCTATTATCAATCTTCTCTGGTCGTTGCGTTCATCGTGGAAAAATACGGGATGGACGCCTTGAAACATATCCTGACCGACCTGGGAGAAGGCATTCCGATTAATGATGCCATAACCGATCGGACACTGGATGTGGAAGAACTGGACGAAGCCTTCATCACCTGGGCTCAAGCCAAGGCATCCAAACTGGGCGAAACCCTTACCTGGGACGAACCCGACCCCAACCTGATTTCAGCCGCTGAATTCCCTGATGAACTCGAAAACAATCCCACCAATTATTACTTGTTAATAGGCACAGCACGCCAACATGTCCAGAACGGCAAATGGGACGAGGCCAAAGAAGTGTTGAACACACTTCTGGAAGCCTACCCGGAACAACGAGGTCTGGACGGAGCCCTTTACCTGGCAGCCTTCGTGGCCGGAAAACAAGATGACATCGACACGGAACGGGAGTATCTCGAAAAACTTGCAGCCATCGACGGCGACGTCAGTGATGCCTACATGCGCTTGATCAACATTGCCGGTGATGCCGGAGACTGGGAAACCATGAAACTAAACGCCGAACGTTTCCTCGCCGTCAATCCGTTGAGTGCCCGCCCCTACGAAGCCCTGGCCATCGCATCGGAACGGCTGGACGACGTCTCCTCAGCCATCAAAGCTCGAAAAACTTTAATCAAACTCAATCCACTGGACCCCGCACTGGCCCATTTCGAACTGGCACGTCTGCTCCACATGGAGGGATCCGATCAGGCCAAACGCCAAGTGTTGCTGGCATTGGAAGAAGCGCCTCGATATCAGGATGCTCAGAGATTGTTGCTAAGTTTGGTCAAGACAAGACCTGAAGAAACATCCGTCTCCTCACCAGATAGCGCCGATGGGAAAGATCCGGAACCCGTGCAATCAGGTGGAATAGATGTTGAAGGTCAGGATCCCGATGGGCTGACTCCTACCCCAAAACCGACACAAGCTCCCTTACAGAAGGAAGAACAACCCGAAGCCCCGGAAGGTCAATAAATCCCCCCTTCATGATCAGCTCCCACAAAACACGTTCACCTCTCCGCGCCCTGCATAATGCAGTAACGGCAGGTTCACGCCCTGGGATCGTTTTCTTGCTGGTGATCTTCGGGCTGATCCTCATCGACCTCGACGCGGAAGCACAATGGGGACGTCGTTTTGGAGATCCAAGAGACGAAAGAGGTGGCGTGCCTGACTGGGATTTGGACGAACTATACAAAGGAGACGTCTTTACCTTTGTTCGCATTCAATTCCGTTCCTGGACGGATGGATACGGTCGATACCGGCAGAAATGGAGCATTGACATGCCCGAGAGCGACCTCAATTTTTCATATCGCCTCGAACAACTGACTTCGCTCAAAGTGGATCCCAATGGAACTCATGTGTCACTCACCGATCCCAAGTTGTTCGATTACCCGTTCGTCTACCTCATTGAACCGGGTGAAATGATGCTCCAGGAAGACGAGCGTCAGGCTTTACGCAAATACCTCCTTGGAGGTGGATTCATGATGATCGACGATTTCTGGGGCATTGAAGAATATGAAAACCTGAAACGCGAACTGAAACTCGTATTTCCGGACCGCGAACCGCAGGAACTTCCCATCGAACACCCCATCTTCAGCTTCGTTTTCCCGCTCAAGGAAAAACCCCAAATTCCCAATGTCGGACGTGGAACCGAAAGTGAGTATGACGGCATCACTTTCGAACGTTGGGATGCTCAAACACCATTCTACAAAGGCATGTTCGACGATGAGGGACGCATGATGATGATCATCTGTCACAACACCGATCTGGGAGACGGATGGGAATGGGAAGGTGCCAATGAATATTACTTCAGAGAATTTTCGGAAAAAAAAGCATACCCTTTGGGCATTAATATCGTTATGTATGCCCTCACGCATTAATTAAACAGAACAATCAAGAGAGAGGATCAGTGTGGAGGCAGAATCAGCATCGACAAATCAGCCATGGGTCAATGAAGAACGCACCGTGGAACAACTCGCCCAGAGCCGCGACCGTATCGAAGGCGAACTCAGCAAAGTCATCATCGGACAAAAAGGACCGATCGAAGAAATCCTTATCGCACTGCTCGCAGGCGGGCATTGCCTGATCACCGGTGCGCCCGGGCTGGCAAAAACTCTTTTGGTGAAGTCGATTGCCCAGATCTTTCACCTCAAATTCCAACGCATCCAGTTCACGCCCGACCTGATGCCCGCCGACATCACCGGCACGGAGATCCTCCAGGAAACCGATGACGGCCGGCACCTGAACTTCGTCAAAGGCCCCATCTTCGCGAACATGATCCTGGCCGACGAAATCAACCGCACGCCACCCAAAACCCAGGCCGCCCTGCTCGAAGCCATGCAGGAACACCAGATCACCGCTTCAGGCGTCAGGCACCCCCTGGAAGAACCTTTCTTCGTGTTGGCCACCCAGAACCCGATTGAAATGGAAGGCACCTATCCCCTGCCCGAAGCGCAACTCGATCGTTTCATGTTCAATGTGGTCATCGATTACCTTCCCGAAGACGATGAAGTCGAAGTCGTGCGCCAAACCACATCGAAAAAGGCCGATCCCATCGAACCCATTTTCACCGGTGAAGACGTCATCCGTTTTCACGACACGGTCAGAGCCGTTCCGGTAGCGGATGAAATGATCCGTTACGCCGTTCGCCTGGCATCCGCATCACGTCCGAACCAGAAGGACACCCCTGATTTCGTCAATCAATGGGTCAGCTGGGGTGCCGGTTTGCGTGCAGCCCAATTCCTGATTCTCGGAGCCAAGGTGCGCGCAGTGCTGCAAGGACGTTCACACGTGATCATTGAAGACATACAGAAACTGGCCACCCCCACCCTGAGGCATCGTATCCTGACCAATTACCGTGCTGAAGCCGAAGGCGTGAGTGTCGAAAACATCATCCAGAAACTGCTGGATCATGTGAAAACCATGTAATCAAACCTCAGCCAGGCAACCGAGAGTCTCGATATGGCGGAACCCACCACCGATCAACCTGCGCAACAGGGATTGAGCCAGCATCGCTTCATTGATCCCCGCACCCTGATGACCATTCGTCATCTGGAACTGCGCGCCAAAGTGGTGGTTGAAGGCTTCTGGAGCGGTTTGCATCGCAGCCCCTATCATGGCTTCTCGGTGGAGTTCACCGAATATCGGCAATACACACCGGGGGATGATCCACGGTATCTTGATTGGAAATTATACGCCCGCAGCGACCGCTACTACATCAAGAAATTCGAAGACGAAACCAACCTGCGTTGTTTCCTGTTGATGGACCGCAGTCGTTCCATGGAATTCGGTCAGAGCGGCGTCACCAAACAGGATTACGCCAACACACTCGCGGCGACCCTGGGTTATTTCCTCAATCGTCAGGGTGATGCGGTCGGCATGCTGTCCTTTGACGAAGGCATTCAGGAATACATGCCTGCCCGCAACCGACCGGGACACTTGCGCCAATTGATGCAGGCGTTGGAAAAACCCTGTCAAGGCGGCAGCACCAATCTTCAGAAACCCATGAAACGGATCATGGACCTGATGAACAAGCGTGGATTGATCATCTTGATCTCCGATTTTCTGGCCCCATTGGATGAATTGGAAGAGGATCTGGCAACGATTGCCGCTTACGGGCATGAAGCACAGGTCTTTCAGATACTGGATCCAGCCGAACGCCATTTTACGTTCGAAAACGCCATTCAATTTGAAGATCAGGAAACCGGCGAACAAATGTTCGTCGATCCCGCCTCGGCGCGAAAAGAATACATGAGCCAACTGGAAGCCCACCTAGCCCGGCTCAAGAAGGCATGTGATGCTTCAGGCATCGACTACACCCTGATGACCACGGATCAACCGCTGGAAAAAGGATTGTTCGACTTCCTCAAAGCCCGCATGCATCGCGGACGGGTGGTCCAACGAAAAGCACATACCGCATGATCGACGCATGAGTTTTCTCTATCCATTGTTTCTCATCGGAGGCGCCGCCATCGCGGCTCCGATCATCTTCCATATGATCCGGCGGGTAACGAGGGACAAGGTGACCTTCAGTTCCCTGATGTTCCTCAAGCCCTCGCCCCCCAAGCTCACCCGCAAGAGCCGTATCGAACACTGGCTCCTGTTGTTGCTGCGGTGTTTGGTGCTGTTACTGATGGCCCTGGCCTTTTCACGCCCCTATTTTACCAACAACCAAAGCGTCGAACTCGAGGCAGATGAGCGCGTCCGCCATTGCCTGCTGCTGGATCGCAGCGCAAGCATGCGTCGGGATGGAGTCTGGGACGACGCACTGGAGAAAGCCGAAACCTGGTTGTCGCAATGGAAACAGGAAAACTACGTCACCGTCTTCCTGTTCGACGAAAGCCTGCAACAGGTCGCCTCATTCGCCGATTGGTCAGCCATCAATGCCGATGTACGCGTCGCGGATGTGATGAATCGACTCAAGGCCGAAAAACCTACCTGGAAATCCACCGCCATCGACACCGCTTTACTGGAGTCCTTGAACCGCATGGAAGAAGGCGCCAAGGAAGAGGAAAAGGACACGGAACAAAAAGCCTGGGAACTGGTCCTTATCTCTGATCTCCAAACCGGGAGCCGATATGAAAGCCTGCGAGGCCAGGACTGGCCCAAGCATGCTTATGTGGTGTTCGATGAGGCCAAACCCAAAAACACCGACAACGCCGGACTCCAGGCGCTGCAATCAGCCTGGCAAATATCCGAAGACGGTGAATCCGTGGCTCCTCGCGTGCGTGTATCCAACGCGCTGGATTCCGAAAAGGAACAATTTCAAGTGGTGTGGCAAAACAACACCGGCATGGTCCCCGATACCGAAAGCCTGCCCATGTATGTCACCCCCGGCCAAGCCCGCATCACCACCGCACCCGAATGGCCGAAGACCAGCGGCGCAGACCGATTGGTGTTGAGTGGGGATTCGGACACATTTGACAACACGATCTGGATGGCGCCTTTCAAACCCAAAAACAGCCGCATTGTGCTCCTGGCTCCAAAAACAAGTTCAACTGATGATTCGGAACTGGAGTTTTACCTGCACAGGGCCTTTCAATCCATCCCCGAACACAAGGTCGAGCTGATCCAACCCCAGAACGATGCATGGGGCCCCATGGCATCCCTGCGATCCATCGATCTTTGGGTGGTTACCCGCCCCTTGACCGATGCTGTGGCGGAGGGACTGAGAGGCAAGATGGAACAAGGCGCCACCGTGCTGATGACCCTGCCCTCCACTGCCATGCAGGACACACTGCAAAGATTATGGGAAGATCCCTCCCTGGAAATCAGTGAAGCGCCTGTTTCCGATTATGCTTTGTTTGGTAAAATCAATTTTCAAGATCCGTTGTTCGCTCCCTTTTCAGATCCACGCTTCAGCGATTTCAGCAAAATACATTTCTGGAAACACCGTGAGATTCGCAACCTGGACGAAGAGGATGAGGCACTGACGATCCCCGCCCGATTCGACACCGACTCTCCAGCCATCCTCACCCACAAAGCAGGCCTCGGACGCCTGGTAGTCCTGACATCCTCATGGACACCACAAGACAGTCAACTGGCGCTCTCAACCAAATTTGTCCCCTGGCTCTACACCATTCTCAATCTCGGAAGAAATTACCAGGAACTGAGAACCCAATACAGCATCGGGGAAACAGTGGACCTGAGCAGCATCCCCACGGCAAACAAACTCCTGGTCCGCGATCCAAATGGAACCGAATCCAACATTGAGAACGACAAACTTTATCGAACCACCCAGGAACCCGGATTATATGAAATCGAAGCCGACAACGATTTCAAATGGATCTTTGCAGTCAACCTGGATCCCAACGAAAGCCGCACATCTCCCCTGCCCATTGAAACCCTGGAAGGCTTGGGCGTTCCTACCCGGCAGCCCGAATCGGCGATGACAGACACCCCTGAATCACGGGAAAAATCGGCAGAAGACACCCGCCTGCTGGCAGCACAGGAAATCGAACACCAACAAAAATTCTGGCGCTGGGCCTTGTCCGCCGTGCTGGGCTTGATCCTCATCGAAAGCATCGTCGCCTCCGTCGCCACAAGACGTCAGACGACCGCTTGAGAATAGCGGTAACGATCGTGACTTTATTGTTGGGTTTTTAACCGCAGATTAACGCAGATTTTTTTCTTTTTGAAACAATCCTCAGATCGGCTTTGGGTGGCGAACTGTATGAAAGCCTCACCCAATGAAAATGTGTGCAACCACGATTTTAAATCTGCGTTAATCTGCGAAATCTGCGGTTAGAAAAACACCCATCAAACTGATTGATACCGGATGCATCATTTCTCTTTTGAAAGGGAGTCAATCGCCAAACTTTGGCTGATCTCCGAGCGGCCCTTCATCGGCATGATACTCGTGTGGGGTCATGTCCTTGAACGGGTGACGTGCCACAAACAAATCGGGGCGTCGATCCAACCTTGGAGTAACGGTTCCCGAATGGCGCGCTTCATGGAGGTCATCCAGATCCAGATCACAGACCAGGATAGTTTCCTCGTTGGAATCCGCTTCAGCAGCAATCCCATCCCGTGCAAACGCAAAATCACAAGGCGTCAGCACGGCGGCTTGGCCGTATTGAACGTCCATGTTCACCACGTCCGGCAAATTACCCACATTCCCCGCCAAAGCGACATAAACCTGGTTCTCAATGGCTCTGGCCTGAGCGCAATAGCGCACCCGCATGTATCCCTGACGGTTGTCGGTGCAGAAAGGTACAAAGATGATTTCCGCTCCTTGATCTGCCAGATAACGTGCCGCCTCCGGGAACTCGACATCGTAACAAATCAACACACCAATCTTGCCGGCCGGGGTGTCAATGACCGAGAGTTGATCGCCCCCGGCGATTCCCCACCATTTGCGTTCGTTTGGGGTGATGTGTAATTTCGGTTGCTCGACGACGCGTCCGGATGGGAGGCAAATGTGACTGATGTTCAGGATATCCTTCCCTCTTTTGACGGGATGACTCCCGGAGATGATGGTCAGATCATATTTCTTGGCCAGCGAGGTCATCAGCTTGACGAAAGGCTTGGTATACGCTGTCAATTCGCGGATCCCTTCCTGAGGCGTCAAGGTGCTGGTCTGAGAAAGCAACTGCACAGAAAACAATTCCGGCATCAACAGGAAATCACTTCCGTAATCACTGGCGATATCCACAAAATAAGTAACCTGGCGCGCGAAATCCTCAAAGGAAGAGACCTTGCGCATCTGGTATTGAACACAGGAAATACGCACTTTGCGAACAGTGGAAGGCTTCGCTTTGAACTTTGGATTCAACCATTCGATCTGACTGGCAAAGTTGCAACTCTTTGAATCGTGCAGGTAATTGGAAAGCACTCCTCGCAATTCAAACCCATGCCGCAATTGAAACGACAAGACCGGATCTTGAATCTCACCATTAACAACACGTTCAGCATATTCCTCGGGTGAGATCTGATCCCTGTACTGATGGTATTCCACCAGACGCCCCCCCGCTAGGATACGACGTAAATTGAACTTCTGACACAGTTTGCGCCGAGCTTCGTAGAGAGCTGAACCAATTCCCATGCGATGACAATCCGGATCGACATACACGTCGGCCCCATACAAGGTGTCACCCTCCGGATTATGATTATGAAAATATCCGCTGTCCGTGATTCCCGCCCAAGTGTGTGGACGAATTGGATCGCGCGACAAGTCAACGATCAGACTGGCCACCGCCCCCACTACCTTCCCTTCCAAAACAGCGACCAGTTGGCCTTCCGGAAAAACACGCTGATGACTCCGCAAATGGGATTCTCCCCAAATGACGTTGTCCAGTGAGGTGGCCCCGGGAGTTCGGCCACGGAGTGGCTGAATTAAGCTAATCACCGG